>NZ_CP060397.1:2448212-3060265 GCF_015840715.1 Synechococcus sp. CBW1004 | reverse complement strand
GATGGAGCGATCAGATTCATGAGGAGTGGATCACGGCCGTGCTGCGGAACCGGCCTGATCTCTCCAGAGAACAGCTGGAGCGCACCCGCTCGCTGATGAATGCTCACGTGCGTGATGCGCTTGGTGGATGGCCATCAGAGCCTGATTCCAGCCCTGGAGTTACCGGACCCGGATGACCGCCATGTTCTGGCAGCCGCCATCAAGTGTGGAGCCGATCTGATCCTCACCTTCAACCTGGATGATTTCCCGGAGCACGTCCTGGCGAGCTACGGCCTTGGTGCCTGCCATCCCGATCTGTTTCTGGTGGACCAGCTGAACCTGGATGCCGAGCGGGTGTGCATGGCGATGCGGCAGCACCGAGCCAGCCTCAGGAACCCACCCAAGTCAGTTGAGCAGTACCTGGTCACCCTGGAGGAACAGGGTCTAAGCAAGTTCTCGGAGGCCGTGCGGCACTACGCCGCTGAGCTCTGAGCGCGTAGCCCCTGGCCCAGCCGTAGTTCTGCCTTGGCGAAGGCGTCATCCACCACGTCATCCCCGCACCAGCGGCTGTAGGCCGCCAGGTGGGTCTGCACGCTGTGCCCCATCGCCGCGGCCACCACCTTGGGCGGCAGATCACAGATCACGTGGGCTCGGTGGGCGTAGCCGTGGCGGCAGGAGTAAGGCACGAGCTTTTCGCCCTTGGCCTCGTACTCACGCCGAAGCTCCTTCCAGAGCGGGCGATTCATCAGGTAGTGGCCCACGTAGCCCCCACCCAGACCAGGCTGCATGGGAGGCAGCTCCTGGGTTGGGAAGCGTTCCTCCAGGCGCCAACCGTCTGCCCAGTCGTCACAGGGCAGCGGCCGCAACACCCTTGGCCGGGTCTTGCCGCGGGAGGCGACCTTCTCATACATGCACCAGAGCCGACCCTGGCGGATCTGCAGATGTTGGAGCTCCTCCGGGCGCAGTCCGTAGGCAGCCATCAGTTGAAAGGCGAAGCGCCAGCGGGCATCCGGGATGGCCCGCACCAACCCAAGGATGTGCTCCACCTCCAAGGGCGTCGTGATCGCTTTCGCCGCACGCGACGCCCCACGAACACCGCCAGATCCTGAGGCGGCTCCCAGTCCTCGCCCAGCCGCCGCTCCGCCACGGCCCAACGCAGCAGGGCGGCAGTCGACTGAATCTGGATCTGGCGGGTGCGCCCGCCCGGCTTGTCCGCCCAGATCCGGGCCAGGGTCTCCAGCAGCTGCTTGGCGTTCTGCGGCGGGGCCGTCACAGCCACGGCCCCGAGCACGTGGTTCATGTGGTGCCTGTAGACCCGATGCCAGGTCGACGGCTTGATCTCGCCACTGATCAGCTTGTGCTCCCGGAAGGCTGCAATCAAGGCATCCCAGTCACCAGGAGCGTGGAGCGCCGCACCTCCTCGATGCCTGGCGCGGCCAACCTGGCTCGAGGCCGATCGGAGCACTGCCGCCCCATCGGAGCCTTGCTCCTCCGCACGGGGCATCCGGGCAACGCAGGCATCAGGCTCGATGCCCTGCTGGAACTCGTCGTAGACCTCAACCACGGCGTCGCGGATCTGATCGACCTGGTCGCACTCCCAGGGGATCGGCAGCAGCACCTGGCGGCGCTTGCCACCACCAGCACCAGCAGCGATGTTCAGGCGCGCATGACCACGGTGATTCAGCACCGTCCAGCCCCTTTGAGACAGCGCGTGAGACACGACGGCCCTGATCGTCACCTCCCAATCACGGGCCGCGGGCATGTGAGACGTTTGGTGAGATGTTTCGTCTCACAGCCTGGCACGGCCAAACAGGCGCTGGCAAAGGCTGCAAGCCCTAACGCCAGTGACTGCAGGGGCTTTGAGCCGAAAACCCTTGTTGAGAAAAGGAAGCGGGCGGCGGGAATCGAACCCGCATCATCAGCTTGGAAGGCTGAGGTTTTGCCACTAAACTACGCCCGCAGATTGGCGTTGAATCACTCGGATCACCATCAGAGAGTCCGGATGATCCCGTCTCATCTGCCCACCGTTGTCACCGGTTGTCATCCAGCCATGACCGGTCAGCCAGGCATGGAATTCTCCACCCGACCGCAGAAGAGGCAGGAGCCGCGTCCTCGGTGGGGGTGAGGCTCCGAGGGTGGCATCCAGCCGGGAGTGGTCCCGGGGCCCACCGCAGAACCTTGGCGGAACGGTGACAGTCCGGAAACATGGCAGATGATGCCGCTCCGGATGGAACCGTCGCAGAATGCGGCGGCTGTCGCATTATGGCCTGTCCGGCCACCCAGCCCGTTTGAGCACCTCCACCGCCGGCCCCTCCGCCGTCCATGCCGTGGACCTGGCCGATCTGCCACCGGGTCGGCGCCAGCGGACGCTGTGGGCCTACGGCCTCGGTGATGTGGGCACGGGCATGGGGGCCGCCCTGATCGGCTTCTACCTGCTGCGCTTCTACGTGGCGGCCGGGCTGCCCCCCTGGCTGGCCGGGGTGGCCTACGGGGTCGGACGTCTCTGGGATGCCGTCAACGATCCGATCGTCGGGTGGTTGAGCGACAAGACCAGCCATCACCCCTGGGGCCCTCGCATCCCATGGATGCTCTGGAGCGCCGTGCCTCTGGGCGCCGCCATGGCCGCCATGTGGTGGCTGCCTCCCTGGCCGTCGGTGGCGATCAAGTTCACCCTCTTTCTGGTGATCTCGGTGATCGCCAACAGCCTCTACACCTGCGTCAACCTGCCCTACACGGCCCTGGCGGCGGAGCTCAGCAGCGATGTCCATCTGCGCACCCGCCTGAACACCGCCCGGTTCACCGGATCGATCCTGGCGACGATCACGGCCGCGCTGCTCGCCGGCATCCTGGTGGGCAACCTCGGCGATCCGAGCAGCTATCTGCCGGTGGGCCTCGTCTCCGGCCTGATCATCAGCGCCTCCACCCTGGCCTGCGGCATCGGGCTTCTGCCGGCGGCACGGCGCTGCCAGAAACCCACGAGCGGGAGCGGCACCACCCGGCGACTGCTGCGTCGCGTGATCCGCAACGGCCGCTTCCTCATGGTGCTCGGCCTCTATCTGCTGCTGTGGTGCTCCCTGCAGCTGATGCAGGCCGTCTCCCTGTTCTTCCTGCCCGTGGTGCTGCAGGTGCCGGAGGGTGTGAGCAAGCTGATCTTGCTGCCCTTCATGGTCAGCTCACTGGCCGGGCTGTGGCTGTGGAGCGCGGTCGCCCGTCACCGCGGGCGGCTCGCCGCCCTGCGCTTCGGCGGAACCCTCTGGATCGCAGCCTGCCTGCTGGTGATGGTGCTGCAGCCTCTGAATCCAGGCCTGCCTCTGTTCGCCTCTCCGCAGAATCTGCTGAAGCTGAGTGCCCTGGTGCTCACGATCGTCCTGGCCGGGGTCGGAGCCTCCACCGCCTATCTGATCCCCTGGTCGCTGCTGCCCGATGCGATCGACGCGGATCCGGAGAAACCGGCCGGGCAGTACAGCGCCTGGATGGTGCTGGCTCAGAAGGTCTGCATCAGCGCCGTGATCGCCCTGCTGGGGGTGCTGCTCAGTGCCAGTGGCTACGAGGAATCCCTGGCTGCCAGCGCCCAGCCCGCCAGCGCCCTGACAGCCATCCGCCTGTGCATGGGTCTGATCCCGGCCGTGCTGGTGGTGCTGGGCCTGGTGGTGATGCGACGCTGGCCCGAAGGGGGCGTGTCGCCCCAGCGGCAGAGCCTGGAATCATGACGCTGCCAGTGCACGGCCCCAAGGCCCTTGAGACAGCCACCCCGGCGAAGCTTTGCCTGACCTTCCTGCCATCCCATCGATGCGACCCAGGCAGCCCGCCGCCCCAGGTCCCCGGGCTTCAGGTGCAGGGATGAAACCTCCCCGCTGGCTGCGGCGGCTGGGCAGCAGCCTGCTGATCGGCGGGCAGGCCACCGCCGCCATCGCCCGCGGCCGGATCGGCCCCAACGATCTGCTGCAGGAACTGCTGGAGGCCGGCCCCGGCAGCTTCCTGATCGTCCTGATCACCGGACTGGCAGCCGGCACCGTCTTCAACATCCAGGTGGCCGCGGAGCTCTCCAAACAGGGAGCCAGCTCCGCCATCGGCGGCCTGCTGGCACTCGGCCTGGCGCGGGAGATCGCGCCGTTGCTCACCGCCACCCTGCTCACCGGCAAGGTGGCGACGGCCTACGCCGCCCAGCTTGGAACGATGAAGGTCACCGAGCAGATCGATGCGATCACGATGCTGCGCACCGATCCGGTGGAGTACCTGGTGGTGCCGCGGGTGCTGGCGATGGTGCTGATGTCACCGGTGCAGTGCCTGCTGTTCTTCGCCGTGGCCATCTGGTCCGGGCAGGTCAGCTGCACCGCCCTTTACAGCGTGCCGCCGGCCGTCTTCTGGAACTCGGTGCGCACCTGGATGGAGCCCGATGATCTGCCGTCGATGCTGCTCAAGGCACTGGTGTTCGGCCTGCAGATCGCCGTGCTGGCCTGCGGCTGGGGACTCACCACCAAGGGAGGCCCCAAGGAGGTGGGCACCAGCACCACAGGCGCGGTGGTCATGATCCTGGTGACCGTTGCCCTGATGGATGTGATCCTCACCCAGGTCCTGTTCGGCTGATGCACTCCCCCCCCACCCCCTCCGATCCGGCCTCCGGATCCACTGTGACCCTGGCCCCCCGCTACTGGGTGCCGATGGGCGTGACCCTCCTGGGGCCTGCCGCACTGCTCAGCGCTCCCCTCTGGGACGGAGCCCGCTGGCTCTGTCTGGCCCTGGTGGTGTTCGGCGGCTTTCTGCTGTTGCAGGCGGGCCTGCTGCGGCTGCGCTTCACGGACGACGCTCTGCTGGTTCTGCGGCTCGAGCAGGAGATCCGCCGCTTCCCCTACGCCGAGTGGACCGGCTGGCGGGTCTTCTGGTCACCGCTGCCGGTGCTGTTCTATTTCAGGGAGATCCGCAGCCTCCATCTGCTGCCGGTGCTGTTCGACGCCACCGAGCTGCGCAGCCAGCTGGAACAGCGTGTCACCCCCAGCCCGCCCGCCTCGCCGCGATGACCGAGCCCTTCCCCCCGACCGATGCCTCCGGCGCGGAGCGTGCCGAGGTGCCGACGGCACAGGCCGCCGCTGCTGCAGACGGTCCACCGGTGCTCCCCGGCGACGCCGCCGGGGCGGGCGGTGCACCCGGATCCACGCTGCCGGAACCGGCGCGGGATCAACCCCAGCCTGAAGTGGGACAGGCCCTGAGCCAGCGGGAGCCCACCTCCTCGACCTCGTCGGCGTTGCTGGAACTGGCCCTGAGTGATCTCCAGGAGCGTCGTTCGGCCCTTGAAGGGGAGATCGCCACCCTGGAACGGCGGCGCGAGCAGCTGCAGCAGGAGATGGCCCGCAGCTTCAGCGGCCAGTCCGATGCGATCGCCCGCCGCATCCGTGGCTTTCAGGACTATCTGGTGGGAGCCCTGCAGGATCTGGTGGTGGCGGCCGAGCAGATCGATCTGGTGCCCCAGCCCGTGCTCGTGCAGCCGTCGCCGCTGGACAGGCCGGCCGAGCCGGAGGACGCTCCGCCGCCCCCTGCGGCCGCTGGCCAGTTCAGCCAGGACGAGGCCCTGATCCGCAGCCTGCTGGAGCGTTACGGCGGCCAGCCGGATTTCCACGCCGATCCCTGGAAGCTGCGCCGGACCCTGGAGGTGGAGGGCGCCGGCCTGCTGGAGGACTGGTTCCTGTTCCAGGGAGGCCGTGGCGCCCAGCCCAGCAGCGGCAGCCGCAATCGCAATGTGCTGATCGCCGCGGCGGCGATCTCGGTGCTCGGAGAGCTCTACGGCGACCGCTTCCAGACCCTGGTGCTGGCCGGCCAGCCCGAACGCCTCGGCGAATGGCGCCGGGGCCTGCAGGACTGCCTGGGCCTGAGCCGCGAGGACTTCGGTCCCACCAGCGGCATCGTGCTGTTCGAGCGGGCGGAGGCCCTGATCGAGCGTGCCGACCGCCTCGAGGAACGCGGCGAGCTGCCGTTCATCGTCATCGATGCGGCCGAGCGCGTGGTGGAGATCCCGCTGCTGCAGTTCCCCCTGTGGCTGGCCTTCGCCGCCGGCCCGGATGAACTGCTGCTCGAGGAGGATCTCTACTGATCCGCCCTGCTCCGGCAGGGGGCCTGCTCCCACTCCGTCCGGGGGCCGCACACGCGCCGCCGCACCCAGCAGACACGCCGACCCTGCAGCGGGAGAATGGCCGGAGAGGAAGCCCGCGCTCGCCCCGATCCCCGGCGGCCGCCGTCAGGCCCGGCCGTGAGATCCCCACCGTGTCCCGCCGATCCCCCCGATGAATCTGCTGCCCCTCCTGACGCTTGTGGCCGGCTACCTGCTGGGCTCGCTGCCCAGCGGTTATCTGGCAGGCCGCTGGCTCGCCGGCCTTGACATCCGCCAGCAGGGATCGGGCTCGACCGGCGCCACCAACGTGCTGCGCGTGCTCGGCAAGGGGCCGGCCCTGGTGGTGTTTGCGGTGGATGTGGGGAAGGGGGCGGTGGCGGTGCTGCTGGCGAAGGCGGTGCTGGAACCACTCGGCGTTCCCCTCGATCCAAGCGCCCAGGTGCCCCTCGATTCCTGGGTGGTGGCGGCTGGCCTGGCCTCCCTGGCCGGTCATATCTGGCCGGTGTGGCTGGGCTGGAAGGGCGGCAAGGCGGTGGCGACGGGCCTGGGCATGCTGCTCGGGCTCGCCTGGCCGGTGGGCCTTGCCTGCTTCGGGATCTTCCTGACGGTCCTGACCTTCAGCCGCATCGTCTCGCTGTCGAGCGTGGTCGCGGCGCTGTCGCTGCCGCTGCTGATGCTGGGCTGGTTCAGCGGCCAGGGGCTGGGGGTCCGGTGGCCCTATCTCGCCCTCGCCCTTCTCACGACCGTGCTGGTGGTCTGGCGCCACCGCAGCAACATCCAGCGGCTGCTGGCCGGCACGGAACCACGCCTGGGGCAGAAGAAGGCGGGCTGAGCCCAGGGGCCTCAGTTGGATTCACCGCTGCGCGATGGGGGCAAGCCAGCCGAGCGCGGCCTGATGGCGCGGAAGGGCGATCGAGCGTTGTGCCCTGGAGCCAGGTGAAGTCCCATCGAAGCCACGGATGCGGCCGACGATCAGGCCAGTTCGCGGCTGCGCTCGGCGGCGGTGAGCACGGCCTCCAGCAGCGCCGAGCGCAGGCCCGCACGCTCCAGCTGGCGCAGACCGGCGATGGTGGTGCCCGCCGGGCTGGTCACCATGTCCTTGAGCTGGCCGGGATGCAGCTCCCGCTCATGCAGCAGCGCTGCCGTGCCCGCCAGGGTGCGGTGAGCCAGATGGTGAGCCAGCATCCGGGGAAGCCCCGCAGCCACGGCCCCGTCGGCCATGGCCTCGGCCACGAGCGCCACGAAGGCCGGCCCGGAGGAGGTGAGCGCCAGAAAGGCATCCAGCTGGCTCTCGTGCAGCTCCAGCACCTCACCCACATGGGCGAACAGGGACCTGACCCATTCCTGCTGGCCGGCCTCCACACGATCCCCCCAGGCCAGAGCGGTGAGGCCGGCGCGCACGAGGGCCGGCGTGTTCGGCACGGCCCGCACGCAGACGCAGGTGGGGAACAACCGCTGTAGCCGCGTCAGGGAGACGCCGGCCAGCACCGAGATCAGCAGACGGCCCGAAGGGAGTTCATCGCTGGCTGACACCGGCTCGACCTCCGACGCCGCCAGTGCGGCCGCCAGAGACTCCAGCTGCTGGGGTTTCACGGCCAGCAACACCACCGGTGCCTGCCAGGCCGGCAGGGGATCGGTGCTGACCCGAACGGGCAGCTCCTGACGCAGCCGCACGGCCGAGGCCTCCGTGGCGACGGCGGCACACACGGCGTCAGGGGTCAGCTGACCGGACTCCAGAAGCGGGAGGAGAAGGGCCTGGGCCATGCGACCCAGCCCGAGAATGCCCAGGCCGAGCGGGGGGCCTTCCGTCTGGACAGAGGCCCCGGCATCAGCGGTGGTGGACGACGCGACGCGGTCGTCAGATCGAGACATCCGTCCGGCCCCAGGCGGGGCTGGGGGCGGCGTCCTGAGGCTCGGGAGCCGGGCGGCTGGCCGTGACCGTCGGAGAAGCCACCTCATCGCCACTGGCGGTGGTGACGGTGACGCAGCTGGGTGCGAACAGGAAGATGCTCTCGCCCACCCGCTCCTGGTGGCCGTCGATGGCGAAGGTGCCGCCGGCCACGAAGTCGACGGCGCGCTGCGCCTGGTCGGGCTCCATCATCGTCAGGTTGAGGATGACCGTCTTGCGCTCGCGCAGCGCCTGGATGGCACGGGGCATCTCATCGAAGCTGCGGGGCTCCATGAGAAAGACCTCCGCCACGGAGGTGGAGATGCCGGGCATGCCGATCACGTTCGTCCCGGCGAAGGGATCCTCGGAGCCGAACGGCTGGCTCAGGGCCAGGGCGCTGCCGCTGGCGATCGTGCTGGTGGAAGGGGTGCTGGAGCTGGCGGGGCTCACGTCCCCGGCGTCGTAATCCAACTCATCGTCGTAGTCACCGTCGAGGTAGTCATCACCGGAGACGACAGAACGAAGGCGGGAGAACAACGACACGGAGGAAGCCTCGGGTTGGATGCTTGGATCCTGAATAGCGTCCCACGTCAGCCGGTGCAAGCCTTTGCGGCCGTGTCCATCCCGGGTTCCGTCCCCGCCGTCGCCGGCCGGGGACCGAACAGACCGCTCCCCAGGCGCACCCAGGTGCTGCCGGCCTCCACCGCCTCGGGCCAGTCGCCGCTCATGCCCATCGAGAGCTCCCCGAGACCGAGTTCCGCAGCCAGATCGCGGCAGTGTCCGAACAGCGCCAGACGCTGTTGCCGGTCCAGCCCCATCGGCGCGATGGTCATCAGCCCCACGGGCCGCAGGGGCTCCAGCCGGCTCAGCCGCGGCCAGGCCTGACGCAACACCACCGGATCGAAGCCGGTCTTGGCGGGATCGGGTGCAAGCTTGACCTGAAAGAGGATGGCGGGGGAGAGGTTCTCCTCCGCGGCGATCCGCTGCAGCCGCTCCGCCAGCTCCGGGCTGTCCACCGAGTGGATGGTGGCGAAGTGGCGCAACACTCCGCGCGCCTTGTTGGCCTGCAGGCGGCCGATGAAGTGCCAGTCGAGCGGCCCGAGATCCTGCAGCTGCGCCTGCTTGGCGACCGCTTCCTGCAGCCGGCTCTCCCCGAAACTGCGCTGCCCGGCAGCCACGGCAGCGCGGATGGCATGGGCAGGCTGCCCCTTGCTCACGGCGAGCAGCCGCGTGGCAGCGGGCAGCCGGCGGCGAAGGGCCTCAAGGCGCGCGGCCAGCGGATCGGGGTGCGCCCCGCCGTCCATCAGAGGAAGGTCTGATCGAACAGCTGGCGCCAGCGTGCATGGACCTCCGGTCCCTCGCGACGTGCACGGGCCAGATTCTGCTCCGCGTGATGGCGGGCATCCATCAGCGGAATCACCTCGAAACTGGCACCCCGGTTCTGCAGCGTGACCAGGAAGAAGATGCGCTGGGCGTAGAGCGTCGCATAAAGATCCTTGCCTTCCGCGACGGGGGCGACGCGGTAGAGCATGCCGAAGGTCGGATGGTTGAGATAACGCTCTTGGCTCACATCCCGGATCGGTCTTGTCGCCATTCAAGCCCACCACCCTGACCGGGGCCATGGCCATCCCGCCGACGCCTGCACCACAGGGGCATCCACAGCAGCCTGCTCCGCCGGTGGGAGGCGCTGATGGGGCTGCCGCAGGTGCCGGGCGCCGCTGCTCAGAGCGTGCCCCAGCGCAGGCGCACACCCAGAAACAACAGCAGGCCTGCCAGGGCGATCCAGCTGGATGCCCCCAGGCCACCTGCCTCCTCCCGCAGCTCCTGAGGGGGCAGCCAGCGGCCACCACGGGCCAGCAGCGCCTCGGCCCCCTGCTCGGAGCGGAGAAGCACATTGGCCAGCAGCCGCTCACCCAGCGCCAGCACCAGGGCCAGTCCCCCCTTCCAGCCCAGCGAGCGCAGATGGACCGCCCGTGTGGCCAGCGACCGCAGCAGGTTCTGCAGCTCCTCCTGCACCAGCGGCAGGAAGCGCAGGGAGAGCAGCAGGATGAAGCCCAGCCGCTCCGCCGGCAGGCCGACGCGGCCCAGGGGCATCAGCCACCAGTCGATCGCCCACACCAGCTGCTCGGGCGACGTGGTGAGCAGCAGCAGATTGGCGCTGTGAATCAGGGTGAACAGCAGCGTGGCGCTGTTGAGCCCGAGCTGGGCCGACCTGCGGGTGATGACAACGGGGCCCAGCTCCACCGGCCCGAGCCGGGCCGGTCCCCAGCGCAGCAGCTCCCAGGCCAGGCCACTGCGCGCAGGCGCCGGAGCGCCCGCGACGGGGCCGGGCTGCAGGCGCAGCTCCGTGGGGGGCCGCTGCAGGGTGGCCGGTGGCGTCCCGCCCACGGGCAGCACGCAGGAGAGCAGGCCCACCAGGAGCCCCAGGGCCAGCCAGAGCAGCACGCCCCGCAGCCACAGGCGCAGCGGCAGAGCGCTGACCAGGGTGATCAGCAGCAACAGAACAACCAGAGACAGCCGCCAGAGGGGGCCGGCCAGGATCGGCGTCAGCAGAAAAGCCAGGGTCCAGAGCAGCTTCAGGCGCGGATCGAGATCCCGCAGCCAGGAGCGACGGCCGTCCTCGCCAGGATCGACGTACTGCCCGATCGGCAGCTGGCGCAGCCAGTCCATCAGCGCCAGCCCCTGCCCATCGGCTCAGCGCCCGCGGGAACCGACGCGGGCCAGGTCACGCTCGGCGTCACGCTGCTGCTTGCCGCGCCAGAACAACTTGATCGGCGTGCCCTCAAACCCGAGCCCCTCGCGAATCTGGCGTTCGACATAGCGGCGGTAGGTGTCGCCGAACAGCTTCGGATCATTGACGAACAGCGTGAAGCTCGGCGGCCCGCTGGCCACCTGGGTGCCGTAATAGAGCCGGCCCTGGCGACCGCCGCGCGTGGTGGGCGGAGAGCGCCAGCGCAGGGCCTCCTGCAGCACCTCATTGACCACCGAAGTGCTCACCCGGCGGCGGTGCTGCTCTACCGCCAGTTTGGCCAGGGGGAAGATCGCGTTGACGCGCTGGCCGTTGAGGGCCGAGGTGAACAGCATCGGCGCCCAGTCCAGAAAGTAGAGGCGGGCGCGCAGCTCCTTCTCCATCGCCGGCATCGTGTGGCTGTCCTTCTCGATCGCGTCCCACTTGTTGACGACCACCACGCAGGCGCGGCCGTCCTCCTCAATGCGGCCCGCCAGCCGCTGGTCCTGCTCGGTGACGCCATCGAGGGCATCGATCACCAGCACGCAGACATCGCTGCGCTCGATCGCCTTGAAGCTGCGGTTGATGCCGAAGAATTCCGGGCCGTAGTCAACGCTGCGCCGGCGGCGGATGCCGGCAGTGTCGAGCAGCTTCCAGCTGACACCTTCACGCTCGATCGTGGTGTCGATCGTGTCGCGGGTGGTGCCGCGGATCGGGCTGACGATGGCCCGGTTCTCACCGCTGATGGCATTGAGGAGGCTCGATTTGCCCACATTCGGCCGGCCGATGATCGCCAGCTGGATCGGCTCCTCCCCGTCCTCGCTGCCCACCGGCGGCAGGAAGGAGATCACCTTGTCGAGCAGATCCCCGGTGCCGGCGCCGTGGATGGCGGAGATCGGCCAGGGCTCGCCCAGGCCCAGCCCCCAGAACTCACCGGCCATCGCCAGGCCCTGCTGCGGCGACTCGCACTTGTTCACCGCCAGCAGCACCGGCACGTCCTGGAAGCGCAGCCATTCGGCGATCGCCTCATCGGCGGCGGTGAGACCCTGCTGGCCATCGACGATCATCAGGGCCACCGAGGCTTCCTCCAGCGCCAGGGCGGCCTGCTCACGGATCTCCGGCAGGAATTCGCTGTCGTCGTCGAACACCAGGCCGCCGGTGTCGACCACCTTGAAGGTGCGATCCCCCCAGAACCCATCCTGATAGGTGCGATCGCGGGTCACTCCCGGCTGATCGTGAACGATCGCCTCGCGGCTGCGACAGAGGCGATTGACCAGGGTGGATTTGCCCACATTGGGTCGCCCGACGATGGCGACGACAGGAAGAGCCACGTTGCGTTATCCCAACTACGGAAGTCCTGTCTTGACCCTACAGACCCATCCTCGGCCTGGCCGCCGAGGGGCAGGCGTCACGCCCGCGGGATCTCAGCGCACCGGCAGATCGCCGGGGTGGCCGGCCACCGGATCGGCGGGCATCTCCAGCAGCGGCGGCAGAGGGCCCGCCTCCGGCAGCGGCTCGCCCCGCTCGGCCAGGTGGGCCAGCAGCCAGTTCACGGCGGTGGCGCGGCGGGTGCGGCGCGGGTACAGCTCGCCGATGCGATAGCCGGCGAACGCGAGCTGTTCCTTCAGCAGCTGCTTGTGCTCCTTCGCAATCGACCGGGTCAGGGCGACGCTGGGCGGACGCTCGGCGATGAACTGGGGCTCGACCGGGAAGGCCTCGCGCCAGCGGGCCTCGGTGGAAGGTCCGGCGCACCACCGCCCCGCGGCATCCCGGGCGTAGCCCAGCCGCGGCCATACCAGTTCACACACGAACCGGTCGCTGGTGCGGTCGGCCAGCACCGCCTCGAGCAGCTCACGGCTGAGGGGATGAGGTGCGGAATCGGGGGCGGCGTCCACGGCGGCGAAGGGCTGGAGCGCCACCCAGCATGACGAGCCCGCCGCCGCCACGGCCCGCAGGGCCCCGCTCGAGCGCTCTGGATGACCCACAACACTCCGGAGGTGCCGCCCTTGCCTGTGCAAGAGGGCAGCCATCCCATTGGGGAACTCAGGTGTTGTTGCCCGGGCTGGCTGCGGAGCGACATGGGTCATCACGGGAGCGCTTGGCCCGTGGGCCCCACGCAGCGGTTTCGCCAGCGGGGTCTCGGAGGCCTGAGCCACCCGCGCCCCCCCCGGGTGACCACAGACCCCCCGAAGCGTCCCGGTTCACGCCGGTCCCGCGGTGCCTCTGCCCCACTCGACGGTCCAGGCCACCAGGTCCCCCCCTGACGTCGCCGTGGAGCCTGCCCCGAGCCCGAACAGCGAGGACGGAGCTGGTGCCTCGCCGCGTGCAGCCAGGATCGGGGATGCCCGCATGCGCCGATCGCGTGATGACTGAGGCCTGCGCAACGACAGCCATGCTGACCGTCGCCCCCGAAGCACGCCTGGCACCAGGCCCCCTCTTCCCGCAGGACCTCGAGCTGGGCGGGCGCGGCACGGCCCGATCGCTGCGCTGCCGGGTGCTGCAGTCCCCGCTGGCGGGGGTGAGCGACCGCATCTTCCGGGGCCTGGTGCGCCGCTGGGCGCCGGATGCGCTGCTGTTCACCGAGATGGTGAACGCCACCAGCCTCGAGCTCGGCCACGGCCGCCTCAAGGTGGAGGAGCTGGCCGGTGAAGCGGGCCCCATCGGCGTGCAGCTGTTCGATCACCGGCCGGACGGGATGGCGGAGGCGGCGCGGCGGGCCGAGGCGAGCGGCGCCTTCCTGATCGACATCAACATGGGCTGCCCGGTGAAGAAGATCGCCCGCAAGGGGGGCGGCAGCGGCCTGATCCGCGAACCGGAGCTGGCGGCCCGGATTGTGGCGACGGTGGCAGCGGCGGTCAGCGTTCCAGTGACGGTGAAGACGCGCCTCGGCTGGTGCGGCGCTCCCGACGGCGCGGACACCACCGCGGAGGCGGTGCGCTGGTGCCGGCGGCTGGAGGAGGCCGGCGCCCGGATGCTCACCCTGCACGGCCGCACCCGCGAGCAGGGCTTCAAGGGCCAGGCCGACTGGTCAGCGATCGCGGCGGTGAAGCAGGCGCTGCGCATTCCCGTGATCGCCAACGGAGACATCCACGGACCCGATGACGCCCTGCGCTGCCTGCAGATCACCGGCGCCGACGGGGTGATGGTGGGGCGGGGCACCATGGGTCATCCCTGGCTGGTGGGCCAGATCGATGCGGCCCTCAGCGGCCGGCCCGTGCCGCCCGCTCCCGGCCCGCGCGCGCGGCTGGAGCTGGCGGCGGAACAGCTGCAGGCGCTGGTGGCATCCCGCGGCGATCACGGCCTGCTGATCGCCCGCAAGCACATGGGCTGGACCTGCAACGGCTTCGCCGGCGCCCCGAAAATGCGCCACGCCCTGATGCGCGCACCGACACCATCGGAGGCCCTGGAACTGCTGATGCGGGCCGTCGAGCAGCTGGCCCCCACGCCACAGAGGGGCCCCGACGACGACTGAACGGCCCTGGTGGCGCCTGACAGCCATGGGGCCCGTCAGAGCGCGGGCAGCCCCGGCGGAGGCGGCATCGGGCAGCTGCGGGCCAGCGGATCACAGCTCAGGATCGCCGGGGTCTGCCAGCTGAGGGGCATCTGCAGCAGATCGCGGCTGCCGGTGATCGCCTGCACCGCCAGCAGCACCATCACCAGGAGATTGAGCAGCAGATGCAGGCGGCGCAGCCGCGGCATCCGAGTGATCTCCGGGCGGGCCGCCGTGGTGAACAGCAGCAGACCGGTGAGCAGCACGCCGCTCCAGTAGTGGGAACCCCAGAAACCAGCGCTCAGGGGGTTGTCCGACAGGCGCCAGATCTCCGGCTGGCTTCCGAGGCCCAGAAGTCCAGCCCAGCAGAGCAGCGCGAAGCTGGCCCGCAGCGCGGCCCGCCGCACCCGCAGCAGCGCCAGCAACGCCACCAGGGTGCCGGCGGCCACGAGCCCCAGCAAAAGCTGGCGGGGCAGGGCCAGGACGGGGGAGCCCGAGGCCCACCCATGGGCGAGCAGCGAGTAGAGCAGGGCGATCAGCACCGCCACCACCACGCCGCCCGTGACCCAGGCGCCATGGGCGGCGTGCTCCACCGGCACCAGATCGGGCTGGCGGGTGATGCCCAGGCGCTTCTCCCGCACCAGGATCCCGAGGCGGATCGTGGCACCGATCACCGGGTACACGAACAGAACGATCAGCACCGGGTGCAGCAACGCCAGCCAGTCGAGGGCTGTCATGGCAGAACCTCCGGCCAGCTCTGGCGGATCAGCAGGAGTGAAAAGTAGGGCTGCGCCTCCGCCGGCACCTGATCCGCCGCCGCCAGCAGCTGATCGCCCCAGCCCACCCGACGTGCGAACAGAGCCGCAGTGAGCAGGCCCCGCTCCGCCAGGAGCGGCTGCACCCAGCGCCAGCGGCGCCCCAGCTTGAGCAGAGCCAGCACCGTGCGAGTGACCGCCGCCTGCTCCAGCAGGCCAATCAGCTCCTCCGGGCTCTCCGGCGTGGGGCGGATGAGCAGCCCCTCCTGCTGCAGCGCCAGCGGCCAGGCCATCCCCTCGCCGGAGGCCGCCGCCGCCGCCGCCGCCACGGCCGGGATACCGGGCACGACGCGCACCGCGCAGGCCGGATGCCGCTCGGCCAGGGCCAGCAACACGTAAGAGCAGCTGGCGTAGAGCGAGGCGTCGCCCTCGCAGAGCAGCACCACCGCCGCGCCGGCGGACACCTCGGCGGCAAGGGCGGCGGCGGCGGCATGCCAGGCACGACGGCGCGGCTCGGCCTCCTCCACCATCGGGAACAGCAGCGGCAGGTGACGCTGATCCGGCGCGATCCAGGGCGCGGCGATACGGGCCGCCATGCCCTCGGCCCCAGGCTCGGCGACGGGATAGGCCACCACCGTCGCCGCGTTGATCGCCCGGACGGCGGCCACGGTCAGCAGCTCCGGGTCACCGGGCCCCACCCCCACCAACGTCAGACCGGGAGCGGCGACGGCCGCCCCAACCAGGAGATCTCGATCCAGCCCCATGGCCCCTCCACCGCGTCACAGCCCCGGGCAGCCTGCCAGTGACGGCCGACGCCCCAGCCCCGAAGGCCGATCACACGCCAACTCGATCGGGCCCCGGCAGCCCACCCGATCGCGCCTGACCACCATGGCCGCAGCTGACGCGGGCATCAAACGTCACGGACAGGCTCCTTAGGCTGGTCCCATCCCTGAGGCCCTGGCACAGCGGTGAGCCAACTGCAGATCTTCCCGGTGGAGGCCCACGGCTATCCCCTCCCCACTCTCGCCAGCAACGACCCGGCGCTGATCGCGGCGGAGCTGGCCCAGCGCGGCATCGGTTTCGAGCATTGGCCGGCGCGGGTGGAGCTGGCCCCGGAGGCCACGACCGAGCAGATCCTGGCCGCCTACGCCCCCGAGATCGCCCGGGTGCAGGCGAGCGGCACCTATCCCACCGTCGACGCGATCCGCCTGACACCGGACCATCCGGATCGGGAGGCCCTGCGACAGAAATTTCTCGCGGAACACACCCACAGCGAGGACGAGGTGCGCTTCTTCGTCGAAGGCCGCGGCCTCTTCTGCCTGCACATCGGTGAGGAGGTGCTGCAGGTGCTCTGCGAGGCCGAAGACTGGATCCGCGTGCCGGCCGGCACCAGGCACTGGTTCGACATGGGAAGCGAACCGTGCTTCACCGCGATCCGCTTCTTCGACAATCCGGAGGGCTGGGTGGCGCAGTTCACCGGCGATCCGATCGCCGAGCGCTTTCCGCTGCTGGACGGGGCACTGCCAGGCCGCGGCCACTGAAGCCCTCGGCCAGCAGACTTCGGTCCCCGCCCCCGGGGGCGGCAGAGTGTGGTGAGACCGTCAGGACTGAGACCGTCGGGACAAGGCGGCCGACCGCCGGCAGGCACTCTCAGGCCAGGCTGACGAAGCGGCTTCGGCCACCATGTTTCGCCTGGTAGAGAGCTTTATCCGCCTTGGCGATCAGCAGGGTGGCATCCATCGTCCCGGTCGCACCAGACGGCTGACTGCCCTGAAGGCGAGGGTCAGCACACGCCACCCCGGCGCTGACGGTGATGCGAGGGTTGCACGGCATCGCCTCCAGCTGAGGATCGAGCTGCAGGGGGGCCCGCGCAAACCCAGCAATGATGCGCTCCGCCACCTTCTGTCCGCCGGCAAGATCCGTGGCCGGCAACAGCACGGCGAATTCCTCTCCGCCATAGCGGTACACCCGATCGCCACTCCGGCCCACCAACTCCACCAGCCGCTGGGCCACGCCCCGCAGGCAGGCATCACCGGCCGGATGGCCGTGGCGATCGTTGAAGCGCTTGAAGTGGTCCACATCCACCAGGAGCAACACCAGGGGGACACCTCGGTCTCGCTGCTCGGCCAGGGCCGCGCTGATCTCCCGGTTGAACAGCAGCCGGTTGCCCACTCCCGTGAGCGCATCGCGGGTGGCGAGCAGTTCCAGATCACTGGTTCGCCGCTGGACCCGATCGGCGATGGTGATGTCCTTGGTCTGCAGCATCACCAGGGCATCGGCGAGCGCATCGTGGCGGGCGATGTCACTGAGGCGGATCCCCAGGGAACTGAGCCGGTCGAGACTGCTCACCACGGGGGTGCTCAGAAAGAGGGCGTAAGGCTCTTCCACCAGCAACTGGCCCTTGAGCTGCAGGGGAAGCTTCGGGAACTCGAGGACGATGAGCTTGTGGCTGAGCCGCGCCAGGCCTGAAAGGCTGGGTTCGGGCAACGGCGGACGATGCAGGCGCGCCTGCTCCAGCAGCGGGGCCCCACACACATCCGGGCCCAGCAGACGCTGCAGCGCAGGGCCCAGCTGGCGGATCACCAGGGTGGAATCGACCACCACGTGGAAGGGGAACAGCTCCGGGAAGCGCTGCGCCGAGGGGGCCAGGTTCACGGCTGCTCGATCACGCCACCGGGCGAGGTCTGCGGCGGTTCGTAGCGCACCGAAAAGACATCGTGATCGGCACCTTCGCCGCGACTCGCCAGCTGCTCCACCTCCACCGGCGTATCGAACCGATCGCCGAGGCCTTCCACCAGGCCGATCACCATCGGCGCCAACCCCTGCCGACTGGAGTGGTAGTGGAGATGCATCGTGCCCTGATCGTGTTCCTCAGTGTCGAAGCTGGGAGGGACCAGCTGGGGGAAGTTGACGCCCACCCGGGCATGCAGGTCATCGAGGTTGTTGAGAAATTCCGGCAGGCTGGAGCCCGCCATGTCCATCAGGGGTCCGTAGCCCTCGGCGGCGGTGTACTTGACCCAGAACTCCCCGAAGGCCCGCAGCAGCGCGTGGGGATCATCATGGAGTTCGACGCTGGCCGCCATCACCAGCCGGTGGGTGAGGTCATCGGGATACGGCTCCATTCCCTCGAAGGTGTCGACCTCGAGCTCGGCGCGCTGCCGCACCCAGGCCCAGATCTCCTCCCCATGGTTCACCAGGATCATGTCGCGGATGGCTTGATTGACCAGGCCGTACATGGAGCCTTGAAGAGGGGAGCCATTGCGGTCACGGTAGGCGCAGGGGAGGGAATCGGTCGGACCGGGTTCGTCATGGCCGCCCCGATCGCTGCCGGATCGCTTCAGAGCCGCCGCCCGGGACGCTCCGGGACGCGCTGCGGATCGGGTCGCCAGTGGGCAGCGCACCCCGCTTCACGGCCCTGCGCGTTGTCCAGAACCTGGAGGGCTGGGTGGCGCAGTTCACGGGGGATGCGCGCCGAGCGATTTCCGCTGCTGGACGGGGCAGAGCCTGCGTAAGCCTCAGGACGTCAACGGTGACAGGAGCGTACGACCCGCCATAGTGCTTTCACGAGGCGGTTGAGACGCATGGCTGGCTCCGATCCGACCTCTGAGCTCCCTGTGGGGGCGGTCAAGCATCCGGAACCCGCCTGGATCGGCGAGGCGCTCGGCACCACGGTGCGCAGCCTGGAAGCCAGGCTTCTTGGCGAGGCCAGAGGCTTTCAATCCACCACCTGGCGGCTGCGGCTGGACTACGCACCGGAGGCCGGCGGACCGGGCAGCGTGATCCTCAAGAGCGAAACGGCCGACCAGGACTTCAATGCCTTCAGCCGCCTCAACAACGCCTTCGGGCGCGAGGTGGGCGTCTACACCCACTGCACGCCCAGGCTGAAGAATCACCAGCCCACCGTGTATGCGAGCAATACCGGTGATCCAAGCTGGCTGTTGCTGGAGGATCTCACCCACCTGCGCTCCGGCGATCAGGTGATCGGCCTCACCGATCAGGAGACCCTGGCCAGCATCCGGCGCATGGCCGCCATCCATGCGGAGTTCTGGCTGGATCCCGGCCTGCGGCAACACGACTGGCTGCCGGATCATGGCTTCTGGTTCGCCACTCCCAATGGAGAGATCGTCGAGGATTTCTTCGCCACCTATGGGGTGCGCTTCGGCCCGGAGGTGAGCCGCCTGTACCGCGCGGTTCTGGAGCAGAACGACGCCATCGATCAGGCACTGGCCGAACGCCCCTGGACCCTCGTTCACGGTGACCTGCGGGCCGACAATCTGCTGTTCAGCGACACAGCGGACGATGCAACCTCGGTGATCATCGATTGGTCGTGGGCCAGCCGCAGCCTGGCCGCCATCGACATCGCCTTCCTGGTGGGCGGCAGCACGCCAACCTCCCAGCGCCTGGGGCGCCATGAGGAGCTGCTGCTCGCCTGGCATCAGGAGTTGGTGGCACGCGGCGTCCGGGATTACCCGCTGCAGGAGGCACGGCGCGACCTGCAACTGGCGGCCCTGCGCTGCATCACGGCCGGTGGTGCGATGCACGGCTTCTCGCGAGGTCCGGACACCCCGATCCGCGCCGCCCTGTTCATGGATGACGCGATCCAGCGCCATGCCGCCTACGCCGTGGAGATCGAGGCCTGGGAAGCGCTGCCCGATCCCACCGGCTTCAGCCGGAACCGCTGAGGCGTCAGCCCTCCACCCCCACCGAGTGCATCCGCACCCCCTCGTGATCGGCCAACTCCCCGCTGAGCGCCTGCACCTCCTGCGCCGCCAGCAGCTCCAGCCGCTCCACCGTGGCGGCCCGGCCGAAGCGCTCTTCGGCCAGCAGCCAGTACAGACCGAAGTGGCGAGCCTCACTGGCCAGCAGCGCTCCGTAGAGCGCCCGTAGCTCCGGGTCGGGGCTGTGGGCGGCCAGGAGTGCCATGCGCTCGTGGCTGCGGGCCTCGATCAGCCCTGCCACCAGAAACGAATCGAGCCTGCGTTCCGGCTCACCCTTGCGCACCGCCGCGCTGAGGGTGGCGCCATAGGCCGGAGCCGGCAGGGGTCGCAGGGCGATGCCACGACCCTCCAGCAGCGACACCACCTGCTCAAAATGCTCGAGCTCCTCACGGGCGATCGGGCTGAGCACAGCCGCCAGGGCGGCATCGCCGGGGTAGCGGAACATCAGCTGCAATGCCACCCCGGCCGCCTTGCGCTCGCAGTGGGCGTGATCGATCAGCACCAGATCGGGCCTGGCGATCGCCTGCTCCAGCCAGCGGGCACTGCTGGGAGCGGCCAGCCACTTCACCCGGGCGGTGGGATTGGCGGGTGCCACCGGTAGGGGGTCCGCGACGCGCCCACCGGAGGGGTTCACGGCGGCCAGAGAAGCATGTGGCAGGGGAGCAGCGCTCATGGCTGAGGCGAGGCGCCGGCCCGCAGATGCCCCAGCAGCCCCTGCAGGGCCAGGCTGTAGCTGGCGGCCCCGAAGCCGCAGAGCACGCCCACCGCCTTGTCCGCCAGACAGGAGTGATGCCGGAACGGCTCACGGGCGTGCACGTTGCTCAGATGCAGCTCGACGAAGGGGATCGCGACTGCCAGAAGGGCGTCGCGCAGGGCGATCGAGGTGTGCGTGTAGGCGCCGGCATTGATCAGGATGCCGTCCATCTGCCCCCGGGCCGCATGGATGCGGTCCACCAGGGCACCTTCGTGGTTGCTCTGGAAGCAGTCCAGTTCCACGCCCAGGATCTTCGCTTCCGAACGCAGGGCGGTCTCGATGGCCTCAAGGGTCGCGGCGCCATAGAGGCCGGGCTCCCGGAGGCCCAGGAGGTTGAGGTTGGGCCCGTTGAGCAGCAGAACGCGCATGGTGGAAGCCGTCCTGGAACATCGGACACCTTGTCAAAGGCCATGCTACGGAGCGAGCCGCAGGGGGAAGGGGCGGACCGGTCGGCTGGTAAGTTCTTGGGGTGTGGTTCGGGTCGGTGCCCGAGTGGTTAATGGGGGCGGACTGTAAATCCGCTGGCTCTGCCTACGTTGGTTCAAATCCAACCCGGCCCACCTTCCACATGCCCTTGTAGCTCAGCGGTAGAGCACTCCCTTGGTAAGGGAGAGGTCACGAGTTCAAGTCTCGTCAAGGGCTTCCTCGAAATCCTGTCAGGAACTACCTTTTGCCTCCGGTCATATGGAGGCAAGTGGAGGCATCTCGCGGCATTCGGGGTCAAAAAAGGGTAAATTTACCCTTGGCGGAGGGTCAGAAGGTCATTGATCTGACCGTCAGCGCACTGGCTGCCCGCTGCTCGGGAACCTTCGGGCGGGGGTTCCGGCTGCGGTCGGTGGGGCGGCGGCTGTACGTCCAGCTCACTGGCCGGCGGGTGCCGCTGTACCTGGATTTCGAGGCCGATCCGGTGGACGTCCAGGAACGGGCGCTGGCCCTGTTGCGCTTCCGCCACGAGCACAAGGACGGGTTCGACTCGGACGCCTGGCACGAGGCCTGCTTCGGGGAAGGGGTAAGAACGGGTAAAAGGCCGGGCCGCAAGGGCAAGAGTGAAAAGCGCCGGTTGGACGTGAATGAGGTGGCGGCGATCTGGCAACGGTTCAAGCGCGCCCAGGGGGTGTCGGACGCCACGATCGAGCGGCACTACTTCAGCCGCCTGCGCCAACTGGACCCCGAGCAGCCGCTGAGCGACAGCTCACTACTCCAGGCCATCGAGCAGACGAGTCCTAGGAGCCCCAGCAGGAGACGCGCTGTGGCTTTCCTGCGGCAGCTTTGCGAGCTGTGCGGGCAGCCCTGGAACGGCCCCCTGTTGGATCCCCTGCAGAACGCCGGCATGGCCGTGGAGCACAGGCCCCAGGCGTTCTTCTCAGACGATGAGATCAAGAAGATCACCAGCGGCGGCCTGAGTGGCCCCTGGCAGCGGGTCGTAGTGCTGCTGGCCGTCTATGGCCTGCGGCCCTGGGAGGCCTGGGTGGCTGAGCCCTCAAAGGATCGCCCGGACTGCATCTGGATCCCGGCCGGGAAGACCAACCGCCATGGCACCACTCCGCCGCGGCAGGTGCCGCCGTTTCACCCGGAGTGGGTGGAGGAGTTCCGACTGCCCCAGCTCTGGGCCAAGCCGCTGCCATCCTTAAGCAGCAAGTCCCAGGCCGGCGCCCGGGTGAACCAGCACCTGCGCCGCCATGGTCTGATCGGCGGCGAGGGGCAAACGTCCTACGGGTTCCGGCATGCCTACGCCCGGCGGCTGCATTCACCGCGCTACCGGGTGACCGATGCTCATGCCTCGCTGTTCATGGGACACACCGTGGCGGCCCACCACAAGGCCTACCGCAGTTGGCTGGGAGGGGAGGATCCAATTGCGCTTTATCAGGGGCCCCTCCCGTAGGGATCGCCCTACCAGCAAGGTGCCCTTCACGGTCAGTAGACTGATAATCATTCCAAAGATTGCTTTGCTATCCGTGGAGATGAGCAGTCAATTCCGCGAGGAATCCTGGGTAAGCATTGGCGCAGCCAGCGAATCCCTGCAGATCGGCCAGGCAACACTTCACCGACTCAAGGACCATCAATTACTAGAGCCTGGCACTCACTGGCTGCGCACAACTCCTGGCAAGACAAGCAAGATCCTGTGGAATCCAAATAAGATCCGGGAAGCCATGGCTGCCTGGTCAAAGCCAAATCAACAACAAGCAACCATTCCGATGTGATCAACTGCCTTCGGAAAATGGAGGCAGAGCTGATCAATGCTGAGCAGCAGCAAGGCAACTCCAAACGTCAGCCGATTCAGTTGCAGCAGTTGAAACATCCTGCAGCCATACCGCTTCACTTATTGCATTGGCAATGGGTCCATTAGCCCTGCCTCAACCTGCCCAGCGTCGCCGGGTGCACGGGCACATCCACGGCCCTGAGCAAGCGTTGAGGATCGGAATGGGTGATCGAAGGCCAGGGCCAGCTCACCTCTTCAGCGATGCGAAGACGGTGCAGCGCCACGACCATCACTTCTTCTGGCCGGCCGGCCAGTAGCCGTTCCCGCCAGCGGGCACGATCGCCCACAACGGGCACGTGTGGATCAAACAGCCGCTGATTAAGCAGCAGGCCGGCGAGATAGTCGGGCGGTAGCCAGGGCAGCTGGGCCTCCGGGGCAGGCAATCGGGGTAGCCCGCGGCATTCAATCCAGCCGATGCCCTGTTGCAGTTCGTCCACCTGATCGGCATCCAGCCGCCCATCCAGCATCAAGAGCACATCGTTGATGCCGCCATAGGGCCGGCCGGTGGCAAGGGCCAGCGCCAACCGCCATTCCGGGCTATCCAGTTCGCGAGCCAGCAGCTCAAACCAGGACGGTGGCAATTCAGGCTTGCCGAAGCGAAACCTGGCCGTCTGCTTCTCGCGGCTGAGCAGTTCCTCTTGGCGCCTCCGGGCCACCAGCTGTCGCAGCAAAGTTGCGAACGACCCGCCGCCACCTGAGAGCACCTCCAACTCGGCGACAACCCGTTCAGCTGCGTGGCGATGGCTGGCCGGAACAGTCAGGATCCTTGGAACGACTGCGAAGCGAGTTGGCAAACGATGCCAGAGCTGCCAGCGCATCGGTGCGGTCTTCCTGGTCATCGCGGAGGGGGAATACCTCGACCAGCACCGGGATCTTGGTGCCCTGGCCAACGCGGCCCGGGAAGCAGTAGAGGGCAAAGCCCGAGAGCCCCTGCTGGCGGCCTGCTGCGCAACGAACTCACCCACTTCGAGGGCAGCCCCAGCACCCGCGCCCGTCAGGAGGCCCGCCAGCAGAAGCTGATCCACCGGCTGGACAGGAACTGCTGCAAGCCCGCTACGAGGGCAACCGGTTGCTCTATTGAGTGGCGTTGATCGATCGGCTGATTCCCTCTTCAAAGGTCAGGCTCAAGCTCGGTCTGATCGGGCTCAGGAGGCGTGCGGCGGTTTCCACAAACGCCACCAGGATCGTGATCAGCAGCACGAACGATTGCAGCCCAGGGTCGTGCTCAGCCTCAGGGCAGCCTGTCTGCTCCGCCAGGTGCTGCTCGAGGATGGTCTGCATCGGCTGCCACAGGGGGTTGCGTCGGGCCTGGGCGACGCTGTCGCGCAGCCGGTCGCGGTAAGGCGGATCGGCGAGCCGCACCGGCGCTGTGGAGTGGGCAAAACCATTGCGCACGCGGCGCAGGTTGTGCAGCGATTGCTCCACCGCTGGATCGATCAGCCCAAGTCGGGCCGCCAGCGCGATCTTGGCGCCGAGGGAGCCCAGTGGTCGATCGGCAAGGAGCAGGGTTTCGCTACCCCGCGGCGGCGCCAGGGCCGCCTTGAGCAGCACATCAAGAGCCGTATCGAGCCGGGCGACACCGACCAGCACCGCACCGCGGCCCCGTTCGCGCAGCATCCCCAGCGCCACGCTGCGGGCCTCTTCCGCGGCGGTCTCGATCCAGTCGGGCAGGAACGACTCGAGAGCCGTATTGCTGTCGGCCCAATTCATGCACCCCGTGCATCAACCCTGAGGCTGGCACGGCTTCAGAGGTCGGCTTGGCTGCTTGTCAGGGAGTACACGCTCTGGTCGCGCTCGGGGTAGGCCTGTTCGATGTGAGCAAAGACGGCCTCACATTTCTGCTGGTACAGCTCCGGTGTGTAAGCGCGCGGCAAGCCGATATCGAGCGCATCCTGGATCAGCAGCTTGAGCTTGGCTCGGGCCTCGGACTTCTGCTGCCAGTTGAGCACCAGGAGCTGTTTGAACTTCTCCACCAGCTCCCGGGCTGACTGCTTCACCTTGGCGCGGTCGCTGTCTGAGAGATCCGGTGCGGACTGGAGCAGGATGTCGAACATCGCCAGTTCCTCCTCGCTGAGGTTCTCGCGGATGTGGCGTTGCTGCTCCTGGCTGAGCTGCAGGCTGAGGGTGAGCAGCTGCTTGTAGATCTCCTCCACGCTGCGGCTGCCGGCGTTGTAGCTGTCGATCAGCGCTTCAAACGTCTCGCGGAAATCAGCGCGGGTGGGGTTGAGCTGCACCATGCGGGCGAGGTGGGCCGCGATCAGTGCCTTGAGCTCTTCCAGCTCCGTCTTCTTGTGCTTGTTCTGCTTGAACTTGTCCGCCAGAGCCTGGAAATCGATCTTGGACAGATCGATGCTGGGCGGGCCCTGATCGCGGATGGCGATGCCGGTGATCGACTGATCCAAGACCTGGCCGATCTGGCCCATCACGGCGCTGATGTCGGGCGGATTGGGATTGAGCTTCAGGCGGATGGCGGCCGCGATGCTCTTGAGCGCGCCGGCCGAGGCGGCGAACTCCTGGGCGGCGGGATCGGGCTTGATTGCGGCGTGCAGCAGTTGCACAAGGCGCTGCTGCTCCTGGAACCGCTGCCGCAGCGATTCCGGCGCGATCAGGGCCTCGACGGCATCCTCGATCGCCTGCAGCCGCTTCATTCCATCGGACTCGGCATGGATCCCTGCGATGTCGACCTGATGCTCCGCGCAGAAGCGCAGGGCATCGTTGAGCACCTGCCGCAGCTGGTCCACCAGCACCGATTTGTCCTGGGTGGGTTTGGCGCCACTGCCGCTGCGCCCGCCGTAGAGGGCCAGCGCCTTCTCCAGCGAAGCGAACACATTGGCGTAGTCGACGATCAGGCCGCTGTGCTTGCCGGGAAAGACGCGGTTGGCCCTGGTGATCGTCTGCATCAGGGTGTGGTTGCGCATCGGCTTGTCGAGATAGAGCGTCGAGCAGCTCGGTGCATCGAAGCCGGTGAGCCACATGGCGCACACGAAGACCAGCCGCAGCGGATCGCCCGGATCCTTGAAGCGCTGATCAAGCGGGGGCTCGGATGTGGTGAGACGGCGGCGATGCGGTTCGATGTCCAGGCCCAGGGCCGCCATGTCGGCGATCTCGTTCTGGGCGGCCGACACGATCACCGCCATGTCGGTGGTGGTGAGGATGTGCAGGCGCTGGCGCAGCTCCTCCCCCTCTTCTGTGGGATCTGGCGGCAGCTGCTCCACCAGGGCACGCACCCGCTCGGTTTCCTCTTGCCAGTAGCGCTGCACCTTGTCGTACATGCGCAGGGTGGTGGCCTTGTCGATCGAGATGGCGATCGCCTTGCCCATGAATCCGCGGCCGAGGAAGTGGCGCACGATGTCGCGGGCGATCGTCTCCAGTCGGTCGTCCCTGGTGATGATGTGGTACTGGCGGCCCAGTTCCCGTTCGAGCTTCTGCTCCTCTTCGCCATCAAGATCGGCGGCTTCGATCACCGCGTAGATGTCGTCGTTGAGATCGGGATTGACCAGCTGCAGCTCGGGCGTGCGGTTCTCATAGAACAGCGGCACGGTGGCGCCATCTTCCACCGCCTGCTGGAAGTCGTAGATCGACACGTAATCACCGAACACCTCGCGGGTGCGCTCCTCGCCATCGATCAGCGGCGTGCCGGTGAAGGCGGTGAACAACGCTTTGGGCAGGGCCGTGCGCATGTTCAGGGCCAGGGTGTCGTACTGGCTGCGATGGGCCTCATCCGTGATCACCACCACATCGCTGCGATCACAGAGCAGCTCGGGGACGCGGAACTTCTGGATGAGGGTGAACACGTAGCGGTGGTTGCCGCGCAGCAGCGCGGCCAGCTGGGCGCCGCTGCCGGCGTGGCACTGATCCCCCTCGGCCTGGGAGACAATCCCGGCGGCTTTGAAGGTGTCAGCGATCTGCACGTCGAGGTCGGTGCGGTCGGTGACGATCACGAAGGTCCAGTCGCCGGGCACCTTGCGCTGAATCTTCTGGCTGTAGAAGCCCATCGAATAGCTCTTGCCGCTGCCCTGGGTCTGCCAGAACACCCCCGCCCGGCCGTGCCCCCGGCGGCGGGCCTCCAGGGTGGCGGCGATGGCGTTGTTGACGCCGATCACCTGATGGTTCTGGGCAATGATCTTCACCAGCCCGCTCTTGCTGCCGGTGAACAGGGTGAAGTTCTCGACGTAATCGAGGAGGCGCTGCGGCTGGCAGGTGCCGCGCAGCAGCACCTCCAGCGACACCCGGCGGGGTTCGTCTTCGCTGGCGATCCGCTTCCACTCGAAGAACCGCTCCCAGTCGGCGCTGAGGGAACCGATGCGGCTGGCGGTGCCATTGGAGGCGATCAGGAAGGCATTGCTCCAGAACAGCTGCGGGATGGCCTCCTTGTAGTGGGTGAGGTTGCCGGTGAAGGCCTCGCGGGCCGAGACACCGGGCTTCTTGAACTCCATCACCACCAGCGGCAGGCCGTTCACGAAGCCCACCAGATCGGGAATGCCGTTGTAGAGATCTCCCTCGATTTTGATCTGGTTGACCGCGAGCCAGTCGTGCTCTGCGGGCCGGTCCCAGTCGATCACCCGCAGCCGCACCTTGCTCAGGCCGCCCCGTTTTGTGTCGGGTACTGACACGAGCACACCGTCCTTGAGCAGCTGGTACACCTCCCGGTTCGCCGCAACCAGGCCCATGGCCGAGCGATTACGGCTGAGCTCCTCGATGGCGGCGCTGATCGCCTCCGGTGGCTGGCCTGGGTTCAGCCGCTGCAGGGCTGCCCGCAGCCTTGGCAGCAGCACCACCTCGCGGCGATCCCGGCGCCCCAGGCTGCCGCCTTCCGGCGCGAAGGTTTCCTCCAGCCCGCAGGCGGTCTGCCAACCCAGTTCCGTCAGCAGGGCCAGGGCGGGCTGCTCGACCAGGAGGTCTTCGCTGTAGGGATTGGGAGTCATGGCATCGGAGCGCCTCCGGCGGGATCGGTGAGGGCCTGCTCAATGGCCTCGATGCTGGGCAGGCTGGTCTGCAGGTCGGCAGGAAGGGACTCGGTGAGCTGGTATTCAGCGACCCCGATCGGTTGATGAATGTTGCGTAGGGCGTATTCGGCCACCACCTTGTTCTTGCTCTTGCACAGCAACATGCCGATCGTGGGCGCATCGTGTTCGCCCTTCATCTGCGCGTCGACGGCTGAGAGGTAGAAGCTGAGCTGACCGGTATGCTCCGGCTTGAAGGCGGTGGCCTTGAGCTCGATCACCACATAACAGCGCAGCTTGAGGTGATAGAAGAGCAGATCGATGAAGAAGTCTTCGCCGCCCACCTCAAGGGGGACTTGGCGGCCCACGTAGGCAAAGCCTGCGCCCAGCTCCAACAGGAAGCGGGTGATGTGGTCCACCAGAGCCGTCTCGATGGCGCGTTCACTCGCTTCATCACCAACACCAAGGAAATCGAAGAGATAGGGATCCTTGAGCGCTTCGCGAGCGAGATCGGAGCTGGGAGGAGGCAGGCGGAGATCGAAGTTGGTGGTGGCTTGCCCTTCCCGCTCCAGCAGACGCCGTTCGATGTGGTGCACCAGTACGGCACGCGACCAGCCCATCTCCGCCGCCCTGGTGGCATAGGCCAGCCGCAGGTCGGGTGTCTTGAGCTTGCTGAGCAGCACCAGATTGTGCCCCCAGGGCAATTGTCCAATAGCCTGTTGGACAATCTGCCGATCAGGCCATGCCTCCGCAAAGGCGCGCATGTAGAGCAGGTTGGCCCGGGAGAAGCCCTTCATCTCCGGGAAGGCGTTGCGCAGATCCACAGAGAGGCGCTCGATCACCTTGGCTCCCCAGCCCTCACGGCCCTGGCGCTCGAGGATGTCACGTCCGATCTGCCAGTAGAGCAGCACCAGTTCGCGGTTGACGCTGCGGGCCGCCCGTTGCTGCGCCTGGTGGATGCGGGTTTTCAGCTCCGCGAGCCAGGGGCCGTAATCCGTAGGCAGCGGGATGATATCGGTCATGGCAGAGCCTTCACCACCGGGCGCAGCACCCGCTCCATCGCCACCAGCTGTTCGATGATCCAGGCCTGATACTCCTCCCAGCGGCTTTCATCTTCAATGGAGGCCTCGCTGCGCCACGTCGCGATCCGACTCGCTGTTTTGTTGGGGAGCTCCTGCCAATCCAATGGGAATCCGAGCTCGGCCTCTATCTGATCTTTCTTCAGCAGCAAGTTCGAGAACTGTCGTTTCGCCTCTGTGCCCGAGAGGTAGAGCTCTACGCCCAACCGCTCATCCCTCGTGTTGGCGGTGATATTGAGTCCAAAGCCGGAGCGGCCGATGGAGGTGTTCAACCAGTGGTAGGGACCAGGCTTGGCAGGCCGGATCTGGGTGGCCTCCTTGCCAAGCCGCTCCACCAGGGCTGTCCAGAACTTGAGCTGAAGCTGCTTAAGCGGTGTCGCCGCAGAAACGGCACGCGCCTGCTCCCGGCCTGCACGAGCCCAGTTGTTTGGTTTCACGACAACTTCAAACTTGGGCGCGAGGGGCGAATCGCCGATTCGCCACAGCTCGATCTGCACCCCGAAGAAGCTGAGTTCGTCGTTGGTGTTGACGTTCAGGAACTGCAACGCCGCGAGATGCTCCGGGCGGAAGGACTCCGCGATCCAGATCACCTTGCGCGCATCGACCCCGGCTGCATAGGCGAGGATCTGGCCGAGATGCTTGTGGTTGGTCTCCTCCAGCTGGTTCTCGATCACCACCTGCTCGTCGCCATCGGTGCAGAGGATGTCGAGCTTGAAGTCGCCGACCCAGTGCTCCGTGGCGACGAGTTCGAGCTCACTGATGCCCAGGGCATCAGCCAGGGCCTCGAGGTTGTCGTCTTCCGCCAGCCAGGGGGTGAAGTCGTTGGCTTCGTGCTTCCAGGCCTGCCGGAGGGACACGCGTTCGAGCTTGCTGAGGGGCGGTGGGTTGGTCATGGTTCAGTCAGCTGCAGGCCCTGGCAGCGCCTCCACATCGATCTGGCCGGAGAGCAGGCGGGGGAGGAGCAGGTCGCGGGTACGGCGGAGGTTTTGGATTTGGCGTTGGAGCGTATTCACTTGCTCAAAAATGGGGTCGATTTTGTTCGAGAACTGAGAAACGATGATTGTGGGTGGAGTGACGACTTCCATTCTCTTGAAAGTATCCACGACAATCGTGTCGAACGTCGCTCCTCCTGTGTTCTTCTTTAGATACTGGACCTGCTGGAGCGTCATTAGAAAAAGAAAACGCTGAGACAAACCAGCCTTGCCACGCAATGCATAGCAAGATTGGTTCATCGCCATATCAACGGCGGGGAGGGCTACCTTCCCAACAGTTCCCCGCGCTGTGATGAATACTGTGTCGGGTGGGTAAAGCAAGCTTGCGCATCTGGCCAGACCAGCATCAGAGACGTGCTTCTCGGTATCTTGAAGATAGAAGCAGTCAGGCGCGTCTCTAGGCGTGAAGAATGGGATTTCCCCATCCCAATAGTGAGCAATATCAGTCTTAGGAGTGCCACCGCTTAAGACATCTGCGATTGCCGTGAAAGCCTTCACCTCCCACCCCTCCGGAATCCCCCCAAGCGGCGAGTCCACAAAGGTGCAGCCCTCATGGCCGGGGAAGCGGAAGTGGACGAACCACTCGCGGTAGAGCCGGCGGGCCATCTCCTCCAGGATCTTGATGCGCCGCTGGCTGTTCTCGATCAGGTCGTCGTAGGCGGAGAGGATGCCGGCGATGCGGTGCTGGATGGGGAGTGGGGGGAGAGTGAACTCAAAGTCAAGAATCTGCTTCCCGCTAATGTGCGGAACATTCACGCCAGTTGTGACTGGTTTCACGTAGCCCTCAAACTCAGGGCCACCTATTACGAATCGCAAGAAATCCTGGTCAAGACATCCATTGCTGGAGCGGAGGCGGGCGCACCGCTGAACCAATAGCGCTTTGGGATCGCCCTCACGGATATAAGACCATTTCAATCCAGCTGGAATCCAAGGACGGTCCATGGCTACTACGACATCACCGGGGACCAAGTGGAACTTTTCCAGGTCGTCCCAGCCGGATGCCGGCCAGCGCTTGGAAATGTCCCAGAGAATGCGGCCTTGACTTACATTCTCGCCCTTCACAAGTGGCACATCGCTTGGATTATCAGTGAACCGATGGCTCTTGAATGGAAAGCCGGCGAGCAACTCCACGCAGTCAGCAAGTTTCACCTTCTGCCAGCTACTCATCATCAAACCTCTAGTAGCTCCGCCACATTCGTCGCGATCGTGGCTTCCAGCTCCCTCGCCTTGGCATTCAATCCATCAAGCACCATCAAAACCGCAACCATCTCAACCCTCCCCCAGCAACGCCACAGCCTCATCCCGAAGCTGCTCCAACGCCTCCAGGATGGCTTCTCGGCTGGCCGATAGAGGGAATGGTCCTTCCTCGTAACGCGCCTCCACCGCATAGGGCTGCAGCGCCAACAACCGAGGATCCAGCTCCACCCCGGCCAGCTGGGCCAGCACGTTCAACAGGTGCGTGAACGGCGGCCGTTCGTCCCGCAGCACGATCTGGATCTTGAGCAGCTTCTCCACCGCCTGCTGGGCGGTGAAGTCCCATCCCTCCTGCGGCGTCATGGCTGCACCACCAGCACCCGCCCCTGGCGCGCCGCCTCGCTGATCACATGCCAGCGGGAGCCGGCCAGGCGCTCGGCATCGGCGCTGCCGCTCACGATCAGGTCAACCGGCAGGGGCAGGGCATGCAATGGCTGGAAATGGCGCCGCCAGCTGGCCACCTTGTCCTCAGGCTCCAGCTGGGGGAAGCGCTCCACCACCAGCAGGTCGAGATCGGAATCGGCGCGGGCGGTGCCCGTGGCGCGAGAGCCGAACAGCACCATCGCTTTCACCACAGGGTCGGCCGCGATCTGGCGCAGGGCCGTCTCCAGTTGATCGCGCAGTGGCCCCTCCACCCCGGGTCCCAGGTCCGGCAGCGCGAACGGCTGGGGGGTGCTCCAGTCGGCGAGAGGGGGGTGGGCCATGGGCTTCAGCAACCCACCAACGGCTGGATCCGTTCCAGCTCTTCCGCCAGCTCAGCACTGGCGACCTCCGTGTCGTGGGCAGCCTGCGCACGCAACCAATACCCCGGACTGAGCCCCAGCACGCGGCAGAGGCGCAGATCGGTGTCGGCGGTGATCGCTCGTTGTCCGGTGATGATCTCGCTGATGCGGGAGGCGGGCACGTCGATGGCCTTGGCCAGGCGGTACTGACTGATGCCCAACGGTTCGAGGAACTCCTGCAGGAGCAGTTCACCGGGGGTGATGGGAGTGAGGCGGTCCATGGGGCAGGTTCAGTGGTAGTCGACGATCTCAACGTCTTCCGGACCGCTGTCACTCCAGCGAAAGCAGAGCCGGAACTGGTCATTGATGCGGATGCTGTGCTGCCCGGCCCGATCTCCCCGCAGCAGTTCGAGACGGTTGCCAGGCGGCACGCGCAGATCCTCCAGGCGTTGGGCGATCTCCAGTTGCCGCAGCTTGCGGCGCGCCACCCGCTCGAACGCCTGGAAGCGCGGTACCTCCCAACCCTGGGCCAGTGTTTCGGTGTCGGCGCATCGGAACGACCGGATCATGACCCCACCATAGTTCCGTCACGCAGAATGGGGCCAGCCGCTCACGCGTCCAGGATCCCCGCCACATTCTGGGCAATCCTGGCCTCCAGCTCCCGGGCCTGGGTGTTCAACCCCACCAACTCCTCATTCAGCGTCTCCAACGCCTCCTTGAAATCTTCATCGCTCAGCTCTTCCCCCGCCGCCACGCCGACATAACGGCCTGGGTTGAGGCTCCACCCCTGGGCTTCGATCGCCTCAAGAGTGGCCGCCTTGCACAGCCCCGCGATGTCGCGGTACTGGGGCTCGGCTGAGTCCTCGCCACCGAAATAGGCCTCGATCCAGCGCTGGGCTTCCTCTCCTCCGAGGGTGACGTCCATCGCCTCGCCGCGATAGAGGCGCACGATGTTGGCCAGGAAGCCGATCTGGGCTTCGCTCCAGTCGCGATGGGCCCGGTCGATCTGGCGGTACAGATGCCGAGCATCGACAAACAGCACCGTGTTCTCCCGGTCGGTGCCCTGTTTGCCCCGATCGAAGAACCACAACGTGCAGGGCAACGTCACCGTGTAGAACATGTTCGGCCCCACAGCCACCATCACATCCACCGCCTTCGCCTCGATCAGCTTCTGGCGGATCGCTTGTTCAGACCCCCGGGCATCGGAGGCGGAATTGGCCATCACGAAGCCGGAGCGGCCCTTCTCATTCAGCGAGGAGTAGAAGAGCTGGATCCAGAGGTAGTTGGCGTTGTCCACGCTCGGGGTGCCGAACGGGAAGCGCCGGCCTGGGCCGACCGCACCGCTCAGCCGGGCCATGTCCACCGCATTCACGTTGAACGGCGGATTGGCCATCACATAGTCGAAAGCACCCACCGCATCATGGGGATCGAGGTAGTAGCTGTTGCTGTCGCCGCCGTGGAAGATCCTCCCCTCCAGGCCATGGATCGCCAGGTTCATGCGGCACAGGCGGCCGGTTTCATCCGTTTTCTCCACGCCGCAGATCGCCAGGTCGCCGGCCGGGTTGCCGCGGTGCGCCTTCACGAAGCGGGCGCTCTGCACGTACATGCCGCCCGAACCGCTGGCTGGATCCAGCAGCCGCCCGGCGAAGGGCTCCACGATCTCGGTGATCAGCACCACCAGCGAGGTGGGCGTGAAGTATTCACCGCCCTTCTGCCCCTCGCTGCGGGCGAACTCGCGCAGGAAGTATTCGTAGATCCGCCCGAAGGCATCGAACTCCAGATCGGTGGGGATCTCGGAGATGCGTTTCAGCAGCTCGGAGAGCAGCTGCGGTGTGAACAGGTTGTAGCTGCGGGGCAGCACCCCGGCGAGCTTGGGAAGCTCTGATCAAGACCGGGAATTGAGCGCAAGCGTGTCTCATTCTCGCCAATGAGACACAAGTGGGGTATTTTGTCCTTGGCTACTCGCCAGGTACTCCAATCCAGGGCCTGACTGGCTTATTTCTCGTGAGTTCCCCGATCATTTTTGGCTGCTCACCCTCAAGATGGCACACTTATTCTGTCATTTACGCTGTAGAAGGACAACGTTCGCGCACCATCCAGAGATTGGCGAGGGCAAACAGCATCGTCAGCTTGAGGTTGTTCTTGCGGATGCCTCGGTAGAAGACCTTCCGAAATCCAAACTGGCACTTGATGATCCGAAATGGATGCTCCACCTTTGCCCTGACATGTGCTTTCGCCGCCTCCATCAGATCCAGCAGTCTTCCCTCTGGGGTGTCCGGTAGAACTCGGCGCTGTCCGGGCTTCATGGCGATGCGCATCTCTGCTTCGCAGTCCTTGAACGCCTCACGCTTTTCGATGCCGATGTGGCCAGAGTCGCCGTAGATCACGCGTTCCTCGCCATGGACGCGATCGGGTGCCGTGTTCAGCTCATGGACGTTGGCAGCCGTGCTCACCACGGAATGGACCAGACCCGAGGCTGCATCCACACCGATGTGGCACCGCATCCCAAAGAACCACTGGTTGCCTTTGGCCACCGAGTGCATTTCAGGATCCCGCTCGCCCGTCTTGTTCTTGGTTGAACTGGGAGCGTTGATGATTGTGGCATCGAGGATCGTACCCTCCTTAAGCATCACGCCCTTCTCCCGCAGGCTCTGGTTCACCGTCTCCAGGATCTGCTCTGCTATCCGATTCTCTTCCAGGAGGTGGCGGAAGTTCAGGATCGTCGTCTCGTCAGGGATCCGGTCCTCAACCATGTCGATCCCAGCAAAGCGGCGGAAGCAGGGGGTATCGATCAGCATCTCCTCCATCAAGGGATCGGAAAGCGTGAACCACTGCTGCAGCAGGTGGATGCGCAGCATCACCTCCAGCGGAAACGGTGGGCGCCCGCCCTTGGCAGAAGGCCTGTGGTACACAGGCGAAATCAAGGCCAGGAAAGGATCCCAGGGCACTGTGGCTTCCATCTCATCGAGGAAGCGCTGCCGGCGCGTTTTCTTCTTGGCGTAGGTCTGCTCGTAGTCCGTGAAACCCAACTGGAGGGGGGCCGCCATCCGCTGCCAGTCTCATTATTGGAACTGTACTGATTCTATCGGGTTTTTCAGGGGTTCCCTTGCTGTTGTGCTGCTCGATCAGGCCCATGGCCTCGTTCAGCCGGGCGCCGATGTCGGCAGCCTCGGGCAGATCCAGCAGCTCCTGGTAGCGGGAGCCGGGGGGCAGGTAGAGCAGCCCCTCGCTCTGGTAAGCGTTCGGGTCTTCCTCGCGGCTGCCGCGGCGTTCGCTGCCACCGGCGGCCTTGAGCTCCTGCCAGCGGGGCATGAAGCGTGCATCGGCAAAGCGCAGGAAGATCAGCCCGAGGATCGGGCCGGAATACTCCTGGGCCTTGAGGCCGGAGTTGGCGCGGAACTGATCGGCGGCGTCCCAGAGGCTCTTCTCCATCGCCGCCTTGCCCAGATCCCGCTCGGGCGGCGCCACCCAGCCCGTGAAGCCGCGACTGGGGTCGCCGGGGGCCGGTGGAGGGCTGGCCGGTGGGGCGGCTTCGATGGACTGGCGGCCCCCTGAACCATCGCCATTGCCGTTGCGGCTGGAGCGGCCTGCAGGGGTGGCGCGAGTTGGTGGGGCGACTCCGGGGGCTTTCAATCCACCGCCAGGGCCCTTCACTCCCTCGGCGGCACCCATCGCCACCACCAGGCTCTTGATCTCCTTCAGCTCAGCGTCGCTGATCGGTTCACCCGCCTCCTGCTCCAGGGCCGTGCGGATCTGGTCGTTCGTGATGCGGCTGCCGTCCTCCGGGATCAGGGCGATCAGGGCGTCGGTGAGGTCTTCGCGGCTGGGCATCTGGGCGGGATGGGGACGCTGGGGCCAGGGAAGCAGAGCAGGAAGCGCGCCATGGTGTTTCAGTCTGCCTCGTTGAACAGCCAGATTGGCCAAAACGCCGAGAGATTTCCATCCCCAGGTGGGGTATCTATGCAGTCAGTGCATAGAAACGGAATGCGCTACAGCTTGGGCCGGACACCGACACAAGCCGCAGCCACTTCCGCCTGCAACAACCGCTGCGCCTCCTGGACCTCCGCCTCGATCGCCAGCGCTGAGTCCTGATCGGCCTGGCGAGGGTGAGAGGCCAGTGCCGCGGCTCGACACCATGAACGCCATCAGCAGGACTGCAACCGTCAGCCCTCCCCGGACCCAGTGCCTACATCCAGGCCAGGCACCGCCTCCAGAGCCGGCTCCAATACACTCGATACAATCATGTCTTACAATATTGCCCCTGGAGCGCCTGCATATACGCAATCAGACATTAACGCTTTACGTGCCCTATGGGGTGCATAGACATATCCCTCTTGTCGACTTCAGGCTAGCCGCGGAAAAGGCTCTTCCGTTTTACTGGCGCACAGAACAAATTCAACGGCCTACATTCTTGGCGCCTTTACCCTGCGCCTCCAGGCGCATTACTCATTAACCGAACCGCCTCAGGCGCAGACACCTTTAATTTTCGCCCCAAGAATCCAAGCTCAGAAGCAAGGCCGGCCCTATAGAAACCGGCTTTTTTGTTGCGGCGCGCGGCAGGCGTCAAATACTCCATACACCTCGCGATGGCCGCCAGACAAAAAAGAAATGCGCTTGCTATCCATTGATCACCTTACATCGATTAGCGCATCTTTGCAATCATTTTACTCAGCAGAACCGCTTGCTTCGACTGGCTTCTGCCGCTTCTCGGCTGAGCGACAAGCCCAGCTCAAGCATTCGGAGCAGAATGGGCAAAACCATATCAAGCACTGCATCAATACGCGCACTAACAATAGCTGCGTATCACGCATCTGCGGCTCATTGCATCTACAGCTGACCGCGCGCACCGCTGCTATCTCAGGTACTTTCTGATCTATTTCTCGGCCACAGCGAGATGTACGGCGCATCAATCCTTTCAATCAGGGCAAGGTCAATGAGCCTTCTCAGCAGTACACACAGCCTGCATGGCTCCTTGTTCCCTTCATCTCTGATCTCATGCCGCAACTCTCTTTCGGCCCTGTTGAAGTTCGCTTCTTCTCCGGCCAGAACTGGTCCAATCTTGAACTGGCCTGGATCACCGCACGCAAGCAAGGTCTGGCCCAGCGGGAAACCACCCTTCGCTGTGCCTTCCGGTCCGAGCACCTCCTCGACATCGCCGGCACCGAGAACCACGACGACGCGCTCACGGTGAACGGCACCACCTACTTCGGCCGGTACTCACAAGGCGCAGACGGCGTCATCCATGCCCTCTCAGCGGCCCAGGTTGCCGCCCGTGCCCTGCGCATCGAGGCCATGCAGCAGGGGCTCAAGGAGGCCCATCGCGCTGCCGTGGCCATCACCGGCGATGTCCACTTCCTACCCAACCACACCTGATCAGCAGCCGGGGCTCCTGTCCCAGCGGGCCCCTCCGCAGCTGGCTGGACTGGTGCCACATGTGGCACCCCCTTCTCAGTTCGCGATCAGCACAGCCAGGGAGTGAGGCGAGGTCAAGCGACCGCACGCAGCAGTGCACATCCACCTGTGTGGCGGCTCGTCCTCTCGCCCGGGCCCAGACCCCGGCACCCCCCATGAGTCAGGAACACGTCCTGCACGATCTCAGCCAGAAGCTGCGGCTGCTCGCCCGCCGGAACTGCATCACCACTGCCGACGGGCGGCTCCTGCGTGGCGCGATCGATCAGACGATCGAATCCCTGCGCGTCCAACTCCTGGAAGTCCTGGAGGCCATCCAGGACGGCCTGCCCGCGCCCCACGCCAACCAGACCCTGGCCGCCTGCCGCCAGCTCGCCGAGGCCCATCACGCCGCCATCCGCGATCTGCGCTGGCAATCCAGCTGACGGCCAGCCCCACACCAGAAGGGGGTGCCACATCTGGCACCTCCCTCCGCTCATCCGCTCCTCCCGTTGAACCGATGGCCATCCCAACCATCCGCAGCCAGCCGTCACGGCCTGATCTGCTGTTCTTCCACTCCAGTCCTGGCCGCTGCCTGATCGCTCCCGCCACGGCCCATGGCCGCCTGGCACTGCGCCAGCTCTGCGACCGCTCCATGCCGCGCATCGGCGACGCCCTTCTGCTCACCGCCGCACAGGGAGAGCCGCTCTGCCGCTACCTCAGCGACCTGCGGCTCTCCATCCAAACCTGGCGGCCCCGCTCGACGTCCACTCCATCAGCGGCCCGCCCACCATCACCTCCTCAACCAACACCGGCTCCAAGCCGTTACCAACCGCTCCAGCCCCTGGCGCTCCGTCTGACGGCCGACTGGTGCGCCATGCCCCTGCGCCGCTGGATCACCCTCCGCTCCCTGCTCACCCTCGCCCCCGGCGGCGAATCCATCTCCATTCCTCTCCCCCCTCTACCCGCGGAGCAGCAAGCCCACTCCTCCAACTGAATGCGGTTCAACGGGCCCACTCAACAGTGCACGCCCACTCGTTCCTTTCCCATCTCTGCCTTGACCACTGCTTCCTTGGCTGCGCCTGACTCCACCACCCCGGAGCTCCAGCCTCTGACCCTGCCCGCCTGGGCGGTACAAGCCACGCCTGATGTCGAGCGCAACCTCGTCGGCATGAGCCGCAGCGGCGACTTCTACGCCTATGGCGACAGCCCCGATCAACCCGGGCCACTTGTGCCCGCACTGGTCGGCGTCGTCACCGACATCACCATCAGCCAGCACGGCGCCAACAGCCGCTACGGCCTGCGTGACTATCTCGACGTCACACTGCAGACGCCCATCCCCGATGTGCAGGTGCTGCTGCGGCTCCCCTGCAAGGCCTCACCTCACCCCGTCAGCGGCGAGCTGCTGATCCCCTGGTCCGTCCGCAGCCTGCTTGCCGCGCTGCAGACCATCCAGCTCAGCGAGACCGCCATCAAGATCCAGCCCCGCAAAGGCACAGCCACCACCTTCATCCGCGTGCTGCCCTTCTCCCCGGAGGGCATCGAGCAGCCGGAGATCCGCTGCGAGGCGATTGGCGGCAGCAGGGATGACCTGGACATCAGCGTCAATCACCTGCGCAGCCAGCTGGGTCTGCCGCCCCTCTTCCCTGGCGCGTCCAGCAGCAGCGGCAGCCAGCAGCCCGCCACTGAACTGGCCGCCGCCTGAGCCGCTCAGCCCAACGGCCATCCAGCGCTGCGCACTCCGCCGCCCATCGCCTGCCGGTGGGCGGCCTTGCTGCGTCTGCGCTCCCCATCCCTGGCGGCAGCAGCCGTCAATTCACCCCCGTTCATTCACCCTTCCCTCCACCTTTTCGTTCACCATGGCACCCGCAGAATTCACCAGTGGAGTCTTCGCGTTCAATCAACCCGCCTGGCACAACATGGGCGAAGTGATTCCCAGCACTCTGCCAGCCGAGGAGATGTTCCGCCGCGCTGGCGCTCTCTTCCCCGTCCAGCAGCTGCAGCTCTGGGGCGGCGATCCCCTCGATGATGCCTTCATCGATCAGCTCCTCCAAGCCTCCGCCCCGGCCGATGGCGCCACCAATCTCGGCGGCCTCCACGCCATCACGCGCCGCGCCGCCATCCGCACAGCCATCGCCAACAACCTCCTCAGCCTCGGCGACAGCCGCATCGGCATCTGGCGCCCGGATGAACGCAAGATCCTTGGCACCGCCAGCCCCGGCTACCAGATCATCCCCAACCAGCGCCTGCTCGACTTCGCCAACGCCTTGCGCGAGGAAGTCGACATGGATACCGTCGTCGTTCTACGTGGAGGCGCCAAAGTTGCCTTCACAGCCAAAATACGTGGCACCGACACGCAGGTCGCACCCGGCGATAGAATCTATCGCAACATCATCGGCTGGCTGGGACACAACGGCAGCACATCCTTTGGCGGTAGCTACTCAGACATCAGAGTTTCCTGCAGCAATACTTTGGGTTTTGCCATCGCAGAAGCCAACCGCCACGGCCGTACCTTCTCCATCAAGCACAACCAGAACGACATCGCCCAGATCGATCGCATCCTCGGCTCCATCGACATCGCCCGCCAGTCCTTTGCCAAGGTCATCGACGACTACCAGGCGATGCGCGATACACCCATGTCCTTCGAGCTCTACCGCCACTGGCTGGAGCAGGTCTACCAGGTGCCCTCCGTCCAGCTCGACAACGGCGACAGCAGCCCAGGCACCATATCCGATCTCAAACGCAAGTGGCCCCAGCTGGAGAACGCCTGGCACGACGGTCTCGGCCGCGAGGTCGGCGCACCAGGCACCCTCTACTGGGGCCTCAACTGCGTAACCCAGGCTGAAACCTCACAGCTCACCAAAGGGGCCGGCAAGCGCCGCCTGCACTCCACCCTCTTTGGCAGCGGCCGTTCCATCGTCCAGCGCGCCAACGACCTGGCCCGCGAGCTCATCACCGCCTGATCCCCTCTCCCATCCCCTGCGCCCCGGCTCCGGCCGGGGCTTTTTTTTGCCCACTTCTGCCCCCTCCCTCCTCCATCCCATGGCCACCTTCAGCCTCAGCATCTCCAGCCACTACGTCCCCACCTGGGGCCCCTACGAGGCCTGCCGCGAAATTCTCCAGAACGCCTGCGACAGCCAGCAGGACGGCCATCCCATGCACATCAGCCACGACCCCAGGGCCGGCATCCTCTCGATCACCAACCAAGGCGTCAGCCTCGATCGCTCCGTCTGGCTGCTGGGCATCTCATCCAAGGCCGCAGGCGGCTATCGCGGTCAGCACGGCGAGGGCTTAGCGCTCGGCATCCTTGCCCTGGTCCGCTCCGGCCGCTCCTGCCGCATCGTCAACAACGACGAGGACTGGACCCCCTCCCTTCAGGAGTCCAGAGCCTTCCCCGGCCAGAAGCTCCTCACCATCGCCACCCGCAAACGCCGCAGCCCCACAGGCAACTTCTCCGTCCAGATCCAGTGCAACGCCGAGGAATGGGCCGAGTACCGCGAGAGCTTTCTCGATCTCAAGCCCTCCATCGCCAGACTCCAGACCGGCGACACCGACATCCTCACCGACGCCAGCGAGCGCGGCCGCTGCTACGTCCAAGGAATCCTCGTTGAAACCAAGTCCGATCTCGCCGCTGGCTACAACTTCAACGCCGCCAGCACGGACCGTGACCGGCGGATGATCAACGCCTTCGATTTCGACTACTACTGCGCCCACGCCTGGGCCAATGCCACCCGCGATGGCCTGCTCACACCCGAGCAGCTCCTTGACCTCCTGGAAGGCGGCACAGGCGATTCCAAGGGCCTTGGCGAGCGCTCCATTCCCGCCTCCGTCGTTCATGACGTAGCCGCCGCTTACACCCTCCTCCATGGCCAGCAGGCCATCCCCGTGGCCAGCTATGCCGAAGTCAATGACGCCGGCCACCTCGGCCGTATCGGCCTGATCTCCACGCCAGCACTCTGCGGCTTCTTCTCATCCCACCCCCACCTCTCGCTGACCAAGGTGCGCCAGCAGCGCCGCTCTGAGGTCTGCAACACCTACAGCCTCAGTCAGCTCTCCGCCACTGAGCACCAGATCCGCCAACAAGGGCTGGCGCTGGTGGAACGCGCATCCGCGGAGCTGGGCTTTGATCCGGTTCATCACCGCATGGAGATCGTCGACTTCCACTCCACCGAGATCCTTGGCCTGCACTGCCGCGATGACGCCAGCGGCACCACCACCATCCGCATCGCCCGCCGCGCACTCTCCTCCCTTGAGGAGTTCCTGCGCGTCCTGGTGCATGACCTGGCCCATGACCGTGGCGGCGATGGCGATGTCCGCCACCAGCGCGCTGAAAGCCGCATCTTCTCCCGCATCATCGCCTCCACCCTGAACAGCCGCTCCCGTTCGGCAGCACTGGCATCCCTGGCCTGCAGCCGTGCAGCCGCCTGATCACCACGCTGCAATCAGGTCACAGGCCTCGGGGTTTACACCACTCCAAGGGGCGCCACCTATCTACCACTGCGGAAAGCGCACCCCACGGCGCATGCGGCAGTCGGGCAGCGCTTTGAGGAAGCTGATCAGATCGGTTGCAGCAGCTGGGTTCTGGAGCGGAGCGGCCAAAGGTGAGAGGCAAGACCTGATCAGCAAACCGCTGCGGCAGAAGGCCCGCCAGGGCTACTGGGACAGACTTCTAATGTATCCTGGGTGGGAGTTTTGCCCTGCGTCAGTGGCTGCCCGTGGTTAAGTTCGAAGGCAGCACCGGGACTCGGAGGTCCATGAACAAGCTGATCAAGCCAGCCCTCTCTTTGGCCGTCGCCGCGACACTGTTCTGTGGCCATGCCGAAGCGCAATCGGCAATCAAGGGAGAACTGCAGGCCTTGGCCCGAAAGGAGATTCTAAGAATTTCAAGCAAAGGGCAGCTGACGTTTGTTGATCTTTCTGATTCATCAATCAAGAAGATTGTTCCCACCGATAATCATCCAGAAATATTCTCGAATTCATCCGGTACGCTCTTCGTTCTCTGCATCACGGGAACCGACAAGCGAGGCGGCAAGGTCCCGATCGATATATATATCAGCAAAGAGGGTGGGGCTCTCCGACTTGTTGATATTAACTTTGGTGATCAAGCGAGAAAAGGCTTCATGGGTCTTGAGAAGAAGGGCGTGGTCCGTCGATTGTGATTCGTGCCCCATCGGTTGTGAACAGGTCGCCTCGCGCCGCCGGGGTCACGATAGCTCTGTGTGTGCTCCTGGTGGCCATCACATCTGCTAGCTCGATCTTTGTGATGGCGATCGCCCAATTTCGGCAGGCAAAAGATAGTTTTTTCTCGAGGCTGGGCACTGATATTGCAACGGCGACCTCCAGGGCTGACTTCATCGTCAAGGCCTATGGCGATTCCGGTAAGCGTTCTGAGGCCTTTGATGAGATGGCCTCGGAATATCTTCTGGATGAAAGAATTCATTGCATTGAAATTGCTTATCCTGGCAGCAAAGTTCAACTACCTCCGACTGAAGCCTGTGAGGTGTTGAATGCTGATGATGTGATTGAGCAGAGATTCGGCGCTGATGGTCAAGGGGTTGCTCGATTCCATATCAGCTATGAACGCTTCAATCTTGATAACAGGTATCAACTCCTGCTGGCGATGGCCGCATTTGCGGCCACGGGTGCTTCTTTTCTGGTTGCCACTCTGATTCTTATCAGGCTTGCTGCATCGAGTAAGGCCCGGCAAGCGGTCGAAACGCTGGACCGGATTTTTCAGATCACGCCGGTCATTATCCTGGAGGTCAGTAAAAACAATGAACTGCTGCGTATTTCTAGGCGGCTGGCCGATAGCTTGCCTGCCCTGGAGGCGGGGCAGAATCATTCGCTCGACAGCATTTTTGAATCCGATTCGGCTGCGTTGTTGAAGTCGTGTATCGCCAGCTATCTTGGCGGAGACGCCAACCCTTGCGCTGAGGAGATTTGTATTCGTTTTCGTTTGGGAGATCTTTCCGGATCTTTATTTTACGCTGATATTGAGCCCAATCCACTCACGGCTGGCGCCACGTATTTCATCTCCATGTCAGACGTGTCTGCCCTGGCGGGTGAGCGAGACAAGCTTTCGGAGCTGCTCAAGACTGATTTTCTGACGGGTGCGCGATCTCGTCGATTCATGGAGCAGGAATATACAGATGGGACACGCGGGCGTGATATGGGAATCATCATGATCGATCTTGACTATTTCAAGAGCATCAACGACTCCTATGGTCATGTTGTTGGCGACTGCTTTTTGCGCCATGTCGCCACATCTCTGCGCAGCGGAGCCCCGGCCGGCTCCAGTGTCATCAGGCTCAGTGGTGAAGAGTTTGCGGTGCTGACACCAGAGAGCCGGGAGCACTATCTTCTTGATTATGCCAACAGGGTCAAGGATCAGCTGGCATCCGATGGCTTGGATGTCGCGAATAACAGATTAGTGCGGACGGTCAGCATTGGCGTTGCCCGCCTCGAGACGGGGGACAGCTTGTCCGACTGTCTTCGTGTGGCTGATTACGCCTTGCTGTTGTCCAAGAGAAACGGAAGAAATCGGGCCACCTATGTTTCCCGGGAGGAGTTTGATCGGCAGTTGAAGGACAGGCCCACCACCGAGGAGGTGGAGCTGGCTGTTCGCTCCGGTGCAATCGGTCTGCACTGTGAGCCTGTCTATGATTCTTCCTTGGGAAGGATCATTGGTTTTGAGACGCTGTTGCGATGGCAGTCGGGATCGAGGAACTTGCCTCCGCTCAGTTTTCTGGATGCTTATTATCATGTAACTAATCGCCTTTCGTCTGGGCGGAGCAGGCTCGACTTGTTTGTTGAAACGTCTAAGAAATTCGGCCTGGGTGGCGAGGATCGCCCATGGCTCTCTTACAACCTCTGGCCTGCTGATTTTGATGCTGGGCTGATCGACTGGTTGAGCTCTCTGGAGCCATCGTTCAGGGCCATGATGGTTCTTGAGGTTTCCGAGCAGCTGCTTGCCTCCCGGTGTGATGAGCAAGGGGTTTCGTCCATTCTTCGCGCGGCATCGGCGCTGGGGTGTCGGATTGCTTTGGATGATTTCGGCGTGGATGGCAGCAACCTTGTGAGGCTTCAGGACTTCCCCGTCGATATTGTCAAGATCGACAAGGCTCTTGTGACAGGACTAGCTGAAAATAGTGTCAATGTGTTGATCATTGAGTCGCTGGCGACGCTGGCGGCAAAGCTTGGCGTTTCAGTGATCGCCGAAGGTGTGGAAAGCCAGTCGGATGCTGAGCTTCTGGCTCGAGCGGGTGTCGTCTGGCACCAGGGGTTTTGGTATGGCAAGGCGATGCCGGTTGAAACCGCCTGCGCATTGCTGGCCTCGCCTGGAGATCCCGGTCTCCGCTCTGTTCCGCGCCACGGGCTGCTCAACGATGGCTGATCGCCACGGGGGTGTCCATCGGGACCTCGCGCGGTTCGTGTCATGGCAACCCCGAGGATTCAGCACCAGCGCTGACGCCGCAGCCGCAGCCCGTTGGCGATCACCAGCAGGCTGGTGCCCATGTCGGCAAAGACGGCTTCCCACATCGTTGCGCTGCCCAGCAGGGTGAGCACCAGGAAGGCCCCCTTGATCCCCAGGGCCAGGGCGATGTTCTGCCAGAGCACGGCCCAGGTGCGGCGCGACAGGCGGATCAGATCCACGAGGCGCTGCGGGTCGTCGTCCATCACCACCACATCGGCAGCCTCGATGGCCGTGTCGCTGCCGGCGGCGCCCATCGCCACACCGATCGCGGCACCGGCCAGGGCGGGGGCGTCGTTGATGCCGTCGCCCACCATGCCGGTGGGGGCCTGGCGTTGCAGCTCGGCGATTGCTGCCAGCTTCTGCTCCGGCAGCAGCTCGCTGTGCACCTGCTCGATGCCCAGCCGGCCGGCGATCACGGAGGCGGTGCGGCGGTTGTCACCGCTGAGCATCACCGGGGTCAGCCCCAGCTGCCGCAGACCGGCGACAGCGGCGGCGGCTGTGGGCCTGGGTTGATCGGCCACGGCGATCAGGGCCAGCACACCCTGCGCATCGGCCAGAAGGCTGACGCTGCGGCCCTGCTGCTCATGCACCGCCATCACCTGCTCCAGATCGGCGCTGCAGAGCCCCAGCTCCTGCAGCCAGCGGTGATTGGCGAGGCGCAGCGGCCGGCCGTCGATCTGCCCGCTGATCCCCCGACCGCCCCAGGCTTCCACGGCCTCGACCGGCAGCCGTTCACCGCCTAGAGCCGCCGCAATGGCCCGGCTGATCGGATGGTCCGAGCGGGCGGCCAGTGATGCGGCCCACTGGCGTTGCAGCGCGATCGGGAGTCGGCCATCGATCAGCTCAAACGCCTCCAGCGTCGGGCGTCCGGTGGTGAGCGTGCCGGTTTTATCGAAGGCCAGGGTGCGCAGCCGGCGCGCCTGCTCCAGATAGAGCCCGCCCTTGATCACGATGCCGCGTCGGGCCGCGGCCGTCAGTCCGCTGACCAGGGTGACCGGCGTGGCGATCACCAGGGCGCAGGGGCAGGCGATCACCAGCAGCACCAGCGCCCGGTAGATCGCATCGACCGGCGCGAGCCCCAGCAGCGGCGGTGACAGCAGCGCCACCGCCAGCGCCAGTGCAAACACCGCCGGCGTGTAGCGCGCGGCAAAGCGATCCACAAAGCGCTGAATCGGAGCCCGCGAGGCCTGGGCTTCCTCCACCGCGTGAATGATCCGTGCCAGGGTGCTCCTCGACGCCGGGGCGGTGACTGTGATCACCAGGCTGCCGTGGGTGTTGACCGTGCCGGCGAACACCGGATCACCGGGGCCCTTTTCCATCGGCAGGCTCTCGCCGGTGACCGGCGCCTGATTGACGGCGCTGCTGCCGCTGGCCACAACGCCATCGAGGGGAATCCGTTCGCCTGGCTCGACCCGCACCACCTGGTTGATGGCCACCGCCGCCACGGGCAGCTGCTGCCAGGTGTCCGTGCAGGTGCGCACGCGGGCCTGCTCAGGAGCCAGCTCCAGCAGCCGGCTGATGGCGGCGCGGGCCCGATCGGCGGCCCGGGCCTCCAGCGCTTCGGCGATGGCATAGAGCGCCATCACCATCGCGGCCTCAGGCCAGTGGCCGATCAGAAAGGCTCCGGTGACGGCCACCGTCATCAGGGCGTTGATGTTCAGCCGCCCCTGGCGCAGCGCCGCCAACCCTTTGGTGTACACCGGCAGCCCGGCCAAGGGAATGGCTCCGATCGCCAGCGTGATCTCCAGGGCCTCGTGCAGCCAAGAGGCCGGCAGGAGGGTGTGGATGCCCTCGGCCGCGGCGGCCAGCACCAGGGCGGCGATCAGGCGATGCCAGGTCACGGCGTCGGTCAGCGGCGCTGCTGTTGCTCCCGCCTCCAGCACCTGCGGTGGATAGCCGAGCCCGCGCAGGATCCTTTCGGCCTGCTGCAGCGCTTCCGGCTCGGCACGGATCGCCAGCGTGCGGGACGCCAGCTGGACGCGCAGCTCGGCGATGCCTGTCACGTCCGCCAGTGCCTGGCGGATCTCGTTTTCCTCCGTGGCGCAGTCCATGGCCTTGATCCGCCAGAGCACCTCACCGGAGCGGATCTGTGGTGGATCGCCCGGCGCCGCCGGACAGCAGCTGTCATGGCTGCAGCCGTCATGGTGCTTGTGCTGGTGAGCCATCGGACTGGAGGCGGCTGGCGCGGGCGGCGTCAGGGCAGCCGCCTGAGATCGGGATAGCTGCCGATCACCTTGCCGCTGGCGTCGTAGGTGACCACCTGCATGGCGTTCGATCCATCCAGGGGGAGGGCCAGCTGAAGGACGGCGGCACCCGTTGGGCAGGGCCTGGGCTGGAGCGTCAGCCGGACCACGCCATAGACGAGGTCGGTGGGGCTGCTCGGCGGGACCAGCTGATCGGGGAAACGGCCGTTGCGCCCCCAGGGAAGGAACCGGACGCTGTAGTCGCTGTCGCAGATGCCATTCAGCGCACTCCCCCAGCGCAAGCGGTTGGGCTCAAGCGTGAGCACATCGAGGATGGCACGGCCTGCTGTGCTGCCGGCTTGCCAGCGGCCAAGGTAAACGTTGTCTCTGGCCCAGCCCCTGGGTTTGCTGGTGGTGGCTTGCTGCGCCGCTGTCCACAGCACCTGGAGGGTGTACTCCCCCTCTCGGTTGAAACGGATGCCGCTGGCTGCGTTGGTGCGCTGATAGCCCGTTCCCTGCTGCGCACTGGGGAAGCTGAAGGTTTCATCGCGGAAGCGAACCGTGACGTTGCCCTGCCGTTGACTGAAGCTGCAGGGCCCTTGCTGCACCGGGATGGTGTGGTCGTGGCGGCTGAGGACGCAGGTGGCCTGGGTGCTGTCGGCCTGCGCCTGAGCCGGTGCCAGCGCTGCCAGGGCCCCCAGGGCGGCGATCACGAGACCCCAGCCTGCGCGGCCGTTGCGGATGGGCAGCTCCATGGGTTGCTCCGGCGTCCGCCGATGATCGGTCGTCATCCGTGCCGGTGCCAGCACCTGCAGGAACAGGTTCGGGCCTAGCTTGCTAGCAGCGAGCAAGCAGGAGCAGGAGATGGCCCGCACTCTCTGCATCCGCCACGTGCCCGACGAAGTGGCCGAGCGACTGGAAAGGCTCGCCAGCTGAGCCGGCGTGCCCCTGAGCACCTTTGCACTTCAGGAGCTGAGCGAAGCCGCAAGGCGTGCTGAACGTTGATGGTCGTGGTGGATGCCTCGGTGCTCGTGAATGCTCTGCTGCTCAACGGCGCAGCCCGGGCTCGCCTGACCGACGCCAACCTGCAGGCGCCAGATCTGATCGACGCCGAATTGCTCTCGGTGTTGCGCCGACTGGTGCTCGCCGATCAGCTGCCTGAGCCGCATGCCCTTCAGGCCCTGGCCACGGCCTGTCCCTTTCCCTCCCTCAGCCAGTGCGGAGCTCAACAGCCGCACCGGCTGCTCCTACACAGCTGCCCAATGGATCGATCTGCTCACGCCCCTCTTTCGGCGCCGGTTTTCACCGGGGGAACGATCAACATGGCCAGCTTGAGTCCGAATACCCCCGGCTGCCTCCAGCGCACCTCGGTGCAACTACCACGGCGCGGCGCCCCCAGTCACCCGGTTGGGATCCAGATGGTGCCGCTCCTGCGCGCCGGTGGCGTTACGCCGTAACGCCATTGGTTTCTTCAGATCGATTGGTGTGACTCGTTTCTCTGAAAAACCGTAACGGCGTAACGCCACCGATCCAAAACTTTTTTCGAGGCCCCACGAGGCGACCAACACCAACCAGCCCGCCCCCCAGCCTCATGCTTGTCTCGTCCGTCTCACCTCCCGGGTTCCGCTTTTCCTGGTCCTGCCTCCCCCCGAGCTAGTATTCATGCGGGTTCTCGACCACCCGCTAGGGGGAGATTCACTTCAATAAAGGTCTAGGCGAATGCCGTAACGTGACGTAACACCGATTTTTCGACCTTTGAAACCCGCTCCAGCACAAGGGTTTTGCGAAATCGCCCCCAGGAAAGTGCCGTAACACCCACTGCCGTAACACCCACTCCCCCGTTTTCCGTCTCATTGAGACAGCCCCGGCCCTTTCGTAGAGGGTCTGTGCCTTCAATCATTCGCCAGAGAGCTTGGGATCGCTGCCAGCGAGGCCTCCTCGCCCCTGACCAGAAGATCAGCCTGAAACCACAGTCAGCCGTCCTTGGGCCCAGTGCGTGGTGCGCATGGCTCAAGCCTGATCTTCACCTGCGAACCCACGACCACCCTCAACCTCCAGAGAGCCTGGAATCGAGCAGCAGGCGTTGGCATGGGACAGCAGCCCGCCCTCCTCGCCAGTTGATTCAGCAGATGTGAACAGCTCGCCTGGGCGCGCCCTGCCGCACCAAGCATCCTGCCTTGAAACACACAACCCTTGGTCGCCAATACCACAGCCAGTCAAAGGCAGCGGCAATGCGAAGAAATATATCGCCCGCCAGGGCAAGACCTAGGGTAAGAAGAAAAACTAATACATGAGACCCTTGTTTTACCAAGGGTTCTGGCGATTGAAAAGGCCCTTGGTAAGGGAGAGGTCACGAGTTCAAGTCTCGTCAAGGGCTTTGATCACTCCCTGGGAAGTTGAGTCGGGGCGTTTCTGCCCCTCCGACTCATTGCCTGTGAAAGGACGATCGCGCACAGCTTTAACGTCTCGTTCCACATCACAGGTCGGCGACCCAGGCGCCTCGGCATCGGCGTGTGGCGCCTGCAGGATTCCACGCCCCCATGTGAGCGCCTTCAGGTTGCCTTGAACCGTGGGCGGAGGCCCTGTCTAGGGTCCGGACGATCCCCGTTCCAGGCCATGGCCGCCCGGCTGCTGCTGTTCGCCGCGCTGCTCGGCTGCCTGCCGGTGGCCGGCTCGGCACGGACGCCGCCGGAACTGCCGGGCGAAGCGCTCGCCATCTGCCTGCTGTCCCCAGCCGCCGGCCCCGAAGTGCACGGGCGGGTGCAGGCCGTCAGCCCATTGGCCGATCCCACGATCTTTGCCCGGGGGCAGTTCGAGGAGATCCGCCTGGAACGTGGCGATCAGGTGCTCTGGAAGCAACGGAGCAACGGGATCGAGCCGCTCGAAGGGCCGATCGCCTGGCCGCTTCCGCCGCTGCGTCCTGGAGAGAAACTGCTGCTGCGACTGCGGCCCGCGGGGATCAGCGGCGACAACTTCGCCAACGTGGAGGTGGTCGGTGCCAGCGCCTCAACCCTGAACGACACCGCGCGACTGCGGCAGGCGCTGGGCCGCGATCCAGCGGCCTGGCGTCGGGCCGTGATCCAGGCCCTGGATGGGGCACGCACCGCCGAGGCCCTGGCCCTGCTGTTCGATGTCAACGGACCCTCGAGCCCGGAGCTGAATGCTCTCCGCCGCGAGGTCCACGACCGGGCCTGTGATGCGGCCATCCTTGGGCGAACTGATCCAGCGTCCCCATGACCACCACCATGGCCGCCGTCCATCCCCTGCTGCCGGTGCCGGTCGAGACGATGCGGGATCCGGTGCTGCAGGGGCGGACGCGTCCACTGGCCTGGCGACTGCAACAGCTGGACCGGCTGGAGACCCTGCTGGAGGCCGCGGCCGCACCCCTGCTGGAGGCTCTGGCCGAAGATCTCGGCAAGCCTCCACTGGAGGCCAGCTTCGAGCGCGTGGCGATCCGCCAGGAGCTGAAGCTCACCCGCCGCCACCTGCGCCGCTGGATGGCGCCGCGGACGGTGGGACTGCCGCCCTGGGCCCTGCCGGGCCGGGCAGCGGTGCAGAGCGAGCCGCTGGGGTGCGTGCTGATCGTCGGCCCCTGGAACTATCCCTTCCAGCTGTGCCTGCATCCCCTGGTCAGCGCCCTGGCCGCGGGCAACAGCGCCGTCCTCAAGCCCTCGGAGCATGCCCCCCGCACCGCACAGCTGATCGCCGAGCTGATCGCCAAGCACTTCCCACCCGAAATCGTGCAGGTGGTCAACGGGGACGGGAGCGTGGCGGCTGCGCTGCTGCAGGAGCGGTTCGACCACATCTTCTTCACCGGCGGCAGCCGCATCGGCCGGCTGGTGCTGGCGGCGGCGGCCCCGCATCTGACCCCGGTGACCCTGGAGCTGGGTGGCAAGAGCCCGGCGATCGTGCTGGAGGGTGCCGACCTGGCCGTCACGGCCCGCCGGCTGGCCTGGGGCAAATCGATCAATGCCGGCCAGACCTGCGTCGCCCCGGATCATCTGCTGGTGGCACCGGCACTGCGGGAGCCGCTGGTGCAGGCGATCGCCGAGGAGTGGCACCGCTTCCATGGCGAGGATCCCCTGCAGAGCCCGCATCTGGGAGCGATCGTCAACCGCGCTCAGTTCGAGCGCCTCGAGGCACTGCTGGAAGGGGCCCGCCGGAAGGGTCAGGTGCTCGCCGGAGGGCGGAGCGACCCGGAGACGCGACGCATCGAACCCACCCTGCTGGACGTCAGCGATCCGGAGGGCGATCCGCTGATGCAGGAGGAGCTGTTCGGCCCCCTGCTGCCGGTGCTGCCGGTGCCCGACCTGGAGGCGGCCCTGCAACGGGTGCGACGCGGCAGCAAGCCGCTGGCCCTGTATCTGTTCGGCGGCGACCGGGGCAGCCGGCGCAGGGTGCTGGAGGCGAGCAGCTCCGGCGGGGTCGTGTTCAACGACGTGATCGTGCAGGCCGGCCTGGCCGAGCTGCCGTTCGGAGGGGTCGGGGAGAGCGGCATGGGCACCTACCACGGCGAAGCCGGCTTCCGCACCTTCTCCCATCAGCGCTCCGTGCTCAGCCGCCCGTTCTGGCTCGATCTGCGGTTCCGCTACCCCCCTTACACGATGTCGATCAAGCTGGTGGAACGGCTGCTGGGCTGAGCAGGGAGCACAGGGCGGCTCCGCCGCATCCGCGACAGCGCCCTGATCCGATTCCTCCAGCCGACCGGGCACCGTTCCACGACGACCGCAGGCGGGGTCGCGCACGGGCCCACCGTCCCGGCTCACCCGATGAGTCTCCCGCCGTGCAGAAAGCACAGGATTGCTGCGCCGGGGGGCTGGTTCCACCCCGCGATGACTCTTAAGGTGCCGGCGAGTCCACGCTGCTGACCATGCGCCGCTCCCTCGTCGCCCTGGCTCTGGCCGTGACGCTGCCTCTGCCGCTGCCGGTCCTCGCTGGCACGGTCACCGTCAAGGGGGGAGAGACCCTCTCGGAGATCGCCGAGCGCCATGGCATCAGCCTGAGCAAGCTCATGCAGATCAACGGCATCCGCAACGCCGACCAGGTGGAGGCCGGCCGCACCCTCACACTTCCGGGCGGCAGCGGAACCCGAAGCGCGCAGGCCGGGCGCGGCGCCGGCACGGTCACCGTCAAGCCCGGGGAGACCCTCTCGGAGATCGCCGAGCGCCAGGGCATCAGCCTGAGCAAGCTCATGCAGATCAACGGCATCCGCAATGCCGATCAGGTGGAGGCCGGCCAGACCCTGCGCCTGCAGGGAGCGGCACCGGCCACGGCCCGCAGCACCGCCTCCCCGGCCCCGGCAGCGCCGAGCTATCCGCGCGGCGCCAGCGTGCATGTGGTGCGCTCGGGCGAGAGCCTCTCGGGGATCGCCAGCGGCTATGGCATCGGCCTGAGCAAGCTGATCGCGCTCAACGGCATCAGCGATCCGGATCACGTCGAAGCCGGCACGCGCCTGAAGCTCAAGGGCACTCCCCCGGCCCCGACGCCCCGGCCGGCGGTGACCACGGCCGCCGTGAACGCGGGCACCAGCCGCCCGACAGCCCGCCCTGCGGCAGCCGCCGCACCGGCCGCCCGACCCGAGGCCTCTGCGGCCCGTCCCGTGGCCGCGGCCACACCTGCCACAGCTGCCACACCCGCCGCCCGGCCTGCCGCTGCCCCAGCAGCGCGCCCTGTCGCCCCGGCCGTGCAGCAGACCGCAGCCGCCACCACGGCAGCCCCCGCCACGGTGGCGATGGCCTCCAGACCCGACTGGCGCACCTATGGACCTCTGCAGGTCAACTGGGCCGCCTGGCAGCCGATGGGGGGCAGCATGGTGGCCCCCACACTCAATGGTGAGGGGCAGACCCTGTATGTGGCGATCAACTGCGGTGCCCGCAAGTTCAACAGCACCACCCCCGCCGGCGCCTGGCAGAACTGGTCCGATCCCAATGGGGATCACGAACAGCAGCTGGTGAACGACTACTGCCGGACGCGCACCTGACGCTCGGCGGGTGGGCCCGCCCTCAAACCCTTCGCCTCAGCCGGCGGAGTCAGGCTGCGGTGTCTTCCCGGCAGCACACCGCTGCGCAGCCAGGCCTTCGCTCAACCCGGGGTCGGTGATCCCCAGGCGATGGTTGATCCCCAGGCGATAGCCGGTCTGGATTCCCCATCGTGTCTGCGACCCAGCCGAAGTGAAGCCAGGACCGCCTCGCTCGCGGGGCGCCCAGCTCCCCCCAGGCAATGCAGGCTGGATGTCGCAGAGAGTTGTGGGTCAGCATGTGGCCACTTGAACCATGGAGGTCCGACGGAGCCCATGGCGATCGGAGCGCCCGCCCAGGAGCTGCCTCGGGCCGGCCCTGACAGAGCTTCACCCTGATGCGATCAGGCCGCCCAGCGCAGTGGCCAGGGCTGGCGAAGATAGTGGCGGCCGCTGGAGCGCAGCCAGAGGCGCTGAGCGCCGTCATCGCTCTCGCTGAGCAGCTCCTCATGCACGAGGCGTCGGGCCAGCCAGGCCCAGCGTTCCTCCTCGCTGCCATGGGCGGCGCTGAGATCCTCGGCGAGGCGGCGAAGGTCGCGACCGCTGCGTTCCTCGAGGGCCGCCAGCAGCAGCGAGACCTGCTCAGACCAGTCACGCCGGGGCGCCGCACAGAGGCAGCGATCGCAGCGACCGCAGGGGGGAACCAGCTCACCCACCGCCAGCAGCAGGGCCTGCTCGCGGCAGCCTTCTCCCTCCGCCACCGCCTCCATGCGACGCAGCTGGCGCTGGATGTGGGCAAGACGTTGTTCCTCCGCGTCACGGGAGCGCAGATCCAGCGGAGCCCCACCTCCCTGCTGAGCCGCCGAGCGGATCGCCCAGCCCAGGCTGACCCGATCGAGCGGATCGAACAGCACCTGGCAGCGGGCCGGCAGGCCATCGCGCCCCGCCCGGCCCGACTCCTGCAGATAGCCCTCGGGGCTGGCCGGCAGATCGAGATGCAGCACCAGCCCCACGTCGGGCCGGTCGACGCCCATGCCGAAGGCCACGGTGGCCACCAGCACCGGAGCGGCGTGCTGCATGAAGTGCTCCAGAGCCAGCTGGCGGCTGTGGGGATCCATGCCGGCGTGATAGGCGATGGCCTCCACGCCGGCCGCTGCGAGGCGGCGCGCCCACTGCTCCACCGAACGTCGGGTGCGGGCGTAGATCAAGACCGCTCCGCGGGCGTCAGCCACGGCTTCCAGGACCTGGGGCAGCGGATCGGCGGGCCGCAGCGCCATGCCGTAGGTGAGGTTGGGGCGGCGGGCGGAGCGCACCTGCACCAGGGGACGCCGCAGCTCCAGCAGTCGGATGATGTCGGCACGCACCCGCGGCGGCGCCGTGGCGCTCAGGGCCACCAGCGGCACGCCGGGACAGAGACGGCGCAGCTGACCGAGGCGGCGGTAGTCGGGACGGAAGTCGTGGCCCCAGGCGCTGATGCAGTGGGCCTCATCCACGGCGACGGCCACCACGCGCCCAGCATCGAGCAGGTCATCGAGCAGCTGGCGGGTGGCCTCGCCCTGAAGCCGTTCCGGTGCCAGATAGAGCAGGCGCAGCTGCTGGTCCTGGAGCATCCGCAGGAGGCGGCGGCGCTCACCTCCCTCCAGGCCCGCATGCAGGCAGGCGGCCGCGATCCCTCGGCGCCGCAGCTGCTCCACCTGGTCCTGCATCAGCGCCACCAATGGCGAGATGACCAGCACCAGCCCCTGGCGCACCAGCGCGGGGAGCTGATAGCAGAGGGATTTGCCGGCTCCGGTGGGCAGCACCGCCAGGCAGTCACGGCCCGCCAGCAGGGCCTCCACCACCTCGCGCTGGCCCGGCCGGAAGGCCTCCCAGCCGAAGTGGTGCTGCAGAGACTCCAGCAGCGGATCCGCCTCCAACACCACCATCCCTGACGGGGACCGAGGCTAACGCCACCAGATCTGGTGGACAGTCCCCGCGGCATGGGTCGGATCAGCACCAGGGCTCAGGCCAGCGATCACGGCGAGGGATCACGGCAGGGGCGGAGGCTCCAGTTGCTCGGGCGATTCCTCCACCAGCTGCAGGCGCACCCGGCGACCGCCGGCCAGTTCCCCCAGCGAGACGCGCATCGTGGCGCCGCTGAGGGTCTGCAGGGCCGTCAGCAGATCGCGCAGGTAGGGGGTGCTGCTGCCGGTCTCCACCCAGAGGCGCTCCTGCACACCACCGAGGCGCCGCCAACTCGTGTGCAGCTTGAGCACGGCGTTCTCGACCTGCTGGGCCTGGGCCACGGCATCGGAGAGCAGGCCGAGCACGTCGAGGCGCTGAGCCTCCTGAATCGCCTTCTCCAGATCCAGCTGCTCATGCTGCAGGGCACGCACCGCCAGGCCGGCCTCACTGGTGCGGCTCAGCCAGCGGGCGGTGAGGGTCACGTCGCGAACGCGATCCAGCTCCGGTTCCTCGCGCAGCACCCGGCGCAGGTCCTCCTGCTGCGGTTCCGGCAGCTTGGCCAGCTCCTTCACCAGCGGCGCCACGGCCCGCGGCGGCAGCAGGTTCTCGGCGGTGCGCTGGCGGATCTCCTCCGGCAGCAGCGGACTGGTGGCCGCGGAGAATTCATCCGAGAGACGCCGCACCTGCTTGCGGGTGATCGGCAGCCCTCCATTGGCCGCCTCTCCGATCATCAGCTGCACCTCGGGAGGCGCCTCGGCGGTCTCCAGGAAGGCACGCTTGGAGAAGTTGTTGACGCTCTCGGGCTCCATCACCCCCTCCGAGAGCATCGTGTCGGCTGATTCGGCGAGCTGGATCAGGGTGTAGGCGCGGGTCTTGCTGATCTCCCGCTCGCGCAGCCACTGCAGGAAGCCGGTGCCGCGCCCCTCACCACCACGCTTCTCACGGTCGCGTACGGCGCGCAGAATGCGGCCGCGCCAGATCTCGGTCTGCAGGTCAAAGCGGTCGCAGACCGTCCAGGCCTCCTCCAGCCGGGCCAGGAATTCCACGTTGCTGAGGCTGTCGTTGTCCGGATCGGGCAGCTCCAGATCGAGCACCGGAGCGTCACTGGCAACCATGGCGGCAGCGGCCTGGGAGAGGAGGGCGAATGCTGCCATGCAGCCCTGACGGAGGGGAGCAGGGGTGGCGGCGACGAATCGTGACGTCCGACGGATGAAGTCCTCTCACCCCAGGTAGGGTCCCTCAGGCAGCCACCCGAACGATCCCCAGCTAGCGATGGCCATCTCCCGCGGCGACAAAGTGCGCATCAAGCGCCCCGAGTCCTATTGGTTCAACGAGGTCGGAACGGTGGCCTCGATCGACACCTCCGGCATCCGTTACCCCGTGGTGGTGCGTTTCGAGAAGGTCAACTACAACGGCTTCAGCGGCTCCGAAGGCGGCATCAACACCAACAACTTCGCTGAGTCCGAGCTCGAGAAGGCCTGATCCAGGCTCCGGGTCCTGAACAGCACCCATCGCCCTCCCGCTGAACGGCAGGAGGGCTTTGTTGTGAGTGCCGGCCGGCCGACAGTCGCGCTCCATCCACCGCGATCACCGACCGAGAGCTGATGAGGCAACAGCCGCCTGCGTCCCCCGCGGCATGCATCACTTCGACCGTGTCTGTGGCTGTGCCCCATGGAACGCCGACACGAGCAGTGCGGCACCGCCCCGATCCTTCGGATCAATCGGATCCCCGGAGCACAGGTATCGGCCGCGGCAGGATCCGGATCGCCGTCACCCCCTGCCGATCAACCGGTTCATCGGGCTGGCCACCCACCCACCGCGACACCAACGCCGGAAACGCTGCCAGAAGCTCAGCCGCCGCAGGTGGCCTGTTGCAATGGGTGAGCCGAACCCACGCCGCCATGCCGGAGCTGCCCGAAGTCGAAACGGTCCGGCGCGGCCTGCATGGACACAGCGCCGGGCAGCGCATCGAAGCCGTGCAGGTGCTGCGCGAGAGGGCAATCGCCCATCCCCCGGATCCGGAGCTGTTCTGCCTGGCCCTGCGGGACACCTGCATCAAGGAGTGGCAGAGACGGGGCAAGTACCTGCTGGCGCCGCTTGTTGACGGTGACGATGGCAGCGACGCCGGCACCTGGGGCGTGCATCTGCGCATGACAGGCCAGTTCCACTGGATTCAAGAGAACCGGGAGCCCTGCAGGCACACACGGGTGAGGCTGTGGCTGCAGGGACAGCGAGAGCTCCGCTTCGTGGACAGCCGAAGCTTCGCCCAGATGTGGTTCGTGCCGGCCGGAAGCCCGCCCGAGAGCGTGATCACGGGGCTCACCCGCCTGGGCCCGGAGCCCTTCAGCGAAGGCTTCACTGCCGCCTACCTGCGGCAGAAACTCAAGGGCAGCGCAAGGCCGATCAAGAGCGCACTGCTGGACCAGTCTCTGCTGGCGGGCATCGGCAACATCTATGCCGATGAATCCCTCTTCGCAGCGGGAATCGCGCCAGACACACCCGCCGGCAGGCTGACGGGGACCCAGCTTGAGCGGCTTCACCGAGCAGTGGTGGGGGTGTTGAACGTGAGCATCGGTGAGGGCGGAACCACCTTCAGCGACTTCCGCGACCTGAGCGGCGTCAACGGCAACTACGGCGGCATGGCCTGGGTGTACCGACGGACAGGAGAGCCCTGCAGGACTTGCGGCACGGCGATCGAGCGACGCAGGCTTTCAGGGCGCAGCAGCCACTGGTGCCCCCGCTGCCAGGGCTGAGCGTCATCGGCATCAACCAGCAGACTGGAACCGAATGGAAGATCCATGACCACATCTGCATACGAAGGCGGTCAGTCGGCTGCCTTGCAGGAGCAGGCCAGACGGCTCTGCCGCACCATGGCAACCATCCATCGCAGGGGCTGGTGCGACGGGACCGGCGGCAACTTCAGTGTCGTGATCCGGCGCCCTCCCCACCTGGAGCTGCTGATGGCGCCGAGCGGGGTCGACAAGGGGCAGGTGAAGCCCTCGGAGCTGATTGTGGTCGAGAATTCCGGCCGAGTGCTCAGTGGCACGGGGAAGGCGAGTGCGGAGACCCGGCTGCATCAGACCATCGTCCACAGCACGGGAGCCGGGGCGGTGCTGCACACCCACTCCCAGGCCGCCACGCTGCTGTCACTCAGTGCGATCCAGGCCGCATCCAACAGGCCGGGTGGAGAGGAGCAGGGAGGCGCATCCCGGGAGCATGACGCCGGGGAGAAGGGAGCCCCCCCGGCGCCCGAGGACGGCATCAGGCTCGTTCATCTCGTGATCGAAGGCCTGGAGATGCTCAAGGGACTGGAGGGAATTCACACGCACGAAAGCCGGATCCACATCCCGGTTCTGGCCAATGATCAGGATCTGGATCGCCTCAGCGCAGCCGCACGTCCCCATCTGGCGGGAGCCCCCCATGGAATCCTGATCGCCGGCCATGGCCTCTATGCATGGGGTGCCGACCTGCAGCAGGCGATGCGACACCTGGAAATCCTGGAGTTCCTGCTGGAACAGCACTGGCGTCAGCGACTCTGGAACGCCTTGGCACCCGTAACCCGATGAGCCCTTCCATCCGCCACATCCTGCTCGATATCGAGGGCACCACCTGCCCTGTGCAGTTCGTCAGCGATGTGCTCTTTCCCTATGCCGCCAGGGAGGTGAGCGCCTACCTCGCCCGACATAGCCATGAAGCGGAGATCCAGGCTCTGCTTGCTGCACTGCAGAAGTCCTGGAATGAGGAGGAGGATCCTGAAGCCTGCGCACTGCTTCAGGAGAGCCCAATCGCACAGCAGGCCCAACAATCCGAGCGCGATGCGGAATCCAGCATGGCGCCGGAGGATCTGACAACAGCACTCCTCCCTTACATCCGCTGGCTGATCCGCAGAGACCGCAAGGTGACAGCTTGGAAGGATCTGCAGGGACGCATCTGGCGGGAGGGCTACGCGCGCGGGGAACTCAAGGCAACTCTCTTCCCCGAAGTCAGCGGTACTCTGCGGCGCTGGAAAGAGATGGGCCTGGAGCTCTCCGTCTATTCCTCAGGGTCGGTTGCGGCGCAACAGCTCCTCTATGGGCACAGCGAAGAGGGAGACCTGCGCCCCCTGTTCAGCCACTGGTTCGATACACGCATCGGTGCCAAACAGCAGGTCAGCAGCTACCAGGCGATCCTTGAGGGGCTCGGCTGCATGGCTGCCGAAGTACTCTTCATCAGCGACTCCAACATTGAACTTGCAGCGGCCAGCGCCGCTGGTCTGCAGGTGATCTTCAGTGATCGCGAGGGCAATCCCGAGCGAGACTCCGCAGGCTTCGTGAGTATCCGGTCGCTGGAGGAGATCACCATTTGATGTGTCTTGGCGTGAACGCTGTTGCTGTGCAGAGCGACAGAAACAGGTACCAGGACATGACGGAATGCGCCTCGCCCCTTCCACCTGTTGCCTCGCACCTGCCTGCCTGATCAGCCGCCCCAAGCCCTTGCCATTCGCCGCCCGGGCCCAGCCGGCCCTTGAGGTCGGGACCACCCTGAGTCTCGCCCGATCCGTGCGGGAGCCGTCCCATCCGCAACGGAGAGAGCTTCCGCCCACCGTCGTCCCGCCACCAGGGCAAAAAATCAGCCGCTTCGCATTGTCAATCTGCGAATTTCCAGCCCGCAAACCAGCTGAGGAGGCCTTTAGCGCAGCACCAATCCGCCGCCACACAACCTGCAGGGCGCTCCTCGGACGCTCCCAGACAACCGACAGGCTCACCGCCTTTCTCCGCCCTGCTGTTCTGGCCGCATAAAGTGCATGGATGTTCTCTGCCATTGCCGCGTGCGGCCGACCCCAGCACCGCAGCAGCAGCACGGCAGTTCGCGCCCGGCGCACACCACCCAGCGGAGGCACGCCATAAAAAAAGCCACCCATCGGGTGGCTGATCTCGGTGCAGTAACTGCATCCATCATTGATCCTCCATCACGCCATGACACGGCAGTCCGGTCATGGCTTCACTGGAGGCTGGAATCAAGGTTTTACCTGGCATCGTGCTGCTTTCGCAGGGGGCTACCCCCCAACTATCATCGCCGCTGCTGCGTTTCACATCCGAGTTCGAGATGGATCGGAGTGGGACCACAGCGCTATGGACACCAGGATAGTCTTGATCCTCAGGTGAGCCCTGAGAACTGCATAGGTTGGGTCGTCCCTGCCTTGACAGAAACAACACGCCTGGAAAAGAAAGCTTTGAGTTGAGTGGTGGTCAAGCCCTCGGTCTATTAGTACTCCTCCGCTTCACACATTACTGCGCTTCCACGTAGAGCCTATCAACGGGTGTTCTTCCCGTGACCTTACTGGCTAACGCCATGGGAATACTCATCTTGAGGTGGGCTTCCCACTTAGATGCTTTCAGCGGTTATCCTCTCCGCACATGGCTACCCAGCGTTTACCGTTGGCACGATAACTGGTACACCAGAGGTGCGTTCCTCCCGGTCCTCTCGTACTAGGGAGAACTCCTCTCAATATTCCTGCGCATGCACCGGATATGGACCGAACTGTCTCACGACGTTCTGAACCCAGCTCGCGTACCGCTTTAATGGGCGAACAGCCCAACCCTTGGGACCGACTTCAGCCCCAGGTTGCGATGAGCCGACATCGAGGTGCCAAACCTCCCCGTCGATGTGAACTCTTGGGGGAGATCAGCCTGTTATCCCTAGAGTAACTTTTATCCGTTGAGCGACGGCCCTTCCACTCAGAACCGTCGGATCACTAAGGCCGACTTTCGTCCCTGTTCGACTTGTAGGTCTCACAGTCAAGCTCCCTTCTGCCTTTACACTCGTCGGCTGATTTCCAACCAGCCTGAGGGAACCTTTGCGCGCCTCCGTTACCTTTTAGGAGGCGACCGCCCCAGTCAAACTGCCCACCTGATACTGTCCAGCCCCCGGATCACGGGTGGCTGTTAGAACCCTAGCTCGCAAAGAGTGGTATCTCACCAGTGGCTCACATCGACCCGCAAGCCGATGATCAAAGCCTCCCACCTATCCTGCGCATTGCGAGCCCGGGCACAATACCAAGCTACAGTAAAGCTTCATAGGGTCTTTCTGTCCGGGTGCACGTAGTCCGCATCTTCACAGACAATTCTATTTCGCCGAGCCTCTCTCCGAGACAGCGCCCAGATCGTTACGCCTTTCGTGCGGGTCGGAACTTACCCGACAAGGAATTTCGCTACCTTAGGACCGTTATAGTTACGGCCGCCGTTCACCGGGGCTTCAGTCGCCAGCTTCGCTTGCGCTGACCAGCTTCCTTAACCTTCCGGCACTGGGCAGGCGTCAGCCCCCATACATCGTCTTGCGACTTAGCGGAGACCTGTGTTTTTGGTAAACAGTCGCCTGGGCCTCTTCACTGCGACCACCTTGCGGTGGCACCCCTTCTCCCGAAGTTACGGGGCCATTTTGCCGAGTTCCTTAGAGAGAGTTACCTCGCGCCCCTCGGTATTCTCTACCACCCCACCTGTGTCGGTTTCGGGTACAGGCAGTCATGCCTTAACGGGTATAGGGCTTTTCTTGGAAGCTTGACATCACCTGCTTCGCTGCCGTAGCAGCTCGCACTCACGCCTCAGCTCAAGCTGTTTTCGCCAGCTCTCAACGCCTCGAACGCTTGGACCAGTAACCAACTTCTGGCCAGGCTAGCCTTCTCCGTCCCCCTTCCCAAAACATGACCGGTACAGGAATGTTGACCTGTTGTCCATCGACTACGCCTTTCGGCCTCGCCTTAGGTCCTGACTAACCCTCCGCGGACGAGCCTGCCGGAGGAACCCTTAGGGTTTCGGGGCATGGGATTCTCACCCATGTTTTCGCTACTCAAGCCGACATTCTCACTTCCATGCAGTCCACGCCCGCTTACGCTAACGCTTCGCCCCACATGGAACGCTCCCCTACCATTTAACAAGTTAAATCCGCAGCTTCGGTACGATGCTTAGCCCCGTTCATTTTCGGCGCAGGATCGCTCGACCAGTGAGCTATTACGCACTCCTTTGAGGATGGCTGCTTCTGGGCAAACCTCCTGGTTGTCTGGGCAATCCCACCTCCTTTATCACTGAGCATCGATTTGGGGACCTTAGCTGGCGGTCTGGGCTGTTTCCCTTTCGACCATGGAGCTTATCCCCCACAGTCTGACTGCCTGGCTACACATTGGGTATTCAGAGTTCGTCTCGATTTGGTACCGCTCTCGCAGCCCGCACCGAAACGGTGGCTTTACCCCCCAATTGGAGCACCAGACGCTACGCCTCAACGTATTTCGGGGAGAACCAGCTAGCTCCGGGTTCGATTGGCATTTCACCCCTAACCACAGCTCATCCGCTGATTTTTCAACATCAGTCGGTTCGGACCTCCACTTGGTATCACCCAAGCTTCATCCTGGCCATGGTTAGATCACCCGGGTTCGGGTCTATAAACACTGACGATCGCCCTATTCAGACTCGCTTTCGCTATGGCTCCACCATTTCCGGTTTAACCTGCCAGTGCCTATAAGTCGCCGGCTCATTCTTCAACAGGCACGCGGTCACCCGATCAGTCGGGCTCCCACTGCTTGTAAGCTCACGGTTTCATGTTCTATTTCACTCCCCTCCCGGGGTTCTTTTCACCTTTCCCTCGCGGTACTGTTGCGCTATCGGTCACACAGGAGTACTTAGCCTTACGAGGTGGTCCTCGCGGATTCACACGGAATTTCACGTGCTCCGTGCTACTCGGGATACAGCTAGGCCAGATTCGTTTTCAGATACGGGGCTTTCACCCTCTATGGCGCGCCTTTCAAGCGCTTCTCCTAACGGCACTGGTACCACAACGCTGTCCCACAACCCCGATGGGCGAACCCATCGGTTTAGGCTCTTCCCCGTTCGCTCGCCGCTACTGAGGGAGTCGTTTTTACTTTCCTTTCCTCCAGCTACTAAGATGTTTCAGTTCGCTGGGTTGGCTCGCACCGCCCTATGGATTCAGGCGGCCGTTCTAGGGGTTGCCCCATTCGGAAATTCCCGGATCAAAGCGTGTTTCCAGCTCCCCGAGACTTATCGCAGGTAACCACGTCCTTCATCGCCTCTGTGTGCCAAGGTATCCACCGTGAGCCCTTTGTAGCTTGACCTATAAAATCTTTCCAATGCCATAGGGCTGTTGAGGCCCCTTCTCCCAGCGTCAAGGTTTGAGCTGACCATCCTGCTTTCGCAGCACAATCCACTCTCCTCCTGACGTCCAGGATCAAACTCCCTTACCCTCGGCAGGCTTGGAAGAACATTGGAAAGTCTCAGCTCTTAAACTCCATAGAATCCCAGCTCGCGCTGGGCATCCATGAGATGCTTTCTTTCCAAACTCACCTATGCAGTTGTCAAGGTTCTTGCTGAATTCATCGCTTCTCCTTCAAGAAGCCTGAATCCAGCTTCCAGGCAGCTGATCGTTCAGAATGCCTGGAGGCTAGATTCCTTTCCGCATCCTCACCTCTGTTGAGGCAACATGCGTTCAGCAGTTCGGTCACCACCGCAGCGACTCCTTCCTTCGCTACTCGAGATTCCTCGTTGGATGGAGGTTAGCGGACTCGAACCGCTGACATCCTGCTTGCAAAGCAGGCGCTCTACCAACTGAGCTAAACCCCCAGCAGTCAAGTCCTGCCTGCTCAGCAGGCGGTGAATGGGCCATCCTGGACTTGAACCAGGGACCTCACCCTTATCAGGGGTGCGCTCTAACCACCTGAGCTAATGGCCCAGGAGTACTTACCCTTGTGGGGTGACCTAGACAGAGTTCAGGAACTGAAACCACCATCACCATCGATCAGAAGTCTCCTTCTCATCATGGCAACCTGGCTTGAGGTACCGATCGACCTTCGAGATGACAGGACATCGGCCGGATCACAGAATGGATCCAACAGCAATGTCTGGTTTGTCTCCCTGTTAGGAGGTGATCCAGCCGCACCTTCCGGTACGGCTACCTTGTTACGACTTCACCCCAGTCATCAGCCCCACCTTCGGCGTCCTCCTCCACAAGGGTTGGAGTAACGACTTCGGGCGTGGCCAACTTCCATGGTGTGACGGGCGGTGTGTACAAGGCCCGGGAACGTATTCACCGCAGTATGCTGACCTGCGATTACTAGCGATTCCTCCTTCACGTAGGCGAGTTGCAGCCTACGATCTGAACTGAGCCACGGTTTATGGGATTTGCTAACTCTCGCGAGCTTGCTGCCCTTTGTCCGTAGCATTGTAGTACGTGTGTAGCCCAGGATGTAAGGGGCATGATGACTTGACGTCATCCACACCTTCCTCCGGTTTATCACCGGCGGTCTCGCTAGAGTGCCCAACTGAATGCTGGCAACTAACGACGTGGGTTGCGCTCGTTGCGGGACTTAACCCAACATCTCACGACACGAGCTGACGACAGCCATGCACCACCTGTCTCTGCGCTCCCGAAGGCACTCCCTCGTTTCCAAGGGATTCGCAGGATGTCAAACCCTGGTAAGGTTCTTCGCGTTGCATCGAATTAAACCACATACTCCACCGCTTGTGCGGGCCCCCGTCAATTCCTTTGAGTTTCACACTTGCGTGCGTACTCCCCAGGCGGAACACTTAACGCGTTGGCTACGACACCGAGGGGGTCGATTCCCCCGACACCTAGTGTTCATCGTTTACGGCCAGGACTACAGGGGTATCTAATCCCTTTCGCTCCCCTGGCTTTCGTCCATGAGTGTCAGTGATGGCCCAGCAGAGCGCCTTCGCCACTGGTGTTCTTCCCGATATCTACGCATTTCACCGCTACACCGGGAATTCCCTCTGCCCCTACCACACTCTAGCCCTGTAGTTTCCATCGCTTAAATGGAGTTAAGCTCCACGCTTTAACGACAGACTTACAGGGCCACCTGCGGACGCTTTACGCCCAATAATTCCGGATAACGCTTGCCACTCCCGTATTACCGCGGCTGCTGGCACGGAATTAGCCGTGGCTTATTCCTCAAGTACCGTCAGTTCTTCTTCCTTGAGAAAAGAGGTTTACAGCCCAGAGGCCTTCATCCCTCACGCGGCGTTGCTCCGTCAGGCTTTCGCCCATTGCGGAAAATTCCCCACTGCTGCCTCCCGTAGGAGTCTGGGCCGTGTCTCAGTCCCAGTGTGGCTGATCATCCTCTCAGACCAGCTACTGATCGTCGCCTTGGTAGGCCTTTACCCCACCAACTAGCTAATCAGACGCGGGCCCATCCTCAGGCGAATTTCATTTCACCTCTCGGCATATGGGGTATTAGCGGCCGTTTCCAGCCGTTATCCCCCTCCTGAGGGCAGGTTCCCACGCGTTACTCACCCGTCCGCCACTCACCCGAAGGTGCGTTCGACTTGCATGTGTTAAGCACGCCGCCAGCGTTCATCCTGAGCCAGGATCAAACTCTCCGTTGTAGATCAATCCCTCTTGAATCCACTCACACTTGCTTGCACAAGCACAATTGGTCCTCAGACTGATTTGCAATCACCCAAATCACTGATCTCTCAATCAGCCTTCAGTTGTTGCCCCTTCGCTGACACAAAGGTTTCGAGAGTGCTATCTTGATACAATCTCCATAGCTTTCCAGGATCTCAGATCCGGTTTGCCGTCCCATCGCTCGTCACTTTCGACAGCCCTCGGTCGTGAGAACCTCAGGCCATCCAACATCGCGATGCTTCAGCGTTGTTCTTTGACGGGACCTCACACCTTCACTGCTCGTTCATCGTCTCCCTCCGGCCGGCTCTCGCCTCCTTCCCTCCACCCGGTATCGACTGATACGCGAGGCTTTCGGAATCGCTTCTACAGTCACCTGCAGTTGCTTCCTTCAGGGACGACGCAGTGAAAGCGTCAGTTCCTAAACTCTTTACTTGTCCAGGTGCTCCCGCTTTCGGTCCCTCTCGGAACCTCGCGGGCTCGTCGTCTCGCGACGACCTCAGAAACCTACAACATCGGCGGCTCTCGCCTCCTCGGTTGTCGGTCCGCGCTTCCAGGGCTCTCGCCTCGGCCGCGCAGTCCAAAACCTTAGCACCCCTCCTCGCTGAGGGGCAAGGGGGCTGAAGATCCGCCCCCTTGCCCCCAACACGCCTTCATGACGGCAAGGTTTCGCCACCCCTCAGGGGCGAGCGGGCCTGACACCTCCTGCCGAGTCCTGACGCCAGAGCGCCAGGCCGCCTCCACGACCGCGAGCGGCCAGCCAACCTTCCGGGGAACGGGCGATCAGAGCAAAGAAGGGCATGCGTGACGGCGCCGGAGCTGGCAGGGAACGGCGCACCAGGCAGTGACCGGCCAGGGCCAGCTCAAGGGACTCGAAGTGGAACTGCAGCAGCGGCCGAGATCCCACCAGCTGGCCTGGCCCGCGAAAGCTCAGCTCCAGAGCGCCAAGCGCCACGGCATTCCGAAGCACCAGAGCCCCCTCCTCCTGGCGGATCTCCAGCCGGGCCCGCAGACCGCGCAGCAGGGCGGCGCTGAAGGAGGAGGGCCTGTCGCTGCCTTTGGGCCACACCTGATCCAGTAACCACATGCCCTCCAGATCAGACGCGCTCAGAGCCGTTCCGGCCTGACGAACGCGGCGCTCCTGCTCCAGCAGCTCCGCGCCGGAGGGGACATCGCCGGAGCCCTGGATCGTGGTCGACATAAAGCCCGATGACGCGCTGCGCGCATGCTGACGCAGGCGACAGGTCGGGCGCGCTGCTGTGGGAATCGGGCGGCAGCACCAGGGAGGAGGCGGCATGCCCTTGCCCAGAAGCTCCGAGGCCACAGCAGTTGTGACAGGCGGTGGCACTGGTTCTGGGGACCGCCCCTGGCGGCCGGACCCTCTCCTTCGACGACCTCTCTGCCATGGCTGTCAGCGCTGACCAGGGCGCCACCCCCTCTGCGGGCCGCCGCTCACCCGAGGAAAAACTTGTGACCTCTCTGATTGCCCTGATGGAAGCGGGCACCACGCCCTGGCGACGTCCATGGGATGACAGCAGCGGCGGCCATCACGTGAATCTGCTCAGCGGCCGCCGTTACCGCGGCAGCAATCCCGCCCTGCTCAGCTTCGGCATGCACCTGAGGGGATCCACCCTCCCCTTCTGGTGCGGCTTCGCGGAAGCCAGGGCCAGGGGGCTGGTGCCTCGCCGCGGATCCCAGGCGGTGCATGTGCTGCGGCCACAGGTGATCCAGACCCGGGACGCCGGGGCACAAAGCGGCAGCAGCTCTGGCCCTGCAACCCCGGACGCAGCCCCTGAAGCGTCCGAGCATCGCCAGGCCGATGGATCGTCCGCTGGCCCATGCCGGGTTCTCTATCGCCCTGTCCCGGTGTTCAACGCTGCGGATCTGGAAGGGGCAGCCCTGGCCGAACTCGTCCGGGCGCGGCGAGGGAAGGCAGCCCGGGAACGAAGACCGGAGCAGGAACGTCTGCTCAGTGCTGAAGCGTTGCTGCAGCGATGGCCTGTCCCTGTGATTTCTGGCGGGGAGCGGGCCTGCTACGACCCCGATGCCGATCGCATCCACCTACCCGAACATGGCGCGTTCCACAGCGCGGCTGCCCACGTGGCGACCTGGGCCCATGAGGCGATCCACTCCACCGGCCACCCGAGTCGCCTGGCGCGCGATCTATCCGGAGTGATGGGCGCAGGGGAAAAGCACGGGCGTGCCTATGCCCGTGAGGAGCTGGTGGCCGAACTGGGTGCGGTGCTGCTGGGAGAGCGTCTGGAGATCGGGAGCGACACCCAGAACCACGCCGCCTATCTCTCCCATTGGATCGCCATGCTGCGGGAATCACCGCACCTGCTGTTGACGCTTCTCAGTCAGGCTCGCAAGGCGGCCGACCTGATCTGTCCGGAGCCGCCTCCCGGCGCCAACACCCCCGCAGGCGCTGAAGGCACCACCGCAACGGACGACGAAGGAAGCCTCGAGGAGGGAGCGGACGAGCGTTGACCGTCTGGCCGGACCGACCGAGAAGCCGATTCCCGTCGCCCTGAGAGCTCGTCTGGCTTCCAGGCGCTGCTCGTCCAGCTGGGGGCATGCTTCAACGGCCTCTCCATGCGCGCTGGCTGCCGGCTCCAGGCATGCTGGAACCTTGCTCCACCGGACCGGGTGTGACGGTCCCCGCCATCGCCTCAGACCCGCTGCAGCATGACCAGTTCAGGGATCACCGCCGTGGCGCTCGCCGTGCTGGAACGCCAGGGCCGCTGGCTGATCCAGTTGCGGGACGACCGGGACACGATCGTGGCCCCAGGACGGTGGGGCCTGTTCGGAGGGCACATGGAGCCTGGCGAAACCCCTGAACAGTCCCTGAGGCGCGAGCTGCTCGAGGAGATCGGATTCAGCAGCGGCCCGGTGACCCCCTGGTTCCGCAGCGCCGCCGGAGGCCGAGTCCGACACGTCTTCCGCGTCGATCTCCACATCGAACCGGCTCAGCTGCAGCTGCATGAAGGTCAGGACATGGCGCTGGCCAGCCTGGAGGAGCTGGGCAGCGGCAGGGTGTGGAGCCCGCGGCTGGGCCAGCTCCGCCCCCTGGCCCCCTCCCTGCAGGAGGCGCTTGCCCGTCAGCTGCGCGTGCAACCCACCCGCCCATCGTGAGCTCACCGATGGCCCTGCCGGATCGCGTCCGGGCCTGGCCGGATCCCGGGTGCAGAGGGCACGGATCCGTGCAGGTGCCGGCACACGACCCCTGCGACGGTGCCAAGGCCCGGCGGGCTGCAGGGCGGAGCCGACTCACTCTCCACGCCTTCCGCCGGGATCGCTGCTACCGAACGGGCGCTCAGGGAGTGCCTTCCTATCCTTCGGCCACATCCTGCGATCCCGATGCGGTTTCTGGCCCTGGCCGTGCTGCTGGCCCTGATGGCCTTCTTCGCCGCCGGGGAATTTGCCCTGATCCGCCTGCGGCCCAGCCGCGTGCAGCAACTGCTGGAGAGCGGTGAGCCCGGCGCCCGTTCGGTCGCCAGGCTGCAGCAACGCCTCAGGCGGGTTCTCGTTGCGACCCAGCTGGGGTCGGCGCTGGCCCTGCTCGCCGTGGGCTGGACGGGGCGAGGACTGGCGGGGGAGCTGACCCGTCAGTTCGCCAGCCGCCTTCAGCCGGCCTGGATCAACATCCTTGTGTTTGTCGTGCTGGTGCTGCTGGCCACCCTGCTGGGAGGCCTGCTGCCGAAGGCCTGGGTGCTGCACCAACCCGAGTCCTCCGCCCTGCGCCTGGCACCGCTGCTGGAATCGCTCTGCGGCACCCTGTCGCCATTGCTGCTGTTGATCGAACGCCTCAGCGGCGTGCTGCTGCGGCTCTGCGGCCTGCCCCGCAACTGGGATGAACTGGTGCCGGTGCTCTCCGCCGGGGAGCTGGAGACCCTGATCGAAAGCGGTGGCGTGACGGGGCTGATGCCGGATGAGCGCAGCATCCTCGAGGGTGTGTTCTCCCTGCGGGACACCCTGGTGAGGGAGGTGATGGTGCCCCGTTCCGGGATGGTCACCCTGCCGCTGGATGTCACCTTCGCCGCGATGATGGATGCGGTGCATGCCAGCCAGCACGCCCGCTTTCCGGTGATCGGCGACTCCCTCGATGACGTCCGCGGTCTGCTCGATCTGCGCCGCCTCGCCGAACCGATCGCGCGCGGCCAGCTGCGACCCGACACCCTGCTGGAGCCCTACCTGTTGCCGGTGAGTCGCGTCGAGGAAAGCGCCTCCCTCGCTGATCTGCTTCCCCTCATCCGCAGCGGCAAACCCCTGCTGGTGGTGGTCGATGAGCACGGCGGCACCGAGGGACTGGTGACCGTCGCCGATCTCACCGGGGAGATCGTGGGGGAGGACGATGACCCCCTGGAGGCCGCCGAGGATCTGCGGCCTCTGGCCGAGGGGGGATGGTCGGTGGCGGGGGATCTGGAGATCTTCGAGCTCAACCGCCAGCTGGGGCTGCGCCTGCCGGAAGCGGAGGGACACCACACCCTCGCCGGCTTCCTGCTGGAGAGGCTGCAGCACATCCCGGCACCCGGTGAGGCCCTGCGCTGGAAGGGCTGGCGCTTCAGTGTGCTCACCATGGACGGACCACGGATCGAGCGGGTGCGCATCCAGCCGGTCACCCCCGAAGGACCCGACTCCGGTGCGATCACAGCAGGAGCGCCAACAGGGGCAGCCCCGGGGCCGCAGCCCGATCGTTGATAATGCGCCCATCTGCAGCGACCCCGCCATGAACCCTGTCCGCGTCGGGGTCATCGGCATCGGGAACATGGGCTGGCATCACGCCCGTGTGCTCAGCCTGCTGCGTGATGCGGAACTGATCGGCGTCGCCGATCCCGATGAGGCGCGGGGAGCCCTGGCGGTGGAGCAGTTCGGCTGCCGCTGGTTCGCCGACCACCGCGCAATGCTCGACGAGGTCGAAGCCGTCTGCATCGCCGTCCCCACCCTGCTGCACCATCGCGTCGGCCTGACCTGCCTGGAGGCGGGCGTGCACGTGCTGATCGAGAAGCCGATCGCCGCGACCCAGGAGGAGGCATCCGAACTGATCGAGGCGGCCGAACGCACCGGCAAGCTGCTGCAGGTGGGTCATATCGAGCGCTTCAACCCGGCCTTCCGCGAACTGCTGAAGGTGGTGGCCGGTGAGGAGATCGTGGTCCTGGAGGCCCGCCGCCACAGCCCGAATCCCGATCGCGCCAATGACGTCTCCGTGGTGCTCGATCTGATGATTCACGACATCGATCTGGTGCTGGAGCTGGCTGCGGCGCCGGTGGTGCGCCTGGCCGCGGCCGGGGGACGCAGCAGCGATGGTCCGATCGACTACGTGAATGCCACCCTCGGCTTTGCCAACGGCGTGGTGGCCAGCCTGACGGCCAGCAAGATGGCCCACCGCAAGGTCAGGCGGCTGTACACCCACTGCCGCAGCAGCCTGATGGAGACCGATTTCCTCAATCACAACCTGCGCATTCACCGCCGCTCGCACGGATCGTTCAGCGCTGATCACGGAGAACTGGTGTACCGCAACGACGGCTTCATCGAAGAGGTGAGCACCACCTCGATCGAGCCCCTCTACGCCGAACTCGAACATTTCCTGCGCTGTGTGCGCGGCGAGGAGACCCCGGCCGTCGATGGCCCCCAGGCCTCACGGGCCCTGCTGCTTGCCGATCTGATCGAACAGTGCGTCGAGCAACCCAACATCTGCATGGCGCTCAGCGAGCCGATCTGAACGGCGCCTGCAGCAGCTGTACCGCAACGGCAGCCGGCCCTCCCTCACCCGGGCCGCCGCCGGAGAACTTGCTTACCTAATTTCGCTCCGCTACACACAAGCGAGGGAGACCGGAATCGTCCTCCCTCGTGGGTGTTCCGCTCTCCCGCAGGAATGAGGAGGGCACGTCAGCGAGTCTTGTGGGTCCTCAAGTCGCCGATTCGCAGCAGGATGCTGCTGTGATCGTCCTCAGGATCCGGCGGTCCTGCCGTTGTCATCGGTGAGCTGCTGCAGGGCCAGGAGCTGCCAGCGGCGGCACTGGGCCGGGGAAGAGCGATAGAAGAGATCCCAGGCATCCCCCTTGTGCAGGCCATAGTCGGCCGCACTCACCTGGGGATTGCGCTCCTGCCAACCGACGCGCACCGCGTGGCCGATCACCACATCGAGGGCCAGATCGTCGTCGAACTGCACCTGGGGGTTGGCGGTGACGAAGGCGATCAGGGTGAGCAGCGTCTCGGTGCAGAGCTGCCGGTACTCCGGGGCCTCGATCTTGCCGAGCAGCTGCTCCACCAGCGAGGCGAAGTTGCGCTCACCCGGCGTCTTCTCGCTGAGCAGCGGCCCGCTCTCGAGCCGGTTACGCCGCTCGAGCTTGTCGCCGATGACGATGCCCCGGCAGTGATGCAGCAGATCCCAGATGCCGGCGTAGAAGTTGCGTGGCACCCGCTGCAGCGCTCCCAGACGCATGCGGTGCTGCAGCCAGCAGCTGCCGCGGGGCAGCTCCTCGAGCGGATCGGGCACCTCCCAGCGCACACGGCCACGCAGGTGCAGCTGCTCCTTGCGCTGCAGGGCGGCTCGGGCATGCTCGACATCGGCGAGCACCGCCCGCAGACGCCTGCGGATCGCGTGGGGCGGCAGGCCGCAGAGCGCCTCGAAGGCCTCACTGGGGCTGAGATCGGCCTCGGCCGCCAGCTCGCCGGTGAGCAGCAGCAGCAACTGGCCCAGCTGCAGCGTGAGGCTGCCCCGGAGCAGATCGGGCTCGAGGCGCGCCAGACCGTCGAGGGCCAGCAGCAGCTCCTGCTGCAGCATCCACTCGCGGCCGTCCTCACCACCGAAACGGCGGATCATGGCGGCGATCGTGCTGCTGCCCTGGGGATCGCTGATCAGGGAATCGTTGGTGTAGTTGCGGCCCACCACCACCTGCTTCTGATGCACCAGCAGATCCGTGAGGGCATCCTCGAGCTGGGGGTGCACCAGACCCATGGCTCCGGCACTGCGGCGCACCACGTTCCAATCGGCCTCGGCGAGCGCGCGGCGGTACACCTCCTCAAGCAGGCGCATCAAGGTCACCCCGGGGCCCTCGCTGGGCCCCTGCAGGCGGGCGTGGGGCCCGAGCCGGCGGGCCAGCAGCTCGAGCACCTCGGCCTGCTCCGGCAGGGAGGTGCTGTGCCAGAGGCGCTCCACCAGTGCCGCCACCGTGGTCTCCTCCAGCTCCTGCTCCTGGCGGGCCGTCAGCGGCTGCTGGCTGGTGGCGGGGGGCAGCAGGGTGTGCCGGCCGTGGCCGAGCTGGCAGACCGCCACCGCCTGATCCGGCAGATCCACCACCACCACCTGGTGGATCAACGCCTCGAGAGGTTCCAGCTGCACCGTCACACCCTCGAGCGATCCGCGCTGCAGCTCCACACCGAGGCGGAGAAAGGCGCCGGGATCGCGGCGGAAGGGGCCGGCGGCGACCGGGATCAACAGCAGCGGCAGCCCCGGTCCACGCCAGTGGCGCTGCAGCAGGCGCAGCTCGCTGGCCACCGCATCCACCAGCTGCTGGGGATCATCGGCCAGATAGAAGGTGTCCTCCTCCAGCACCGCCGGCAGAAAGGCGATCGACTCGCCGCGATGGCGGTACAGGCGCGCGGTGGCCATGGTTTCCATCCGCACCCGCGGATGGCCGCTGAGGCCGAGGCGCTCATTGGCCCCCACGGCGGCCATGCGCTGCCCCAGCTCGCGGGAGCTGGCCACCCGCGGGGACCCGTTACGGGGCGTCAGGGGCAGACCGGCCTGGGCCATGGCTGCGGCGATGGCCTCGTCCTCGGGCACCAGAGCCACCAGCACCTCGGCGGCACCCAGTGGTCTGCGGCGGCGACGCTGGCTGGGATCGAGATCGTCGGGCAGCAGGAGCCCCGCCAGCAGCAGATCCGACAACCAGGTGAGGCTCTGGGTCCACAGCAGTGGCACGTTCTCATTGGGCAGCCGCGGCTGACTGCCGGGCTGGCGCCGTTCGGCCTCGATCGCCTCCTCCGGCACCAGATAGAGCTCCGGATAGAGCTCCACCCCGTCGATGCGCACCGCCAGCTCGGCGAGGCGGCTGCGGAAGCGGCGCGCCTCATCCCAGCGCTCCTCACAGCAGGCGGTGATCAGCTCGAAGGCCAGAAACAGGGGCCATTCACACTCGATGTGCTCGAACTGGGCCAGCTCCTCGCGCTCGTAATGGAGGCGTGTGACGTCCTCGTTCACGCATTGGTGACCATCACGCCGGAAGCGCTTGTAGCCGTAGGCGCCCCCCAGGTCGCTGCGGATCTTGGATCGGGTGCGCTCGGCCAGCTCGGGATCATCGACCGCCCAGGCGGGATAGCCGATCACCGACAGACAGGCGCTGTCCACCTCCTTGCTGGCGGATTCCCGCGGCAACAGGCCGCGCAGGGCGCGGCGCAACCGCACGATCGCGTCCTGGGGAATGGTGAGGGTGTAGGAGCCATCGCCGTGGTGGCCGAGCAGATCGAGGCCCTCGAGCGCCTCCAGGGCCGCCTTGACCAGGCCGATCGAGCTGGCATTGCGCTCCGGCAGGCCGTGGTTCCCCTTGTCGCCGCGCTCCCAGATGCCGTAGTCGGCGACGCGGTAGGCGCGGGCCACGTAATAGGTGAGGTTCTGGATGAAGTCGCGCTCGTGACTGCTCTGCACCACCACCAGACCGGAGCGGGTGAGCTGGGCCAGCTGCAGCAGGAACAGGGCCGTGGCATCGAGCTGCAGATGGCCCCAGCCGTCATCGGGAACCACCGGCTCGCCCGTGCCGGTGTCGAACTTGGCGTGGATCGCGTCGAGGGGATCGAGGCTGCTCTTGAAGCGCTCCACCTTCTCCGCCTGGCGCAGCATCGCGCCGAGCAGGCCACGCATCAGCTGCAGCACCCGCTGCTCGAGCTCGTGGACGCGCCGGCTGGGACCGTTGAGGCGCCGGTGAGCCATCGCCAGGCCCCAGACGCACTGAATCGAGTAGACGCAGTCGCGCACCCAGGCATCGCCGTAGTTGCCATGCACGGTGCTGGCGGTGCTGGCGGGCAGGAGACCCGTGAGCGGATGCTGGCGGCTGAGCACCACCTGCTCGATCTGCTGGTCGAGCTGTTGCAGGAGCTGCAGGGCTTCCGGCTCGCTCAACCGGGTCGGCAGATCCGCAGGCGCGGCGTCAGCAGTCACGCCGGAGGCAGCCTTCACGCCGGCGGGAGCGTTTACACCAGCGGCAACGTTCTCGCCTGGGGCAACGTTCTGGCCAGCGGCAGCGTTCTCGCCTGCGGCAGCGTTCTCGCCTGCGGCAGCAGTGGCGTATGGATGGGCCATCAGCGATCGTGCTCCAGGGCTGCCCGGCGCGGAGCGACCGGAGCTGAGCCATAGATTCTCTCCCGCCGGCCGCACCCTCCATGGCAGCAACCGTGACCACACCGCTGCGCACCACTGTGCTGGGCGTGCCGGTGGATGTCTGCCCGGATGTGCTCGAAGCGGCTCTGGCGCTGCATCAGCTCGGCGGCGGCCAGATCGTGACGCTCAACGCCGAGATGACGATGGCGGCCCGCGAGGACCCCGCTCTGGGCCGGGCCATCGCTGCCGCCGACCTGGTGATCGCCGATGGCGCCGGGGTGGTCTGGGCCCTGGGCCGGCAGGGCTACCGAGTGCGCCGCAGCCCCGGCATCGAGCTGGCCTGGTCTCTCCTGGAGAACGCAGCGCAGCGCGGCTGGCGGGTGGCGCTGGTGGGGGCCTCCCCCGGGGTGATGGAGACGCTGCGGAAGACGCTGCAGCGGCAGCTGCCGCAGCTGGAGCTGAGCTTCTGCGTGCACGGCTATCAGGAGGCCTCGGCCTGGCCGGAGCTGGAGCGGCAGCTGCTGGCGCTCCAGCCCGACGTGGTGCTGGTGGCCCTGGGGGTGCCGCGCCAGGAAACCTGGATCCACGGCCTGGCGGCCCAGCGCACCGGCCTGGCGGCCCGGCGCAACGGCCTGTGGATGGGTGTGGGCGGCAGCTTCGATGTCTGGGCCGGCACCAAGAAGCGGGCGCCGCGCTGGATGGGGCGCCTGCAGATCGAGTGGCTCTACCGCCTTCTCCAGGAACCGAGCCGCTGGCGGCGCATGCTCGCCCTGCCACGCTTCACCTGGGCGGTGCTGCGGGACAGGGAAGGGCTGCAGAGATGAGTGCCCAACCCAACGCCAACCGAGAAGGCGAGGGAGCCAAGAGAGGTCTGGTCAAGCCTGGAGATGGGCCAGGTCACCGGATGGGACTTCTCTCGTTGACCTGACGGCGATTTCAGCCAGGGGGTTGCCCAGACCTTGCCACAGTGAACTCGCCTCAGTGAAGAGGTGGCCGTTCCTCTCGCCACGACCAGCGAAGAACGCACCGCAGCAGTGATGTAGGGAGCTGAAGCCTCCAGCTCTGGGGGCTGAGCGATGCCCGGCTTGGATCGGGACTCAGGACTCAGCTGGTGCGATCGTCTGAGGCCGGAGAGTCTGGTGGGGAATGAAGGCTGTCGAAGAATTGGTGGATGTTTGGCCCGGGCGGCACGGAAGTGCGACGGGGGGGAACCCCACCTGACGATGCGGCCGGTCCTGGGGAGCCAGGCTCCCCAGAACCGGCCTGGGCCTCGAGGAGCTCTTCGGGGGATACATCCTCGCCGCCGCCGTAGGCCGCGAATAGGAGATTGGTCTGGGGCTTCAGAGAACGGGCGATGGCGAAGAAGCCCATGGCGGAGAACAGGGCCACAACGGCATCCTTGACCCAGCGCACCAGCCCATCCTTCCAGCGCTGCCTGCCGAGTTCGTTGATGCGCGTCTCACGGGCGCGCAGCTGGGGCTCGATTTCAGCGATCAGCCTCTGCTTCACCACGCCCAGGGGTTCGCGCAGGGAGCCACCGAGATTGGGAGGAGCACCGGGCAGGGTTGTGATGGCGCCCAGCAGCACCTCTTCGGATTCAGCGAGGCGAATGCGCTCGAGGCCGCGGCTGATGGGCAGGAGCTCCCGACGGGCTTCACGCAGACTGACACGCACCCCCTGCACACCGGCCCAGGTCTGCAGGGGAACCATCAAGATGAATCCCAGGGCCACCGCCGAACTGAGACGCCGCAGGCGAATCCTGGACTTCGGCTCCACATCGCGGACGCTGGGAGACTGGGCCATCACCAGGAACACGAGGGCGATCAGCGGGAAGCTGACCCCTCCCCGCAGAATGCCGCAGACCCGCTCGATCCAGGCCGGCTCCAGCAGCCGCGGGGGCAGCGCTCCAGCGATGACGGTGACTGCATAGATGCCGAGCAGGGCATAGGCCACCGACGACAGGACATCGCGCAGCTCAGATTGACGGACCTGGGGAAGCATGCAGCCTGCGCCTGGAGAATGCTCACACTTTACAGTTGCCCCAGGCTGCTGGCCACCCGGACTGGAACATCAAGTCAATCGGAACAGCAAAATCCCCAACAAAGAATCACGGAGATATAACAAACACGACTTCCAAAAGAAACAATAGACGGCTAATTGATAAACCCTGAATCTAGCCGCGCATACATTGCTCCTGAGAAAGCGTGAACATCAAGCCAGGAACAAGTGGCAACCACCACCAACCAGGCAGGTGAATCATGGACCATCAAGCGATGCCGAGCAGGGGAATGGCGGCCCATTTCAAGGCGAGAGCCTCCTTCTGGCGGTGTGGGGTGTTGCTCAAGGAAGGACGACCAGAAGAGAGAGAGAGAGAGGGGGGACTTGCATAAAGCACAGGCAGACTTGCGGCTCAAGCACGCTCCAAGCCACGGAGGCAGGATCGGAGCTGGCTCAGCGCTGGCGAAAAGCTTCTGTAGCAATGGCCGCGCACAAAAAAGCCCCTCAGCGATGAGGGGCCCATAAGCATGACAGCTGGTTTCAGTCTGCTTTAGCAATCCGGCGTCGCAACTTTCGTGAGAATCCAAACATAGCACCAGCTCCAAGAACCGGGAGAGGACCTGGCGCAGGCTGAGCGAAAGAAGAAGTTGTAAAGGTCTGGCCAGCAGTGAAGCTACCTCCACCACCAGCAGCGGCAAGACCAATATTGATGGTATTACCAGCAGAAACGGTGTTAGGAATAGTAAAACTGAGAACAGTGTTACTAAAATCTAAGTTTCCAGCATTAACGGCGATAGGAGTACTATTTAGGTTGAGACTGCCAGGGCCAGAAATGGTCTGGTTAGGAAAAACAAAAGTATAAGGACCTCCGCCTCCACTAGAGGTTAAACCCGTCAACTGAAGTCCAGTCAATGTGTAAGAAGATCCGGAAAAACTGGAAATATTAAAATTCAGAGTCGAAGTTATGGTTCCGCCAGTCGAACTAAAGCCACCCGTAAATGCGTCGTACGCTGGAGTAGCGGTATCGCCAACCAGGAACGTAGTACAAGTAGCATCGTCAGGTATGCAAGCAGCCTCAGCGGGAGAAGCAATCGCAAAGACACTTAATGAGGACGCCGTCACAATGCCGGCGAAGAGAAGCTTTTTCACTGGAAAGGACGGATTGAAGAAGGTGGGTTAGGCTTGAAATTACTACAAGCTCTTGCACTATAGCCGCAAGGCCTGGGCATGCAACCGGGAATGGCTAACCAGTTCACAGACTGTCAGCGCATCCGGATAGCCCGCCTCAGCGGAAGCCCACCGAGGCCTGCCAGACGAAGGCCAGCAGCAGGAAGAACAGGGGGATGATCGGCAGGATGTCGACCAGAGGGCCGAAGGCCTGGTAGGCCTCGGGCAGCTGGGCGAAGGTGTGCAGGGCGAGAGCGGCCATCCCGGAACTCACATCAGGCGTGGAGCGGACGCTACCACGTGTGCGCCGCCGGGGAGTCCGGCTGCCAGGGAGCGAAATCCTCTGCAAAGGTCCCCTCGCCGATCGCCTGTGCCATGGCCGTGGTGAAGCGCAGCAGGGTGGTGAGGTTGTGCAGGCTGAGCAGCGTGCGGCCCAGCATCTCCTCGCTGCGCACCAGGTGGTGCAGGTAGGCGCGCGTGTGCAGCCTGCAGGCCAGGCAGCTGCAGCTGGCATCCAGGGGGGTGTGGTCGTGGCGGAAGCGTGCGTTGCGCAGGTTCCAGCGCTCGCCGCCCACCAGCGCCGCGCCATGGCGCCCCAGCCGCGTCGGCAGCACGCAGTCGAACAGATCGAAGCCGTGGGCCACCGCCACCGCCATCTCGCGCAGGCTGCCCACGCCCATCAGGTAGTGGGGGCGGTCTTCGGGCAGCAGCGGGCCCACCTCGCGCACGATGCGGTGCATCTCCTCCACCGGCTCGCCCACGCTCACCCCGCCGACGGCGATGCCGGGCAGATCCATCGAGGCCACCACCCGGGCCGACTCGCGGCGCAGGTGCGGGTAGCAGCCCCCCTGCACGATGCCGAACAGGGCCTGATCGGGGCGGCTGTGCACGGCGATGCAGCGCTCCAGCCAGGCATGGGTGCGGCGGCTGGCCTCGATCACCTCGCTTTCGGTGGCGGGCCAGGGGGGGCACTGGTCGAAGGCCATCGCCACATCGGCCCCGAGCTCCATCTGAATCTGCATCGAGCGCTCCGGGGTGATCGCGATGCGCGCCCCGTCCCGCGGCGAACGGAAGGTCACCCCCTGGTCGTCGATGCGGTTGAGGGCCCCGAGGCTGAACACCTGGTAGCCGCCGGAATCGGTGAGCAGCGGCCCCTGCCAGCCCATGAAACGGTGCAGCCCGCCCGCCTCGGCCACCACCGCCTCACCGGGCATCAGATGCAGGTGATAGGTGTTGGCCAGCACCATCTCGGCGCCGGTGTCGGCCAGCTGCGGCACGCTCACCCCCTTCACCGAGGCGGCGGTGCCCACCGGCATGAAGCGGGGCGTGTGCACCGGCCCATGCGGGGTGTGGAAGCAGCCGCAGCGGGCGCGGGTGCGCGTGCAGCGGGCCGTGATCTCGAAGGAGAAGGGAGGCAGGCCCTGGGGGCGGCCCGCCGGGGAAGCAGTGACCGGAGACGCAGCCGCCGGGGAGACCATGGCCGGTCTCGCCGGGGCGGGCGCAGGGGAATCAGAACGGCTCGTCACGCGCGGCTCCGGCGGATGCAAGGGTGAGGGACGGGCCTCCGCGCTGACGCCTCCGGTCCCTGCTGTTCAGCGACGCTACGCGCCACCGATGAGCCAACCGCCCCTGCCGCCGCCCGCGCCGGAACCCGTGCGGAAGCGGCAGGCACCCGGCTGGCTGCAGGACCTGACCGGCGCCTGGATCTTCTACACGGTGCTGCCGGCCTGGCCGGGAATCGCGCCCCGGTTCGAGCGGATCGCCCGCTTCGCCCCCTGGATCGGGGCGGTGCTGGGGGCCCTGCAGGCCCTGCTCTGGTGGGGCCTTGAAGGGCATGTGCCGGTGCTGACCCAGGTGTGCCTGGTGCAGGCCGCCGGCCTGTGGCTGAGCGGCGGCCTGCACATGGATGGGGCGATGGACACCGCCGACGGCCTGGCCGCCGGCCGGGAGCGCCTGCTGGAGGCGATGGCCGACAGCCGCGTCGGAGCCAGCGGCGTGCAGGCCCTCGTGGTGGTGCTGCTGCTGCGGGCCGGCGCCCTGGCGGCCCTGGGGCCTCTGGCGCCACTCGCTCTGGTGTGGGCGGCCGTCTGGAGCCGGGTGGCGCCATTGGTCGCCATGGCCCACTTCCCCTACCTGCGCGAGCGGGGCAGCGCGGCGTTCCATCGACGGCACTGGGCCGGTCTGGCCGTGGAGCTGCGGCCGACGCTGCTGCTGCTGGCGACGCTGCTGCCCCTGTCCCCATGGCTGGTTGGGAGAGCGGCCCTGCCGGTCGCGATCGGAGTGCTCGGCTGCCTGCCGGCGATCGGGGTGCCCCTCTGGCTGGGCCGGCGCCTGGGCGGTCACAGCGGTGACAGCTATGGAGCCTGCGTCGAATGGGGCGAGAGCCTGGCCCTGCTGGTCATGGCGCTGGCTCTGAGGCTGGTCAGCGATCCGGCCTGAGGGGCGGGGGCAGACGGAGCCGGAAGGCATTGCCCTCGGCGGGCAGATCCGGGGACACCCGGCGCGGCGGCACCAGCAGCTCCAGCTCGCCCCCCAGCCCGCGGGCCAGGTCGCGGGCCAGCGCCAGACCCAGGCCGGTACCCGGCCGGTGCAGGCCGGTGCTGCCCCGCTGGCCGCGCCCGAAGATCGGTTCCCGCTCCTCCTCGGGAATCTCCGGGCCGCCGTCCCACACCGTCAGCTGCAGCCCTCCGTCTGGATCCGGATCCAGATGCAGGCCCACAGGTGCCTGGGGGGCGCTGTAGCGAAAGGCGTTCTCCAGCAGGTTGGCCACGATCTCGGCGACAGCACCGCTGTCGCCGCGCCACTCGACCAGCTGCCCCGGAGCGCTCCACGGGCGGCCAGCGAGGGCGGCGCTGGCGGCGGCCCGCTGCAGCAGGGGAGCCAGGGGTTCCGCCAGGGGCTGCCCCTCCGGACCGCAGAGCAGCGGCGGCAGCAACAGCGGCTGGGGGGCGGCAGGGATGGCGGGGCGGACCTCACTGTCCACCAGGTCGCTGATCGCCTCCACATAGCGATTCAGCTGACGCTCCTCGGCCAGAAGGCCATCGACCAGATCATGGTGCTCGCTGCGGGGACCGAGGCGGCGCTGCAGCAGCTGAGCGAAGGTGCGCAGCGCCGTGAGCGGGTTGCGCAACTGATGCACCAGCAGACGCAGCTGCTGCTCCTGATCCTCAAGGCGGGCGGCGAGGCGCTGCTGCTCCAGATCGAGCAGCAGCGCCTCGGTGAGACAGAGCGCCACGGACTGCAGGCGCTGCCGCAGCGGTTCGGGCCAGGCCCCCCCAGGGCTTTCCACCTGCAGGGCACCCAGCAGCCGCTGGCGATGGCGCAGCGGCAACCAGCGGCGTTCCTCGGTCGGCTGCCGCAGACGGCTGTCCTGCTCGACCGCCGGCAGGCGGCGCCCGTCACCCGGCCACTGGCCGACCGGTAGCAGCGTCGGCGGCCCCTCAGGGGGCTGGTGGGTCACATAGACCACCAGCGAGCGCACCTGCGGACTGTCGACGAACTGGCCAAGCTGGTGGCGCAGAAGGCTGAGAAACCGCTCTGAGACTGGAATCACAGCAATCGCGGGCTGACGGACGAGGGGTGCCGACACCAATCTGGCGGCTCTCCGTGGTGAATTCCGGAAAAAAGCTTTAGGATCCAGGGTATCGGCCGCTACTTCACTGCCCGCCCCGGGCGGAGAGTGCCCGGCGAAGAGCCGATCCGGATCAAGGGTTGCGCAAACCTTTGAGTTCAGGCTACAGCAGAGGCAGCAACGCCTCGCGTCTGTCCCGATGTGCCGCCGCCGCGGCCATGGGGCTTCCGCCGTGACGACCCGCCCCAGGCGTGGCCGCAGAACGTAGAGGCGTGGATCCACCGGTGGTGACGCCGGTGGACCGGCCTGCTGTCAATGGAGCGGGACCATTCCGGTCCGGCCCGGTTGACGCAGCCCCATTCCTGCCGTCCTTTTCTCCACTCCCTCCGGGAGCCCGTCCATGTCCAAGAAGCGCAAGCGGATCAGCCGCCGCCGCCTGGCAGGCCAGCGCGTGCTGGCCCATGTCCCCACCTACCACCTCGAAACGGGCTCTCACAAACCCGTCACGGCGGCGCGACGCTACATCGCCGCCAGCGAGCTGGTGCCCCCGGCGATCCTCAACGTGCGCCGCAACGAGCACACCACCGACCGCTTCTTCTGGGGCGAGAAGGGACTGTTCAGCGCCCAGTACGCCGAGGAGAACCACTTCCTGTTCCCCTCCCTGCGCCAGATCGTCGACAGCATCGGCGAGGACGTGCTCTTCGAAGGTCTCGAGGCCCTCGCCTCCGATGACTGGGAGGAGATGGAGGAGTACGAGTACGCCTTCGTCTGAAGCTCTGCCGGCAGGGCTGAGCGAGCTTCCCGGGACTCCGCCTTGCCCGTGATCACATGCAGCGTGGTGGCTCCCGCACCGTTGCTGCTCCTGCAGGTCTGCCTGCAGGACATCGCCGATCCAGAGGACGCAGCCGCAGCTGCGGCTGTCGTCTTCCAGCAGGAGTGGTCGTGACAGGGACGCGTTGCCCGTGGCTGCAGGCCACGGGCTTTTTTTTGTGCCGTCTCCCCATGCCGGCCGCCTTCCCTGACAGCCTGCCGGATCGGAGCGAATGGATCAGCGCGACCAGGCCTCCTTCAGAAAGCGCGCCAGTTCCGGCAGCAGGGCGGGATCGATGCCATGGCCGCCGCTGAAGTCGTGGCGCCGCACGGGGATTCCTGCCTCCTGCAGCAACCGCTCGAGGCTGTCGCAGTGATCCGGCGTCACCACCGGATCCTGGCGGCCATGGGTGAGCAGCACCGGCGTGCCGCTGGCCCGGGGCTGCCAGCCGTGATGCGGATAGCCGCTGCTGGCGATCAGCGCCGCCAGCGGCAACGGCTGATCACCGCCGGTGGCGGCATCGAGCGCCATGGCCGCCCCCTGGGAAAACCCCAGCACGGCCGTGCGCTCGAGCGGCACCGTGGACGCCAGATCGAGCAGCCTGCGGCGCAGCGCCTCCCGGGCCGCCGGCACCCGCTCCCAGACCGGCTCCGGCACCATGGCGGCGTTCAAGAGCAGGGGATACCACTGGCGCCCCATGCCGGCGGGGTGGGCCTCCGGCGCCCGCAGCGACACCACGCTCACCTCCGGGGGCACCAGCACCTCCGCCAGATCGAGCAGGTCATCGGCATCGGCACCCCAGCCATGCAGCAGCACCAGACGCTGCGCCGCCCGTTCCGGCCCGAGATGGATCGCCTGTCCGTCATCGCGGGGCGGACTGCTGCTGGCAGAGACGTTCATCGGATCAGGTGCGGGGATGGGACCCAAGGGGAGCCAGCCTGACGCAGCGCGCAGGGCAGGGCCGCCAGGGGCAACCCCGGCCGGGACATCAGCAGCAGAGGCCAGGGAGGTGAGGGCGTCGCAGCCACCTGAGCCGCAGGGAGTCAGCCACTCGCTGGATAGGTTGGCTTCAGATCCGCCCCTCCGCCGCCATGGCCCCCACGGCCCTCCTGAGCGTCTCCGACAAGCAGGACCTCATCCCGCTGGCCGAGGGCCTGCTGCGCCACGGCTATCGCCTGATCTCCAGCGGCGGGACAGCCTCGGCCCTTGCCTCCGCAGGCCTGCCGGTGACCAAGGTGGCCGAGCACACCGGCGCCCCCGAGATCCTGGGCGGGCGGGTGAAGACCCTGCATCCGCGCATCCACGGCGGCATCCTGGCCCGCCGCTCCGATCCGTCGCACCAGGCCGATCTGGAGGCCCAGGGCATCGACGCCATCGATGTGGTGGTAGTCAACCTCTATCCCTTCCGCCAGACCGTGGCCGATCCGGCCGTGGCCTTCGAGACCGCGATCGAGAACATCGATATCGGCGGGCCGGCGATGGTGCGCGCCTCCGCCAAGAACCACGCCGACGTGGCGGTGCTCACCGACCCTTCTCAGTACCCGGACTTCCTGGCCGCCCTCGACGCCGGCGCGGTGGACGCGGCGCTGCGCCGCCGCCTCGCCCTGGCCGCCTTCCGCCACACCGCCGACTACGACGCGGCCATCGCCGCCTGGCTGGGGCAGCGCCTCGCGGAGGAAGACGGCACCACCCCGCAGGAGGCGCCGCCCCTGCGACTGGAGCTCCCTGCACGCCAGACCCTTCGCTACGGCGAGAACCCGCATCAGCAGGCCACCTGGCACAGCAGCCCCGATGGCGGCTGGGGCGGCGCCAGCCAGCTGCAGGGCAAGGAACTCAGCTACAACAACATCCTTGATCTCGACGCCGCCCTGGCCACGGTGCGCGAGTTCGGGTACGGCCACGGCAGCCAGCCGGCAGCGGTCGTGGTCAAGCACACCAACCCCTGCGGCGTCGCCACCGGCAGCGGCACCGCCGACGCCCTGACCCGGGCCCTTGACGCCGACCGGGTGAGCGCCTTCGGGGGCATCGTGGCGCTCAACACCCCGGTGGATGGGTCCACCGCCGACCAGCTCACCAGCCTGTTCCTCGAATGCGTGGTGGCACCGGCGTTTGATGAGGCGGCTCGCAGCCAGCTGGCGGCCAAGGCCAACCTGCGCCTGCTGGAGCTCTCCCCCGAGGCGATCGCCCGCGCCGCACGCCGGCAGCTGCGGTCGCTGCTCGGCGGCGTGCTGGTGCAGGACCTCGACGATCAGCCGGTGGATGAAAGCGTCTGGCAGGTGGCCAGCGACCGCCAGCCCAGCGCCGCCGAGCTCGACGACCTGCGCTTCGCCTGGAAGCTGGTGCGCCACGTGCGCTCCAACGCGATCACCGTGGCCAGGGACGGCCAGAGCCTGGGCATCGGCGCCGGCCAGATGAACCGGGTGGGCTCCGCCCAGCTGGCCCTGGCAGCCGCCGGCGAGCGGGCCCGCGGGGCGGTGCTGGCCAGCGACGGCTTCTTCCCCTTCGATGACACGGTGCGCCTGGCCGCCAGCCACGGCATCACGGCCGTGATCCATCCCGGCGGCAGCGTGCGTGACAAGGACTCGATCGCCGCCTGCAATGAGCTGGGTCTGGCGATGGTGGTCACCGGCCGGCGTCACTTCCTGCACTGATCGGCAGGACCGCGAGCGAAGCGGCTCCGCGGCCTCGCTGCCGCCCCAGGCCGAGCAGCCGCCGCGGTTGCCGGCCGCATCAGACCAGCCGGCGGGGAACGCCGGGCGAACCACCGGCATGCAGGGGTGAGTTGTAGCTTCGGCTGCGGCCCGCCTCCTCTGCCATGCCGATCGAGCTCCCCGAATCCCTGGCCTTCAACCTCAACTTCCTGCACCCCCTGCTGATGTGGGTGCTGCTGGGGGTCTCGGGCTACGCCATGGTGCTCGGCATCAAGGCCAAGAAGACCCGCACCGGCACCCCCGAGCAGCGCAAGGAGCTGATCAAGGGGCAGTTCGGCAAACGCCATTTCCAGTTCGGCTCGCTGGTGCTGGCGATCATGGTGCTCGGCACCTTCGGTGGCATGGCCGTCACCTATCTGAACAACGGCAAGCTGTTCGTGGGGCCGCACCTGCTGGTGGGCATCGCCATGACCAGCCTGCTGGCCATGGCTGCGGCCCTCTCGCCGCTGATGCAGGCCGGCAATGTGATCGCCCGCAAGATTCACGTCGGCCTCAACATGGGCGTGATGACCCTGTTCCTCTGGCAGGCCGTCACCGGCATGCAGATCGTGCAGAAGCTGCTCACGCCCGCGGCCTGATCGCTGGCCGCCTGAGCGCTGGGCCCGCGGGAGCAGCGGCGGCTGATGCCAGGGAAGGGGCAACGGCAGGGGTGCGTGCTGTCGCTGCCGTTGTCCTTCCGCCGTGCCCTGCACGATCGGTCGCTGCCTGCACACCAGATGTGGTGTCGCCTGACGGCAGATCCCTGCAAGCACCCGGCGCGCCCGCCTGTCTGGCAGGTCGGCTTCGCCATGGCAGAGCCTCACGGGCGGGCGCTGCACACCGCCTCTTCGGCTGGGCTGGGCTTCCCCCTCAGAACTGCGCCCGCCGCCGCGGCGGACAGGGCAGGCCATGGCTGGCGTGGAAGTCCTCCTGCACCTTCCAGGTGAGCCGCCGGGAAATCTGGCGCACGATCTGTCGCAGCAGGTGATCACCGCTGCTCTGCACCAGCGACTCGGGCAGCAGGTTGATCATCGCCGGCAGGCGGATCCAGACCGACAGATCCAGCTGCCAGCGCACCAGGGTGTGCTGCATCATCCGGTCGACCTCCTCATGGGAGACCTCGGGCCCGCTGCTCTCCTCAAGTCGCAGCGAGGCGTTGAAATCGACGTCGTAGAGCCCCTGAAGTGCCTCGTCGGCCTGCGGCACGGGCACCGTCAGGATGCGGTAGATGCCCTGCTCCTGGGGCAGCAGCTCCAGTCCGATGGTGGGTTCCACCTCGAAGCCGAAGTTGCCGAAACGCCCAAGCGTGAGCACGTAGCCCTGGGATCCCAGGGGGGTGACCGCCATCGGCGCGGCGCAGCGCCGGAACCAGCCTTCGTGGCGGTCCAGATAGTCGGCCACCACGGCGGCCGGGGCGCGCATCTCCATCATGTCGGCGAAGGCGCTGGCGTAGCGATGCACACGCGGGTCATCGCGCTCGCGCAGGCTGCTGGAAGAGGCGGTGGAGGATTCGTCCGTCACGCTGCGGCCGTGGGGAACTGCGTCGGCGGGGCTGGAGAGGAGACGCGAATGGGACTGAACGGGCGAGGAGCGATGCGGCGAGGCGGAGTCGCCCCCGTGCAGCTGGCTGGAGGTGTCGTCGCGAGCGGCTGACCTGAGCAGGGGGGACAAACGGAGAACCTCGCTCGGGAACAACGATGCGGACACCCCCTGGGGAGAGACCGGAAGCGAATGTAAAGCCCCCTCAGGCCTCGCTCAGCTCGATCAGACGACGGATCACATCCTCCACCACCCGATCGGGCGTCGAGGCACCGGAGGTGAGGCCGACCCGGATCGGCCCCTCCGGCAGGAACGGCGCCTCCACCTCCAGCCCCGACCCGAGCGGCTTGTGCTCGATCCGGTTGCCGGGGCCGATGCGCTCGGGCGTGTCGATGTGGAAGGAGCGGATGCCGCGGCTGACGGCAATCTCCTGCAGGTGGGTGGTGTTGGAGGAATTGAAACCGCCGATCACCACGAGCAGATCCAGCGGTTCATCCACCAGGGAGAACATCGCGTCCTGCCGCTCCTGGGTGGCGTCGCAGATGGTGTTGAAGGCCAGGAAGTGCTCGTTGATCTCCGCCGGCCCGAAGCGCTGCAGCAAGGTGCGCTCGAACAGCCTGCCGATCTCCTCGGTCTCGCTCTTGAGCATCGTCGTCTGGTTGGCCACACCCAGGCGGATCAGATCGCGGTCCGGGTCGAAGCCGGGTGAGCAGGCCCGCTCGAAGCGCGCCATGAAGGTGTCGCGATCGCCCTTGCCGAGGATGTAATCGCAGACCATCTGGGCTTCGGCCAGATCGAGCACCACCAGATAGGTGCCGGCGAAGCTGCTGGTGGCGAGCGTCTCCTCGTGCTTCACCTTGCCGTGGATGATCGAGGTGAAGGCATGCTTCTTGTGCTTCTCCACCGTGTTCCACACCTTCGACACCCAGGGGCAGGTGGTGTCGACGATGTGACAGCCGCGTTCATTGAGCAGCTGCATCTCCTGCACCGTGGCTCCGAAGGCCGGCAGGATCACCACATCGCCGGTGCCCACCTCGGAGAAGTCCTTGACGCCGTCCTCGACGGCGATGAACTGCACATCCATCGCCCGCAGATGATCGTTCACCGAGGGGTTGTGGATGATCTCGTTGGTGATCCAGATGCGCTCGCTCGGGTAGTGGCGGCGCGTTTCGTAGGCCATCGCCACCGCCCGCTCCACCCCCCAGCAGAAGCCGAAGGCCTCAGCCAGCCGCACTGTCAGCCGGCCCTCGCGCAGCTCATGGCCGTTGGTGCGCAGGCTGGCGATCAGATCGCTCTGGTAGGCCGTCTGCAGGCTGCCGGCCACCTCCTCGCCCAGGCCGAAACCGCGACGGTTGTAACGCTCCGAATGATGCAGGGAGCGCTTGAAGGCACGGGTATCCACGGCGGCACGGGCTGCTGTTGCAGGGACTCTATGGGCGCCGGCCTCAGGGCTGACGCTCCAGCACCGTGGCCAGTCCCAGCCACTGCACCGCGCCTGCACTGAACGCGTAGCGGCAGGGCAGCACCTCCACCCCCGCCGCCAGAGCAGCTCGGAACAGCTCCCCGTAGCGGGCATCGGCCGCATCCCCCGGTGCGAAGCGCCGCACGTCGCTGCGCGCCAGGCACGGAAGCAGCACGGCACGGGCCTCGGGCAGCAGCGCCGTGAGCTCCTGCAGGTGCTTCTGTCCGCGCTCGGTGACCGTGTCCGGGAACAGGGCCAGATCGCCGTCGGTCCAGGTGGTGTTCTTGACCTCCACATAGATGGGCCGCGGATCGGCCGCCCCCTCCGCCGGGGTGAGCAGCAGATCGATGCGGCTGCGGCGTCCCTCGCCGTAGGGGACCTCCGGCCGGATCGAGCCGATCGGGCCCAGCCAGGGCTCGAGACAACCCGCCTCGATCGTGGCCCGCACCAGCCGGTTGGGCAGGGCGGTGTTCACCCCCACCCACACCGGCATGCCATCGGCGCCCGGCACCTCGGCCTGCTCCCAGGTCCAGGCGAGCTTGCGGCTGGGCGACGGGTCATGGCGCAGCCGCACGCGCCCCCCCGGCAGCAGCACGCCGGTCATCGGGCCGGTGTTGGGGCAGTGGGCCGTCACCTCCTCGCCGCTGTCGAGACGCACATCGGCCAGGAAGCGCTTGTAACGCCTCAGCAGCACGCCCTCCCGCAGATCCGCCAGCGGCCAGACGGGGCAGGGCTCAGAAGGAACCTGGAGCGGTGTCGGGTCCGACATGGGGAGGGGCGTCCGGGATCGTGGCGCCATGGTGACCCGCGGAGGCCCTTGCGCATCGGCTCCGGCAGGCAAGAATCCACGCTCGATCGGGGTTCCGGACCGGATGGGTGACTCATCACAGCGCAGCCCCGCCGAGGCCGATCCCGGCAGCGGCGGGGGCGTACGCTCGCTGCGCCGCATCGCCCTGATCGTGGCGGTGGCCACCGCCCTCAGCAAGGTGGCGGGGCTGGTGCGTCAGCAGGTGATCGCCGCGGCCTTCGGGGTGGGCGCCGCCTACGACGCCTACAACTACGCCTACGTCCTGCCCGGCTTCCTGCTGATCCTGCTGGGCGGCATCAACGGCCCGTTCCACAGCGCCATGGTGAGCGTGCTGGCCCGCCGGGACCGCCGTGAGGGAGCCCATGTGCTCGCGGCGATCAACACGATCGTCGGCGCGGGCCTGATCGCCGTCACGATCGTGCTGGTGCTGTTCGCCGATCCGCTGATCGACCTGGTGGGGCCGATGCTGGATGCCGAGCGGCACCGGATCGCCGTGGTGCAGCTGCGCTGGATGGCGCCGATGGCTCTGTTCGCCGGCCTGATCGGCCTGGGTTTCGGCGCGCTCAACGCCGCCGATGTGTTCTGGCTGCCCTCGGTCAGCCCGCTGCTCTCGAGCGTGGCGGTGATCATCGGCATCGGCCTGCTCTGGTGGCAGCTCGGCAGCAGCATCACCCTGCCGGCCACGGCGGTGATCGGTGGGATCGTGCTGGCCGCCAGCACCACGGTGGGGGCGATCCTGCAGTGGCTGATCCAGCTGCCGGCACTGGCGAAGGAGGGCCTCAACAAGCTGCAGCTCGTCTGGGACTGGAAGGATCCCGGCGTTCAGGAGGTGCTGAAGGTGATGGGTCCGGCCACCCTCTCCTCGGGGATGCTGCAGATCAACGTGTTCGTGTCGCTGTTCTTCGCCTCCGGCATGCCGGAGGCGGCGGCGGGACTGGGCTACGCCAATCTTCTGGTGCAGACACCCCTGGGGCTGCTCTCCAACGCCCTGCTGGTGCCGCTTCTGCCGGTGTACGCACGGCTGACGGCACCGCAGGACCGCCCCGAGCTGATCGGCCGCATCCGCCAGGGTCTGATGCTCTCCAACGCCAGCATGCTGCCGCTGGGGGCGCTGATGGTGGGCCTGGCGGTGCCGATCGTGGCCCTGATCTACGAGCGGGGCGCCTTCGACCGCAGCGCCGCCGCGCTGGTGGGACAGCTGCTGATGGCCTACGGCATCGGCATGCCCGCCTACCTGGCCCGCGACGTGCTGGTGCGGGTCTTCTATGCCCTGGCCGACGCCAACACCCCCTTCCGCTGGTCGGTGGGCGGCATCGGCCTCAACGCGGTGTTCTGCTGGGCCTTCACCGGCGGCCCCACCCCCGGCTGGGGCCTGCAGCTGCCCATGCTCAACGCCGGAGCAGCCGGGCTGGTGCTGGCCACGGTGGCCGTGAACCTGATCACCTGCCTCGGGCTGCTGCTGGCGCTGCAGCGGCGGCTGGGGGGTCTGCCGCTGCGGATCTGGGCCCGCGACACGGCCCTGCTGCTGCTGGCGGCCGTGCTGGGAGGTGTGGTGGCCTGGCTGCTGGCCGAACAGGTGGCCTGGCCGACGGGACTGCTGGGTCTGCTGCTGCAGTGCGGCATCGCCAGCGCCATGGGCACGGCCGTCTATGGACTGGTGGCCTCGCTGGCCGGGGTGCCGGAGGTGCAGGAACTGCTGGCCACCGTGCGTCGCCGGCTGCCCGGCAAGGCCTGAGGCGAGGGTCGGCCTCAGCCCGGCCCCACCTCACGCTCCTCGCGCACCTGCAGCGGGATCTCCAGATGGGAGCGGCCCAGCATCTGGGGGCCATCGACCGAGTAGATGCGCGCCTCGATTCCGAAGTCTCGGAAGGCGTTCTCGAGCTCCTGGATCAGAGCCTTCTCCACCTGGGCCTCGGCATCCACAACCTTGCCGATCAGGCGACTGCCGAGTCGACCGATGCGCCGGCTCACCACCTCGCGGGCGTTGGTGACCTCGATGATCAGCACCCAGGCTCCGCTGCAGGCGTCACCCTATCGACAAGCCCCGGATCCGGGAAGGGAGCCGTCACAGCCCGGGGGGAAGCGGCCGACGGAAGCCGTGGGCAGGCGATGCCGGGACGACATCACAGAGGCCCGGCACGTCGACGGAGCGATCAGACCAGACCCGCCCTCTTCCGCAGGCCATGGTCCGAACCACTCCCGGGCAGCGGGATCGGAGCGAAGCAGGCACCCTGATCGGTCTGCCTGCGGCGCAGGGCCCCCTCAGGCGTAGGGCGCCAGCAGCTCCTCGAGATCACGCAGCTGCCCGGCCGGCACCAGGCGGGCCAGAGGCAGGCGTGTGGCGCCCCCCCCGATCGGCACCTGCACGGCCTCAAGCGACTGGCGGGCGCAGACGGATGCCCCCTGATCGAGTCGGCCGGCGCATTCGATCGCCAGTGTCCCAGCCAGCCCGGCGTCGCCGAGATAGAGATGCCAGCCGGCGATCTGCACGTACAGGCGATCGGCGATGGCTGTGGTGAGCTCCTCGAGGTCGCTGGCGGCGAGGGTCATGGCTGGGACTCCTGGGGTGGGCTGGCAGCGGCCTCCCCCGCCGGGCCGGGGCGCAGCCACACCACCACGCTGGCATGCACCAGCAGCACCAGCAGCCAGGCCAGGGTGAAGACCTTGAGGTGGGTCCAGGGGTGGCGCAGACCCTGCACCACCCACAGACCGCTGTTGAACGCGGCGAAGAGCATCGCGTGCAACGTCAGGTTCACGATGCGCTCGAAATGGCGGTAGGTGGGGTCGGCGGGGTCGGCGGGGCCGTACCAGCGGATCGGCATGACGGGAGACGAGGGGTGTGGGAAACGCCGTGGCGACGGCGACCGGGCGATGCACAGCAGCGTGGGGGCACTGGCGGCGCCGGCCCGCTGGATGCGGATCGACCCAGCCTGGTTGACGGAAGCCCCCCCTGTGCGGTGAGAATGCATGAGCGGTCGCGAAAGCGCCCACCTGCGCTTGTAGCTCAGCGGATTAGAGCATCTGACTACGGATCAGAGGGTCGGGAGTTCGAATCTCTCCAGGCGCGTTCCATCATCAGCCGTCCCCTGGGACGGCTTTTTTGTTGGCGGGAGCGGAGCAGCCACCAGGACGTCCCGGGACTCCGGATGACCGCGCGCAGCGGCGGCGAACGGGAGGACGCGTTGCCCGGGCCGCCCGGCTCCTGATCGTCGAGGATCGCGACGACCTCCGGCAGCGCGGCCGACCTGCCGGGACGGAACGACCGTGGCCGGCCAGCGCGCTGCGTTGCGGAAACGCGCTGGGACGCGAGGTGGCGAATCCCTACGATCGGAAGACCCTTAACCAGCTGTCATGACGGATCCGATCAACGCCCCCCTGAGCAGCGGTGATCCGGCCGTCGCCGCCCTGATCGGCAAGGAGCTCGCGCGGCAGCAGAGCCACCTGGAGCTGATCGCCTCCGAGAACTTCGCCTCCCGCGCCGTGATGGAGGCCCAGGGCTCGGTGCTGACCAACAAGTACGCCGAGGGCCTGCCCCACAAGCGCTACTACGGCGGCTGCGAGCACGTCGACGCGATCGAGGAACTGGCGATCGAGCGGGCGAAGCAGCTGTTCGGCGCCGCCTGGGCCAACGTGCAGCCCCACAGCGGTGCCCAGGCCAACTTCGCCGTCTTCCTGGCGCTGCTGCAGCCCGGCGACACGATCCTGGGCATGGACCTCAGCCACGGCGGCCATCTCACCCACGGCTCGCCGGTCAACGTCAGCGGCAAGTGGTTCAAGGTCGTCCAGTACGGCGTCGACCCCGAGACCCAGCGGCTCAACTTCGACACGATCCGCCAGCTGGCTCTGGAGCACCGCCCCAAGCTGATCATCTGCGGCTACTCCGCCTATCCGCGCACGATCGACTTCGCCGCCTTCCGCGCCATCGCCGATGAGGTGGGCGCCTACCTGCTGGCCGACATGGCCCACATCGCCGGCCTGGTGGCCGCCGGCGTGCACCCCAACCCCCTTCCCCACTGCCATGTGGTGACCACCACCACCCACAAGACCCTGCGCGGTCCCCGCGGCGGCCTGATCCTCTGCAATGACGCCGAGTTCGGAAGACAGTTCGACAAGGCCGTGTTCCCCGGCACCCAGGGCGGCCCGCTGGAGCATGTGATCGCCGCCAAGGCGGTGGCCTTCGGCGAGGCGCTGCAGCCCTCCTTCCGGGCCTACAGCCAGCAGGTGGTGACCAACGCCCAGGCCCTGGCGACCCGCATCCGCGAACGCGGCATCGATGTGGTCAGCGGCGGCACCGACAACCACCTGGTGTTGCTCGATCTGCGCTCGATCGGCATGACCGGCAAGGTGGCCGACCTGCTGGTGAGCGATGTGAACATCACCGCCAACAAGAACACGGTTCCGTTCGATCCCCAGTCCCCCTTCGTCACCAGCGGCCTGCGGCTCGGCACCGCCGCCCTCACCACCCGCGGCTTCGATGCAGCCGCCTTCCGTGAGGTGGCCGACGTGATCGCCGACCGGCTGCTCAACCCGGAGGATGCCGCCATCGAGCAACGGTGCCGCGACCGGGTGGCCGCGCTGTGCGAGCGCTTCCCGCTCTATGCCGGCGAGCGTCAACTGCAGAACGCCTGAACGCGACACGTCACCCGTAACCTGACGGCCACACCACCGCCGCCCGCCGCCGCGACCCTGTGACGTTCGCCACCAGCCCCAACGCGGCGGCCCTGTTCACCCTGGGCGGAGCGGCCATTCTGACCGCCCTGATCGTCCCGATCGTGCGGCGTCTCGGATTGCGCTGGGATCTGGTGGACACCCCGGATCCCCGCAAGCAGCACACCCGTCCGATGGTGCGCCTCGGCGGGGTGGGCATCGTGATCGGCTTCAGCCTCGCTCTCACCCTCACCTGGCTGCTGGGTGGCTTCGCCGATCTGCCTCCCGACAAGGACCAGCTGATCTGGACCACCCTGGCCGGCGCCCTCTGCTTCTTCGTGATCGGCCTCGCCGATGATCTCTTCGCCCTGCCGCCGCTGCCGCGGCTGCTGGGTCAGCTGCTGGTGGCGATCGCCGTCTGGGGGGAAGGGGTGCGCATCGGCTCGATCGAACTGCCCTTCGGCCTGTTCGGCAGCGCTCCCTATCTGGTGCTGCCCGATGGCTTCAGCCTGCTCGCCACGGTGATCTGGCTGGTGGGCATCACCAATGCGATCAACTGGCTCGACGGCCTCGACGGCCTGGCCGCCGGGGTCAGTGGGATCGCCGCCGTCGGGCTTCTGTCGGTGAGCTTCAGCCTGCATCAGCCCGCCGCCGGCCTGCTGGCCGCGGCCCTGGCGGGGGCCTGCCTCGGCTTCCTGCGCCACAACTTCAATCCCGCCCGCATCTTCATGGGCGACGGTGGCTCCTATTTCCTCGGCTTCGCCCTGGCGGCGATCAGCATCGTCGGCCCGGCCAAGGGACTCACCAGCGTCAGCCTGCTGCTGCCGATTCTGATCCTGTCCCTGCCACTGGCCGACATGTCGGCAGTGATCATGGGTCGCCTCAGCGAGGGCCGCTCCCCCTTCTATCCAGACCGCCGCCACCTGCATCACCGCCTGCTGCGGGCCGGCCTCAGCCACCGCCGCACCGTGGTGCTGATCTACGCCTTCACCCAGTGGCTGGCGGCCCTGGCGCTGGTGGTGGCCAACGCCGAACTCCGCTTCCTCTGGCTGGCGCTCGCCACGGCGGTGCTGGTCGGCGTGGTGGTGCTGGCCCGGCGCCAGATGCAGCAGGAGCGGAGCTGATGCTTCCCTCTCCGGCCGGACCAACGCCGTCCACCGGGGCAGAGATCCTCTGTGTCGGCACCGAGCTGCTGCTCGGCAACATCCTCAATGGCAACGCCCGCTGGCTGGCCGAGCAGCTGGCGAGCCTGGGGGTGCCCCACCATCGCCAGACGGTGGTGGGCGACAACCGGGAGCGCCTCATCCAGGCCGTCCGCGAAGCAGCCGACCGCTGCCGGCTGCTGATCACCACCGGCGGCCTGGGCCCCACCCCCGATGACCTGACCACCGAGGCGATCGCCGCCGCCTTCGACACCCCTCTCGAAGAGCACCCCGACGCCTGGGCGGACATCCAGGCGAAGCTGGCCCAGCGGGGCCGCACGCCCTCCAGCTCCGTGAGACGCCAGGCGCTGATTCCCCGTGGCGCCGCGCTGCTGCCCAACCCCACCGGCACCGCCCCCGGCGTGATCTGGACGCCCCGGCCGGGCTTCACCGTGATGACCTTCCCGGGGGTTCCCAGCGAGATGCAGGCGATGTGGCGGCAGAGCGCCGTTCCCTGGCTGGGGGAGGGGGGTCTCTCGGAGGGGGTGTTCGCCAGCCGCATGCTGCGCTTCTGGGGTGTGGCCGAATCGGCCCTGGCCGAGCAGGTGGAGGACCTGCTGGCCCTCGAGAACCCCACCGTGGCGCCCTATGCCGGCGGCGGTGAGGTGAAGCTGCGCCTCACCGCCCGGGCGGAGGATGAAGATGCCGCCAAGGCCCTGCTGGCCCCGGTGGAAGCGGAGCTGCGGGCGCGCACGGGCCCCCTCTGCTACGGGGCCGACGACGACAGCCTGGCCTCGGTGGTGCTGCAGGCCCTGCGCCGCCGCGGCGAGACCCTGGCGGTGGCCGAGTCCTGCACCGGCGGCGGCCTCGGTGCCGCCCTGGCCGCCGTGCCCGGAGCCTCGGAGGTCTTCCTCGGGGGCGTGATCGCCTACGCCAACAGTGTCAAGCAGAGCCTGCTGGGTGTGCCGGCCGACCTGCTCGAGCGCCATGGGGCTGTCAGCGATCCGGTCGCCTGTGCGATGGCGGAAGGGGCCCGGCGGATCTGCGGCAGCAGCTGGGCCCTGGCGGTCACCGGCATCGCCGGCCCCGGGGGCGGCAGCGACAGCAAACCGGTGGGGCTGGTGCATCTCGCCCTGGCCGGCCCCGATGGCACCTGGAGCGAGGCGATCCGCTTCGGATCCAGCCGCGGCCGGGCCTGGATTCAGACCCTCACCGTGGGCGAGGCCCTCGACCGGTTGCGGCGCAGGCTGGCGTAGGGGTCGGCATCAGGCGCCAGCAACCGCTCGCGACACACCCATCGGCCAACCCCGGCGTGGACAGTCGCTGCTGCAGGGGCGACCGGATGACAAGGGTTGATCGGCATTCCTGCAGAGGGGCAGGGGAACGATCACCAATGCTGAGCGTTGAGTTTTTCCCCAGGCCCCCAGGCGTTTTCCCCCATCCAGGGCAGGTTTTCCCCAGATCGGGATCCTGTGGAGCCGGATTGGAGCGCCCGGAAGGTGGGCTTCTGGGGAAATCGGTCTCTCCCCTTGACCGCAGGCGGTGGACCGCTCTGCCGCCGCCAGGCGGGCGACCGGGGGGGCGCGCAGGCCAGTGCTGACGGGAGATCGCAACGCGAGAGCGGCGCGACGGCCGGGTGGGAGACCGCGGCTGGGCACCTTTGACGTGGACCGCCCTGCCGTGGGGTGATGGATGGGTCCAGCGATCCACGCCGTATGAGCCAGACCCCGGAGACCGCCCCCGCCACCGTGAGCATCGAAAACCAGATGCCGGAGGATCTGTTCGACGCCATGCGGGAGTTCATCCGGCTGCACCCCCAGTGGGACCAGTACCGCCTGATGCAGGCCGCCCTGGCGGGCTTCCTGTTCCAGCACGGCTGCCGTGAGCGGTCGGTGGCGCGCCACTACCTCGATGGCCTGTTCCAGCGCCCCGCCAGTCAGGTCCTGCGCCCCTGACGATCCTCCGGCCACCGCTCCCCACAGACACCACTCCAGCGCCATGGCCGAACGTCACCGCCTGGTCCCCGAGGCCACACCAACAACCCAGGGGATCTCTCCTGGGTGCCTCTCGAGGCGCTGGCCGACCTGACGGTGCATGTGCGCAGCGCGTCGGTGCAGATGGCTGAACCCTCGCCGGCGCCACTGTGGTGCTCACCCAATAGACCCGCCTGAGTGCCGAGCGTCTGGAGCATGCCCCTGGCCTGAATCGAGCGCCGGTGACTCGGCAGCGAACTCTTAGGGTGACCCCTTCCTGTGGCGGTATTCACGGTGAGCTCCGGCACCCTCTACGACAAGGTCTGGGACCTGCACCACGTCGCCGAGCTGCCCGGTGGCGCCACCCAGCTGTTCATCGGCCTGCATCTGATCCATGAGGTGACCAGCCCCCAGGCCTTCGCCGCCCTGAAGGATCTGGGCCTGGGCGTGCGCCATCCGGAGCGCACCGTGGCGACGGTGGATCACATCGTGCCCACCACCAGCCAGGCTCGCCCGTTTGCCGATCCCCTGGCCGAGGAGATGCTGGCGACGCTCGAGGCCAACTGCGCCGCCCACGGCATCCATCTGCACGGCCTCGGCAGCGGCAACCAGGGGATCGTCCACGTGATCGCCCCGGAGCTGGGGCTCACCCAGCCGGGGATGACCGTGGCCTGCGGTGACTCCCACACCTCCACCCACGGCGCCTTCGGCGCGATCGCCTTCGGCATCGGCACCAGCCAGGTGCGCGATGTGCTCGCCAGCCAGAGCCTGGCGATGGGCAAACTGAAGGTGCGTCGCCTCTGGGTGGAGGGTCGACTGCAGCCCGGCGTCTACGCCAAGGATCTGGTGCTGCACATCATCCGCACCCTCGGGGTGAAGGGCGGCGTGGGCTACGCCTATGAGTTCGCCGGCCCGGCGATTGATGCGCTCTCGATGGAGGAGCGCATGACCCTCTGCAACATGGCGATCGAGGGGGGCGCCCGCTGCGGCTACGTGAACCCGGACCAGGTGACCTTCGACTACCTGAAGGGGCGGCCCTGTGCTCCCAGCGGAGAGGCCTGGGAGCGGGCCGTGGCCTGGTGGAGCGCGCTGGCGAGCGGCCCCGATGCCGTGTTCGACGACGAGGTGCGCTTCGATGCCGACGCCATCGCGCCGACGATCACCTGGGGCATCACCCCCGGGCAGGGCATCGGTGTGAATGAAACCGTCCCCACCCTGGAGCAGACCGACCCGGATGAGCGGCCGATCGCCGAGGAGGCCTACCGCTACATGGACCTGCAGCCCGGCACTCCGATCGAAGGGACACCCGTGGATGTCTGCTTCATCGGCAGCTGCACCAACGGCCGTCTCTCCGATCTGCAGGCGGCGGCGGCCGTGGCCCGGGGCCGCCACGTGGCGCCCGGCATCAAGGCCTTCGTGGTGCCCGGCAGCGAACAGGTGGCCGCGGCCGCGGAGGCTGAGGGTCTCGACAAGGTGTTTCTCGAAGCCGGCTTCGAGTGGCGCCAGCCGGGTTGCTCCATGTGCCTGGCCATGAACCCGGATCGACTCGAGGGCCGCCAGATCAGTGCCAGCTCCAGCAACCGCAACTTCAAGGGCCGGCAGGGTTCCGCCAGCGGCCGCACCCTGCTGATGAGCCCGGCGATGGTGGCGGCCGCAGCCGTCCGGGGCCGCGTCACCGATGTGCGCGAGCTGATCGCTCAGGCTGAGACCTCTCTTCTCGCCCCTGCGTCGTTCCGGCCCGGGACGACACCGCGGGGAGCGTCCATCCATCCGCTGGCGGCATTGCCGCACCGCCAGCGCCGTCCTCACTGATTTCACCCATCCCTTCGCCGCCCACCCACCCGATGGCCAGCAGCAGCCCCTTCCCCTCCGGAGCGATCACCAGCGTCAGGGGCACCACCGTGGTGGTGCGCGGCGATGACATCGACACCGACCGGATCATTCCGGCCCGCTTTCTCAAATGCGTCACCTTCGAGGCCCTCGGTCCGGCGGTCTTCGCCGACGATCGCGCCGAACTGGGGGGTGACCATCCCTTCGATCGCCCCGAGCATCGGGAGGCGACGATCCTGCTGGTGAATCGCAACTTCGGCTGCGGCTCCAGCCGCGAGCACGCGCCGCAGGCCCTGATGCGCTGGGGCATCCGCGCCGTCGTGGGCGAGAGCTTCGCCGAGATCTTCCACGGCAACTGCCTGGCCCTGGGCATCCCCTGCCTGGTGGCCGACCACGAGACGATGCTTGCAGTTCAGGACGCTGCGACCGCCGCCCCTGCCGAGCCCTTCACCCTGGACGTGGCCTCGGCGGTCCTCCGCGGGGCCGGCCAGCAGTGGAGCCTGGAGCTGGCCAGCGGCCCGCGCCAGATGCTGGTGAGCGGCCAGTGGGATGCCACCGGCCAGCTGCTCGCCCACGACGATGCCCTGAAGCAGACCGCCACCCGGTTGCCCTACCTGCATCAGTTCGCCGCCTGAGACTCAGAAGGGTCGATCCAGCACGGCAGCGGCCGGATTGAGGGGAACAAAGGGCACCCCGGGCCCATTGAAGTTGAAGTCGTTGAGCTTGATGCGCACGCCACCGATGCCCTGATAGGGGCTGTAGAAAACCCCGACCTCATAGGCACGCCGCTGCCAACGCAGCTCGACATAAGACGCCGTGACGTCTCCGTAGAACTCGGATGACGGGCTGACATTGAAGCCGATGCCGCCGCTGAACACCAGCGGCCCGACGAGTTGCTGCGTCAGACCGATTCCAAGCGTGCCCAGATCGACCGCCTGATCAAAGCCGAAGGGGCTGAGACCCTGCCTCAGCGTTCCACTGCCCGTGATCGTCAGACGGGTGTAGTCGAGGAAGGGGCGCACGAAGTGGCCCAGAGTGAGCGTGGGCCCGCCGGAGAGAGTGATGGTGTTCTGGTTGGTCCCATCTCCGAAATACGCGGCGGTGCCCAGCAGGTTGGCATCGAGAGTCAGACCGGGCCGGATCGGCGTCGCGCTGTTCATCAGACCCGCCAGGGGTGTCGGCGGCGCCGGCTTGCCTCGCCACAGAGCCAGGGAGGCATTCAGGGAGCCCACGGCGTTTCCACGCCAGAGCCGTGCCAGATCAATGCTGTCAACGGGATTGGCCTGATAGTTCCCCACACCGACACGCCAGTAGTAGCTGCTCGAGAGGGCTCCCAAGTCGGGGAACGAGCCGTTCTTGTCAAGCGAGACGCCATAGGCCGTGTAGACGTCCTGCTCCCCAAGAGAACCGTTCCAGGTCCGGAAGCGATAAGCCCCGAACAGTCGGAACAGGCTCGAACCCAGCAGCGGGAGGTCGACGACACGATCAAGGGTGCCGGAACTGCGGGTGCCGTCCGGGATGTTTTCCGGGTTGAAGGTGGACATCTCCAGTCGGGCGTTGGCGCCGAAACCGACGATGGGGCCTGAGAGCCGTGCATCCAGACCAAACAGATCGCTGGTGGTGGCTGGCTGGGTGACGGGGGGGGCTGCGACCGACTGACCCGGCAGTGGGTAGGAGTCAGTGCTGCTGTCGATCGCGCGCTCCGCCAGGAACTGGGGCTGCAGGGTCAGTCGGACACTGTCACCCAGCTTCACGGGAATCTTGTAGCCGAAGAAATAGCCATCGCGGTCCTCCTCGTCATAGCCGAACACCCAGCGATTCTCAATCTCCTCCTCCTTGCTGATCGTGGCCGTACGCTGCACTGCGATCGGCAGACGGTCCTCAAGCCGCAGGCGATTCTTGGCGGCCTTGATCTCCGTATCGCCATTCGGCAGCAATGTGGCGACCACATCCGTGGAGTCCATCCACACCTGGGCTGGTGTGAACGGATCGTTGGAAAAGCCCACCCGATCCCCGCTCAGGGTGGTGGGGGTGAAACGCAGCAGGCGTGCCTGAATCCGCCAGCGGCTGATGGAGCCACGCACCAGCTGGCGGCCGTTCTGAGTGTTGAGATCCGGCAGCTGGCCGGGCCGGATGCCACCGAACTGACTGGCAGTGTCTGTTAGGGCCGGCTCGTCCGAGACCCCACGGCGTCGTTCAGCGACGAGACTCTGCTGGAACTGCACATCGCGCACGCGCTGATCGATGCGGGCAATCGCTTCTCGCCGCAGCCGTTCCTGCTCCCGGGCACGGGCCCAGAGGTTGCCGGAAGAGGCGGCTGAGGCCTGACGGGCTCGCGGGACTGCGGGCGGCGGCGGCGGGGTGCCCAGACGCTGGGGCCCCATCGTGACCACCTCCAGCTGCTGCGACAGCCCACTCGGCCGCTCCTGACCAGGGGGTGGCGCGCCGGGACAGCCCTGGGGCGGCGGCAGCTCCAGCGGCGGCACGAAGGGCGGTGTCTGCCCCCAGCGGTAGCGCAGACCAACCAGATAGGCATTGCTGCCCTCACTCACACCGCTGTACAGGCCGTAGGCACCGGAGCGGTGGTGGATGCGGCCCACCGCCGACCACTGGGGCGACACCAGGGCCTCGACCTCGAAGGCCAGGTAATTGAGGAAAGTGGTGTAGTTCTCGCGAAAGGTGCGCTCATAGTTGCTGTTCTGACTCAGCAGGCTGACGCCTTCCACGAAATAGATGTTCAGCCAGGGCTGCAGCCACAGGCGGGCACCCAGGCCCACCGTCATGTCTGCGAAGGTCTGGGAAGGGGTATCGGCGTTGGGAACCGCCTGATTGAAGGGGCCGCCAGGCTGGCGGTCGGCCCGGTGGCCGAGGAGATTGGCGTCGAGCTCCAGGGCGAAGGGGCCGGCATCGAACAGGCGACGCTGCAGGCCGAGCCCCACCAGATACTCCGGCCGCAGACGTCCCTTGAAGATGAAGGTGTCGCCGAAGTTGGCGGCGAACATCTGACCCGCCCAGGTGGTCACGGCCCAGGGGTAGGGATGCCACTGGGGCGGTGGGGGCAGCGCCGGCGGACAGCTGATCGCCTCCGGCGGCGGCAGGGGCGTCGTGGGTTCCTGGCTGAGATCGAGGTCGGTGGCGGAGCCATCCAGGTCGAGAACGCCGTAGGCGTCCTGCATCTCGCCACGGCCCTCCAGCAGGCTGTAGCGCAGGCGGCTGGCCTGGAGGTATTGCTGTCCGCGCTGAAAGCGCACGCGGCCGAACGCATAGAGCGTGCGCGACTCGGTGTCGATCTCAAGCCGATCAGCCATCAGGCGAGCGCCGGCCACCAGGGCGGTGACATTGCCGGTGCTGACGAAGCGGCGCAGCTGGGCGTCATAGCCCTGGCGATCGGCGCGCAGTTCAAGGTCCAGGGGCACCCCCGGCGCCACAACGGGAGGTCGTGACTCCGGAGGAGGCGCCGCGACCGCGGCGTCGGAAAGAACCGTCGCGGGGTCCGCCGCTGGAAGAGGGGGTGCCGGAGGCGCCGCTGCATCGGGGGCGGGAAGGCCGACGGGCGCCTGGAGCGGCAGGGGTTCGACCTGCGAGGCGGACGGGAGGCCGGCCAGGGCCGCGGCCGAGCCCGATGCAGCCGAAGCCGCACGGGGATTCGGAGGTGCAGCCCCATCGCCGGGAGCGTTCATTGCCTCGACACCGGACGGTGCGAGCACAGTGAGGGGCGGAGCCGCACCGCCTGGAAGCTCCGGGGCCGCAGCTCGGGGGTCGAGCGCGGGGAGCGCAAGCACGGGATTCACCCACGCCAGGCCGAATCCGGCGGCCGCCACAGCCCCTGGAACAGTCCGTCGGGGAAAGGGCACAGGAAGCCGGGCGTGGGAGCGAATCGCTGGGATCCTGCCACGCGCTCGCTGATCAGGGGGGAGCCAAGGGCCGGTTCGGGGGACCGGATCGGCCCGCCCAAAATGCGCGCGTCAGGAACAGGGAGGATGCAGCGTCGTCAGGGGCGGCAGACCCTGCCGCTCAGCCGATCACAGCAAGGGCGCCCTGATGGCCGCTGGCCACCAGGGCGCCCGGATCACGTCCGCGCGAGGACGTTCAATCCTCGAGGTCCTTGCGGCTGGGGGTACGGCTCGGATCGCTGGCCAGGAAGCCGAAGACGAAGATCCCGATGAAAAAGAAAACGACCGAATAAACCGAGATCTTGAGAGCGAGCATGACTGTCCGGCGGTTGGCAGGAAGTGGCGGAGAGCGGCCATGGCCCTCAGGGATCCCGACGGGACCCCGGGCGGGTGACCCGTTCGCGGAGGAGCGGGTCCGGGCTGGCCGATGACAACCGCAGCATCCTATGGGTCTTGAATAGCCGAGCCGCTGCGGGGGCGGCCAGGATCGCCCCTGTGAGGTTCGGATTGAAACGTTTCATTCACGTTCCCCGTTGCTGACCCGCCTCGACCTCCAGCCCCTCTGGCAGCCCCAGCCGCCGCGGCAGGACGGCGCCAGTGCCCTGGAGACTCCCTGGGGCCGCCTGCACAGGCCCGACTGGGCGGCGCGGGGGCTGATCATCTGGCCCCGGGGCGCTCAGCTGCTGCGGTTGCGCTGGCGGCTGGAACGGCCGGAGGAGTGGCGCGAGCTCGCCGGCAGCGCCGTGGCACGCCTGTGCCTCCGCTGGTGGGCCGAGGCCGCCGAGCTGATCGTCGATGGGGTCTGCGTGCACCGCGGCGACCTGTTCGACACCGCCTGCCGCTGGCCCCTGCCACCGCGCTGGTGGCAGGGCGAGCCCCTGGAGCTGGAGCTGCGGCTGACCAGCCCCCTCCATGACGACGGTGCTCTGATCCACAGCCGCCTGGAGCTGGAGCCCGACGATCCGGCCGATCCCCACGGCCTGCTCCGCCCGGTGGTGGCCGAGCTGGAGGATCTGCGGCGCGAGCGGGGGCTGTCACCAGGCCCCGGCGGTGGCTCGGTGCGGCTGCTGGGCCATGCCCACCTCGATCTGGCCTGGCTGTGGCCGGTGGCCGACACCTGGCAGGCGGCGGAGCGCACCTTCCGCTCAGTCCTGGAGCTGATGGAGCGCTGGCCGGAGCTGCGCTTCGGCCACTCCACCCCGGCGCTCTACGCCTGGCTGGAGCGGCATCGACCGGCCCTCTTCGCGCGTATCCGCACGGCGATGCGCCAGGGGCGCTGGGAACCCCTCAATGGCCCCTGGGTGGAAAGCGACTGCCAGCTGATCGAGACGCCTTCGTTGCTGCGGCAGTTCCAGCTGGGCCAGGGGTACAGCCGCCGCGCCTTTCCGGAGTGGCGCCACGAGCTGGCCTGGCTGCCCGACAGCTTCGGCTTCGCCGCCGGCCTCCCGGCGGTCGCCAGCGGCACGGGCGTGCGCTGGTTCTGCACCCACAAGCTGGCCTGGAACGCCACCCATCCCTTCCCCCATCGGCTGTTCCGCTGGCGCAGCCGCTGCGGCGCCGAGCTCCTGGCCCTGATGACCGCGCCGATCGGCACCGACGGCGACCCGGTGGCGATCGAGAGCCAGCGCCTGACGTGGCAGCGGATCAGCGGCGTGGGGGAACTGCTGTGGCTGCCGGGGGTGGGGGATCACGGCGGCGGACCCACCGCCGAGATGCTCGCGCAGCTGGCGCTCTGGCAGCGGCAGCCGGCGATGGCGCCGCTGCAGCACGGCACCCTGCGCGAACACCTGGCGCAGCTGGAGCCACTGGTTCCGCGGCTGCCGGTCTGGCGCGATGAGCTGTATCTGGAGCTGCACCGCGGCTGCGCCACCAGCCGCCCCGACCAGAAACGTCACAACCGCACCCTGGAGCGCCTGTTGCGGGAAGCCGAGCTGGCCCGGGCGCTGCTGCGGAGCATGGGCATCGCCGACCCCCTGGCGGCACGGAGCGAAACCCGGCCGTGCAGCGACGCTTCTGCCGGAGCGCCACAACGGCTCCCGGAACCACAGGCGGTGGGCGCTCACGACGCCAGCGCGGCCCAAGGGAGGGAAGCCATGGCTGCGGATGACCTGTCCCGCGGAGTCGAGATACCGCGACGCCCCTCCCTATCCGGCGAGCAGCATCGTCGTCACAGCGCCGCGGTGGCGCCGGTCGACTGGCGGCCGCTGCTGTTCCAGCAGTTCCACGACATCCTGCCGGGCACCTCGATCCCGGAGGTGTTCGAGCAGGCGGAACCGGAGTGGCGGGCGGCGCGACGGCAGGCCCGACGCCAGCGCGATCTGGCCCTTCTCGCCGGACTGGAGGCGCAGGCGGACTGGCCCGCAGCGGAGCCGGGGCCAGCCGTCGAGTCCCTGCACCCCAGCGATGATCACCAGAGTCCGCCGCGACCAGGAGCGGCAAGGCTCCCCACCTCAGAGGGATGGTGGGTGGCCCAGCTGCACCCCCTGGCAGCGGCGCCGCGCTGCCGTCGCCTGCCCGCAGGACTCTGGCGGCTGGCCAGCGGCCCCAGGAGCGGCAGGGCTCTGAAGGGCCAGCCCGCCCGAGAGGGGGGCGTCTGGGTGCAGCTGCCGCTGGAGGCCGGCGTCTCTGCCCTGGCCCTGCGGCGCTCGCGCGCGGCGGCAGGCGAGGTGGCGGCCCCCCTGCCGATCGAAGGGCCGGTGACCCTCACCGCGGAAGGAGAGGGGTGCTGGCGACTGGGCAATGGCCTGGTGAGCGCCCGCTGCGGAGCCGAGGGCGTGGAGCAGCTGTGGGACGCCACGGGCCGGGCGTTGCTCGGCGCCCCGCTGCGCTGGTGCCGTTGGCGCGATCAGGGCGAATTCTGGGATGCCTGGGACCTGGCTCCCGATCATCGCGACCATCCGCTCGCATGGAACTGGCAGCCGGGCCCGACCGTGCAGGCCGACGGCCCCCTGTGCGCCGAGCTGGTCTGGCGGGGACGGTGCGGCGGGAGCCATCTGCGGCTGAGCCTGCGCCTGCTGGCGGGCAGCCCCGCCCTCGAACTGATGCTGAGCGTGCGGTGGCGGCAGCGCCATGAGCTGCTGCAGCTGGAGATTCCCCTGGCGGCCCCCCAGCCCCGCTGGGCGGCGGATTGCACCGGTGGCGTGCTCGAGCGCCCGGCGGAGCCGCGCACACCGCGGGAGCAGGCCCGCTGGGAGGTCACGGCCCTGAGCTGGATCGCCGCCCCGGAGCTGGCGGTGCTGCTCGATGGTCCTCAGGGGGTCTCGGCTGGAGCGGAGCGGCTGACGGTTTCCCTGCTGCGGGCTCCCACCTGGCCTGATCCGGGCGCCGACAACGGCTGGCAGCGCCAGCGCCTGGCCCTGATGCCCGCTTCGGGCGGCTGGAGACAGGCCGGGGTGCCCAAGGAGGCGAGGCGACTGCGCGAGCCGCTGTGGCTGCGACCGGCCCACCCTCCGGAGGAGCGCACGGCCGAGCAGAGCACGGAGGCCAAGACAGCCTGCAGAACCAGGAGCGCCGGGGCGCAGGCAGCGTCCGTGCCCCCGCCAAGACCCGAGGCGTCGATGCAACCAGCGCTTACGTCACGCCGGCGAGGCGCCTGGCCGGGATTCCCGGCGTTGGAGGCCGACCTGCGCCTCGTGGGCCTGCGTGCAGCCGGGCCGATGGCCGGGGTGGAGCCCATGGCGCTGCTCTCGCAGCCGCAGGAGGAACCGGCGGCGCTGATCCTCACCGTGCAGAACGAGGGCCCCTGCCGTCACCGGCTGCGGCTGCCCGCTCCCTGGCGGGTGCTGCAGCGGGTCGACGCACTGGATCAGCCGACGCCGGAGCCGACCGGCGCTGATCCGCTGCTCATCCGCCCGTGGGAGCTCTGCTGCTGGCGGATCGTCTGTGAGCCAGAAGCCTGACCACAGCCAGCCCTGGAGCGGAGTGGGCAGGGGAGACCTGATACAGAACCCCGACCGCTTTGGCGCCCTGGAGCAGGCAGGGCCTGAAGCCAGCTTCAGTCGTCGTGGTCGTCGAAGGGGTCGGTGAGACCCCGCGACGGGGGCCCGAAGGCGGTGTAGATCCCGAAACCGGTCAGAGCCAGCAGCACCACCAGCACCGCAATCGCCACGGACAGGGCCGGAGAGGTGCTGGAGGGATCCATGGGGTACGGGGGGGGGGAAAGGCAGCGGGAGCGTCACAACTCTCGACAGGCCCAACGAAGGGGCCGCCGAGGCTCGTACACTACCGGCCACGACCTCCAGCCTGAGAGCTTCGATCGGCCATGGCTCAACGCACCCGCCTGGGAGACATCCTGCGTCCGCTGAACTCCGAGTACGGCAAGGTGGTCCCGGGCTGGGGCACCACCCCGGTGATGGGCGTGTTCATGGCGCTGTTCCTGGTGTTCCTGTTGGTGATCCTGCAGCTGTACAACAAGTCGCTGCTTCTCGAAGGCATCAACGTCAACTGGAACGGCATCGGCTGATTCCGCCCGCGGCGGCACCCTCTCTCCCATGAACGTCTTCGGTATCGGCCTGCCGGAAATGGCGGTGATCGCCGCCATCGCTCTGCTTGTGTTCGGCCCCAAGCGCCTGCCCGAACTGGGCAAGACCCTGGGACGCACCCTCAAGGGCCTCCAGTCCGCCTCCCAGGGTTTCGAAGAGCAGTTCCGCACCGCTCTGGACGCCACGCCGGAGTCCTCTCAGTCGCAGGCAGCCGCCACCACAACCGCTGCCGCCGAAGTCGGGACAGCCACCGTCGCCAACTCGGCAGCGACCGAAGCCTCGTCCCCCAGCGGCGCCTCAGCCAGCTGAGCTCCTGTCTGGCCACGCTTGGATCTGCAACTGCTCGTCGGCCTGGGGAATCCCGGCGATCGCTATAGCGACACCCGCCACAACGTCGGCTTTCTCGCCCTCGATCGTCTCGTGGAGCACGAACGTGGCAGCTACCGCCAGCAGGGCCGGCTGCATGGGCTGCTCGCCGACGTCGGCAGCGGCGCCCGGCGTGTGCGACTGCTCAAGCCCCAGACCTACATGAACGACAGCGGCCGCTCGATCCGTGCCGCTCTCGACTGGTTCGGCCTCACCCCCCAGCAGCTCCTGGTGATCGTCGACGACATGGATCTGCCCTTCGGCCGGTTGCGCCTGCGGGCCTCGGGCAGTGCCGGGGGCCACAACGGTCTGCGCAGCACCATCGCCCATCTGGGGACGGAGGCCTTCGCACGGCTGCGGATCGGCATCGGTGCCCCGGCCGGAGACCCCAGCCAGCGGCGCGAGCGCACCGTGTCCCACGTGCTGGGACGGTTCAACGCCGAGGAGCGGCCGATCCTGGATCAGGTGCTCGACGAGGTGCTCACGGGCGTGGATCTGATCCGCCGTCAGGGCCTCGAGCGGGCCGGCAACCGGCTGAACGGTTTCCGGATCAGCGAGCAGGCATCCTGAAGGGCATGGCCCGGCTGCCGACCACCCATGCCCAGCTGCGCGTGCTGCGCCGCAGCTTCCGCCCGGCGGTGCTGGAGGGAGAGGTGATCGCCGGCGGGTTCCAGTGGAGCTTCTGCTGGGCCTTTGACCGGGGCGAGCTGCGCGTGGAGCCCTCGCTGGGGCGGGCCCTGATCCAGGACGCCCTGCTTCGCTTCCTGCTGCGCGCCGACTATCAGCTCGAACCCGGTGGCGACTACGCCTTCACCGTGCGGGCGAAGTTCTGATCGGAGGCAGCCCATCAGCCTCGCAACGCTCGAGCGGATGGCCCAGATACCGCTCCAGCAGCAGTTGGGCCACCACGTCATCCCAGTCGCGCGGGGGCTGCCGCAGCCCCGCCGGCAGCAGGCGACGCCAGCCCCGAGGCGGTTCGAGCTGCCAGAAGCGTTCTCGGGCGGCCAGCGTCGTGCCCCGTTCCTCCACCAGACAGACCGGCAGCAACGGGGTCAGGCGCGCCTGCCAGGCCTGCGAACCGGTGCCATCCCCGAGCACCACCGCCACCAGCCCGTCCTGCCTTCGCCAGCGCTGCAGCTCCTGCCAGGCCGCCTCCGGCGGCAGCACCCGGGCCACACGGATACGGCGGCGTTGCGGATCGCTCAGCACCAGACCGCACTTGCTGCGTCCAGGATCCAGGCCGGCCAGCGGCCCCTCGGAGGGGATCGCGGCGCCGGGATCGCGGCGGGGAGTGAAGGCGGCGGGAACCATGAGCCTGAGCTGGCGACGCAACGAAGGACGGCAGACCCGCCACCCTGGGGGCCGCGGCACACGGATCGATCCTGACTGTCCCGTGGGGCAGCGGCAGCCGCTGACCTGCATCGACCATCCGAGTCCGCAGGGCACCTCCACCGCAGGCACACGCCCCCACAAGCCATTGCCACGGGCGAGCGCGAAGCCACCCGAGTGTGCGCCGCCCGGAGCGTTGTCACGGCCACGCCAGCGGCCGCGACCCGCCGCCAGACGGTCACTGCGATCGCTGAGGCCTGCCGTCACCCCCGGCACGAAGCCCCACCCAGCGCAGCTCGACGACGATCGGATCCGGGGTGTCCGCATCCACGCGGGCCACGGCCTCGAGGTTGGCCTCCTGGCCGACGGGGCGTTCGGCCAGCGCACGGCCCAGCTCGTTGAAGTCGTTCACATCGAACTGAAGGCCATCCACCAGGGTCCCCTGGCGCTGCACCTTGGCGAAGGCGGCGGCCAGCAGCAGGTTGAGGCGGCTGCGCACCAGCTCCGCCCCACGCTCATCGCCGTCGAGGGTGGTGCGGGCGAGCACCTCGCCCTGGCGCGTCACCTGACGGTTGGGGCGCAGCTCGGCGAAGGCGAGCACCCGCTGTTCCCCGCGCAGCACATTGCTGGCGGAGAGGATGCTCACCACCCAGGTGCCGCGCTGGGCCAGCAGCGACGAGAGCCGGTTGATGTCGTTGCGGGGCACCAGCAGGATCTGGCGATCCGGCTTCTGCCCAGGCAGCAGCCGCTGGAAGGCGACGAGGTTGGCCTGCTGGAGCAGCGCGTCGATCACCTCGCGGGCCTGACCGGCCCGCTCCAGGCGGACCTTCGCTGTCGCCAGGGGCTGACCGCTGGCGATGACGACATCGCCGCGCCGCAGGGCGATGACATTGTTCTCGAGCTGCTTGAGCTCCTGCTCACCGGCGGCGATGCGCTGGCGCACCCGCTGCAGCTCGGCCTCATTGCGGCGGATCTCGGCGTCGCGGCCGCGCACCTCACGGCTGAGGCGGCTGCGCTCGCTCTCCAGACGTGCCCGCTGGCGCTGCAGGGGCTGCAGCTCCTGGCGCAGGCTGGCCACGCGACTGGTGGCCTGGGCGAGCTGCCGCTCGGCGCTCCGCTGGCTGGCCAGGGCCTGCTGACGACCGCTCACAGCCTGGCGGCGCCCCTGCTCGGCGCGTGAGAGCTCCGCCTGACTGCGGCGCAGGTCCGCACTGCTGCGCTCGAGGGCCATGCGGCTCTGATGCAGACGCTCCTGCAGCTGGTCGAGCTCGAACAGCCCCACCCGCAGCCGCTCGCTCACCAGCAGCATCAGCCCGAGCGAGACGGCACTGATCAGGGCGCCGGTGAGAGCGGTGATCACGACGGCGGTGTTCTTCGGCCGCAGCCCCAGGAGGCTGAGCCGGGCCTTGCCCACCGTGCTGCCCAGCCTGTCGCCGAGGGTGGAGAGGACACCGCCCAGCACGAGCAACGCCAGGATCAGCAGCCAGCCGGACACACCCTCCTCCAGGAACGCCCCAGTATCCCTGCCGGCCCCGGAGGGGCTTCAGCTGAACCGTTTCGCCAGAGCGATGGGGTCGAACACTGTGATCTTCTTGCGGTCGATCTGCAGCAGGCCCTCGTTGCGCAGATCTCCCAGCAGGCGGGTGATCGTGACGCGGGTGGAGCCGATCGCCTCGGCGATGGCCTGGTGGGAGAGGCGCAGATCAATGGTGATGCCCTCGCTGCTCGGGACGCCGAAATCGCGGCAGAGCACCAACAGGAAGCTCACCAGCCGCGAACTCATGTCGCGGTGGGTGAGCGTCTCGATCATCGTTTCGGTCTGCAGGATGCGCGAGGAGAGGCCCTGCAGCAGCAGCAGGCCGACGCTGGCGTCCTGCTCGATGGCGCGCCGCACCGAGGTGGCGGGAGCGGTGATCATCTCGACCCGCGTGAAGGCGATCGCGTGATAGAAGCGATCCGATCGCTGGCCGGTGAGCAGCGATAACACTCCGAACAGACTGTTCTCACGCAGCAGAGCCACAGTGATCTCCTCGCCCGATTCGTAGACGCGCGACAGGCGGACGGCGCCACGACGCAACAGGTAGACCCGCTCAGCGGGATCACCGGGGAAGAAGATCGTCTTGCCCCGCTCCACCGATTCGACACTGCTGCCCGCAAGGGAGCGGATCACCTCCGCGAGGGTGGTGCTCGGAGGCGGCGCGCCGGGGGCGGTGAGACCGGCCCCAGGGGTGCCCGTGGAAGGAGTATTGGCGTAGCGGCTGAACCCGCGGGTGGCGCCGACCATCGGCAGGGCTTGAAGTGATCGGAAGCTACGGATCGTTCCGCCCATGCCTTGTAGCAACCCACACGGTTTGCCGCCGAGGCAGCAGCGGCGACAACCCGCACGACGGTGGAAGCGCCAGCCAGGACGGCGCAGGCCACCTGAACGCCTGCTGCCGACGCGCCCTCCTGGCTCTGGCGACGGGAGTGCCGGGCACCAGCCTCGATGCCGGCCACCGGCAGTGACCCGACAGGTGAATCCCGGGCGCCAGGGCCTCCGGGGCCTGGGGAGGGGGTATGCCCGCCTCAGGCAGCCGGCGCCGCCTCGGTGAGCGCCCGGCGCTGCAGCTCCTGCAGCCGGGCGATGCCGACACCGGCCAGATCCAGCAGGGCGTCGAGCTGGCCTCGGCTGAACGGGGCGCCCTCCGCGGTGCCCTGGATCTCCAGCAGACGCTGCTCTCCGTCCATCACCACGTTGAGATCCACGTCGGCGCGGCTGTCCTCGCTGTAGTCCAGATCCAGCAGGGGCTGGCCCTCGACCAACCCCACCGAGATGGCGGCCACCTGCTGACGCAGGGGGGAGGCGCTGAGCACGCCCCGGCGCTGCAGACGCTCGAGCGCGGCGGCCACCGCCAGCCAGGCGCCCGTGATCGCGGCGGTGCGGGTGCCGGCGTCGGCCTGGAGCACGTCGCAGTCCACCAGGAGGCTTCGCTCTCCGAGGGCCGCGAGATCGAGGCTGGCCCGCAGGCTGCGGCCGATCAGGCGCTGGATCTCCTGGGTGCGACCGGAGAGCTTCATCAGCTCGCGCGGCTGGCGGCTGGGGGTGGAGGCCGGCAGCAGCCGGTATTCGGCGCTGAGCCAGCCGCTGCCGGAGCCCCGCCGCCAACGGGGCAGATCCTCCTCCAGACACACGCTGCAGAGCACCCGGGTGCGGCCGGTCTCGATCGTCAGCGAGCTGAGCGCGAACCCCATCGGATCCCAGACGATGCGCACCGGCCGCTGGTCATCGGCAGCACGGCCGTCCCGGCGTGGACCGGGGGCCTCGGCCGTGGTGGCAGGCCCCTCGCCTGCGACGTCGCTGCTGGATTCAGGCCAGGGCGGCGAGACCGGCGGAACGGACGGGATCAAGGACAGACGGGGCGGCTGCAGGCAGGCTAGGCCGCCGCGGTGGTACGTCTGTTTGCGCCACCGGTGGTGTGCAGAGCCTGTCCCTGCCGCTACATTCAGGTTCAGCGGCACCCCGGCCGCTCTCCCCGGCGCGGCGCAGCCAGCCGCCCGCCGGGGACGCTTCGGCGCCCGCGGCCCTCCCGGCACAGGACCCACCCACGGCCGCCTGCCCCAGGCTCCGACCGCTTCCCCGAATGACCGTCAGCCTCCCTGCCCACCGTCAGCCCTCCCGCCCCTCCGGTCACGGCCGCGGCGAGGTGCACAACCAGGGCAGCGGAGCACCCCGGCTCACCGGTCTGCCGACGCCGACGCCCGTGCAGCTGGTGCCCCAGCCCGAGGGTCTGCTGCAGATCCACACCGCGCCGTTCCGCGGCAGCATGGCGGCGGTGTTCAGCCAGGCCCTGCGCACGGCCGGCCTGGGCAGCCGCGTGCTGGTGAGCCAGTTCCTGCGGGGAGGTGTGGAACAGGGGGTGGCCGGCAGCCTCAGCCTCTGCGGACGCCTGCAATGGCTGCGGCCGGCCACGCCCCTCTGCATCGAGGAGCCCCTGGATCAGGCCGGCGACAGGGAGGCGGCGACCGCGGCCCTCGAAGCGGTGCAGGAGGTCTGGAGCTACAGCCGCGAGCGGCTGGTGGAGGGCAGCATCGACCTGCTGGTGCTCGACGAACTGGGCCTGGCGATCCAGCTGGGCTACCTCGAGGCCGCTGAGGTCACGGCCAGCCTGGAGCGGCGTCCCGCCCATCTCGATGTGATCATCACCGGACCGGCGATGCCCGCCGAACTGATGGCGATGGCCGATCAGGTCACCCAGCTGCGCCGCTGCGCCTGAGCAACAGGTTCCCCTCCGGCGGGTCGACACCGGAACAGCCCTCTAGGGTGATCCCCACGCCTATGGCAGAGGGGCGGCGACCGGCGTCCCTCACACCGCCTTCCCCATGCTCAAGAACGACCGCTGGATCAACGAGCAGGCCGCCGCCGGCATGCTGGATCCCTTCCAGCCCACCCTGGTCCGGCACCTGGAACCCGAGACGGCCGGCTCACCGGTGCTCAGCTACGGCTGCTCCTCCTACGGCTACGACCTGCGACTCTCGGCGAAGGAGTTCCTGATCTTCCGCCATGTGCCGGGCACGGTGATGAACCCGAAGCGGTTCAACCCCGCCAATCTCGAGCCGGCGCCGCTGCACCGGGACGAGGACGGCGCCTACTTCATCCTGCCGGCCCACTCCTACGGGCTGGGTGTGGCTTTGGAGCGCATGAAGGTGCCGGCCAACATCACCGTCATCTGCCTGGGCAAGAGCACCTACGCCCGGCTGGGGATCATCGTCAACACCACCCCGGCTGAAGCCAGCTGGGAGGGGCATCTCACCCTGGAGTTCAGCAACTCGAGCGGCGCCGACTGCCGCATCTATGCCAACGAAGGCATCTGTCAGCTCCTGTTCTTCGAAGGCGATCCCTGCGACACCACCTACCAGGATCGGGCCGGCAAGTATCAGCACCAGCCCGAGCGCGTGACGCTGGCCAAGGTGTGAGCCGTACCCTCCGTCACGGATGTCCATCTGAGCCAGTGCCCTGATGTCACGCCCGCCGATCCCGGTCACCACCACCTTTGAATTGCCTGGTTTCCGCATCCTCGAATGCAGGGGAGTTGTGCGGGGCATCGTCGTGCGCTCACCGACGTTGCTGCAGGGTTTCCTGGGCGGCCTGAAGACGATGATCGGCGGCCGCATCGGCGCTTACACCGCCATGTGCGAGCAGACCCGCCAGCAGGCCTTCGACGAGATGCTTCAGCACGCCACAGGGCTGGGAGCCAACGCGATCGTCGGCATGCGCTACGACGGCTCAACGATCGAGACGGGAGCCAGCGGCGCCACCGAAGTGCTCTGCTACGGCACGGCAGTGGTGGTAGAGCCGCTGAACGCCTGAAGAGTGCAGCTGGAGCCCAACCATTGAAAGGGCCCCTTCCAGGGCCCCACGGGTCATTTGGGTGACAAGGCTGACCTCACCCCGTCTCCGTTAAGAGTGTCAGGCAGCCACAGGGGCGGCTTGACGGGAGAAACGAACGATGTTGTTCGCTGTTACGGGTTTGCTCTTACCGAGCAGGCTTCAGTCACCCTCCTCATGCCCCGTCGAAACCATTGCAGCCCCCTGATGGGCTCCCGATGGCGCCGGGAGCGGGGTGAATGGAGCTGAGCGGAATCGAACCGCTGTCCGAAACACCGGTGTGGATCACCTAGTCGGCCCCGAAGGATCGACCTGTGAAGTATGGCACCGGCAACCGGCAGGGCGATGCGAGCCGGTCGGGGGTGATGGCCGAACCCGGCGGCGGGCACAGTGGACTCATGAGCCCGTCCCCAACCGCCCTCGCCTCTCGCTTCGAGGTCGTCGCCGTGGTGCCGCCCGGCCTGGAGGAGGTGGCCGCCGCCGAGTTGAAGCAACTGGGCGCGGCAGACGTCCGACCCCTGCGAAGAGCCGTGTCCTGTCAGACCGATCTGGCCGGCTTCTACCGCCTGCACCTGCAGGCCCGCCTGCCGTTCCGCTTCCTGCGGGAGCTGGCCCGCTTCCCCTGCTCCGATCGCCAGTCCCTGCGCCGGGGCGTGCTGGAGGCGGCCGACTGGGAGCACTGGCTGCCACCCGAACGCAGCCTGCGGGTGGATGTCAGCGGTGGCACCTCCGCCCTCAACCACAGCCACTACACCGCCCTGGAGGTGAAGAACGCTCTGGTGGACCTGCAGAGGCAGCTCTGGGGCGTGCGTTCGCCGGTGGACCTGGACGATCCGGACCTCTCCCTGCACCTGCATCTGCGCCCGGCCGGCCCCCGCGGCGCTGCCGAGGCGGTGCTCAGCCTCGAGGGCGGCGGCGGATCCAGCCTGCATCGCCGCGGCTACCGCGCCGCCATGGGCCTGGCGCCGCTCAAGGAGAACCTGGCCGCCGGCCTGATCGCCCTCACCGGCTGGGATGGCCGCGTGCCGCTGTGCGATCCCCTCTGCGGCTCCGGATCACTGCTGATCGAGGCCGCCTCCATGGCCCTGAGCCGCGCCCCTGGCCTGCTGCGTGAGGCACGTGCCGGAAGCGCCCCAGCTGCCTCCTCGGCAGCCGGCAGCTCAGGGCTCCCCTCCGCCAGCGGAGCCACCAGCGACAGCGCAGGCGGCGCACCGATCGAGACGACGGAACACCGGCGGCCGCGCCACTTCAGCTTCGAGCGCTGGCCGGATTTCGACGCCCGCCTCTGGCAGCAGCAGGTGGAGGCGGCCCGGGGCGAGGAGCGCCGCTGCCTCGCGGACGGCGCACCGCTGGCCCCGGTGATCGGCCTGGAGCGCGACCCGGCGGTGCTGTCGCAGGCCTGGGCCAATGTGGAGGCGGCGGGGCTCGCCCCCTGGATCTCCCTGCAGCAGGGCGACGCCCGCGACTTCGTGCCACCGCCGCAGCCGGGCCTGCTGGTCTGCAACCCGCCCTACGGCGCCCGACTGGGCGGCGACGAGGATCTCGAGACGCTCTATGCCGACCTGGGCGCGATGCTCAAGCAGCGCTGCAGCGGCTGGACCCTCTGGCTGCTGAGCGGCAATCCCGAACTCACGGGCGCCCTGCGCATGAAGGCCAGCCGCAAGGTGCCGGTGAGCAACGGCGGCATCGACTGCCGCTGGCTGCGGTATGAGATCCGCTGAGCGCGAGGCAGATCAGAAGCGCCCGGTCAGGGCCCGGGTGGTGCGCATCAGGCCGGCGGTGGTCTCCGGCAGATAGGGCCCCTTGAGCAGCTGACCGCCCACCCGCAGGCAGAGGCCGGAGAGAAGCAGATCAATCCCCGCCACCACCGCCGCGGCCATGCCCCAGCCCAGGGCGAAGCGCTCGCGCAGCCACAGCAGCAGCACCAGCTGCAGCGCGATCGTCGCCAGGGTGAGCAGGGTCAGGCCCATGGCCAGGAAGACACCGCCGCCGATCAGGCGCCGCTTCTCGCGGCTCATCTCCTGCAGCGCCAGGCGCACGTGGACATCCATCACCGACGCCATCAGCGCCGTGACCTTGCCGAAGGCGTTGCCGCTCATGCCGAGCGCCGCCCGGAGGACAGCAGCAGCCCCACGATCAGCCCCACGCCGGCGGCGACGCTGAGGGCCAGCAGCGGCTTCTCGCGCACCGGCTTCTCGATGCGGGGCCGCAGGGTGCTGTTGAGCTCGTCGAGCAGGCTCTCGAGCTGCTCCTCCAGGGGCCTGAGGTTCTCGGCCACCTGGCTGGCCTGCTCGGTGGTGACGTGCAGCAGATCCGTCAGCTGACGGCGCACGCCCGCGGCGGTGGTGCCGCTCTGGCGGGCGATCACCTCCACCACCTGATCGAAGCTGCCGCGGGTGGCCTCCAGGGTGTGGCGGGCCACATCCGGCCACTCCTTCTGGATGCGTGGCAGCAGCGTCTCGAAGCGCTCGCGGAACACCCCCTGCACCGGGCCGGCGACGGACGGGTCCTGCTCGGGCTCAGGAGGGGAGGCGGGGCTGGGGCTGGCGGTCTCCAGATCCATGGCGGTCCTCGCAGCGGCTGCGGGCGGGAAGGGAACGATGGGCGGACCTGACCTCGGGGCCGGACCCTCTCCCGTTCAAGGTAGGGAGGGGGGTTGGCAGCGTCACCACCTCCGCTACATTCCGAGGGCTCGCCGCGCGGGCCTGTTGGTTCACATCAAGCAGGTCGACTTTCACCACTTCAAGTCGTTCGGCGGCGCCGTCACGATCCCGCTGGAACCCGGCTTCAGCGTCGTAACCGGCCCCAACGGCTCCGGCAAGAGCAACATCCTCGACGGCATCCTGTTCTGCCTCGGCCTGGCCAGCAGCCGCGGCATGCGCGCCGACCGCCTGCCGGACCTGATCAACAGCGCCATGCTGCGCGACGGCCGCGCCGCCGAGACCACGGTGACGGTGCACTTCGACCTGGGCGACTGGCAGCCCGACGCCGCCGAAGCCGACCTGGAGGCACCCGAGGAGGGCCCCTGGATCCATCCGGGCCAGACCAGCTGGAGCGTTACCCGCCGCCTGCGGGTGGCCCCCGGTGGCACGTACAGCAGCAGCTACAGCGCCGACGGCGTCGCCTGCAACCTCGCCCAGCTGCAGACCCAGCTGCGCCGCCTGCGGGTCGACCCGGAGGGCAGCAACGTGGTGATGCAGGGCGATGTCACCCGCATCGTCACGATGAGCGCCCGCGAGCGTCGCGGCATCATCGACGAACTGGCCGGCGTGGCGCTGTTCGACCGCCGCATCGAGCAGACCCGCGGCAAGCTCGACGAGGTGCAGCAACGGCAGGAGCGCTGCGCGATCGTCGAGCAGGAGCTGCTGGTCAGCCGCCAGAAGCTGGAACGCGACTGCGCCCGCGCCCGCAGCTACCAGGAGCTGCGCACACGTCTGCAGGAGGGCCGCGCCCAGGAGCAGCTGCTGGTGGTCGAGGCGGCCGAGCGCCATCTGCAGCAGCTGGCCGGCCGCCAGGAGCAGCTGGCCAGCCGCCAGGTGCAGGAACGGGAGGCGATCGCCGCCGCCGAGACGGCCGTGCAGGAGGCCGGACGCCAGCTGGAGCAACTGCAGGCCGAAGTGCGCGACCTGGGCGAGGACAAGCTGCTGGCGGTGCAGAGCGAACTCGCCGGTCTCGAGGCCAGCGAGCGCGAGCGGCAGCGCCAGGGGGAGCAGCACCAGCGCCAGGCCGAGGCCCTGCAGGGCCAGCGGCAGCAGCTGCAGGAGAAGCAGACCCAGCTGCGCCAGCTGCGCCAGGAGCTGCAGAACAGCGATGACGCTGCCGCCGTGGAGGCCGCCGAGGAGCGCTGCCGCCAGGCGGAGGCGGCGGTCGAGCTGTCACGCCGGCGCCTGGGAGAGGTGGCGGGCCGCTCCGGCAGCTGGCTCGAGGAGCAGCAGCGCCGCAGCCGTGAGCGCCAGGAGTGCCAGGAGCAGCTCCGCCCCCTGCTGGCCGAGCGGCAGCAACGCCAGGAGCGGCTGCGGCAGGGGGAGGAGCGCCTCACTGAGCTCAGCGCCGAACAGCAGCAGGAGCAGAGCGGCTGGCAGGAAGCGGAGCACCGTCTCGCGGGCCTCGAGCAGGAGGCCGGCCAGCTCGAACGGGAACTGCAGGCCGAGCAGAGCCGCATCCAGGAGCTGGCGGAAGGCCTGGCGCTGCAGCAGCGCACCCGCAGCCGCCTGGAACAGGAGCAGGCGGGCCTGGAACGGGACATCGCCCGGGCCGACAGCCGCCGCGACACCCTGCAGGAAAGCCGTGGCACCGGCGCCCTGCGACTGCTGCTGGAGGCGGGCCTGGAGGGAATCCACGGGCCGGTGGCCCAGCTTGGCGAGGTGGAGGAGCGGCACCGCGTCGCCCTGGAGGTCGCCGCCGGCGCCCGCCTGGGCCAGGTGGTGGTCGACGACGATCGCATCGCCGCCCGGGCCATCGACCTGCTCAAGAGCCGCCGTGCCGGCCGTCTCACCTTCCTGCCGCTCAACAGGATCCGTGGTGGCGGCTCGGCAGGCGGCAGCAGCGCCGCTCTGCAGCGTGGCGGCGGGCCCGGCGCGGGAACCGGCGGCGGATTGATCGGCCGGGCGGTCGATCTGGTGCGGCATGAGCCGGTCTACGCCGAGGTGTTCCGCTACGTCTTCGGCGACACGCTGGTGTTCGACAACCTGACCAGCGCCCGCCGCGAGCTGGGGCGCTGCCGTGCCGTCACGCTCGAAGGCGAGCTGCTCGAGAAGAGCGGTGCCATGACCGGCGGCAGCCTGCAGCAGCGCTCCGGCCAGCTGAGCTTCGGCAGCGGCGGCGAACGCGACGAGGCCGAACCGCTGCGGCGCCGCCTGCTGGAACTGGGCGAGACGCTGCTGGCCTGCCGGCGCCGCGAGGCCGAGCTGCTTCAGGAGCTGGAGCAGGCCCGCCCCCGGCTGCAGGAGCGGCAGCGGCGTCAGGCGGCGGTGCAGGCCGAACGCAGCGGCGCCCAGCGCCAGCTCGACCCCCAGCGCCAGCGCGCCCTGCAACGGCAGAAGCGGCTGGAACAGCTTCAGGTCTCCCGTCAGGAGGATGCCCAGCGGCTCGAGGAGCTGGCTGCGGCGATCACCCCGCTGGAGCAGCAGCTGGCGGCCCTGGAGCGCGCCGAGGCAGAGGCCAGCCGCAGCGGCGACAGCGAACGCTGGCAGGGCCTGCAGGCCGACCTGGAGGCGGCGGACCAGGCCCTGAGCCAGGCGCGTCAGGAGCGCGACGGCCTGCTGGCTCAGAGGCGGGAGCGGGCTCTGGCGGCCGAACGGCTCGAGAGCGAAGCCGCCGCCCTGTCCCGCGACGAGCTGCGTCTCGCGGAGGACGTGCGCGCTCTGGTGAGCGAGCGGGAACAGTGGAAGCAGCGCCAGCAGGCTGATCAGCAGCGCCGCGCCGAACTGGAGACGCTGCAGAGCACACTGTCCGCCAGCTTCGGCGAGAAGCGCCGCGCCCGCGACAGCGCCGAGGCCGACCTGGGCCGTCGGCGCCAGGCTCTGCAGCAGCGCCAGTGGGACCTGCAGCACATGCAGGAGGAGAGCCAGGCCCTCGCCGAGGAGCAGCGCAGCGAGGCCCTGCGACTGGAGCAACTGAACAAGGACCTGCCCGATCCACGGCCTGTCCTGAGCGAAGAGGTGCGAGCGGCGGGGCTGGAGGCGCTGCAGGAGGAGCTCAGGCGTGTGCAGCAGCGCATGGAGGCGCTGGAGCCGGTGAACATGCTGGCGCTTCAGGAGCTGGAGGAACTGGAGCAGCGGCTGGCGGAACTGGAGGAGCGGCTGGAGGTGCTGCGCAAGGAGCGCGAGGAGCTGCTGCTGCGCATCGAGACCGTCGCCACCCTGCGGCTGGAGGCCTTCCTGGAGGCCTTCCGCGAAGTGGACGGCCACTTCCGCACGATCTTCGCCGGACTCTCCGACGGCGAGGGCCACCTGCAGCTGGAGAATCCCGACGATCCGCTGGAGGGGGGCCTGACCCTGGTGGCCCATCCGCGCGGCAAGGCGGTCAGGCGACTGGCCTCGATGTCCGGCGGCGAGAAGTCGCTCACGGCGCTCAGCTTCCTGTTCGCCCTGCAGCGTTTCCGCCCCTCGCCCTTCTATGCACTCGATGAAGTGGACAGCTTCCTCGATGGCGTCAACGTCGAGCGCCTGGCCGCCCTGATCGCCAGCCAGGCCGGCGGCGCCCAGTTTCTGGTGGTCAGCCACCGGCGGCCGATGATCGCCGCCGCCACCCGCACCATCGGCGTCACCCAGGCCCGCGGCGCCCATACCCAGGTGGTCGGATTGCCGCCGGCGGCCTGACTGGCGGGGTGGTTCACAATGGGCCGACTGAAGCCCGTGTCTTGAGCTCCTCCATCCCGCCGGCGACGGATCCCAGCGCTCCCGCACCGAGCGATCGTCTCTGGCTGCGTTCCGAGCTGATGGGCACCCAGGTGATCACCCGCGACAGCGGGCGACGTCTGGGCGTCGTGGGCGAAGTGGTGGTCGACATCGATCGTCGCGAAGTGGTGGCCCTGGGGCTGCGCGACAACCCACTGACCCGCTTCCTGCCCGGCCTGCCCCGCTGGATGCCGCTGGAGAGCATCCGCCAGGTGGGTGACGTGATCCTGGTCGATTCCGCCGACTCGCTCTCCGAGACGTTCAACCCGGAGCGCTACAGCAAGGTGATCAACTGCCAGGTGATCACCGAATCGGGTGTGACGCTCGGACGGGTGCTGGGGTTCAGCTTCGACATCGAAACCGGTGAGCTCTCCACCCTGGTGATCGGCGCCCTGGGCGTTCCGCTGCTCGGCGAAGGCGTGCTGAGCACCTGGGAACTGGCCGTGGGGGAGATCGTCAGCAGCGGCACCGATCGGATCATCGTCTACGAGGGCGCCGATGAGAAACTCAAGCAACTGGGCACGGGCCTGCTCGAGAAGCTTGGCATCGGCGGCAGCAGCTGGGAGCAGGAGGAGCGCGAACGCTTCCGCAGCGGCATGATCCCGGCCGAGAACCAGCTGCCGGCCGGTGCTCCCAGCGCCCTGGAACAACGCCGCATCCAGCCGGCCACCAGCCGCGCCGTGCTGCCGGAGTCGGAACTCGACTATGTGGAGCTGGAGGAGCGTCGCGAGCGCGAACCCCTGCGCCAACGCCTGTACCTCGACGAGGACGAACGCGACCAGGCTCCCTCGCGGCGCATCGATTCCTATGGCGATCCGGCCTATGGACGCTCGGAGGTCGGAGGCCGGTCCAGGGGCGCGCGCTACGACGACGACAACGAAGAGCGTGGGTACGACGAGCGAGGTACCGACGAGCGTTTCGATCCCCAGGATCGCTGGCGTGAAGCGGATCGGGACCCTGGATACGGGGCACCGCGCCGACGTCCCGACCGGGCGACTGACAGGGATCTTGAGGAGGACGGCGACGATCGGTTCGAACCGCGTTCCTGGGGTGACCGTGATCAGGGCCGTGACGCAGCACCAGAGGGGCTCCCCAGGCGCTGGGAGGATCCAGAGCGCGAGCGATTGGCACTGCCCCGCGAGCCCGCGGCGAGTGAACGCGGCACCAGCCCTGCCGAGGACCGCCCCCGCTACGCGCCTGAACCACCCCGGGACACACGCAACGACAGGCCCGCCCGCACGTCAGCAGAGGCCGCCGCAGCCGAGGAGTGGTCCTCCCCTCGACGCCAACCGCTGGAGGCTTCGGTTGCTCCGCAGGCCAGGCCAGCGGACTCCTACCCAGGGCCAGCCACCCCCCAGGGCAAGGATGCCGAGGACCGGTCCGGCCGCGACAGCCTCGAGGCCGGCCGCCGGCCCCAGAGCTCACGGCGCGATGTGCGCGAACCGATCGACGTCGAACCGGAGGTGCTCGACGATCCCTGGTAGCCGTGCTGATCCAGGCGGCGAGGGTTCCGTCTGGACTGGGATGCGTGCCGCGTCGGTCTCATCGCTGGCCGGCCCAGGTTGAGACCGGGCCGGCCAGCGAGACAGATCGCCCCTGGGATCAGCGGGGCTCGAACTGCAGCGAGGCCGAATTGACGCAGTAACGCTGACCGGTGGGCGGCGGCCCATCGGGGAAGACATGACCCAGATGGGCGTCGCAGGCGTTGCAGCGGATCTCGGTGCGCACCATGCCGTGGCTGCGATCTGTGAGCGTGCTGATCGCACCAGGTTCCATCCCATCCCAGAAGCTGGGCCAGCCGGTGCCCGAATCGAACTTGGTGGCGGAGCTGAACAGCTCCGTGCCGCAGCAGACGCAGCGATAGACACCGGTTCCCTTGTGGTTCCAGTACTCGCCGGTGAAGGCGCGCTCGGTGCCGCCCTGTCGGGTGATGCGGAACTGCTCAGGGGTGAGCTTCTGACGCCACACCTCCTCCTCGGCGCCCCGTGCCAGGCCGCTCTCGACGCCGCAGGCGGAGGCGGGGGGGTTCTGGTTGGAATCCGACATCAGCGGGTCAGGGGGGTGGCCGGACCCTAGCCGGGCGGTCGCTGCACAGCACCGGCTGGCAGCAGCTCCGCCACCAGGTCCGCCAGGGCCGCCACCGCGCCGGGCCGGCCGCGCAGGCTGCGCAGGTCCTCGGCCATGGCCGCCAGCCGGGTGGGGTGATCCAGCCAGTCGGCGGCCTCGGCAGCAATCGCGGCCGGCTCGATCGCCCCCACCCGTTCGGGCACCACGAGGCGGCCGGCGGAGATGTTGGGCCAGGCGAGAAAGCCCCGGTGCCGCAATCGCCAGGCGGTGAGCGCCACACCGATCAGCCGCCGCAGCAGCGGCAGCCGCGCCACCAGCCCCAGCCAGCCATCCCAGGCCTGCATCACCTGCAGGTGCTGGGTGGGCACCAGCACGATCATCGGCACCCCGAGCGCCCCCAGCTCGGCGGTGTTCGCGCCCACCGTGGTGAGCGCCAGGCTGCACTGGCTCAGGGAGCCATGGGCCGGATGCTGCTCGCACAGCAGGATCTCGGTGCCCGCCGGCGTGATCAGCCGGTTCCCCTGCCGCAGCGGCACCCCCGCCCCGTAGTGGCGAGCCACCGGGTTGGCAGCACCGGCGAGGGCCTGCAGCTCCGCCACGGTGGTGGTCGGCGCCAGGGGCAGAAGGAAGCGGCAGCCGGGCCGCAGGGCCGCCAGGCGATCGGCGGTCTCCAGCAGGAAGGGAACGCCCACCTGCAGTTTCGCCCGCTTCGAGCCGGGCAGCAGCGCCACCCAGGGCCCACCGGCGAGGGGCTCATCGCTGCGGGAGGCCTCGGAGAGATCCGCCATCAGATCTCCCACCTCCCAGGATCGGTCGCGCCAGCGGGGTCGCAGCCGAGCGGCCGCCGCGGGCCCCATGAGCGCCACCCGGTCGTTCCAGCGCGGCCAACGGGCCACCCACTCGGCATAGGTGAGATGCCGGTAGCCGAGGCGTGCCGAGAGCAGCACCGTCCAGAACTGGTCGCCGCCCAGGAACACCACCACCCCATGGCGGGGCCAGCTGCCGTGGCGGCGGGGCTGCAACAACAGGGGCCAGAAGCGCCGGGCCGGCAGCACCTGATCGAACAGCCCCCAGGCGGAAGCGACGCGGTGTTCGCTGCCGGTGGCGTTGGGACAGGGCACCAGCACCAGGCGCAGCCCCAGGGAGGCACCGGGCACCAGCGGACGCAGCGCCAATCGGCGGTGCAGCAGGCGTGCCAGGGGACGCACCCAGGTGCTCAGCTCCCCGGGGCCATTGCTGACCAGCACGATCAGGGCCGGCTCATCCCCCTCAACCGTGGATGGGACCGGTGCGGGGACCACCCTCTGGAGAGCGTCGGAGAGAGATGCTTCGCCCTGAAGAGCTTCGCCGGACAGAACGGAACCAGGGAGCGCTGACGACTCGTCCCGGCGATCCAGGCCTCCGGCCGCCTCGCCGGAACCATGGCTCTGACCGGAGGAAGGAGCCAACGGACAAGAACAGAAATGCGGATGGCGAGACTTGAACTCGCAAGACCGAAGTCACACGCCCCTCAAACGTGCGTGTCTACCAATTCCACCACATCCGCGCGGTGTGCATGATCGCAGGATGGCGACCAAGAGTGGACAACGGCTTTGGCCGTTGACCGGAGATCCGACCTGAAGCCGATGGCAGTCAGGAACGGTGAATGCGGCCATGCCGCTGAGGGATCTGCCCTGGGGCAGGATTGCGAGGCAGTGAAACTGCCCGACCCCGGCACTATACCCACTGGCCCGGGGCGGTCTCCCACCAGGGAGCGCAGTGACAGCGCTGATACAGTCCCAGGCGGCCTGTCTCAGCTACGGCAGCACGCGCACGGATGCCCATCGGCAAACTGCTGATCGCCAATCGGGGCGAAATCGCCCTGCGAATCCTGCGCAGCTGCCGAGAACTCGGGATCCCCACCGTCGCGGTGCACAGCACGGTGGATCGCAACGCCCTGCACGTGCAGCTCGCCGATGAGGCGGTGTGTGTCGGCGACGCGCCCAGCAGCCGCAGCTATCTCAACGTGCCCAACATCCTGGCGGCCGCCACCTCACGGGGTGCCGACGCCATCCACCCCGGTTACGGCTTCCTGGCGGAGAACGCCGACTTCGCTGAGAAGTGCCTCGATCACGGCATCACCTTCGTCGGCCCCTCCCCCGCGTCGATCCTGGCCATGGGCGACAAGTCCACCGCCAAGGCGACGATGCAGGGCGTGGGGGTGCCGACCATTCCCGGCAGCGAGGGCCTGCTGGAGAGCCCCGCCGAAGCGGCGGTGGTGGCCGAGCGGATGGGCTACCCCGTGATGATCAAGGCCACCGCCGGGGGCGGTGGGCGCGGCATGCGCCTGGTGCCGTCTGCCGCCGAACTGGAGAGCCTGTTCCGCGGCGCCCAGGGCGAAGCCGAGGCGGCCTTCGGCAACCCGGGCCTCTACATGGAAAAGTTCATCGAGCGGCCCCGACACGTCGAGGTGCAGGTGCTCGCCGACCGACACGGGAACGTGGTGCACCTCGGAGAGCGCGACTGCTCGATCCAGCGTCGCCACCAGAAGCTGCTCGAGGAAGCCCCCAGCCCCGGCCTCGATCCTGAACTGCGGCGACGCATGGGAGAGGCGGCCGTGGCGGCCGCACGCAGCATCGGCTACGAGGGTGCCGGCACCGTGGAGTTCCTGGTGGACCGCCATGGCGCCTTCTATTTCATGGAGATGAACACCCGCATCCAGGTGGAGCACCCGGTCACCGAGATGGTCACGGGCATCGATCTGATCGCCGAGCAGCTGCGCATCGCCGGCGGCGAGCCGATCAGCTTCCGCCAGGAGGACGTGCGGATCCAGGGCCATGCGATCGAGTGCCGCATCAACGCCGAGGACCCCGCCCACAACTTCCGCCCCGCTCCCGGTCGGATCACCGGCTGGCTACCCCCCGGCGGCCCCGGCGTGCGCATCGACAGCCACGTCTATACCGGCTATGAGATCCCTCCCTTCTATGACTCGCTCATCGGCAAGCTGATCGTCTGGGGGGTGGACCGGGAGCATGCCCTGCGACGCCTTCGCCGCGCCCTCTCCGAGTGCGCCGTCACCGGGATCCCCACCACGATCGATTTCCACCTGGCGCTGCTCGATCGCCGCGAATTCCAGATGGGCGATGTGCACACCAAGTTCGTCGAGCAGGAGATGCTCTGAAGCCCGGTTTCAGGCCAGGGACTGGCTGCGCAGCAGCGCCAGGGTGAGCAGGCCCTGCTGGCCCACCAGCAGTTCACGCACCAGGCTGATCAGCCCCACCCAGACCACCGGCGTGACATCGACGCCGCCGATCGGCGCGATCAGACGGCGGGTGAGGGCCAGCAGGAACTCGGTGGGCACCCCGATCAGGCGCATCGCCCCCTGACTGAGATCGACCTGGGGATACCAGGTGAGCACGATGCGGAACAGGAACAGCAGGGTCCAGGCCCCCAGCAGCAGGCCCACGGCGCTGTGCAGCACGGGCAGCAGGACCTGAGGCGAGAGAACCGGCGCCGTCACAAAGCTCTAAGCAGGCAGTCCCTGATCGTAGGGAGCAGGGGGGTGCTGCCTAAGATCACCCGAGTCACTCGCCCGATCGAGCGCCATGACCCCCTCCCTGGCCAACTTTCTGAGCAGTCTCGTCTGGGGTGCGGTGATCGTGGTCATTCCGATCAGCATCGCCCTCTTTCTGATCAGCCAGAACGACCGGCTCGACCGCCGCCTCTGATCGGCGAGCCGGCCACCCCGGCTTCAGCCGCACCGATCGTCAGCCCCGCCTCCCTGCCGACCCCCGGCGTCGGGGTCCGGGGAGCGGGGCTTTTCAGCCAAGGCCCTGACCCGCCGCCACCCGTTCCGGCTCCAGCCCAGGGGAATCAGGAGCCCAGGCTCCGATCCGGAGCGGACAGCAGCGGGATCGGACCACTGTGCTGGATCAGGCCCTGTCGCCCTGATGGGGATCCGACACAGGCCATCCTCAGGCCCCCATCCGAAAACCGGGCGAACGGTCTGAACCACCAGCGCTTCAGCAATTCCGAAGGCGGCTCGTCCCGCCTGGTCTCTCATCCGCCGAGGCATCGACGGCGGACGTCGCAGGGCCTGAGCAGCATCGATGCCGGCGGCGACGCTGAAACCACCGACCCAGGGCGTCTCGACGCCAGGCCTAGAGTGAGCCATCGCTGATCGCCCACGAGGGTCCGCCTTGGTCAATGCCGCTCTGAACTGGGCCTCGATCGTCGGCATCGTGCTGGCGGTGGGTGGGGCCGTTCTCTACTTCGTGCGGAACTTCAAGCCCGCGCTTGCCCGGGATTACGACGTCTTCTTTGCGGCCGTCGGCCTGCTCTGCGGCGGCATCCTCTTCTTCCAGGGCTGGCGCCTGGACCCGATCCTGCAGTTCGGCCAGTTCCTGCTCGCCGGCAGCACCGTCTTCTTTGCCTACGAAAGTGTGCGCCTGCGCGGCGTCACCACCGAGCAGGCGCGCCGTTCCGCCTATTTCGAAGACGAAGAGCCAGTGCCGTTGCGGCCCCGTGGCGGCCTCGGCGGTGGTTCGGACTGGGATCGGGAGCGCCTCGACCAGAGCGAACCGGTGCGACGGCGGATCCGCTCCCGCGAGGAGGAGGAGGAGGACTTCTACCGCCCGCGTCGCGCCAGTCGAGCTGCCATCCCCGAACGTGCCGCCAGCCGTCGCGGCGAACCCGAGGACTGGGACGGTCCCCGCCGCGATCTCCCCCCCGAGGAGGGTGGCCGGGGTCCCGGAGGCCGTGGCTCTGCGGGCTGGGGTGAACCGGCGGCAGCAGACAGCCGCTCCCTGGGGTCCCGCTACAGCGCCGGCGGCACCAGATCCGGCTCCACACCCTTCGGGGCCCGACGCCAGGAACGGGAGAGCGGACCTGAGCCTCGCCGCGGCAGCCGTCCGGTTCCGAGCAGCGAGGTGATGTCACGATCAGGGCGCCGGCCCTCGGAAGGCGCCTCTGCATCCAGTCGTTCGAACCTCGGAGCCGAGACCGCTCGCAATGATGGCCGCCCGGGGATTCCGCAGGGGACACCCCTGCGGCGTGAGAGCCGCGCGGAGTCCGGCGTGCGAGATGCCGACTTCTCACCCCTGGAAGGCGGCAGCACCACCCAGGCTTCCGGTGCATCCCGGCCCGGGCCAGCTCAGAGCGGCCGCGACAACAGCTCCCGCTTCGACGACTGAGCCGCACCCGCGCGCTGCGGCCTGTCATGGAGAGACCATGAGCCGCTGCGCCCCCAAGAGCCTCCCGCCGGCAGCCCGGATGCTCCTGGCCGTGATGCTGGTCGGCCTGACCCTGAGCCTCTCCGCCTGCAGCTTCTGGCCCGGCCTGCGCCGCAATGCCGGCACCGCCTCACTGGGCGATCGGAACCGGGAGGATCCCGCCCTCAGCGGTCAGGGACGGATCCTGGCCAGCGTGATGCCGCGCGGGGGCCGGCCCACCGTGGTGCTGCAGGAGCAGCCCTCCGGCCGCCTGCTGCCGATGGGTCCGCTCAACCGCTGGACGCCGCATCGCTCCCCCTCGCTCAGCCGCAATGGCCGCTACCTCGCCCTGCTCGTCCAGCAGGGGCAGCGGTCCCTGCCAGTGGTCTGGGACCGTGCCAGTGGCCAGCTGCATCGCCTCCCCCTGCCGCCCGGCCAGGAGGCCGAACGGCTCAGCCTCTCGCCGCAGGGCCACACCCTGGCGATCGAGGTGTGGCGTGACGGGCGCTCCAGCCTGCGCCTGTTCGATCTGAGCGGCCTGCTTGAGCCCGACCTGCCTGGAGGCCTGCGGGTCTCTGGAGGCGGGCCTGGCCCGCAGGTGCCATGAGCGAGAGCGAAGCCCCCCCGATGACCTCAGGACCTCAGCAGCCGGCTGCTGCTGGGCGGCACGGCCTCTGTGGTGGCCGAGGGCTGACAACACCGGAGCAGCCACACCGCTGGGATGTCACGCTCGGCGACAGGGGCGGATGGCGCGAGATCGCGGCCCTGCTGCCGCTGGCCCTCCTGCCCATGGTCACTGCCCTGCTGCTGGGCCTGGGCGGCTGCATGGCGGAGACGGGCCGCCCCCTGCCGGAACTGGACCGGGCGGTGGAGCAGGCGGGCAGCGGCCGGGCTCCCGCCCTGGGGGAAACGGTGCTGGCCCTGATCAGCGGACGGGGAGGCCGCCAACAGGTGGTGCTGGTGGATCTGCGCAGCCGTCTGCCGATCCCCCTGCCCGGCCTCAACCGACCCGACGCCCAGCCCCTGAGCGTGGCCAGCGATGCCCGCGGCGAACGACTGGCGCTGGTGCGGCATCGCCAGGGACGCACCGAGGTGGTGGTCTACCGGCGCAACCTGGCCAGCCTTGAGCCGGTTCCACTGCAACCCGATGGGGTGCCCAGGCGCGTGGCCCTGGATGCCGAGGGGCGCACCCTGGCTGTGGAGGTGAGCCGCAACGGACTGTGGCAACTCGACCTGATCACGCTCCCCTGATGAGCACCCTCACGCGGCCGAAGGCGACGCGCTCAGAGGGTTGCTGTTCAACACACCACACCCCTGACAGGCGCTGACCGGGGCTGCAGCATCCAGGCCGTGCAGAGCTGAGCCCTGGCCGGTTCAGGGCACCAGACCGGCCCAGTGGAGGAAGGTGTCGCCGCTGAGGGCTTCAACCAGCAGCACCGCCACGAAGCCGAGCATGGCGAAACGGCCATTGATGCGCTCGGCATAGGCACTCCAGCCGAAGGCGGGCACATCGCCCGTGGTGGCGCTGGTGGCTGGGGGCTGGTGACTCCCGTCAGGAGTCGCCGGGGAAGGGGCGGCGCTCTCGCTCATGCGCAGGGATCCGGAAGGGGGAGGGTGGAGTGACCGTGAGGGACGTTCTCACAGGGAGTGTCTCAACGGTGTTGCGGTGCCCGATGCTGATGGCCTGGGCCCTGAACGGCACCGGGGGCGGGGGCTGGAGAACGACCGGGCTCAACCTGGCCTGGCGGACTCCAGGCCAAAGCTATAGCCGGCGGCCGGCAGGAGGCGCCAGGAGCCCTGGCCGTCGAGCTCCAGCACCGTGTCGTGATACTCCGTGAGCGTGGGCCTGTGGCCGACGCTGACGAAGGCCATCTCCCGCTGCACCAGGAGTTGATACAGCTTCTTCTCGGTGGTGACATCGAGGGCGCTGGTGGCCTCGTCCAGCACCACGAAGCGAGGACCGTTGAGCAGCAGGCGCGCGAAGGCGAGGCGCTGCTGCTCGCCGAGCGACAACAGCCGCGGCCAGTCCTGCTTGACGGTGAGGTCCGGGTAGCGCTGGACCAGATCCGGCAGGTACACCTGCTCCAGGACATGGCGCAGTTGATCGTCACTGAAGCGATCGGGCGACTGCGGGTAGCAGAGCTGTTCGCGCAGGCTGCCCAGAAGCATGTAGGGCTTCTGGGGGATGAACAGCAGCTCTCCCTCGGGAGGCCGCTGCACCCGGCCGCTCTCGGGGCTCCACAGCCCACTGATCAGGCGCAGGAAGGAGGTCTTGCCGCAACCGGAAGGCCCGACGACCAGCAGCCGCTGGTCCGGGGAGATGCTGAGGCTGAGGTCGTGGATCAGACGCCGTGTGCTGCGGGGCGGCACCAGATCGGCATGCTCGACGAGGATCGAAGCGGGGCCGGCCGCAGCCGCCGCCGGCGGCGACGCTGCCGTGACCTCCGCACGACTGATCAGGCCGCTGATCTTCTCAACCTTGGTCTGGAAGCCCTCAAGGCGGCTGATCGAGGCCGAGAAGGAGGCCAGCTCAGTGATGTTGTTGACGATGAAGCTGACTGAGAAGAACACCTGCGAGAAGGCGATGCCCGCCTGTCCGAACACCCCGAAATCCTTCTCCTTGGCGAAATAGAGGGGCGCGATCACCAGCCAGGGCAGGAAGCGCGAGAAGTAATCGTAGGAGCGCTGAATCACCGTGATCAGGGCACTCCAGACGATCAGGCGGTCGAAGTTGGCGATCGCACCACCGAGCCGGCGATCGGCCTCGCGACGCTCGACGTCCTCTCCTTTGTAGAAGGCAATCGCTTCGGCGTTATCGCGGATGTGCACCAGGCCATAGCGAAAGTCGGCCTCGAGCTTCAGCTGGCGGTTGTTGAGGAAGACCAGACGCCGGCCGGCGAACACGATCACGCCGGTGCCGATCACCGAATAGGACAGAAGCACCAAGGCCAGTTGACTGCTGATCGTCCAGAGCACGATCACGAAGCTCACGAAGGTGAGCAGCGCCTCGAACACACCCACCGTGAACGCGAGACTCTGGGCCGTGAAGCTATTCGCGTCCTGAGAGATGCGTTGGTCTGGGTTATCGATCTCCTCCTGGCTTTCGTCGTTGGGATTGAGGATGTAATAAGCGCGATTCTCCAGGTAGCGGCCGATCAGACGGCTGGTCAGCCACTGGCGCCAGAGCAGGCCGAGCTTGGGCACCAGATAGCTCTGCAGGGCGCGGATCGGCAGGGCGAAGACGAGACAGCCGGCGTAGATGGCGACGATCTTCCAGAACTCGTCCTGCTTGTAGGCGACCAGGGCATTATCGATATTGCGGGCCACGAAACTGATGCCCACGTTGATGCCGTTGATCACCAGGATCAGCAGCACGATCAGCGCCAGCAGCAGCCACGGCACCCAGCGGCCCTGACGCAGCCGATGCCGCAGCAGCACGAAGGCCAGCACGCCGGCGATGAAGCAGCCCATCACCCCCTTGCCGAAGGGGCCGGCCCAGATCCCGGCCACCCACTCGGGCACCCCGGGCAGGAAGCGGGCCTGGAGCTCAGGAATCACGGCGCCGCTGAGGGCCACCGCACCGGTGAGCAGGAGCAGGGTGGTGCCCACCACCACCGCCACCATCGCCACCATCAGGAGCAGAAACTGCCAGCCGCTTCCGGCACCGCCGCCATCGAGGGGAAGGAAATAGGGCTGAGCCAGGCGCTGCAGCTTGCCCAGCTGCTCACGCAACGCCTTCAGGGGTGCCATGGATGGACGCGGATGTCAGGCATTGTCGCCGCTGGAGCCCCGGCACGCGCCGGCTGGGGTGGATCCGCGGACCGCTCAGCCCGGAGGCCAGGCCATCGGGCGACCTCCGAGCACGTGCACGTGCAGATGGAACACCGTCTGCCCCGCTCCGGCGCCGCTGTTGACCACCAGTCGGAAATCCTCCAGGCCCTCCTGGCGGGCCACCCGGGCCGCCACCAGCAGCAGATGGCCGAGCAGGGCCTGATCGTCCTCACCGGCATCGGCGAGGCGCGGAATCGGCCGGCGCGGAATCACCAGCACATGCACCGGGGCCTGCGGCGCCACATCCCGGAACGCCAGGCAGTGCTCGTCGCTGTGGACGGCGTCACAGGGGATCTCGCCGCGCAGGATGCGCCCGAAGATCGTGTCGCCGCCCTGGGTTTCGCTGGTCATCGGCAGACACCGCCGGCGGCGGTGAGGGGTGGGAGGAGCAAGGGACGGGTGAGGCAGCCCTCGCCACTGCCAGCGAAGCACGAAGCGACGCAAGGCTGCACGGTGAGAAGGGCAGCGCTGTGGAACGGAAGGCAGCGGGGCCACCCCCCCCCTGGAACGCCCGTCCGCACTGGCGATGGGACAGGCGGTGGCACTGAACAGAGGTCGGGATGGAGGTGACGGAGATGCTGGCGCGTTGCAGCGGTTCGGCCCTGCGCGGCCTGGAGGCCGTGGAGGTGAACGTGGAAGTGGACATCGGTCCGGGGCTGCCGGGTCTGCAGCTGGTGGGCCTGCCCGATGCCGCGGTGCAGGAGGCGCGGGAACGGGTGCGGGCCGCCCTGCGCAACAGCGGCCTGAAGGTGCCCCTCACCCGCGTGGTGGTGAGCCTCGCTCCGGCCGATCTGCGCAAGGCGGGCCCCGGCTTCGATCTTCCGATCGCGCTGGGCCTGCTGGTGGCCAGCGGTCAGCTGGCGCCGGAGCGGCTGGAGGGCATCTGGAGCGCCGCGGAGCTGGGGCTCGACGGCCGGCTGCGACCGATCCGCGGCGTGCTGGCGATGGCAATGGCCGCCCAGCAGGCGGGTGCCCGCGGTCTGGTGGTGGCGGCCGCCAACGCCTCGGAGGCGGCCCTGGTGGAGGGGCTGCGGGTATGGGGCCCCGCCGATCTGGAGGGCGTGCTGACCCTGCTGAGCCTGCCCGATCGTGTCCCGACCGCAGCGCCACCGGCGCCCTCGCCCCAGGAGCGGTCGGGACCGGATCTGGCGGAGGTGCGCGGCGCCACCCACGGACGCCGTGCCCTGGAGATCGCGGCCGCGGGGGGGCACCACCTGCTGCTGGTGGGAGCAGCGGGCAGCGGCAAGACGATGCTCGCCCGACGGCTGCCTGGTCTGCTGCCACCACTGGAGCGTGCCGAGGCCCTGGAGGTGACGCGCCTGCACTCGGTGGCGGGCCTGCTGGAGCAGCAGGACGGTCTGATCAGCCGCCGCCCCTTCCGCAGCCCCCATCACAGCTGCTCGGGGGCGGCTCTGATCGGCGGCGGCTCCCTGCCCATGCCGGGGGAGCTGAGCCTGGCCCACCACGGGGTCCTGTTCCTCGATGAGCTCGCCGAATTCCGCCGCGACATCCTCGATCTGCTGCGCCAACCGCTCGAGGAGGGGGAGGTGCTGATCAGCCGTGCCCGCCAGCGTTGCCGCTTCCCCTGTCGCGTCACCCTGGTGGCGGCCACCAATCCCTGCCCCTGCGGCCGCTACGGCGATGACGACGGGGGCTGTGACTGCGGCGAGGGCCTGCGCCGCCGCTACTGGGGACGCCTCTCCGGCCCCCTGCTCGATCGGCTCGACCTGCAGGTGCTGATGCGGCGCCCCTCCAGCGCCGCCCTGGCCGCTCCATTCGCCCGCCGGCCGAATTCCTGCGCGGCGGCCGGCAGCAGCAGCGAGAGAGGCTCCCAGCACCGCGGGGACAGCACCATGCACAACGGCAGCGATGCGACCTGGCTCGGCTCCGGCACGGCGAGCGACAGCGGAGGATCAGCCAGGAACCACCCCGAACCCGCAGGCAACCTGGGCGGACGGTGGGGGGCCGATGAAACGACAACACCGGAAACCAGCGCAAGGGTGGCCGCTCGGGTCCGGCTTGCGCGCGATCGGATGCGGGCCCGCAATCCCGGCGGCCGCTGCAACGGCGCCCTCGACGGCGAGCAGCTGGCGACGGTGATCCAGCTCAGCGGCGCGGCACACCAGCTGTGGCAGCGGGCCGTGGAGCAGCGGCGCCTCTCGGCCCGCTCCGGGCTGCGGCTCCTGCGGGTGGCGCGCACGATCGCCGACCTGGCGGAGCAGGAGCAGATCAGGCCCGAGGCGATCAGCGAAGCGCTGACCTACCGCAGTTTTGATCTGATGAACACCTGAAGGCGCGACACCCCCACCACAGAAGCGGCGGGGGCGATCAGAAGAACGAGGAACACGTGGGGAACAGAAGCGAATCCGCAGGTGCAGACCCCTCAGAAACGGCGACGGCGCTGGGGGCGGTCGCGGTAGGGCTGCACTCCGACCAGCGGCGGCTGATGAGCCGCCTCCTCACGGGGATTGCCGAAGGCGTGATTGAGCATGTCCGCCAGCCAGGCCCCGAACCCTGCCAGGCCCGTACCGGTGGCGGTGCGGAGCAGGGCGGCGCTGGAGGAATCGCCGGGAGAGACAGGGACCTGGGCCATGGCCTGGACGCGCGTGGGTCCCATCAGCATGGGTCGTCTGTCAGGGATCGGGAACAGGTAGAAGCACCGGTTCCGGCGCCGCCTCGGCAGCGACTCGCGCAGCTGTGACAGCTCCGCTCCCGGGAGGACAGGGGCGCAGGACCTGCCGTGCTCTGTGGCCGGGCCCGCACTCACCTGGGAGAGCAGGCCACCCAGACAGGGCCGGGGTCCTGGAGTCCTTCCCCAGAGCTGCGCAGTGAACCTGGAAGATCAGCCCAGCGGACCCAGCTGATGCTCGGGGCACCCAATCGGTCACGGCCGGGGAGTCGGTCCCGGACGTCCACCGGACGGCGCATGAACCCCGTCGTGGGTCCGGACAGCAACAGGGCCCTCCAGGCGAAGTGACCTGGAGGGCCCTTGAAGGAGTGCTTATGGGGAGTACAGACAGAGAAAGCCTGGCGGCGGCTCAGCGGCGACGGCGGCGCTGCTGGGCCTTGCGCTTGTACTTCTCCGTCGGCGTCTCGTGATGGCGCAGTCGCTTCAGATCCGCAAAGATGCCGGCCTTGGACACCTGGCGCTTGAAGCGACGCAGCGCCGACTCGATGCCTTCGTTTTCACCGACCGTGACCTGGGTCATGAAGTGCTGCTGGGAGATGCGGAGTCTGGAAATGTAGCAAGCGCCCGACCGCCCGCTCTCAGAGGTTCGGTGGCGGGGTCGGCATGGCCGGAGCCCGGCCACCGTCGACCGCGGCGGGCGCGCCGCTCTGGGGCTCCATCGCCCCAGCAGAGCCGGGCGAGGCGGCGGTGCCGGAACCGCCCCCAGGCTCAAGGGCTGCCGGGGAGGCCGTTCCCGCGGCGGCAGGGGCAGGAGTCATGGGGCTGCCGGCGGGACGCTCCCGAGGGGGAGATGCCGCAGCAGGGGCGGCGCCGTCGATGGCGGCGACCGGCCAGCTGTCGCTGTAGACGTACAGATGGCCGAGCCTGCGGCCGCCATAGGTGCGACGCATCAGGCGCCAGCCCGGTTCAGGCTCAAGCTTGTGGAACCCGCCGATCGGTCCGCCGGAGCGGGCCACGATCATCTCGGGACCGGCCCAGGACTTGGTGGGCAGGGCCACCAGCAGGGTGCCCGTCGCATCGGTGCGGACCATCAGGCGGTAGGAGGTGGCCAGGTCCGTGCCGCCCACCCGCAGGGAATAGCCGTTGGCGTCGATGTAGCGGCCGCAGATGCCGGTGAAGTCGAAGGTCGCCAGCAGTGGGTTGACCGGCGCAGGCAGGGCGCTGCCGGTGGCGAAACAGGGCCGGCGGTCGTTGATCTGCTCGTAGATATTGAGCTGGTAGCGGCTGCCGCTGCTGCCGATCGGCGCGGCCACGAGCACGAACCGCTGCTGCTCCACCTCGAGGGCCCCGAAGAGGGCCTGCTGGGCACTGGCGCGCTGGCTGGGGAGCGCCGCGGTCAGCCCCAGCAGCAGGGCGAGGGCGGCGAGGGGCGAGCGGCGCAGCCGCCCGGATCTCAGGGAGAGGGTCACGACGCTGCCGGGGTGAGGAGCAGGGTGAATCGTATGCAAACCGGAGCCTGGTCTCACTCGCGGCCGGAGAGCGGGAGGCCGGCCTGCGGACCGGCACCGCCCCGGAACGCGGCCCGCGACGGGCGGGGTCGAAGGCATGACGACAAGCCCAGGGCAATGCCGCTGCTGATGCCGGAAGCTCTCAGCTCGGCAGGTTTGACCCATGTCGCTCCGCAGCTCAGGCACGGAGTCCCGACCTGCCTTCCCAGAGGGGAACGTCTGCCTACTTCCACCAGCACGGGCGGCACCCAGGTGCGGTTAAGGCCATCAAAAAAGCGGCATGAATCAAGTCCACCCGGATGAGCCCTTGGGTTCAGCAGAGCTCTGGAAGGAGCTCCCCTCGGCCTGCTCCGAGGGGCAGCTGTCCTGCCTCGCGGAGGCAGGAGCGGCCTTCAGGGAGTGCGGATGAGCCATCGCGAATCCGCATCGCGTGCGCCGTCCCCGAGCCCCCGGAGGGGTTGCTTGCAAGATGCGCCTCGTCCTGCAGGCACGTCTTCGCGGTCGCCGGGCCGCAGGCCATGGCGCCGATCACCGTGGTGACCTCCGCCGATGCACCGTGGGATCCGGACTCGGATGCTCCTGCGGACGTCCCGGATCTTCAGGCGGGCTTGTTGATGCGAATCGCCACCAGCAGCGCGATCACGGTGCCAGGCAGGCTCGCTCCCAGGATCCAGCGGGTGGTCTGCACGCCGAGATCGGGATCGCCGTAGGCCAGCTCGAACACCGAGCCGGTGGCGGCGATGCCGAGCACGCAGGCGACGGCCAGGAACAGCCCGGCCAGAGGTTTCATCTCCATGGCTGTTTCAGCGAATAGGGGGGGCTCAGCGGATCGACTGGACGTCGCGGCGGTCGAACCCCTGCTGCTTGAGGCCTTCGTTGAGGCTCAACTCATCGGTGACGCGATCGACGAACAGCACGCCGTTGAGATGATCCATCTCGTGCTGGATGCAGCGGGCCAGCAACCCATCCGCCTTGAGGCGCTTCGGCCGGCCCAGCTCGTCGCGGTAGCTCACCTCCACGATCGAGGGACGCACCACGTTCAGATAGACCTTGGGAATGCTGAGGCAGCCCTCCTCATAGGTGTTCAGCGAGGAGCCGAAAGCGGTGATCTCGGGGTTGATCAGCACCAGCGGTGGGGTGGATGCCTCCTCGATGTCGAGATCGATCACCAACAGCTGCTTGTGGACGCCCACCTGTGGGGCCGCCAGTCCGATGCCCTGGGCGCTGTACATGCTGCGCAGCATGTCGCGTGCGAGGTCACGGATGCCCTCGTCGACCTTGCTGATCCGCCTGGCGCTGGTGCGCAGCTCCCTGGAGCCGAGTGTGTGGATCGGCAGCGGCGGCGTTTCGAGGGGCTCCTTCGGCACCTGAACGGTGCGGTTGCCCTGCTCGGCTGCGCGAGCCAACTGGGCGAAGCTGCGCGCCAAGGAATCACCGGAATCACAGGGGTTCATCCTAGAAGGCACGCCATGGAGGCAGGGGTGGACGCAGTCGGGCGGAACCGAACCGATCAGGCCGGCGGAACCGGCCCCCTGCCGGCGGAGCTGGTGCTGGGAGCGACGCCGGTGCTCAAGGAACCCCGCCTGCTGGACGGACGGCTGTTCTGGCTGGAGCAACTGCCGGCGCAGCGCGGTCGCACCACCCTGCGGCTGCGCACCCGCACGGGCGCGGAGCTGGAGCTCACCCCGGAGCTGGATCTGCGCAGCCGCATCCACGGCTATGGCGGGGGCGTGTACTGCGTCGCGAGAAAGTCGGCAGGAGGTGGCACTGGTGCTGACGAACGCGGGAACGACAGCCGGTCCATGGCAGACCTCCGGGCGGACGAGCGTCCTGCGGAAGGAGAGCATCCAGGCCATGCGCCGCTGGGCAGCTGGACTGAGGGCCCAACGGTGGTGGTGGTGGCCGAGGGGGGGCGTTCGCTATGGCGCCTGGATCTGCCCGATGATCCAGGCAATGTGCCCCTGCCTGCACCCGTGCGCCTCACTCCGGCCTCGGATGCTCAGCACGACGGGGAGCCCGCCCTGTTCGGCGATGGCCTGATCGACCCGGCCCGGCAGCGCTGGATCGGCGTGTGTGAGCACAACGACCGCGACCGGCTGGTGTCGGTGCCGCTCGCCGGCGGGACGCCGCAGGTGCTCTGGGAGAGCCCTGATTTCTGCGGCTACGCCGTGCTCAGCCCCTCGGGCTGCCATCTGGCCTGGGTGAGCTGGCAGCAGCCCTGCATGCCCTGGGACCGCAGCGTGCTGTGGCTGGGGCGCTTCGATGCCGGCGGCGCGCTGACGGACGTTCGGCCGATCGCCGGCAGCACCCCAGGCCCGGGGCAGGCCATCTCGGTGTTCCAGCCCCTGTGGGCCGGGCCGGATCTGATGGTGGCGGGCGACCGCAGCGGCTGGTGGAACCTGGAGATGCTTGAGAACGCAGTGTCGCTGTCACCGGAGGCGGCGCCCGAGTGGCGACCGCTGCTGCCGATGCAGGCGGAGTTCGCGATGCCCCAGTGGGTGTACGGCATGCGCACCACCGCCTGGGATGGCCAGAGGCTGGTGGCGGCGTGCTGCCGTGATGGCCGCTGGGAGCTGGGGGCGCTGGTGCCCACAGGCGATGGTGCCGCCACTGCTGCCGACACGCCAGGCGCCGACACCCCAGCGGCCTTGGCAGAGACCACGAACCCTGGCCAGCGCGACGGGGCCAGCGAAGCAGCGAGCCCCAGCGACCCTCCCGCCCCAGCGAGCTCCAGCGGCGCGCTGAGGGGAGCGCTGCGCTGGCAGCCGATCCCGCTGCCCTTCGACGATCTGGCCGCCCTCGACGCCCAAGACGGCAGGGTGGTGGCGATTGCCAGCGGCCCTGTGGACGGTCCCGGCCTGCTGGAGCTGACCCTCCAGCGTCCGTGCCGGCAGAAGCGGAGGGCGGAGACGCTGGCGGACTCTCCGGAAGAAGCCCTGCAGCAGCCTGCTGAGGCCTGGCTGGAGGACCTCCCTGTGGCCTGGACACACCGACCCGCCGTGCCCGCCCTGCTGGCTCCGGATCAGATCAGCCGCCCGGAGCCCCTCCGGTTCACCGGCCATGGCGGCCGCCCCACCCATGCCTGGTACTACCCGCCCCGGGATGGAGCCGGTCCCGCCTCGCCGCTGCTGGTGCGCGGCCACAGCGGCCCCACGGGCATGGCCCGCACCGGCCTGAGCCTGGCGATTCAGTTCTGGACCAGTCGCGGCTGGGGCGTGGTGGATGTGAACTACGGCGGCTCCACCGGCTTCGGGCGCGCCTATCGCGAACGCCTCGACGGGCTCTGGGGTGTGGTGGACGTGGACGACTGCCTCGGCGCCGCCCGGGCCGTGGTGGAGGCCGGCCACGCCGATCCGGACCGCATCGCCATGGAGGGCAGCAGCGCTTCGGGCTTCACGGTGCTGGCGGCGATGGCCCGCGGCGACACCCTGCGCGCCGGTGCCATCCGCTACCCGGTCACCGATCTGACGGCCCTGGCGGAATGCGATCACCGCTTCGAGGCCCGCTACTTCGATGCGCTGGTAGGGCCCTGGCCGTCGGCGCGGGCGATCTATGAGCAGCGCTCACCGCTGCAGCAGGCGGATCGGATCCACGCACCACTGCTGTTCTTCCACGGCCTCGACGACACGGTGGTGCCGGCGCAGCAGAGCATCGCCATGGTGGAGCGGCTGAAAGCCCGCGGCGTGCCTGTGGAGCTGCAGTTGTTCGAAGGCGAGGGCCACGGCTTCCGCGATGGGGCCGTGCAGCGGCAGGTGCTGGAGCGCAGCGAGGCCTTCTTCCGGGAGCGGTTCGGGTTGGGCGCAGGAGGCTGAAGGCGGACCTTCAGGCCAGGACAGAGCTGCTGCATCTCCGCCTGCCCTCCGGATGACACCCGCATCCATCTCGGAAGGCCTGGAACGATTCCAGAGTCGGGCGGCCTCAGGCTGAACCCTCCGCCGCGCAGCCCCCATGGCAGCCTTACCGGCAACGGCCCTGGCGACCCCGGCGACAGGGGAGGTGCCGCTCCAGTCCCCGCCCCGGCGCTTCAACAGTGGCGGGGATGGTCCAGGTCTGCACACCTCCCTTGAACCCCTGACCGGTGACGGCCCTGACCACCAGCCTGCTGCCCCTTCTCCTGAACCCTGCCTCAGCGGGGCTGGCCCTCCCCACTGCGCTCCAGCCGGGACTCGAGCAGCTCAGAGCCTCATCGATGGCCTGGATCAGCGCGGTCCTGTCCTCCCTGAGCTCCAGCGTGCCCACCCTGGCTCTGTCCATGGCGCTGCTGGCGCTGCTGCTGCTGCTGGGCACCGGCCTGGGGCGGCTTCTGGGCACGCACCAGTGGGGGATTCCGGAGGCCCTGCTGGCCGGTGGCCTCGGCCTGCTGATCGCCCCCGCCGGGGTCTGGCCACTGATCCCTCCGGAGGTGATCCAGTTGTGGGACCAGCTGCCGCTGATCCTGCTGACGCTGGTGTTCGCCAGCCTGCTGCTCGGCAAGCCCCTGCCGGCGATCGGAGGCCTGTGGCGGCCCCTCTCGGCCCAGATGCTGCTGGCTCTGACCCTGGCCTTCGGCCAGTACCTGGTGGCGGCGCTGGCGGTGCTGCTGCTGCTGCAGCCGCTGATGGGGGCGCCGTCGGTGATGGCCTGTCTGATCGAGGTGGCCTACGAAGGCGGCCACGGCTCGGCGGCGGCGATGGGCCCCACCTACGCCCGCCTCGGGCTGGAGAGCGGCGAGGCCCTTGGCCTGGCCCTGGCCACCGTGGGCCTGCTGGCCTCGACGATGGTGGGCGGCCTGCTGGTGCTGCTCGGCCGCCGCTTCGCCTGGGTGCGGGGAGGGGCGTTGGCGGTTGCGCCGGCAGCTGAGCCCACCGACGTGCCCACGGCGGATGGCTGCGACGTTCCCGACCCGGCTGCCGCGGCCATGCAGCCTGCAGCGGCAATCCAGTCAGCGCATGCCCTGCAGGCGGGCTCTGCGGTGCCTGCCCCCGTGGCAACGGCCAGCCCAGGCGAGGACCGCGGATCGGCTTCGGGCCAGGCTCCGGAGCCTGATGCGACGGCCTGTCAGGCCGTTTCCGTCAGCGCCCTGCCGATGCAGACAGCGGCCTCGGGCCTGGAACCAGGCGCCTCGAGCTCCAGCGCCGTCGCGGCGCCGGCCGCTGCCCCCCCACCGCTCACCCCGAGAAGCTTGGCGATCAACCTCGCCCTCACCGGATCAGCCGTGCTGATCGGGGTGCTGATGCTGGAAGGCCTGCGACGGCTGGCCGCCTGGCAGGGAGGCCTGCTGGCGATGGTGGTGGATGCCCTGCCGGTATTCCCACTGGCCCTGCTGGGCTCGCTGCTGATGCGGCTCCTGCTGGAACGCACGGGGCGAAGCGCCCTGGTGCGGCCGAAGCTGCAGGCGCGTATCGGCACCCTCAGCGCCGATCTGCTGATCAGCGCCGCCACCGCCTGCCTGGACCTGTCGCTGCTGGCCCACGACTGGCTGCCGCTGACCGTGCTGGCGGGCGTGGGGCTGGTGTGGAATCTGGCGGTGATCCTGCTGCTGGCGCCGCGGATCCTTCCCGCGAGCTGGTTCGAGCGTGGCCTCGTCGAGTTCGGCCAGGCCACCGGTGTGGCCGCCAGCGGCCTGCTGCTGCTCAACATGGTCGATCCCGAGGACCGCAACGGCAGCCTCACCCCGTTCTCGATCAAGCAGCTGATCCTGCAGCCCTTTCTTGCCGGCGGCGTGATCACGGTGGTGGCGCCGCTGGCGGTGACCGGCTGGGGCCTGCCCGTCTGGAGTGGCTTCTGTTTCGCTCTGGTGCTGCTCTGGATCGGCCTGGGGCTGTGGCTGGCGCGGTCGGCGCGGGCAGCAGTGGGATGACGGGGGCGGGGTGAAGGCGAATGCAGCAGAGGAGACTTGATGACATGAAGGCCATCCAGAACGCTGCCGCAATGCATCAGCAGCACGACAGCGCAACCAGCCCATCCAGAGAGCCGCCGGGGAAGCAATACTGCCCTGCGACCACACAGACTGGATCAGCCACCTGCGCGCCCTTCATGCTGATCAGCCGGGACCGCCAGGGTCAGCGGTGGAGCTGCTGCGGGAGCTGCGGGATCCGCCTCCCTGAGCCATCGACGTGCAGGAACGACAGAAACACCCAGACGCCGTTCAGCCTCCCAGCCATGGATTGAGCAAGGGCACGCCACTGGCCTTGAAGTCAGCCAGATTGCGGGTCACGACAACCAACCCATGCACCAGGGCGGTGGCGGCGATCAGGCCATCAGCGAAGGACTGGGGATCCGGATTGTGGAAGGCAGCACTGCGGCGTGCCAGCGCCAGGTCAAAGGGCAGGATTCGCCCCGCAAAGGCCGGCAGAACGGCCTGCTCCAGCCAATGCCGCAGCAGAGCACCCTGGGCAGGATCACGACGCTCCTTCAGCAGCACACCCAGCTCCAGTTCATGCATCGTGACCACGGAGACGAACAATCTGCTGGGCTGAACCTGGCCAGCCCAGGCGGCCACTCCCGGATCGGCTTTGCCGGCACGCAGCTTGCGCAGCTCCGAGACAGTGTTCGTATCGAGGAGAAACATTCAGGACAGATCCGCCACCCGTGCAGACGCAGCATCTCTGGTCAGGGGTAGATCGATGTCCTCCACCCCAGGGAAAGCGAAAAGGTCGGCGATTGAACGCTCCGCTCCAACCAGACGGCGGTACTCGGCGATCGAAAGCAACACATGCGAGGCCTCACCACGGTCCGTGATGAACACAGGCTCCTGATTCGCGGCCCGCTTGGCACCGGCGGCGTCCTGGTTGAAGGCTCTGCTGGACATCGTCTTGGCCACGCGGATCAACCCAGGGCTCCATCGAAGCTAGCAACGTTGCTACAAGCGGCACGGCTGCGCCGGCAGGGGCACCTTCGGAGAAAGGCCCCGATCGCCCCCGTCACCCCACTCCCAGATCGCCCACGGCACCGATCCACTGGCACAGGTTCCAGTCCACAAGGCCACTGGCAACGACCGGGTCCTGAAGAATCAGCGCCTCAGCGCTGGCGTGATCGGCGGCCTCAAGCACCAGCAAGCCACCGCCTCCCGGTTTGCCGTCGCCATCGACCAGATAGCCGCTGCTGATCCGCACGTCCTGGGCGCGCAACTCCTCCACCCATGACCGGTGGGCGGCGAGGTGCGGGCGCAGTTCGGCGTAGGGACGCCGAAAGGTCTCCTGCTTGATGAACCAGGGCATGGCGGCCGCTCAGCTGAGAACCACTCTGGAGGCCATCGCCGGAAGGGGGCCCGAGCGGGAGCCCTCGACACCTGGGCGCTGAGACGAACCGCTCGCATCTTGAGCCATTGAGCTAGCTAGCTTGGAGTACAGCCTGGATAGATCCATGCACCCTCCGAGCACCCGAGCCCCTGCGAGCCTCACGACCGCCGCGGTACCGCTGGCCGAAGCCAAGAACCAGCTCTCGGCTCTGATCGCCCGTGTGGAACAGGGCGAGGAGATCGCCATCACCCGCCGGGGCCTGCCGGTGGCCAGGTTGGTGCCTGATCCGCAGCGGCAGGACGACCGCGAGGAACGGGCCCGGATGGTCACCCAGGCCATCGGGCGTCTGCGGACCCTGCGCGCAGACCTGACCCTCGACGGTGATCTGCGCGCCATCGCGAGGGAAGGGCTGGACTGATGGCTGGAGCGGCTGAGCCAGGGTTCGTGCTCGACAACTCCGTGCTGTGTGGCTGGTTCCTGGCCGACCAGGCCACGACCTACGGCGATGCGGTGGCCGACCGTCTCCAGCGCAGCGATGCCCATGCCCCCGCGCTGCTGCAGCTCGAGTTCACCAATGTGCTGCGCACCGCCTGCAAGCGGGGGACGCTTCGGATCGCGGACGCCCACACGATCGTGGATCAGCTGGCCCTGCTGCCGATCCGCATCGACACCACGCCTCCCTCACCAGCAGCCCTGCTGAGCCTGGCGTTGCGCTACGACCTGACGAGCTACGACGCGGCCTACCTGGAGCTGGCGCTGCGACGGCAGCTGCCGATCGCCACACGCGATGGCGCCCTGGCGGAAGCGGCCTGGGCCGCAGGGGTGGGCGTTCTGGAGGCCGCCTGATTTCAGTGCGGCGTCACTGTTGCCACCCACCGCAGGCTTCGCTCAGCCCTCCACAAAGCTGCCGTGCAGACCATGCGGGATCGCCAGGGGCAGCTCCACCACGGCCACCTGCTCCATCGAGGCGGCATCGAGGATCACCAGATCGCTGCTGCAACGGGCGCCGTTCCACACCACGCACAGCAGCCAGCCGTCGTGCTCGCTGGTGCCGCCGGGGCGGGGCACCATCACCGGCTCGCTGACGAAGCCGCGGGGCGCGGCGCTCCACTCACGCACCTCGCCAGTCTGCAGATCGCGCCTGATCAGAGCCTGCAGCGGATCGTTGCCGGTGGCGCGCTCGGCCACCGCCATCCAGGCGTGACGGGCTTCCAACCCCACCCTGTGCGGGTTCACCATCGCGAATTCGCAGGTGCGCTCGCTCAGCCGCTCGCGGCTGACGCTGCCGGCCACCGGATCGAGGGTGAAGCGCTCCAGGAGGCCCTCGGGGATGCGCTCGAAATCCACCTCGCGGAAATCGGTGCCGGGGCCGATCGAGGGGAAGTCGCTGTAGACGATGCTCTCGAGCACCACCGTGCCATCGGCCTGCTCGAAGGCGTTGAGGTGGTGGAACACGAAGCCCTCCGGCGCCGGCAGGATCTGCGGCTCCTGGCCGGCGAAGGCGCCGCTCTCGCGCGGGATCAGCCAGAACTGGCCCATGCCGCCCGGCCTGGATTTCAGGCACTGGGCCGCCCCCTGCTGGCCGAGCACATAGGGGAGCGGATTGAAATCGATCGCGTTCTGCAGGAACACCGCCCAGTTGGGGGTGATCGCGAAGTCATGCAGGAAGGCGAAGCCCTTGAAGCTGTCGCGTCGCTCGCACAACAGATCGCCGGCCTTCACCCCATCGGGGCCGTCGCCTGCGGCGAACTCCATCAGCCGGATCGTGCTGCGCGGGCCCGCCTTGACGCCGAAGGTCACCATCCGCCTGGCGCCATGGTGTCCCGGATCGAAGCGGGGATGGGCGCTGAACGCCTCACCCGGCTTGAGCAGCCCATCGAGACGAGAGAGGCCACGGGTCTCGAGGGTGTCGGGGTCGAGGGCATGGGGCTCAGCGGCTTCCCACAGGGCCAGCAGCTGATCGCCGAGGCGCACCACGTGCGTGTTGGCGATGTTCTTGAGCCGCAGGTCGAAGGCGTTGGCCAGCGGGCCGCCCGGCTTCTGGGTACCGAAAACGCCGCGATAGACGAACCTGCCGGCCTGCTCCTCGGCCTGCCAGCCCTCCGTGCGCACGAATCGGTTGCGCAGGGTCGCCTGGCCGCCCTCGAAGCGCAGGGCGGTGATCATGCCGTCGCCGTCGAACGGGTGATGCACCCACTGGCCGCCCCGCTCCAGCCGACCGGGGCCGTTGCGGTAGAGGGTGCCCTGCAGCTCCGCCGGGATGGTGCCGCGGGCGGCGGTAAGGGGCACGTCGTCGAGCTCCAGGCCCACGTTGCGGAAAGCGCTGGCCCAGTCGGCACGGTCGTAGGCGCCGGGCTGGGCCGTGGGGTCAGCGGCGGTGGCGTCCGCAGCGGAGCCGGCGGCGGTGGTGGCGACGGACATGGAGGGAGGCACGGCAGGGGGGCGCGCCGATCGGCGCTGTGCCATCCATCATCACGTAACGGACTGTGAAGCAGCGAGGACACGCCAGGGCCTGGGGGGCTTCATCCAGGGCAGCCCCTGCGCATGCCCCAGGGCCCCGGCGCGGACGGATCCACAGGACACGCCGATCGGCCGGCGACCACGAGGAGGCCAGCGCGGCCCCAGGCTTGCCGCCGCCGCGATCCGTGCAGCGCGTGGCCCCGGCTCAGGCCAGCTCCTCGGCAAAGATCCGCCGCACCAGCTCCGTCACCTCGGCACCCATGCGGGCGTCGGCCTCGAGGCCGAAGCCGGGCCTGGTGGGCACCCGCAGGGCCAGGGCGAAGCTGCGCTGCCGGTGCGGGGTGGTGCGGGTGTCGCGGAAACTGGCGAAGGCGGCGTAGCAGAGGGCGTCGATGTCGGGATCGCCCGTCTCGGCGCCGTAGCCCATCTTGGAGAGGATCACGGGCTCATCCACCGCCCCCAGCAGGCCCAGCTGCTCGAGGGCGGCATCGAGATAGCGGGCCGTGTCGTGCCCCAGGCCCTCCACCAGCGTCGCCAGGCTGCTCCACTGGGCTCCCGGCAGGCGGATGTCCGGCTGGAGCTGCTGGTGCCAGCCGAGCAGCGTCAGCATCCGCACCAGGTCGTAGGCCGAGACGAGGTTGCGGGTGCGGGGTTCCGACCGATGGGGCAGCAGCACGCCGCCTGGGCCGATCAGCTCGGCGCCCTGTCGGAAGGGGTTGTGGAAGCTGGGATCCGGCCGGTCCCGTGGCGGCTCCCACTGGCCATGCCAGCCGAGCAGGAGGGCGCGGGGGTTGCCGCTGACCTGCCGCAGCCAGCTCTGCAGATCAGGCTCGTCGCCGTGTCGCAGGCGCTTGAACAGGTAGGCGATGCGATTGGAGCCACCCCCGTCACGCTCACCGGCCCTGGGGGCGTAGCTCACCAGGTCGCGGAACAGCTCCGCGAAGCCTTCCGTGTGGCCTCCCTCCAGGCTTCGCACCGAGGTGGCGGCGATCGGGATACCGGGATGGCGGCGGTTGAGCTGACAGACCAACTGCAGCGGCGCGATGAACTTGGTGGCGCTCCAGAACTGCACGTTGTCCTCCAGGGCGCGGCGGCCGTACCAGCGCACCTTCAGGGGCTGATCGGCAGCGAAACTGCCGAGGCAGACGCAGGCCTGGGCCACCGCCTCGCCGAGGAAGGCCAGGCCACCCCTGTCCTCCCGGCCCGAAACGATCGGTGGCACCACGCCGAGGGGCGGGTAGGCGGCAAAACCTGCCGGGGCGGGGTAGGGGGTCAGCTCGGCAGCCGCCGGGGGGGCTGCGGCCAGGCGGGCGGCGAAGCGCGGCGGTTCCTCCCGGAATGGCGAGGCGTCCAGTCCCCGATCCAGCAGCGGCAGGTGGTCGTCATCCGCCAGGTCCTGGGATGCGAGCGCATCCGCCTCCCGCATCAGGGGTCCGTAGGCGCTGCTGGGCAGGGGCGGGGGGCCGGCGAGCGCGGCCTGGGTGCGCGGACCGGCGATGCCATCCGGGCGCAGCAGCAGGTGCCGCTGCAGATCCCGCAGCGCCAGGGCCGTGGCCGGACCGAAGACTCCGTCCGCATCACCCCACAGAAAACCGAGGCGGATCAGCTGCTGCTGCAGCGCCAGCACCTCCGCACCCTGAGCTCCAAGGTCCAACACAGGCATCGCAGTGCAGAAGGACGCGTGGCTGCCCTCGGTGTAGCAGCCGCGCCAGCGCTCGCCCCGGCCCAACGGCAGACCGATCCACCAGGCGGGCCTAGGGTTAAATCGAACTTATCGGAAATGCCCGTGTCAAAAGCTCAACTGATCGCCTTCCTCGCCAAGGCGGAGGCGGATCCCGCCCTCAAGCAGAAGGTGGATGCCGCCGTCGATGCCAGCGCCGTGGCAGACCTGGCGAAGGCCGAAGGGTTCCTGTTCTCGCCCGCCAGCCTCTCCAGGCACCTGCGCGGCTGAAGCGCTCCAGCGGGGCCACTGCTCAGCCGGCGGCCCCGGCCCGCTCCAGCACCCCCTTGCTGCTGGGGATCGACCCACTGCGGCGCGGATCCAATTCGGTGGCCATGCGCAGGGCACGGGCAAAGGCCTTGAAGCCGGCCTCGACGATGTGGTGCGAGTTCACGCCATCCAACATGCGGATGTGCAGCGTCAGGCCGGCGTTGTTGGCCACCGCCACGAAGAACTCCTTCACCAGCTCCGTGTCATACGTGCCGATCTTCTGGGCCGGGATCACCAGGCCGTAGCTCAGATGCGGACGGCCGCTGCAGTCGAGCGCCACCTGCACCAGCGCCTCATCCAGCGGCGCCAGGAAGTGGCCGAAGCGGTGGATGCCGCGCCGGTCGCCCAACGCCTGGGCCAGGGCCTGCCCGAAGGCGATGCCCACGTCCTCGTTGGTGTGGTGGTCGTCGATGTGGGTGTCGCCCGTGGCGTCAATCTCCAGGTCGAGCAGGCCGTGGCTGCTGATCTGATGGAGCATGTGATCGAGAAAGGGCACACCCGTGCTCGCCTGGCAGCGGCCCGTGCCGTCGAGATTGAGGCTCACGCGCACGTCGGTTTCGCTGGTGACGCGGTGGATGGTGCCGGTGCGCAGGGGCTGCCCGGTGGACGGGGCGGCGGCGGTGCCGTTCTGCATGGAAAGGCCGGCCATTAGCGCCGGATCACGGATGTTCCGATCATCGCCAACGGGCATCAAGGGAGCCAACGGGGCAGGCGGAGCCGCGTCATCCTCGGCCGCCCGGCCGGAGCCGCCTCTGAAAAGCCTCCGTGGCGCCGCCCATGAGACCACCCCACAGCAGGAAAGCTGCGGCGACGAATGGAAGATTGATGCCATGATGCCAAGTGCGGACGCATCTTGATGCCATGCGCACCACCCTGACCATCGACGACGGCCTGCTGCGCCAGCTGCGCCAGAAAGCCCTCGACAGCGGCAAGACGTTCAAGCAGGTGGTGAACGAGACCCTACGGGCCGGACTGCAGCAACCTGTGGAGGCCGCGCGGCACCGCTATGTGTGCCCCACCTTCTCCATGGGCCAGCCCCAGTGGCCTGTCGATCTCGATAAAGCGCTCACCTTGGCGGCCGAACTGGAGGACCAGGAGATCGTGACCCAGTTGATGCAGGGCCAATGATCGTCGTCGACGCCAACCTGCTGGTCTATGCGCTGCACGCCGACATGCCCAAGCACGCAGCGGCAAGGTCATGGCTTGAGCAGTGCCTGTCTGGCGAGGAACCCCTGGCTCTGTGTTGGGTGGTGATCCTTGCCGTGATGCGGATCTGCACCAATGCCCGGCTGTTCCCCAACGCGCTGACCGCACATCAGGCGATCGAGGTAGCGCAGGCCTGGCTCGATCACCCCACCGTGCTGCTGCTGGAGCCCGGACCGCGGCACTGGGAGATCCTCTCCGAGGTTCTGGACCAGGCCGGAACCGCCGGCAATCTGACCATGGATGCCCACCTGGCCGCCCTGGCCCTCGAGCACGGCGGCTCGGTCCATAGCTGTGACGCCGACTTTCGCCGCTTCCCGGGCCTGCGGTTGATCAACCCGCTCGTCTGAGGCCGGTGCCAGGCTCAGCGAGCAGGAACTGCGGTCCCATGCCTTCTCGGCTCTCGCGCCCCATGAAGTTCCAACGAGAATCCTTGTTGTCGAGAAGCTGCCCCGCGGTGCCGCCGGCAAGCTGCAACGATTCAACCTGGCGGAGCGACTGAAGGATGCTCTCGGACCGGCTGCAGAAGAGCCCGCTGTCGGGGAGGTGGAGGAACTCGTGGCTTCTGTGATCAGCGAGGTGCTGAACCAGAGACCACCCACCCGGGACGCCAACTTCTTCCAGCTCGGTGGCGATTCCCTCTTCGGTACAAAGGTGATGACACGCCTGAGCGCTCAACTCGGCCTTGATCTTCCGCCGACGCTTCTGTTCATCGCCCCAACGGTGCGCACGCTGTCCGAGCAGCTTGAGACCCTGATCGATCAAGCTCTGGCGCAATTCGAGGTGGGGAGATGAGTCGCTGGAACCTGCGCTCCATCGGGAGTCCACTTGTCAACATATGCAAAGACCTGTCTTCGCCGACAAAACAGCATGAGAGTTTTGGAATCAATGAGCCTCGATCCAGTCGTTCACCCTGTCGAATTCCTGCTCGATGCCTGGTGGTGGCCCAGCAGGATTGAGACCGCTGGCCATCAGCCAGCCCTCCTGGATGCCGACGGCCGGATCACCACGCGCGAACAGTTGCAGGCACAGATTCATGCACTTGCCAACGCCCTGAGCTCCCAGGGGGTGCAACGCAATGATCGCCTTGCTCTCGTCATGACACCGGGCACTGCCATGGCTGCCACTCTCCTCGCCGCGATGGCGGTGGCAGCCGTGGCCCCATTGATGCCATCCAGCCCCCTTCCAATCATTCTCGACGACCTCAGACGGCTTGGCGCGACCCATGTGCTGGTGGACGAGAATCCGCCCGCCACTTTTCTTGAAGCCGCCGGCCAACTGGGCCTTCCTGTTCTGAGCCTGCCATCTCTGATGGTGCCAGACGAATTGAGCGGCATTGCCGTTACGCCTGAATCAGGTGATCTAGCCCTGTTGTTGCAGACATCAGGCACCACCTCTCGCCCCAAGGTGGTACCCCTCAGCCACGCCAACCTTCTCACCTCCGCCGGCAACATCGCCACCACCCTGAAGCTCTCGCCAACCGATCGCTCCATAGCCGCCATGCCGCTGTTTCACATTCACGGCATCGTGGCTTCCCTGCTCGCGCCACTGCTTGCCGGTGGCAGCGTGATCTGCTGCCGCAGCAGCGATCCGGAACAATTGCTGGCTGCAATCCATCACCTTCAGGCGACATACCTATCAGCCGTACCAACCCTTCTGCAGGCCCTGCTCAACAACTCCAACCAGCAGGGTGAACCACCAGGATTCAATCACCTACGGTTCCTACGCTCCTCCTCATCGCCCTTGTCTCCGGTGTTGCAGCAGCGGCTGGAGCACCATTTCGGGGTGCCGGTGCTCGAGGCCTACGGCATGACGGAAGCCGCCCACCAGATCTGCAGCAACCGGTTGCCCGGCGAAGGACCCACGCCATTGCCGGGCAGTGTCGGCCCCGCCGTCGGGCCCGAGGTGATGGTGCTCGGGCCCGAGCACCGTCCACTGCCAGCCGGCGAGAGCGGCGAAGTCGCCATCCGTGGTCCCAACGTGACTGCCGGCTATGAAGCCGCTGATCTGAGCGGTTGGGTCACCGCATTCAATGGGGAGTCGTGGTTCCTCACCGGTGATGAAGGTTATCTGGATCAGGAGGGGCGCCTGTTCCTAACGGGGCGTCTCAAGGAAATGATCAACCGCGGCGGCGAAAAAGTGATCCCTCGCCGTGTGGATGAAGCACTGCTTCTCCATCCGGGTGTGGATCAGGCCCTGGCTTTTGCCGTGCCCCATCCCACGTTGGGAGAGGACCTCGCCGCCGCCGTTGTGCTTCGGGCCGGCTTGAACCTTGAGGAACAGCAGCTGCGACAGCACGCCTTCTCAGTTCTGGCCCCCCATGAGGTGCCCTCCCGCATCTTGATTCTTGAGGAGCTCCCCCGCGGCGTCACCGGCAAACTCCAGCGCATTGGCCTGGCGGAGCGCTTGGCCGATGCGCTCCGTCCCGCAGAGGAGCCGGCGGTCGGCGAGCTGGAGGAGCTTGTGGCTTCGGTGATCAGCGAAGTGCTTGAGCTAAAAGAGCTACCGAGCCGGGAAGCCAACTTCTTCCAGATTGGCGGTGATTCCCTTGCCGGCACACGGGTCATCACCCGCTTGGCCGAGCAACTCAGTCTTGATCTTCAGCCTACGCTGCTGTTCACCGTCCCAACCGTGCGGACCCTTGCGGAGAAGCTTGATCAGCTCCTGGATGAAACCCTCGCGCAGCTAGAGGAATTGCCATGATCGAGGCACTCCCCCCTGGCGCCCAGCTGCGCCTAGCCCTTCAGACAGCTCAAGCCGAGCAGCGAGTGCTGCCGTTCGTGGGGATCTACGACCTGTTCAGCGCCTCCCTGGCGGCCGAACACTTCGAAGCTATGTTCCTCAGTGGCTTCGGGCTTGCCGCCAGCATGTACGGGCTTCCCGACATCGGCTTCGTCGGCTGGGGTGATCTCACCACCAGCACCAGTCGCCTGCGGGCTCTTCTGCCCCATCACCACCTGCTGGTGGACATCGACGATGGCTTCGGGGACCCCGCCGTGGCCAGCCATGTCGCCCGCACCCTGGAGCGCTGTGGAGCCTCCGGTGTGGTTCTCGAGGATCAGGCCAGGCCGCGCCGCTGCGGCCACCTCGACGGCAAACGGCTGCTCCCCCTGCAGGACTACCTGAACAAGCTCGGAGCCGTGCTGCGGGAATGCACTTCCCTGCTGGTGGTGGCCCGCACGGATGCCAGTGATCCAGACGAGATCCTTGAGCGCATCCAGGCGTTCGAGCAGGCCGGCTGTGATGCGGTGCTGGCCGATGGCATCAAGGATCTGGCTCTCTTTCCGAGGCTGCGGGCAGCGATATCCTGTCCGTTGTTCTGCAACGTGATCGGTGGTGGCAAAGTGCCGGCCTGCAGCCGCCGGGATCTTGCCGATCACGGCGTGCAGGGACTGATCTACAGCACCCCTTGTCTGTTCGCTGCCCATGGGGCCATTGAGCAGGCCCTGGAAGGTCTGAAGCATGAGGAAGCGGAACTCTCCGTTGCTCTGGCAGCGCCGCGGGAGCTCTCCCATTGCAACGCGGTGCTGGAAGCCAATCTGAGGAGGGCGGGCGGATCATGAACACAGCGAACTCGCTGGCCAGCCGCGTCGCCAGGCTCAGGACTCTCCGCTCCGAAAGCACAACTTACAGTATCCCAACTGCCAGGCCCCTGCCCGGTGAGTGGCCACGGGGCTGCCAGGCGTTTGCCGCCTCCTACGCACAGGCGCGACTGTGGTTTCTGCAGCAACTGGAGCCAGGCCTCACCGCTTACCACCTGCCGCTGCTGTGGCGGCTGCAGGGGGAGCTGGATGTGCGGGCTCTTGAGCAGGCGCTGGCTGCGCTGATCGAGCGGCATCCCACCCTGCGCACCGCCTTCCAACTGCAGGGGAACGAAGTTCTGCAGATCATCCACCCTCCAGGTGACGTGACTCTGCTGGTTGAACCCCTCGGTGATCGCGATACCGACCAGGTGATTGAGGGGTGGCTGGAGCAGGAACGCAGTACGCCCTTCGATCTGGCCTCAGGAGTGCTGCTGCGGTCCCGTCTGCTCCGGGTTGCTCCCGAGAAGCATCTGCTGCTGATCAACCACCACCACATCGCCTCCGATGGCTGGTCGCGTTCGGTTCTGGCTCGCGATCTGGTGGAGCTGTACAACGCCCTCCATTCCAGACGCCCTCCTCAGCTCCCACCGCTCACTGTTCACTACCAGGACTTCGCCGCCTGGCAGCAGCAACGGCTCGGCGGCCCACGCCTGCAGGAACTGAAGGAGTACTGGATCTCGCAGCTCAGAGAGCTCGATCCCCTCGTGCTGCCCAGCGATCAACCCAGACCGGCCGTACCCTCCCACAGGGGCGGCAGGGTCACCTTCCAGATCGAGGCCGAGATTCTGGAGCCCTTCGAGGAGCTGTGCCGGAAGGGGGGAGCGACATTGCAGATGGGGCTGCTGGCGGCAGTGGCGCTGTTGCTGCATCGTTACAGCCGTCAGAATGATTTTGCGATCGGAGTACCGATCTGGAGCCGCAATAATCCCGCCCTTGAATCGCTGATCGGATTCTTCATCAACACATTACCGATCCGCACGCAGTTTGAGGCGGAGCAGTCTTTTCGGCAGCTCTTGGCTCAGATCAAAGACACGTCTCTTGCCGCTTACGACCGCCAGGAGCTCCCATTTGAACAGATCGTCCAGGCCCTCATGATGGAACGCGATACAAGTCGCAACCCCTTCTATCAGGTGATGCTCCAGCTGACGGAAATATCTTATCCTTCTCTCGAGAATCTTGACGGACTTAAAGCAGAATTAATCACTGCAAGCACTTCCTCGCTATTTGATCTTGCCTTCTCATTTCACCGTATTGCAAGACAAGGACTACGCGGTTTCATCATCTATGCGTCCGATCTATTCAGCGTTGATCGCATCGACCGACTCGCCGCACACCTGTTGGTTTTGCTCAAATCCATCGTCAAGTCGCCTGATGCGAGAATTGCATCTCACTCTTTGCTTACTGACTCTGAAGAGGAGCAGATCGTAAACTGGAGTGCTGCCGTCTCAGCACCAGATGGAGGCGAAAGAAATAGCAATCAGTCGATCGACGATCATGATCTCCGCGCTGGCAAGACATCATCTACACAGCAGAGTGCGGTTACCAAAAAAATTGAAGACTTAGCCCACCTATACCCCGACAACACCGCCCTATCGGATGGAGTCAGGCGATTGAGCTACAAGAAGTTACTGGAGCTTACTGACACCCTATCGAGGCACATTGCAACTCTTTGCACCCCATCTGATCATGTCGTCATCCTGCTGGCGGATCCAAGGCTGGAGGCGATACTCTGCATGGTCTCATGCTTATTTGCCTGCAAGGCGTTTGTGGTTATCGACTCAAGGCTACCCGTCAATCGAATCAGAAATATTCTCAGTGAAATCGGCCATGCCCCAATTATATCGACAAAGGCATTGCACTCCTCAACGGTCCGTAAGGATCTGACCGAGAGGACAACACTCTATTTATCACTCTCAGAAGACTCAGAGCTGCGGATTGAAACGGAGACACTGGGTGAAGCCTATGGCCAGACAAACAGCCTTGTAGACAACAGCCTTGCAGACAACAGCCTTGTAGACAACAGCATTGCGTACATTATTTTCACATCAGGCTCTACAGGCAAGCCCAAAGGCGTGCTCATTGATCGAACCGCACTCGACACGTTCTCGAACTGGGCGACTCACGAATTCAACATCACCAGCGTCGATCGGGTTCTGCAATTTTCTTCGCTAACTTTTGACGCCTGCATCGAGGAGATCTTTCCTGCACTTTCAGCTGGTGCGGCAATCGTCTGCTGCAACGAAGAAGCAACTGGCAGCACGAAAAGATTTCTCAATTTCCTAGAAGAATATAAGATTACAATCGCGAGCCTTCCGACAGCTTTCTGGGCAGGGCTAGTTCGCGAATGTGCCCAGAGCAATTTCATTATTCCCCACGACCTAAGGCTCTTGATCGTTGGTGGAGAGGCGATGCATTTGCATCATTTACGACTCTGGGAGCCTTTACAGGCAAATCATACACGCCTCTTGAATACCTACGGCCCAACAGAAACCACTGTTGAAGTTGCCTGTCAAGACCTGAGTGATTCTTGGCGATTCCAGAGTAGGGTTCCTTTGGGGAGACCGATTCCTCATGCTCGAGCATGGATCCTTGAACCCAATGGTCTTCCGTGCCCGATCGGGATCCCCGGTGAGCTGCACATCGGCGGCCCGACTCTGGCGCACGGGTACCTCAACAACCCCGGGCTCACCGCCGACAGGTTCATCCCCGATCCCTTCTCCGCCGATCCCACCGCCCGCCTCTACAAATCCGGTGATCTGGCGAGCTGGAATCCGGACGGGACGCTGGCCTTCCATGGCCGCATCGATCAGCAGATCAAGCTGCGCGGCTTCCGCATCGAGCCCGGCGAGATCGAGGCGAACCTGCTGGACCACCCGGCTGTGGCGCAGGCGGTGGTGGTGCTGCGCAGCGACGACCCGTCCAATCCTTGCCTGGTCGGCTACTGGGTCGGCGTGACTGGAGTCACGGTCTCAGCGGAGGAGCTGCGGGGCTTCCTGGCCGAACGACTGCCCGACTTCATGGTTCCGGCGGCCCTGGTGGAACTGAAGGACCTGCCGCTGACGAGCAACGGCAAGCTGGACCGCAGGGCGCTGCCGGAGCCGTCGTTCGCCGGCGACCTGGAGCGGCGGGTGGAACCCGGCACAGAGCTGGAGCGGCAGATCCATGCCCTCTGGGCTGAGGTGCTCGGTCATTCCGACTTCGGGATCACCGATGACTTCTTTGCCATCGGGGGGCATTCGCTGGCGGCAGTGAGGCTGGTTTCCCGGATCGAGCAGGCGCTTGGCAGTGCCCCTCCACTGGCGGCGCTGTTCCAGAACCCCACCATTGCGGGGCTGGCCCCTCTGGTCGTTGCCCCAGATGCGGATGGCGTGACGTCCGCACTTCAGACAGCCTTTCCTGTCGCCGAATCGCTGCCCGGTGAACGGCCAAGGGGTGCCGAGGCTTATCCCGCCTCCCACGCCCAGGCGCGGCTGTGGTTTCTTCAGCAGCTGGAGCCGGAGCTAACGGCCTACCACCTACCCGCACTGTGGCGGTTGCGGGGAGATCTCAACAGTGCTGCGCTGGAGCGGGCGCTGGCGGATCTGATCGAGCGTCACCCGACGCTGCGCACGTCGTTCTGCCTGGAAGGGAACGAGGTGGTGCAGCTCATCCATCCGCCGGAGGCCTTCGCTCTGGCGGTCGAGTTCCTGGGGGAGCGGGAAGAAGAGGAGGTGATCGTGGGTTGGCTGGAGGAGGAGGGCTGCACGCCTTTTGATCTGACCTCAGGGGTTCTGGTGCGTGCACGGCTGCTGGTGGTCGGAGAGCAGGAGCATGTGCTGCTGGTGAACCACCACCACATCGCCTCGGACGGCTGGTCGCGTTCGGTTCTGGGTCGCGATCTGGTGGAGCTGTACAACGCCCATCGCGCGGGCCGAACCCCCGGGCTGCCGCCGCTGCGGGTGCAGTACCAGGACTACGCGGCCTGGCAGCGGCAGCGTCTGAGCGGTGAGCGCCTGCAGAAGCTCAGGGAGTACTGGCTTGGGCAGCTGGAGGGCCTGGCGCCCCTGGAGCTGCCCAGCGACCACTCCCGTCCGGCGCTGCCCTCGCACCGCGGCGGGAGGGTGTCGTTCCAGGTCGGTGCGGACCTCCTGGCTCCGTTCGAGGAGCTCTGCCGCAGCGAGGGGGCGACGCTGCAGATGGGCCTGCTGGCCGTGGTGACGCTGCTGCTGCATCGCTACAGCCGCCAGGACGACGTTGCGATCGGGGTGCCCATCTGGGGCCGCAACCATCCCGATCTCGAGCCGCTGATCGGGTTTTTCATCAACACCCTGCCGGTGCGTACCCGTTTTCAGGCCGGCCAGAGCTTCCGGGAGCTGCTGGCGCAGGTGAGGGACAGGTCGATCGGTGCGTACGAGCACCAGGAGCTGCCCTTCGAGCGGATGGTGGAGGCCCTCAACGTCGAGCGGGACACCAGCCGCAATCCCCTGGTGCAGGTGATGTTTCAGCTCATTGAACTGCCGGAGGCCGCGCTGACGGGCCTTACGGGCCTCCAGGTGCAGCAGATTGGCATCAGCAACGAATCCTCCAAGCTCGATCTCGGTTTCCAGCTCCAGAGAAATTCTCACCAGGGCATCAGCGGAACCATCACCTTCGCCACCGATCTGTTCGACTCCGATCGCATCCAGCGGCTCAGCAGGCACCTGGTCACCCTGCTCGGCTCGCTGGTTGAGGGGATGGGCACCGAACCGGATCTGCCGGCGAGCCGACTCAACCTTCTGCCGAAGGAAGAGATGGAGCAGCTGTTGACCTGGAGCCATCCGTCGGACCGTCCAGCGGCGGGCGTTCTGGTGCACCAGTTCGCTGCGCAGGGTTCACACCAGGCACCGGCGGCTCCCGCGGTGAGGCACCAGGATTCCGTGCTGAGTCATGGAGATCTGGCGCGCCATGTCGACAGGCTGGCGCGAAGGCTTGTGGAGCAGGGAGTAAGACCCGGCCAGCGGGTGGGGATTCTGCTGGGGAGACGACCGGAGCTTCCCGTCGCTATGCTGGCTGTGCTCGCGGCAGGAGGTTGCTATGTGCCCATGGATCCTGCCTATCCGGATGAACGGATCGCGATGCTTTTCGATAATGCAGTCGTGGAGCTGGTGATCACCTCCCCGCCCATGGCGGAACGCCTCAGGCCGAGCAGGGTGCTTCTCTTTTCCCTGAACGATTCCAACGACCCCACACCAGGCTACGTTGATCCTCTGGAAGGGAAACTTGCCGAAATCACGCTCCCCTCGATCAGTGATGATCAACCTGCCTACTTTATTCACACTTCCGGTTCCACCGGCAGGCCAAAGGGAGTGGAAGTGAGCCACCGCTCTGCACTGCAGATGCTGCATTGCCGCCTCGATCAACTCACGCCGCCCTGGACCTGCCGCCTGATTCCCTTCTACGGATCCATCGCTTTTGATGCCAGCGTCGCGCAGATTTTCACTGTGCTTGCCGCGGGTGGATGCCTGCTCATGCTCGACACGATCTCAGAGCTTGCCAGCTCACCCTATGCCGGCATGATCACGGCGGTTTCCGGTACAACGACATCAATCCGGGAAATGATTATTGAGGGATTGGTGCCGCGGAATATCAAGGTGATCGGAATGGGCGCCGAGCCGATTCCAGCCGATCTCTGCAGCAGACTCCAGGAGTTTCCCGAACTGAGCCACCTGTTCGTCGTCTATGGCCTCACTGAAGCAGCGGGATTTTCCACGGCACTTCTGTTGAAGCGAGAGGAGATCGCCACCTTCGCCTCACGCCGCAGCTGCATCGGCGCTCCGATCCCAGGGGCGGCGGTCTACATCCTCGACGAGGAGCTGAACCTGCTGCCTCCTGGCGTTCCAGGAGAGATCCACATTGGAGGAGCGGGAGTCGCCAGCGGCTATGTGCAGCTTCCCAAGGAAGAAGAGGGAAGGTTTCTTCCTGATCCGTTCGGTGATGGCGAGGGGGCCCGCCTGCTCCGTACCGGCGATGTCGGCATCTGGACGAACAAGGGCAAGATCCAGTTTCTTGGCCGCATCGATCAGCAAATCAAGCTTCGCGGTCACCGCATCGAACCCGGTGAAATCGAGTCCATCCTTCTGCAGCATCCTGCAGTCGGTCAGGCCGTCGTGATTCTGGAGGAGAGGGACCCGGCCAATCCGCGCCTGATCGCTTACTGGGTTCCCGATTCCTCCAACGGCGGCGAAAACTCTGCCACCCCTGCCGATCTCCGTTCCTTCCTGATGGATATGCTGCCAGGCTATATGGTACCGGCGGCCTTCATGGAACTGGAGGACCTGCCACTGACTGCCAATGGCAAGCTCAATCGCAGGGCACTGCCCGCTGCATCGGTCGGCAGTGTGTCCCAGGAATGGATTGCCCCCACCACTGATCTGCAGCGGCAGCTCCATGCGATCTGGTCTGAGGTCCTTGGCCATGGTGACTTCGGGATCACAGACGACTTCTTTGACATCGGTGGCCATTCGCTGGCCGCCGCCCGCCTCGCCAACCGCATCAACCAAATGGCAGAATGCCAATGTCGAGTCTCGGATCTTTTCTCGTCCTCGACCATTCAGTCGCTTGCTGACTACCTGGCACGTGCTCCTGAACATGGAGTGCTGGTGATCTGAATGTCCCTTTCCTGTTGTTTTAAAGCCATCTCCAGGAAGAGGCGAGGCCCTGTCAGCTATTGTGTATGGCCGTCTTTTCTGGTATGAGTAAGGCCGATTTTAGATCCTGGTTATGAGCAGTTATTCCTGCGTGGTTGTTGGAGCTGGCCCTGGAGGAATCGTGGCCACAAAGGAATTGATTGAGCATGGTCTTTCCGATGTTGTCTGTTTTGAGAGGAGTCATTCCCTTGGTGGTATTTTCGCCGGCTCCTACGACAGTCTTACCCTGACATCCTCCAGCGTCTTCAGCATGTTCTCCGATCACTGGATCGGAGACGGGAAGGAGCACCATTTCTGGTCGAAGGATGAGGTTGTGGCCTACTGGCGGGAGTACGCGACACGGTTCGGGGTGCTTGATCACCTGCGCTTTGACGTGGACGTGATGCGTGCCCATAGGGACGGACACGGCTGGCGTCTGGATCTGGCTGGGGGAGAGACCATTCACTGCCAGCGCCTTGTGGTGGCGACAGGCAACAACCGTTTTGCGAATCTGCCCGACTGGGCTTCGCGACTGACGGAAGTGGAATGGATGCATTCGAAGGATTATCGAAACCCCCGCTCCCTCGCTGGACGCAGGGTGCTGGTGGTGGGTGGCGGCGAATCGGCCGCTGACATCACCCTGGAAATCGCCCGGGTCGCCCAGCGCACCTGGGTGAGCCTGCGGCGAGCCCCGGGGTGGATCCTGCCACGCCACCGCGGCAGCATGGCTGCTGACATCGCCACCCATCGTGGGCTCTACGGATTACCCCGCGATTTTGGATCGACACTGTCAGAGCTGATTCTTGCGCATGAGCAACTTGAGAACGATCCTGTGAACACAGCGGCGGCTGTTCTCAATCGACGGATCTCCGGTCCCTACGGAATCTGGAGCACCTTTGGCACGAAGAATTTTTCCCTGCCGGAAGCCATCGTCCACCACGGTTGTCAGGTGATCGGGGAAATCACAGATGTGGACCATGGTGGGCGTCGTCTTTGCCACAGCGATGGACTGTGGCTGGACGATATCGACCTTGTACTGTTCTGCACAGGATACAGAGGTCATACACCATTTCTGCCTGCGCCATTACAGGACGCCGACCCGCGCAGACTGTTCAAGCACATGCTGGATCCAGACGAGGGCTCTTCGCTGGCCTGGATCGGTGCTGCCCGGCCTGGCTTCGGCAGCCAGTTCCCAATCATGGAGATGCAGGCCCGCTATTTCGCGCTGCTCACGAGTGGCAAGCTTCGGCTTCCGGAACAGGATGTGATACGCACCACAATCGATGCGGATGCAGCCAGTTACCTTTCGCAATTTGGCCACAACGCCGAACGGATGAGGAATCTTGTCGACTACCACAATTACATGGACAGCATGGCAAATCTGATCGGATGCGAACCTCCCCTGCTCCGCTCATTTTTCCTTGAGCCAAGGCTATGGCTGCGGATGGTCTACGGACCAACCCAGGCCACCCAGTTCCGACTGCGTGGACCTGGTAGCAAGCCTCAGGAAGCTCGTGCGATCTTAAACAAAATTCCCGTGTGCAGGTTCAATCATGTTGTCAAAGCCGGATTGAGAGGCCGTCTGCGCTATCTGCTTTGGAGATGACCCGATTCCTCGATTCAAGGCGATGGGCGGCGAAAGATCAGGGTTGGACAACTGAGAGCCATTCGGTAGTTTGCCGTGACGGTCTCAAGATGCTCCAGATCAGAGGCAGCTGTGATAAGCCTGATCGCCTCTGAGACGTCGAAGAAATGCATCCTGGCATTGTTCTCGCGGTAGGCATCGATCACCTGAAGATGTTCCAGGCTCCACCCGAGGCGTGCAGCCAGCTCGCTCCATGGACCCAGGCGCTCATGCAGATATTGCCATACGCTGGCCAGAGGGACGCCACGTTCCGGATCGAGTTGCAGCGCAGGATTGAGTCGCAGCTTCAGTTCATTCAGATTGGTGATCCCACCGGCGAGAAGCTGGCTCACTACCTGTTCCGGCGTTTCTCCTGGCATTGGAGGACAGAATAACCGCACGATGAAGAGCCCCCCAGCCTTCATGACCCTTTGCAGCTCCTTCGCAACGGCTGCTACGCCTGAAGGATTGACCAGCAATTGCAGCCCTCCGTCACAAAGAGCAACATCGAAGAGTGGCTGGCACCATGGCATGGAACACCAGTCGCCACAAGCGGCCGACTCCCGGGGCCCGGGCCATACGGCTTCAATCATTGAACGTGTTCGATCAAGCGCCTGGAAATCAACCTGCCTATCCAGATCAAGAGCCGGATACTCAGGCGTGACGCCGAGGATCAGAATTCTCAGGGCTGTGGGCGGCGGCGGAGCCCATCGGCTGATCGCCTTGCTGATGATTTCAAGGTCCTGACACGAAGGGCGCAGCGGGGGACCAAGCAGTTGCCAACGTGCCGCCATTTTGGGCCACTGGCCTGGTATCTCCGGATTTTGCACTGCCTCCATGAAAAAGATTGAACAAGCTCCCTATTTCCAAACATACCACTTTCGGAGCCACTGATCTCGATTCGAGAGCCCCGCCATGCTTTTGGATGATCCCTCAGGCGACGAGATCTCTGAGCGATTCAGGCAATCACTTTTCTTGTAAGCCTGCATTCGTAGGGGAATGGATCTTGCTCATCGAGCTCAGACCATCATTTATCCGGGCGGATGTTCCTTCCCTGCGAGAAAGTAAGTGGCAGGAGTCCCCTGCTGAGCAGGGCTGAGGGATGACATGCCTCCCTCTGAAGGGTTCTTCGGCGCCCATGGCAGCGAGGATGGTTCTGGGGCTGCTGCCTTGGGTATGCATTCCAGTCAGGCGATCCAGTGAAGACAACGCAATGGCTCAGGCACCGTTGATTCCAGTGCAATCAACGGAGAGTCGAGCTCTCTTTCTTTCTCCCCGCCATTGGCGGCCATGTCGGCCTGCCCCGACAACCTTTGCGTGGGTGGAGTACCCGCATCGGCGGTGCGGGATTCATCCAGGAGTTTGCTCGTGCTTACGGTAAAGTGATCACCGTAAAAGCCTTCTCAAGCCGGCATTGGGTCACCAAGGGAGCCTTCAGGCAGCCGGCATGGACACCCCTGACTCCGCCACGGAACTCCTGGCGCATGTTGAGCAACTGGGGCTTTCCATGCAAGCCAAGGGTCATGATCTTGTCATCAAAGGTCCGCTCGAAAAGTTGAGCCCGGATCTGCGTGAATGCATCAAGCTCCGCAAAACCGAGCTATTGAGCCTGCTGGGCAGCAGAGAGGATCAGCCAACCACGATTCCGGCTGCGCGAGCAGGCGGCGGCAGGATCCCCCGGGCACAGCCTCTCTGCGTTGATGTTCAGGAAGGCCGCCAGGTCTTTCCCGCTTCCCACGCCCAGGCTCGCCTCTGGTTCCTGCATCAGCTGGAGCCCGACCTCACGGCCTACCACATGCCCGCTCTGTGGCGGCTGCGGGGGGAGCTGGACATTCCCGCCCTGGCCCGCGCCCTCTCCTCCCTGATCGAGCGCCATCCCACCCTGCGCACCTCCTTCCGGCTGGAGGGGAGCGAGGTGCTGCAGATCCTTCATCCCCCGGCTACCTTCTGCCTGTCAGCCGAACCCCTTGGTGATCGCTATTGCGAGCGGGTGATCGAGGAGTGGCTGGAGCACGAGCGCTGCACGCCCTTCGATCTGACTTCCGGACTGCTGCTGCGTGCGCGACTGCTCCAGGTGTCTCCCCAGGAGCATGTCCTGCTGGTGAACCACCACCACATCGCCTCCGACGGGTGGTCGCATTCTGTTCTTGCCCGTGATCTGACGGAGCTCTACAACGCCCATCGCGCGGGCCGAACCCCCGGGCTGCCGCAGCTGCTTGTGCACTACCAGGACTATGCGGCCTGGCAGCGGCAGCGGCTGAGTGGGGAGTGTCTCGAGGAGCTGAGCGAGTACTGGCTTGAGGAGCTCGAGGGCCTGGAGCCGCTGGAGCTGCCGGCGGATCGCCCCCGTCCGGCCCTGCCCTCCCATCTGGGCGGCAGGGTGTCGTTCCAGATCGATGCGGAGCTGCTGGCGCCCTTCGAGGAGCTCTGCCGCAGCGAGGGGGCGACGCTGCAGATGGGGCTGCTGGCGGTGGTGGCGCTGCTGCTGCACCGCTACAGCCGCCAGGACGACGTTGCGATCGGGGTGCCCATCTGGGGCCGCAACCATCCCGATCTCGAGCCGCTGATCGGGTTTTTCATCAACACCCTGCCGGTGCGTACCCGTTTTCAGGCCGGCCAGAGCTTCCGGGAGCTGCTGGCACAGGTGAGGGAGCGATCGATCGGGGCGTATGACCACCAGGAGTTGCCGTTCGAGCAGATGGTGGAGGCCCTCAACCTCGAGCGCGACACCAGCCGCAATCCACTGGTGCAGGTGATGCTGCAGCTGATCGAGCTGCCGCCCGCCTCGCTCAGCAACCTCGATGGCCTTGAGGTTGAGCAGGTCTCCACCAGCGGCACATCCTCCAAGCTGGATCTGTCCTTCTATCTGCGCCGCTCCGCCGATCAAGGCCTCAATGGATCCATCACCTACGCCACAGACCTCTTTTCAGCTGAGCGCATCCAACGCCTCTCAGAGCATCTCCTCACCCTGCTCGCCGCAGCACTCCAATCCCCCGATGCACCAGCAGACTCGCTCACGCTCCTTCCACAAACCGAGCGACAGCTGATCGAATCCTGGCAGCACGGGCCCACCATCGACGTTCCCGATCTCTGCGTGCATCAGCTCTTTGAGCAGCAGGTGGAGCGCACGCCCGATGCCATCGCTCTGATCTTTGAGGATCAGCAGCTCTCCTATCAAGAACTCAACTCCCGGGCCAATCAGCTTGCCCATCACCTGATTGATCTCGGCGTAGGCCCAGACGTCATCGTTGCTGTCTGCCTTGAGCGATCCATTGAGCTCATCGTCTCCCTACTCGCCATCCTCAAAGCAGGGGGCGCTTATCAACCCTTGCCCATCAATGACCCAAGCCCCCGCGTACAAACCTTTCTTGACAGATCAGGCAGCAATCTAATTCTGCTCTCCGACCGGCAGGCCGAATCGCTTACAGGTGCTATTGCGGCAGAGAGTTCCCTAGTGTTGACCCCTGACCTGCTCAATGCAAAGTCAAAAGATAGCAATCCAGGACTCATTTGTGATCCCGCCAACTTGGCCTATGTACTAAGCACATCAGGTACAACCGGGACGCCAAAATGTGTAGAAGTGGATCATAAAGCCATCGTCAACCGGTGTATTTCCTACCCACAAGTCTGGGATATCGACAACCAAAGCCGCGTGCTAGCACAAAGTGAGTTTTGGGTTGATAATTCGATTCGGGAATGGCTGCTCCCCCTGTCCTGCGGGGCGTGTGTGGTACTAGTCAGTGATCAGCAACAGAAAGACCCAGTTTTACTTATCGCTTTAGCGCGCAAAAAGAATTGTTCTCATTTGGCCGCAACCCCAAGTCGGTTAAGCACACTTTTGGATAGAGATCTCTTGGGGCTGGCAACGGTAACCGCAGGAGGTGAGCAACTATCTCCCTGGCTGGCCGAGCAGATCAAGGAGGCCTCAGCACGACGCTTGATACACTCTTTTGGCGCAACTGAAACCTGCCTAGCCTGTGCATTCTTCGATGTAGAAATCAAGGCAGGAAATAGAGCGGAGAGCCAAGCCGAGAAAGGGATTCCCTTGGGCAAGCCTATTCCCAATACATCGCTACATGTTCTTGACCCTATAGGCCATCCCTGCCCCATCGGCGTCCCCGGCGAGCTCCACATCGGTGGTGCCGGCCTGGCCCGCGGCTATCTCAACAACCCGGAGCTCACCGCTGAGAAGTTCATCCCTGATCCCTTCTCAACCGATCCCAGCGCTCGCCTCTACAAATCCGGTGATCTCGCCTCCTGGAATCCAGATGGCACCCTCGCCTTCCATGGACGCATTGATCAGCAGATCAAACTGCGCGGCTTCCGCATTGAACCCGGTGAAATCGAGGCCAATCTCCTCGCGCACCCTGGCGTTGCTCAGGCCGTTGTGCTGCTGCGCCGCGATGCTCCCGCCAACCCGCGTCTGATCGCCTACTGGGTTGCACAGAACCCGGATGCGCACGCATTGGCGAGTGATCGCCAAAGCTCTGATCAGCTCCGCTCCTTCCTCGCCCAGCGTCTTCCCGACTACATGGTGCCCAGTGCTTTTGTGGCGCTGGAGGCCCTGCCCCTCACCACTAACGGCAAGCTCGATCGCAAGGCCCTGCCAGCTCCCTCCTTTGCCGGTGCTCTCGATCAACGCGTTGAGCCTTCCACTGATCTGGAGCGGCAGCTGCATGCCATCTGGGCTGAGGTCCTCGGCCACAGCGACTTCGGCATCACCGACAACTTCTTTGCCATCGGCGGCCATTCCCTTGCCGCCTCACGCCTGGTTTCACGCATCGATCAGGCCCTCGGCTTCTCCCCTCCACTAGCCGCTCTCTTCCAAAACCCTTCCATTGCAGGGCTCTCACCCCTGCTTTCAGAGTCTGCTGCAGCTGATCACGATCGATCAGCTCCAGCAGCAATCCCCACAGCCCAGCCTCTGGCTGGCGATTGGCCCGAGGGCTGCCAGGTGTTCCCTGCCTCCTATGCCCAATCCCGCCTCTGGTTCCTCCATCAGCTCCAGCCCGATCTCACCGCCTATCACCTCCCTGCCTTCTGGCAGCTCAAGGGTGAGCTCAACCTCAACGCCCTTTCACAAGCCCTTTCGGCTCTGATCGAGCGCCATCCCACCTTGCGCACCTCCTTCCAGCTCCATGGCAGCGAGGTACTCCAACTCCTCCATCCACCGGCTCCTCTTCAGCTGGAAGTCGAACCCCTGGGTGATCGTGACCTGAACACGGTGATCCAGAACTGGCAGCAGCAGGAAGCCTCCACACCCTTTGATCTCACCTCCGGCCTACTCCTGCGCGCACGCCTGCTTCAGGTTGCGGCAGATGAGCATGTGCTGCTGATCAACTACCACCACATCGCCTCCGATGGTTGGTCGCGCTCCATCCTCAGCCGCGATCTCACCGCGCTCTACAACGCCCACCGCAACGGCCAACCTGCTCAGCTCCAGCCCCTGAACGTCCTCTACCAGGACTACGCCGTCTGGCAGCGACAGCGCCTCAGCGGTCCTCACCTCCAGAACCTCCACGACTACTGGATCCCCCAGCTCACGGGCCTCGAACCCCTACAGCTGCCAACCGATCACCCCAGGCCAGCCACGCCTTCCCACCAGGGCGAGAGCCTCTCCTTCTGGATCGAGCCCGCACTGCTGGCTCCCTTGGAGGAGCTCTGCCGATCAGAAGGCGCCACTCTCCAGATGGGCCTGCTCGCACTGCTGGCCCTGCTTCTGCATCGCTACAGCCGGCAGGACGACCTCGCCATCGGCATCCCCATCTGGGGGCGCAACCACCCGGATTTTGAGTCGCTGATCGGCTTTATCGTCAACACCCTGCCGATCCGCACCCATTTCTCAAAGGATCTTTCCTTCCGCGAGCTCCTCGCCCAGGTCAAAACCACCTCCATCAACGCCTACGACCACCAGGAGCTGCCCTTTGAGCAGATGGTGGAGGCCCTCAACCTCGAGCGCGACACCAGTCGCAATCCACTGGTGCAGGTGATGCTGCAGCTGATCGAGCTGCCGCCAGCCTCGCTCAGCAACCTCGATGGCCTTGAGGTTGAAACACTGCGATCGAGTTTGAATGCCTCAAGGTTCGATCTGGAATTCTTTTTGCGGCGGGATCAAAGTGGCGGCATCAAGACAACTTTGGTTTATGCCACCGATCTCTTCTGCGGCGATCGCATCCAACGCCTCTCAGAGCATCTGCTCACCCTGCTGGCCGCAGCACTCCAATCCCCTGATGCACCAGCAGACTTGCTCACGCTCCTTCCTGAAAGCGAGCGACAGCTGATCGAATCCTGGCAGCACGGGCCCACCATCGACGTTCCTGATCTCTGCGTGCATCAGCTCTTTGAGCAGCAGGTGGAGCGCACTCCTAATGCCATCGCTCTGATCTTTGAGGATCAGCAGCTCTCCTATCAAGAACTCAACTCCCGGGCCAATCAGCTTGCCCACCACCTGATTGATCTCGGCGTAGGCCCAGACGTCATCGTCGCGGTCTGCCTTGAGCGATCCATTGAGCTCATCGTCTCCCTACTCGCCATCCTCAAAGCTGGGGGGGCCTATCTGCCGCTCGATCCCGACTGGCCTCAGGAGCGCCACACGCTGCTGCTCCATGCATCTGGCTGCGCTGGTCTAATCACGGCAGATGGTGTGCAGCTCCTGAGCAAGCCTGCCGCCGCTCTGTCAACGCCAACGTTGCGGCCCCTGGCCTACATCAGCTACACCTCCGGCTCCACCGGCACTCCCAAAGGTGTAGCCATCGAGCACCAGGCCATCCTGCGCCTGGTGGATCCGATCAATGGCTTCCACCTCGGCGACGGTGCAGCGGTGTTGCAGCTCGCGCCGGTGGCCTTTGATGCTGCCACCTTCGAAATCTGGGGCCCCCTGCTCCATGGCGGCACCCTCGTGCTGGCTCCTGCAGGCACCCCATCCCTGGCAGACCTGGCTGCCTGCCTTCACCACCACCGCATCACCACCCTCTGGCTCACCGCCGGTCTGTTCCACGCGATGGTGGACGCCGAGCTGGAGTCTCTGGCCGGTGTGCCCCAGGTGCTGGCCGGTGGCGATGTGCTCCATCCCGCTTCCGTACGGCGCCTGCTGGCGGCTTCCCCTCCGGGACACACCCTGATCAATGGCTACGGACCCACCGAGAACACCACCTTCACCTGTTGCCAGCAACTTGGATCTGACACGCCACTGACGATGGCCGAGGTGCCGATCGGCACACCGATCGCCAACACAACGGTGCGGGTTCTCGACCCCGCCGGCCATCCCTGCCCCATCGGTATCCCAGGCGAGCTCCACATCGGTGGTGCCGGCCTGGCCCGCGGCTATCTCAACAATCCTGAGCTCACCGCTGAGGCATTCATTCCCGATCCCTTCTCAGACGATCCTGCGGCGCGTCTCTACAAATCGGGAGATCTCTGCTCCTGGAATCCCGACGGCACCCTTGCCTTCCATGGCCGTATCGATCAGCAGATCAAACTGCGCGGCTTTCGCATTGAACCCGGTGAAATCGAGGCCAATCTCCTCGCTCACCCTGGCGTTGCTCAGGCCGCTGTGATTCTTCGACGCGACGATCCCGCCAATCCACAGCTGATCGCCTACTGGGTTGCGCAGCCAACCACGGCTGATCGTCCAAGCGCCGAACAGCTTCGCTCGTTCCTCGCCCAGCGTCTTCCCAACCTCATGGTGCCAAGTGCCTTTGTTGCCCTGGAGGCTCTCCCCCTCACCACCAACGGCAAGCTCGATCGCAAGGCTCTTCCGGCTCCCTCCTTTGCCGGCGATCTCAAGCAGCGCGTTGCTCCCTGCACCGATCTCGAGCGTCAGCTCCATGCCATCTGGGCTGACGTGCTCGGTCAGGCCGATTTCGGCATCACCGACAACTTCTGGGTCGTTGGCGGTCATTCATTGGCAGCTGCTGGGCTTGTCGCACGGATCGGAGAGCAGCTCGGCAGATCCATCCCCGTGGAGGCCATCTTCCGCTTCCCCACCATCAGTGAGCAGGCAAACTGGCTGCTGCAGCCCTCTTTGCCATCGTCATCCCAATCACCAGGTCATCTGGTGACCCTGCAGCCGATGGGTCCCCGACCACCACTCCATGTGGTGCACGGATGGGGCGGCCGGGTTGGTGGATTCACACATCTGGCCCGTGCCCTGGCTCCACATCGCCCCGTCTTGGGCCTGCAGGCCAGCGCCGACGGATCACCGCCGCAGGGAGCGAGCGTGACCCAACTGGCTGATGCTTATGCCGCAGAGATCCTGGCCTCCCACAAGGGCGGGCCGATCCATCTGTTGGGTTATTCCGCAGGAGGCTGGTATGCCTATGCAGTAGCTGCGGCATTACTGGAGCGCAAGGCCCCGCTTGGCCTGTTGGCCATCCTGGATACCCATGCCACTGCACGCGTTCATCGGCGCCTCGGAATGACTCTCTTCAGCCAGATGCTGAGAGCGCGCTTCCTGCCGACTTTGCATGGCATTCTGAGCCCACCGGTGGGGCAGAGCCGCTGGCTCTACGTGCTGAACCGGCTACGGACTGCCAATGCGCGTGCTGCGCAGTACCTGCACGTCCGCGTGCCAGGACCCCAGGTCATCAAGCGACATCTGCAGGGGATAGATCCTCCTGCCCAAGAGCCCTTCATCCAACTTCTGGCGCAGGGGTACCGGCCGCCTCGGCTACCCCTGATGGTTCACCTGTTCGCCCCAAAGATGCACCTGCCAGCGCTCAGACGGCTCTGGCAGTTTTACGCGATCGCTGGCGTGCACTCCACGCCGCTTTTCGAGAATCATCACGACTTTTACAGACCTGAGCTGGCAACACAACTGGCTCAGGCCCTTGAAGCCACCCTCCAGTGCATGGAGCAGAGCCCCTCGGAGCCCTCGCCAGTTCACATCCCCGTGATGCAGTAGCCGGCATCCACGTAGATCACCTGGCCGGTGATGCCGGAGGCCAGCGGGCTGGCCAGGAAGGCGGCGGTGCTGCCCACCTCCTCCTGGGTCACGGTGCGCTGCAGGGGGGCCTTGGCCTCCACGTTGTGGATCATGTCGAGGATGCCGCCGATGGCGCTGCTTGCGAGTGTGCGGATCGGGCCGGCGCTGATCGCGTTCACGCGCACCTGCTTCTCGGGGCCCAGCTCGGCGGCCAGGTAGCGCACCGACGCCTCCAGGGCCGCCTTGGCCACGCCCATCACGTTGTAGTTGGGGATGGCCCGCTCAGCGCCCAGGTAGCTGAGGGTGATTACGCTGCCGCCGGCATTGAACAGGGGCTTGGCCCAGCGGCACAGGGGCGCCAGCGAATAGGCGCTCACCTCCAGCGCCCGGGCGAAGCCCTCAGGGCTGATGGCGCTGTAGTCGCCAATCAGCTCGTCCTTGCCGGCGAAGGCCAGGCAGTGCACCAGCACGTCGATCGAGCCCCACTGCTCCTTCACCGTGCTGAACACCGCCTCGATCTGGGCCGGCTCCTGCACGTTCAGGGGCTCGAACAGGGTGGGGGCGAGCGGCGCGGTGAGCTCGCGCACCTTGCTCTCGAAGCGCCCCTTCTCATCGGGCAGGTAGGTGACGCCCAGCTCGGCGCCGGCCGCATGCAGCTGCTGGGCGATGCCCCAGGCGATCGACTTGTTGTTGGCGATGCCGGTGACGAGGGCCTTCTTGCCTTGCAGATCGAGGAGCATGGGAGGAGGGCCACCGACGGTTCACTCGGGAGATTCTCCCGCAGCGGTGGGCTGGCCACCTGCCCTCGGCGCGCCAGAGAGCAACTCAGTCGCCAGCCGCCGCTGACAACCAGTCCCGGAACCTCTCCAGCTCCGCCCGGACCGACGGCCACAGGAGCACGGCCATTTGCCGCAGCCGCTCCACCGGCTCGGGTCGCAGTTCATAGGCATAGAGGTGCCGAACCAGATGCCGAAAGCGCAGCAGCTCCTGCAGCTCAGCGATGCAGGCGGCGCTGAGAACGGCGGGGCGCTGATCGGTGCTCTGACCCATCCGCTCCAGCAGGCGGCGGTGCCACTCGGCGCCATCCGAGGTCCCTCCATTGAGAACCCGGGTGATCTGCACCAGGCAGCGTTCGATGCCGGTGTAGAGGCTCTGCAGACGCAGCGCTGCGGCATCCACCCGCAATGGGTCAGAGGCCACCGAGCCGAGGCTGTCAATGCCCTCCACCAACCGCTCCAGCTTGTTCAGCTCGACCCGCAGATCGAGGGACAGATCATTCAGCTGGTCTGGAGAGGGGGCCACCATGGCTGCAGGGATGACTGGGACGGGCAGAGATCAGGCGAGCTGCAGTGCACGCTGACGGATGCGCTGACGCCAGTGCGGATCGAGGTCCTCCAGGCGCACCAGATCGATGGAACAACCCGGTTCTCCGGCAGTCTCCAGGTTGCGATCGAGCACCTGCTCCACCAGCCCCATCGCTTCGCTCTGATCCGCGGGGGCCAGACCCTCCACCGCCAGATCGATGTCGGAGTGGCGGCGGAAACGCTTGCTCTCCAGGACAGAGCCGAACAACCAGACCTCCTTGAGGCAAGGCCATCGGCGTCTCAGGCACCCTGCCGCTTCGGCGGCGGCGCTGAGCAGCTGCAGCCGACGCTGCTCGAGTTGCCGCACTTCGGCAGCCCACTGTCGCCGCAGCACGGCGTGATGGGGGTCGAGCGGGGCCATCCTGGCAGCGTAAAGCGATCCACTGGGCCGGACGACCGCGGATGATTCCGGCTCAGCTGGGAATCCCCCTGGGCCTGCGACAGGCTGGTTGCCAGCATTTCAAGCGAGCCCCGGGGACCCGGGCACCGGAGACCGTGGCCACAACAACCCCTGATCCGGTGTTGCCCGGCGGCCGCCGCGCCGCCGAGGCCCGCCTGGCGGCCATCGACCCGGCCCGCTACGCCGCCACGCGCAACCATCTCGACGGCGCCGTGACGCGGCTGTCGCCGTACATCCGCCACGGCGTGCTGACCCTTGCCGAGGTGCGCGACGCGGTGTTCGCGCGGCTGGAGGCGATGGGGGAGCGCGAAGGACCGCTGCAGGGGGAGCTGTTTTCCGACGCGGAGCCAGGCCGCCGCTGGAGTCCTGCCCAGCGCCGCGCCGGCGAGAAGCTGATCAACGAGCTGGGCTGGCGCGACTACTGGCAGCGGCTCTGGCTCCAGCTGGGCGACGGCATCTGGGAGGAGCGCGAACCCCTGAAGACCGGCCATGCGGCCGCCAGCTATGCCGCGGAGCTACCCTCCGATCTGGCCGCCGCCGCCACCGGTCTGGCCTGCATCGATGGCTTCGCCCGCGAGCTGATGGAGACGGGCTGGCTGCACAACCACGCCCGCATGTGGCTGGCGGCCTACGTGGTGCACTGGCGGCGGGTGCGCTGGCAGGCCGGCGCCCGCTGGTTCCTGATGCACCTGCTCGACGGCGATCCGGCCAGCAACAACCTCAGCTGGCAGTGGGTGGCCAGCGCCTTCAGCCACAAGCCCTACCTCTTCAATCGCGCCAACCTCGAGCGCTTCAGCTCCGGGCGTTACTGCGACGGCTGCCCGAAGGCCCGGGGTGGCGGCGCCTCCCGCGCCGGGGGCTGCCCGTTCGAGGCGAGCTATGAGGCCCTGCAGGCGCGGCTGTTCCGGCCCCAGGGCGCGGCGCCGGACAGCGGGACCCTGCCGGCTGACCGCGAGGGCATCCGCTCGCAAAGCGCTGAGGCTGAGCGCGGTGCCTGGTCGGGCGGTGGCCAGCGGATGGCCGGTTCCGGCAACGCCGGTGGGGCGGCCGGGGCGCCACCGGGCACTCCCGCCCTGCTGCGCCCCCTGGTGTGGGTGCATGGCGAAGCGCTTGGCCCCGCCAATCCGGCCCTGCGCGCCCATCCCGAGGCCCCGGCGCTGTTCGTGTTTGACCGCGAGCTGATCGCAGGACACACCGCCACCACCGGCGGCCGGACCAGGGCAGGCGACCGGGAGGTGGAGCCGGCACCCCTGGCCCCCGGGCGGCTGCGCTTCCTGCGGGAGTGCGTCGCGGAGCTGCCCGTGGAGGTGCGCGAAGGCGATGTGGCCGCCGAACTGCTGGCGGCCACTGCGGCCCACGGCTGCGATGGTCTGGTCACCAGCCGTGCGGTGGATCCGCGCTTCGGCGTGATCGCCGAGCGCCTGGCGGCGGCTCTGCCGCTGCGCATCCTCGAGCCGGAGCCCTTCGTGGACCTGCCCCTGCAGGGGCCGGGCTCCCCGGATCTGGGGCGCTTCAGCCGCTACTGGCGCAAGGCGGAGCCGCGAGTGTGGGGCGAGACGGCTCAGGGCTCCTTGAAGCGTGGGCGGCGGCCACGGCCGAACGCTGCCGGCAAGTGTCGATAGGTTGCAGGGGATGCCAGGCGCCCGGAGGGGCCAATGAGCCACTTCGGCCTGCTCTGCCCCGCCGCCAGCGGCCATCTCAACCCGATGACCACTCTGGGCCACGCGCTGCGTCAGCGCGGTCACCGGGTGACGCTGCTGACCATCGCCGATGGCCAGGCCAAGGCCCTGGCGGCCGGACTGGAGTTCGCCCCGATCGGAGCCTCCGAGTATCCCGAGGGCAGCACCAGGGCGCTGTTTGCACGCCTGGGGGAGCTGAGCGGCGCGGCCGCCTTCCGGGCCACCGTGGCCCATTTCCAGCAGGCCACGCGGGTGGTGCTGCGCGATGCGCCGCCGGCCCTGCGTCAGCTGGGGGTGGACGCCCTGCTGGTCGACCAGACCTCCTTCGGCGGCGCCAGCATCGCCCAGGCCCTGGAGCTGCCGTTCGTCAGCGTCAGCTGCGCTCTGCTGCTCAACCAGGATCCGGATGTCCCTCCGGTGAACACCGGCTGGCGCTACCGCCAGGTGTGGTGGGCACGGCTGCGCAACCGGCTGGGCTACGAGCTCCTGGGCCGGCTGGCCCGCCCGATCACCGAGATCGTGGTGGACTATCGCCGCCAGCAGGGTCTGCCGCCCCTGAGCGATCCCTCCCAGGCCTATTCCCAGCTCCTGCAGCTCTGCCAGCAACCGGCGGCGCTCGAATACCCGCGGCGGCAGCTGCCGACCTGCCTGCACTTCACCGGCCCGCTCACCGATCCGGCCAGCCGCGAACCGGCGCCCTTTCCCTGGGAGCGACTGACGGGCCAGCCCCTGATCTATGCCTCGATGGGCACGATCCAGAACCGCCAGCTGGGGATGTTCCAGACGATCGCCGCCGCCTGCCAGCAGCTCGATGCCCAGCTGGTGATCGCCCTGGGCGGGGGCTGCAGGCCTGAGGCCTTGCCGCCGCTGCCGGGATCACCACTCGTGGTGGGCTATGCGCCCCAGCTGGAGCTGCTGCAGCGGGCCGCGCTGACGATCACCCACGCGGGGCTGAACACCGTGCTCGAGTCACTGGCGCAGGGGGTGCCGATGGTGGCGATCCCGATCGCCAACGACCAGCCCGGCGTCGCCGCCCGCGTCGCCTGGAGTGGCAGCGGCGCCGTGGTGCCTCTGAAGCGCCTGTCGGAGCCGCGGCTGCGGCAGGCGATCGACAGGGTGCTGGCGGACGGGAGCTATCGCCACAACGCCCTGCGGCTGCAGCGGGCGATCCAGGGCTCGGGAGGGGTGCAGCAGGCGGCCGACCTGGTCGAGCAGGCGATCGCCACGGGCCGACCGGTGCTGCGCTGAGCCGGCAGCGTGCCTGGGCCAGGCGCCGTGTTGCCGCGGCGCCGCAAGCCTCATGGCTCAGGCCGCAGCGATGACCAGGGCTTCAGCCGGCATGGGCTGGCGCCGTGCTCTCCAAGACGCGCCGGCAGGAAGCCACCCGGCCCTCCTTCAGGCGGCTGGCGACGCGCCACACTCCTGCTGCAGCCCCAGGCATGGCGCCGATGCCCTCGTTCAAGAACCTGGAATTCGACACCTGGCAGCGCGGTGCCACCGCCTATGACCGGCTGTTCGGCGCCGTCACCCGCGCCGCCATCGCCCCGGCCCTCGAGGCCCTGGAGCTGCAGCCCGGATCGCGGCTGCTCGACCTCTGCTGCGGCACCGGCCACACCGTGGCGGCGGCCCTGCAGCGGGGCGTCGAGGCCTGTGGCCTCGATCTGGCGCCAGCGATGGTGGCCCTGGCCCGCCAGCACTGCCCAGCTGGGAGCTTTCAAGTGGGAGATGCCGAGGCGCTCGATGCCGACGAGCTGGGATTCCAGGCGGGACAGTTCGATGCCGCCTGCTGTCTGTTCGGGCTCAACCACCTGCCCGATCAGGAGCGCGCCGTGGCGCAGGTGCTGCGCCTCCTGCGGCCGGGTGGCCGCTTCACCTTCAGCATGTGGTGCCCGCCGGGCCCCTCGACGTTCCACACGCTGGTGCAGGAGGCCATCGCCGCCCATGGCCGCAGCGACCTGCCCAGTCCAGTGATGACGCCGGCGCCACGGCTGCGCTTCGGGGAGCCGCAAAGCTGTTCCGAGCTGCTGCTGGCGGCCGGCTTCGAGAACCCACGGGTGCATGAGCTGCCGCTCGCCTTCGAGCTCGACAGGCCCGAGACCGTGCTGGAGCTGGCTGCCACCTCACCGCGGGTGTCGCTGCTGCTGGCCCAGCAGAGCGAGGCCGACCGCCGCCGCATTGAGGAGGCGATCGTGGCGGGGGCACTGGCATGCCGCCAGGGCGCACGCATCCACCTGCCGATTCCGGCCCTGCTCGCGGTCGGGCACAAACCCGCACTCGATGACCCACAACACTCTGGTGGTGCCGCCCTTGCCTGTACGGGTAGGCAGACGCTCGCATCTGGGAGCCAGGGTTGGTCGCCCATGACTGAGCTGCGGAGCGACATTGGGTCATCAAGAACCCGTATGAGCGCCCCGGATCCGCCCCTGCCGCGCCCGCAGCCTGGCCCCGCCACCGCTGGCTGGCTGACACCCCGCAACTGGCGGCTGGAGGAGGGGTCAGCCGCTGCGGAGGCCCTGCCCGTCGGCGCCGATGCCCTGTCCACGGAGGCGAACGGCAGCGAACCGCCTTGGCTGCTGCTGCTCGACCGCCGCCAGCCCATCGGCGCGGATGTGCGGGCAGACCTGGCCGCCAGCCTGTCGGCCGCCGAACGCCAGCGCCTGCAGGCGTACCGCCTCGCCGACGACCGCGACCGCTTTCTGCTCGGCCGCGGCGGCCTGCGGCAGCTGCTGGGGCGCTGGCTGGACCTGGCGCCCGAGGCGGTACCGCTGGAGAGCGGAGCCCACGGGAAGCCCCACTGCCCCGGCGGCCCGGCGTTCAACCTCAGCCATTCCGGTGAGCTGATCCTGCTGGCCGTCCACGCGAGCCGGCCTGTGGGGGTGGATGTGGAGCGCCTGCGGCCCGAGCTGGACTGGCAGGCGATCGGCGGCCGGATGCTGCCGGAGCGGGAACGGCAGGCGCTGGAGGCCCTGCCTGAGCCCGAGCGCCCCGAGGGCTTCCTGGCCGCCTGGTGCCGCCTGGAGGCACGGCTCAAGGCCCGCGGCGACGGCCTGGCCGGGCTGGAGCGGCTGCGCAGCCAGGACGACATGACGTGCGGCGCGGCGCGAAACGGCGCGGAGGCGGCGGCTCTCCCGGGCGATCCCGACCGCCGCATCGGCGGCACCGCGGCGCCTTGGGAACTGCTCTGGGATGTGGCGGTGCCATCGGGCTACCAGGCCGCCGTTGCCCTCGCCCCGCTGCAGGCGTCCTGAGGGGCCAGCGCCACCCCTCACGGCCCCGGCGGCTCCGGCGGCAGCTCCCGATCAATCAGGTCCTCAGGGGTGAGCGGCTCGCCGAGCAGGCGCTTCTCGGCGCGGCGGATGGCGTTGGGATGGCTGAGCAGGTGCCGATCCTCCAGCTTCAGCGGCGCCGGCGGCCGGAACTCGGCGGCGGAGCGGGGCGGCTCGCTCCAGCGGAAGGCCCGTTCGGGGGCGACGCGGCGGCAGACGGAGGCGGCCAGACGCCGCAGCTGCCAGCGCACCTCTCCCCGCGCCATGGCCGCGTAGAACTCCGCGCGAGGTGCCCGGCCCGTGGCCCTGGGACGGGGTCCATCGCCACCGGTGAGGCGGGCCGCATCGGGATTCCAGCGGGGCCTGCAGACACCGGGCGAGGTGGTGTCGGGATCGATCCAGATCTGCAGACCCTCGCCGCCGGGCCGCGTCACCACCGCCAGGGCGTCATCGGGATGCTGGCGAGGCAGCGCGAACACCCGGCCGCTGCTGCGCCGCTCCGCCGGCTGGCAGCCCGTCAGGGCCAGCGCCGCCAGCAGCGACGCCGCCGGCAGCGCCCGCCGCACTCGGGGGTAGCCAGCCGCCACGATCCCGGCCGCGCCATTCCATCCCACCAACGGCCATTGCGAGGGCCTGGCTGCGGGCCCCGTTGGCGCAACCGACCAGCAGGCCCGGGGCCCCGGCTGCGGGGCTGTCCGGCTGCGGCGAGCCTGCGAGCCGTCGTGCCGCCCCCCATCCGGACGCAGCCTCAGCAACACGGAGACGACAGCGGGGGCGCGCACCTCGGAGGGCCTTCGGCTGCCGCCATGATCGGGGCCGTTCCCTGCCACCGTGCCCCGCGGCGGGGCGGTGCCCGCAATGGCCCTCACCCCCTCGACGATGCTGCCCCTGGGCTCGGCCCTGCCGCTGAAGCTGCTGCAGGAGCGGCTGACACCCGTCTGCGGCGGGCCGCTCGAGCCATCGCAGCTCGCTGCAAAGCCCGTGCTGCTGCTGGTGATCTGCCCGCACTGCCCCTTCGTGCACCACATCCAGGCGGAGCTGGTGCGGCTGGCGCGGGACTATGGCGACCGGGTGGCGATCCTGGCGATCAACAGCAACAGCACGCGCACCCATCCCCAGGACGGGCCGGAGGGGATGCGCCGGCAGGCCAGGGAGCAAGGCTGGAGCTTCCCCTACCTGCAGGACAGGGACCAGGCGGTGGCCAAAGCCCTGCAGGCGGCCTGCACCCCCGATCCCTTTCTGTTCGACGCCACGCACCGCCTGGCCTACAGGGGCCAGCTCGATGGCAGCCGCCCCGGCAACGGCATCCCCTGCGACGGCCGCGACCTGCGTGCCGCCCTCGACGCCGTGCTGGCCGGCGAGGCACCGGCCGCGGAGCAGTTCCCCTCGATCGGCTGCAACATCAAGTGGCATCCCGGCCACGAACCGGCCTGGGCCCGCTGAGCCGGGCCTGTGACCAGCCCGCCGAACGGTTCAGTGGGGACGTTCGGGAATCCTCACCTCAGCGGTAAGGTGGCCGCCATGCAAGTGCCCCCCTTCAGCCTCGGCGAGCAACTGCGGCAGCTCGGAGAGGCGCTCGATACCGCCGTGCTCGAGGTGCTGCGCAGCGGCCAGTACATCGGCGGTCCGACGATCGCCTCGTTCGAGAGCGCCTTCGCCGCCGCCACCGACACGCCCCACGCGATCGGCTGCAACAGCGGCACCGACGCCCTGATCCTCGCCCTGCGAGGCCTGGGGATCGGGCCCGGCGACGAGGTGATCACCTGCTCCTTCAGCTTCTTCGCCACCGCCGAGGCGATCAGCGCCGTGGGCGCCACGCCGGTGTTCGTGGATGTGGATCCCGAGACCTATCTGATCAACCTCGATCAGATCGAGGCGGCGATCACCCCCGCCAGCCGCGCCCTGCTGCCGGTGCACCTGTTCGGCCGGCCGGTGGACATGGACGCCATCACCGCCCTGGCCCGGGCCCATGGCCTAAAGGTGGTGGAGGACTGCGCCCAGGCCACCGGTGCCAGCTGGAACGGCCGGCCGGTGGGCAGCTGGGGCGACGCCGGCTGCTTCAGCTTCTTCCCCACCAAGAACCTCGGCGGTGCCGGCGACGGTGGCGCCGTGACCTGCCGCGATCCGGAGCTGGCCCAGCGGATCCGCGAGCTGGCGGTGCACGGCATGCCGCGCCGCTATCTGCACACCTCTCTCGGCTACAACAGCCGCCTCGATGCCCTGCAGGCGGCGGTGCTCAACGTGAAGCTGCCCCACCTGCCCCGCTGGGTGGAGGCCCGTGGCCGCATCGCGGAGCGCTACCAGCGGGAGCTGGCGGCGCTGGAAGGCATCCAGCTGCCGGCCTCCGGCTGCGAAGGCCACACCTGGAATCAGTTCGTGCTGCGGGTGCCCGCCTGCCTCGCCGAGGCCAGGGCCTGCAGCAGCGGCTGCGACCAGCCCTGCAGCCCCTCGGCCGACAGCGCCAGCTTCGGCCTGCCCGAGGCCTCCTGCCGCGACTGGCTGCAGGAGCGCCTGCGACAGGCCGGTGTGAACACGATCATCTATTACCCGATCCCGATCCACCGCCAGCCGGCCTACGCCGAGCTGGGCTACGGCCCGGGCTCCCTGCCGGTGACCGAGCGACTGTGCGCCGAGGTGCTGAGCCTGCCGATCTTCCCGGAGCTGGCCGAGGATCAGCAGCAGCGGGTGATCGAGGTGCTGCGCGAGGTGCTCACGCCTGCCGCCAGTGAGAGCCCCGAGGTGGTGGCGGTGGGCTGAGGCCCGTTGTCCTGGCCCGCCCCCCTCAACCCCGCGGCAACTGCGCATACAGCGCCTTGAAGTGCGCCTGCTGTCGCTTGTGGCTGACGATCGGCGCCGGGTAGCCGCGCCGTTCCAGCGGGGCGATCTCGCCGGAGATCAGATCGGCCGTGTTCACATGCTCCATCTCCGGCAGCCAGGTGCGGATGTAATGCGCCTCGGGATCGAACTTCGAGGCCTGGGTGGCGGGATTGAAGATGCGCAACGGCTTGGGATCCATGCCGCTGCTGGCGCTCCACTGCCAGCCGCCGTTGTTGGCCGCCAGATCGCCATCCACCAGCCGCTGCATGAACGCCCGCTCGCCCAGGCGCCAGTCGCAGATCAGATCCTTCACCAGATACGAAGCGACGATCATGCGGCAGCGGTTGTGCATCCAGCCGCATTCATTCAGCTGGCGCATCGCCGCGTCGATGATCGGCATGCCGGTGAGCCCCTCGCACCAGGCCTGGTAGCGCTTCTCGTCGTTCTCCCAGGGGAAATGGCGCCACTGGGGGCGATAGGGCCCGTCCGCCAGTTCGGGGAAATGGAACAACGCCTGCTGGTAGAACTCGCGCCACACCAGTTCCTGCTCCCACACCTCGATCGAGGCCAGAGCCTCTTCGGCGCCGCCGAGATCAGCTGCCACAGCGCGAGCCTGCTGGGCGGCCTGCCAGGCCTGGCGGGGGCTGAGCGTGCCGAACTTGAGCGCCGCGCTCAGACCGGAGGTGAACGCTTTGGCAGGAAAGTTTCGGCCCGGCTCATAGCCGAACAACGGGATGCCGCGGCCGCCGCCGCTCTCCCCGTCGCAGAAGGCCTGCAGCTGCTCCAGCGCCGCCGCCTCACCGGGCCGACAGGGGCACAGCGAGGCGCCCGCGAAGCGCGGGCCGAAGTCCTCGGCGGCGGGCAGCCGCTCCAGCCGCGGCAGGTTCTGCCAGAGGTCTGCGCGCTCAGCCGACAGGCTTTCGGGATCGATGTCCAGCAGAGCGCTGGGGGCGGGCCGGGGCGTCAGCTCGGCGGCGGGCCGGCCCGCGAGGTGTTTGCGCCAGCTGCGCAGATAGGGCCCATAGACGCGATAGGGGTCGCCGCCGCCGGTCCTGAGGAGCTCGGGCGGCACCAGCAGCTGGTCCCAGTCCGCCTGCAGCCTGAGGCCACTGGCCTTGAGGGCCGCCTGCACGCGCCGGTCGCGATCGCGGCCGTAGGGCTCCACATCGCGGTTCCAGGCCACCCCTTCGGCCCCAAGGGCTGTGGCCAGCCTCGGCAGCAGGTCCGCCGGATCGCCCTGCAGCAGCAGCAGCCGGCTGCCCGCCTGCCGCCAGCGCTCGCTCAGCTCCAACAGGCTCTCGCGCAGGAACCACAGCCGCGCCGGCGCCATATCCGGATCACTGAGAATCGCCGGATCCAGCACGAACACACCGGTCACAGCCGGGGTGACGGCCGCCAGATCGGCCAGGCCCAGGTTGTCGGCCAGGCGCAGATCGCGGCGATGCCAGAACAACCAGCGGGATGAGCTCACAGCCCCAGCAGCTGCTTGGCCCGCAGCCAGGCGGTGATGCTCTTGCCGTCGAGGTATTCATCGCCGCTGGCCAGCGCCGCATCCAGATCGGCGGGCTCCATGTGCAGCACCTCCAGATCCTCGTCGTCGTCGCCGGCGGGCTGCTCCTGCAAGGGGGTGAGCTCCCGTGCCAGGAACAGGTGGATCACCTCGTCGGAGTAGCCGGGGCAGGGAAGCATCGCCCCCAGCGGATCCCAGCGCGCGGCGCTGTAGCCCGCCTCCTCCTGCAGCTCGCGCTGCATCGTGCTCAGCGGCGTCTCGCCCGGATCGAGGGTGCCGGCCGGGAACTCCAGCAATCGCGCCTGCACGGCGAAGCGGTACTGGCGCAGCAGCACCACCCGGCCGTCCTCGAGCACCGGAACCGCCAGGGACGCGCCGGGGTGGCGGATGATCCCGAAGGTGCCCTGCACCCCCATCGGCAGCTCGATGCGGTTCACCTCGAAGCGCAGCTTGCGGGCCTCGAGGCTGGCGGTGGTCTCCAGGTGGCGCGAGGGCTCAGGGGCGGGCAGCGGCGCCATCGGGGAAGGATGCAGCACTGCCGGCCAGCTTGGCGCAGGGCCGCCCCCGCCGGGCTCACTCCGGCCAGCCAGGCCGCGGCGCCAGCCGCTCGGGCGGAGGCTCACCCCCGGCGGTCAGCAGGTCCGCCAGGCGATCACCGCAACAGCGGGGCAGCTGATCCGGTAAAGGCGGCACCAGCGCCGGATCGATCGCTGCCAGCGGCGCCAGCACGAAGGCCCGCTCGGCCAGGCGCGGATGGGGCAGCTCCAGCTCCCCCTGCCGACAGACGTGCTCGCCGCACCAGAGCAGATCGAGATCAAGCAGCCGCGGCCCCCAGCGCTCGCGCCGTTCCCGCCCGAAGCGGCGCTCCAGCTCCTGCAGCTCCAGCAGCAGCGCCAGCGGATCCGGGTCGGGCCGCACCCCCTCCAGCAGCGCCACCGCATTGAGGTAGTCGGGCTGATCGGGAGGACCACCCACGGGCGCCGTGCGGAACAGCGGCGACCAGCGCAGACGCGAGGAAGGCGCCACCACAGATGAGACCGCCAGCGGCGTCAGGAGCTCCGCCAGCAGCGGCCGCACGGCCACCAGCATGGCGGCGGGATCACCCAGGTTGGCTCCCAGGGCCACCGCCAGCATGTCGGTTCCGGGTGCCATCGGCGGCGGCACAGTCATCCCGAACTCAGATCCGCTGGCCCTATCCCAGCATCGGGAGCTACTGGGGGGCAGACGGCGGCAGGCAACTGGGACAACCCAGTACCGACGGTGGAACTGAGTCATGGGGGCTCTGCGCATCCCCTCCCTGAGATCCACCGATGCCGCCACCCACCAGCGCCTCTGCAGGAGCAGACAGCGACAGCGAGCCGCCCTCAGCACCGCCAGAATCGAACCCATCTGTGCGTCCCTCGCCTGGCCTTGATGCCCATGGCCCCCTTCGCCTCGACCGGCCCGGCCTCACTCAGGCCCTGAGTGGCCTTGTTCTCGGCCTGATCGCCCTGTTCACCTCCTATGACCACATCTCACTCGGCGGCCACCGGATCCCCCTCCAGCAGCAATGGGGCATCGTTTTCATCCTTGCCTCGGTGGCGACAATTTTTATCGATGCTCAATTGGCGACGCGATCCCGATTACGAGCGGCGCATGAACGCCTTGCGGATCGACAGAGAGCGGATCGAGAACGATATTGTGCAGGTCGAGAAAGAAATCGGGCGGATCGAGAACGAGATCTTGCAGATCGAGAAAGACACCGAGCAGCTGAGGCAAGAGAACGTCAGGCTGAAAGCCTCGAACGCCAGAGCGAGAGCCTTGAACGCCTTGATCAGGCAGCGCTGCTTTCCGCCCGTGTCCAGCTCGATCCCTCAGCCGCCAACCGGGAGCGTCTCCAGGACTTCCTGACCCTGATCGAGAGCATGCGCCCCCCAGTGGACGAGCCCCTCTGAACCCAATCCCCCACTCAGGGCGACCAGGGACTGACAGCCGCAGCCTCCTCGGCCACCACCGGGTTCTCCAGGCGGCCGATGCCCTCGATCTCGATCGCCACCGCATCGCCGGGCCGCAGCCAGCGCGGCGGATCGGCCGCCATGCCGACACCGCTGGGGGTACCGGTGAGGATCACGGTGCCCGGCAGCAGCGTCGTGCTGCCGCTCAGAAAACTGATCAGATCCGGCACATCGAAAATCATGTCGTCGGTGTTGGCGTCCTGCACCAGCTCACCGTTCAGCCAGGTGCGCAGGCTCAGGGCATTGGGATCGGGGATGGAGGCCGCTGTGGCCAGCACCGGGCCCAGGGGCGCAAAGGTGTCGAAGCTCTTGCCGCGGCACCACTGGCCGCCGCCCAGCTCGGGGCGCTTCTGCCAGTCGCGGGCGCTGACGTCGTTGGCGCAGGTGTAGCCCAGCACGCAGGCCAGGGCCTCCCCGCGGCTGACGTTCCTGCAGGCGCGGCCGATGACCACCGCCAGCTCCCCCTCGTAGTCCACCTGAGCGCTGGGGAGGGCGGTGGGCAGCTCGATCGGTGCCCCGGGATGCTGCACGGTGCCGGGGGACTTCAGGAACAGCACCGGCCGCTGCGGGATCGGTGAGCCGAATTCCAGGGCATGGCGGCGGTAGTTGACGCCGATGCAGAGGATCGCCCGTGGCTCCAGCGGCGCCAGCAGGGTCGCCACCTCGGCGGCCTGGCCGCTGGGCCTGAGCTCGCCCCACAGGTCGCCCTCCAGCCGCTCACGGCCGCCGTCGGCATGCCATTGGCCGAGGTGAACGGCGCCATTCGGATCGCTGTAGCGGAAGAGATGCATGGGGGGAGAGCCGTCGCGTACGGCAGGGGATCTCGTCAGGGCAAGCCTGCTGCGGCCCTTCGGTCGCCGCATGGCCATGCTGCTCGCATCAGGGCGCATGCCAACGCCCCGGGCGTGATCGAGCGAAGCGCAGTCGCCATCTGCAGGCCAGCACGGCAGGCACAGCGCCAGGCCGTTCAGCCCGCCCTCGCGCCATCTGGGTCCTCTCGGCCCACCACCCCCTTGTGGAGGCCCAGCCCCCCGTGGGAAGCAGCGTGCCATCCCCCATCGGCGAGACTGCTCGCTCATCAGGGCTCCCCCGTTCCCATGGTCGCCACCGCGTCCGGCAGTCCCAGCAGCAGCGACGCCGCGGCGCGGGCCTTTCCCCTGGCAGCGATCACCGGCCACGGCACGCTCAAGCTGGCGTTGCTGCTGGCGGCCGTCGATCCGGGCCTCGGCGGTGTCGTGATCGCCGGCGGCCGCGGCACCGGGAAATCGGTGCTGGCCCGCGGCCTGCACGCCCTGCTGCCGCCGATCGACGTGCTTGATCTCGGCACCCTGCCGCCAGGACAGCCGGCCCCGGCCGGCCTCAACCTCGACCCCCAGCGTCCCGACGAGTGGGACGAACCCACCCGCGTCAGGCTCTCCGCCCTCGGAGCCGATCCCACCGGTGCGGACACCTCCGCTCTGCTGCCCACCAGGGTGATCCCGGCCCCCTTCGTGCAGGTGCCGCTGGGCGTCACCGAGGACCGGCTTGTGGGTTCGGTCGATGTGGCCGCCTCCCTGGCCGCCGGCGCCCCGGTGTTCCAGCCGGGCCTGCTGGCCGAGGCGCACCGCGGTGTCCTCTACATCGATGAGATCAACCTGCTTGACGACAACATCACCAACCTCGTGCTGGCGGCGGTCGGCAGCGGCGAGAACCGGATCGAGCGTGAGGGGCTGAGCCTCTCGCACCCCTGCCGCTGCCTGCTGATCGCCACCTTCAACCCCGAGGAGGGAGCGGTGCGCGATCACCTGCTCGATCGCTTCGCCATCTGTCTGAGCGCCAACCAGGTGCTGGAGCTCGACCAACGCGTCGCCATCACCCGCAGCGTGCTCGATCACGCCGAGAGCACCACCGCCTTCCAGGAGCGCTGGCAGGAGGAGAACGACGCCCTCGCCACCCAGCTGCTGCTGGCACGCCAGTGGCTGCCGGATGTGCGCATCAGCTCCGAGCAGATCGCCTATCTGGTCAACGAGGCGATCCGCGGCGGCGTCGAAGGGCACCGCAGCGAGCTCTACGCGGTGCGCGTCGCCCGCGCCCACGCCGCCCTCAGCGGCCGCGACCGGGTGGAGGCCGAGGACCTGCAGGTGGCCGTGCGGCTGGTGATCGCGCCAAGGGCGCTGCAGCTGCCGCCCCCCGATCCGGACCAGCCGCTGGAACCGCCGCCGCCGCCCCAGGGCGAGCAGCCCCCCGAGGAACCTGAACCGCCGGAGAACGAACAGGAGCCCGACGAGCCCGAGGAAGACCCGGACGAGCCCGAAGAGGACACCCCCGAGGACGAGGCGCCCCCACAGGTCCCCGAGGAGTTCCTGCTGGATCCGGAGGCCACCGCCATCGACCCCGACCTGCTGCTGTTCTCCGCCGCCCGTGCGAAGGCCGGCCGCAGCGGCAGCCGCTCGGTGGTGCTCAGCGACAGCCGCGGCCGCTACGTCAAACCGATGCTGCCCCGCGGCCCCGTCAAACGCATCGCCGTCGACGCCACGCTGCGGGCCGCCGCCCCGTATCAGAAAGCCCGCCGTGCGCGCCAGCCGGAGCGGAGCGTCATCGTCGAGGAGGGCGACCTGCGCGCCAAGCAGCTGCAGCGCAAGGCCGGTGCCCTGGTGATCTTCCTGGTGGATGCCAGCGGCTCGATGGCGCTGAACCGCATGCAGAGCGCCAAGGGCGCCGTGATCCGGCTGCTCAGCGAGGCCTACGAGAACCGCGACGAGGTGGCGCTGATCCCGTTCCGGGGCGAAGCGGCCGAGGTCCTGCTGCCGCCGACACGCTCGATCACCGCGGCCCGCCGCCGGCTCGAAGCCATGCCCTGCGGCGGCGGTTCGCCGCTGGCCCACGGGCTCACCCAGGCGGCGCGGGTGGGTGCCAACGCTCTGGCCAGCGGCGATCTCGGCCAGGTGGTGGTGGTGGCGATCACGGACGGACGTGGCAATGTGCCGCTGAGCCGCTCACTGGGGCAACCGCCGCTGGAGGGCGAGGAACCGGTGGACCTGCGCGAGGAGGTCAAGGGCGTCGCCGCCCGCTACCGGGCCCTGGGCATCAAGCTGCTGGTGATCGACACCGAGCGCAAGTTCATCGGCAGCGGCATGGGCAAGGAGCTCGCCGAAGCGGCCGGCGGCAAGTACGTGCAGCTGCCCAAGGCCAGCGACCAGGCGATCGCCGCGGTCGCCCTCGAGGCGATCGCCGGGATCTGAGGCGCCTGCTGATCGGAGCGATCGTGCTCCCCCGCACCGAACGGCGCCGGTGCCCGTCAGGGACACACGGCTCCGACCCAGCCGGCCATTGCTGTCTGCGGAGCGCCCCCTGGATACGCTGCCAGCATCCAGGCTGGACGCCCGCATGACCCGCCCCGGATCCGGTGCCCTCTCTGCGGCTCTGGCTGCCTGCAGCGGCGTGCTGCTGGCAGCAGGCGTTCCCCAGACCGGCCGTGCCGGGACCCTGGAGCTGAAGGTGGCCCCGCTGATCAGCCGCACCCCCAGCGGCCCCTGTCCGACGACGATCACCCTGATCGAAACCCTGCAGCCCTATCACGAGGGCAGCTACGGCGTGAATGGCCGCGCAGCCCTGTCCAGCGTCGCCACGGGCTGGCGGCTGGTCGGTCGGGATGGCTTCAGCGCCACCTGGGTGGGTCAGCTGGGCGCCCCCTATCAGCGCTGCACCGCCGCCGCCGGGATCCTGCGCGCCGACACCACGCCCTATCGGGATCACTCCTACCTGCGGATGCGCTTCAGCGGCGGCCGGGCGCAGCTGATCCTCGACATGACCGGCATGCGCGACCCCAACGGCTACACGCCGGTGATCCTGAACGCGGGCGTCAGCCAGGGACAACCGGTGTGGAGCTGGGGCGGCTCGGACTGAGCAGGGGTGTCGTGCCCCCTCTGCGACCGCTGGACCCACGCAACCGGGAGGCGCCCACCCTGTCGCACAAGGAGCCAGGGGACGATGCTCTGCCGGCTCCGTGACCTCCGTGACAAGCCGAACGTGGGGTCAGGGAGAGGCTGACGCCGCCCCTGCAGCCGGGCCGCTGCCTGCACTGTCGACCGCCCTCTGGCGTTCGGCTCGCCTGCGCTCGTCGCGCTCCCTGGCGGCAGCGGTCTGGGCGGGGTAGAGCTCCTCGAAGAAGCGCCCCAGCCCCACCGACACGCTGCGAATCCCATCCATGAACCTGGGATCGTCGGTGAGCTTGCGAACGTCGCCGCCGACGGCGCTCCAGCGGTCGGTCAGCTGCTTGGCGTTGGTGAGGGTGGCCTGCAGGTCCGCCACGGTGCGCGGGTTGTCGAGGGCCGCCGAAAGATTGCGGATGTGGCGGCTCGCCTGGGCGACGTCAACGCTGGCCCTGTTGGCGTTGGAGAGGATCGGATCGATCTTGCCGGCCGAGCGGTTCAGCGTGCCCACCAGCCGGTTGGCTTCGGCCACGAACACCTGGCCCTCCTTGCTCAGCTTCTCGGCCTCACGAGCAGTCGCTTCGAAACTGGCGGTCGCCGCCACCATCTTCTCCACCAGCTTGTCGCGATCGGCCTGATCGAGCAGCTTCTGCACCGTGTCGGTGACCGTCTGGAGCGAGGCGGTGGCCACACCGGGCACCTGACCGTTCTGACAGAGCATGCGGCGGCTGTCACAGCCGCGGTCCCGCGGACCGGGAGAACTCTCCGGCAGCGGCGGCCCGCTGCTGAGCAGCGCCACCTGGGCATCACCTCCGAGCAGGGAGGAGGTGCCCACCTGGGCCACGACGGGCCTGGACAGCCGCAGGCTCGGATCGGTGATCTCCAGCTCCGCCAGAACGGCGCGATTGGTGATCTTCACCGAGCGGACGCTGCCCACCAGCACGCCCCGATAGGAGACCGGCGAGCGTTCGGCCAGGCCGGAAGCATCGGCGAAGCTGGCGGTCACGGTCCAGGTGCTGCGGCCGATCGACACGCCCCGCAGCCACAACCAGAGGCCGAAACCACCGCTGATCGCCGCCAGGAGGGAAAAACCGACGAGAGCTTCGCGGACACTGCGGCGCATGGGCGTTCAGAGCTCCGCAGGCTGCATCGGCCCGCGCAGGCTACCGCTCCGGAACTGCACGACATAGGGATTGTCGCTGCGGCGGAACTCCGCGAGCGTGCCGACCCAGCGAAACCGGCCGCCATACAGGAGGATCACCCGCTCGGCACAGCGCTCGATCGTGCTGATCACATGGCTGACCACGACCGACGAGGCCTGGGTGAGCTCGGTGGTGCGCACGATCAGATCCTCCACCCGCGTGCAGGCGACCGGATCGAGCCCAGCGGTGGGCTCGTCGAACAACAGCAACGGCACGCGACCACCGGCGGTGGCCGGATCGTCGATCAGGGCGCGGGCGAAACTGACCCGCTTCTGCATGCCGCCGCTGAGCTCGCCGGGCAGCAGTTCCTCGATTCCGGCCAGTCCCACCGCCTCGAGGGCGCGGCCCACCCGCTCGCGGATCTCGCGCTCGCTGAGACGGCTGTGGCGATACAGCAGGAAACCGACGTTCTCGCGCACGGTGAGCGAGGCCAGCAGAGCCGGGTTCTGGAACACCAGGCGCACATCCGGGGGATGGCGCTGATCAAGGCGTAGATAGCGCTGCTCCTCCCCATGGATGCGCAGGCTGCCGGCACTCGGCAGCAGCAGCCCGGAGAACACGCGAAGGATCGTCGACTTGCCGGCGCCGGAGGGTCCCACCACCACCAGGCGCTCGCCGGCCTGGAGGTCGAGTGACACCTGATCGAGCACAGGCGGCTTGCTCCCCCAGCGCACCGTCACCTCGCGCATCTCCGCCACCGGTTCGGTGCGGTCAGCGGGAGCGGCAGCCGAGGCTGGGGAGGGGGAAACGGCCACGGGGCGCCGGATGCGGGAGGCGGGCAGCCCCCATCCTGGGCCCTCGCACCGGGGTGGACGGTTTCGTCAGCGGATTTTCATCCGTACAGTTCATGGGCCGTTCGCCGCAGCTCCGCGCTCTTCCCTTGCCCGTCCGTGGCCCCGGCCCGAAATCCAGGCGCGCCCGTCCGGCGCAGTCGCGGCCTGGTTGGTCGGGTCGCAGCGATCCACGCGCCCATGACCTGGTCACCCGCTCGCGCCGTGCCGCCCGCTGGCTGCAGCCGGGCCTGGTGGTCAAGCGCTGGATGCTCACCTCCGGGCTGGGCCTGCTGATCCTGCTGCTGGGGGCGGCGGTCTGGGCCGACCTGCAGCCGATCTACTGGAGCCTGGAGGCGATCAAGTGGACGCTTTCCCAGCTCACGCGGGTGCTGCCGCGCAGCATCACCGGCCCCCTGGTGCTGGTGATCGGGGCCGTGCTGATCTGGCTGGGGCAGAGCCGCAGCTTCGGGTCGATCCAGCAGGCCCTGGCTCCCGAGAAGGACACGGTCCTGGTCGATGCGCTGCTGGCCCAGCGCCGCCTCAGCCGCGGTCCGTCGATCGTGGCGATCGGCGGCGGCACCGGCCTGTCGACCCTCCTCAGCGGCCTGAAGCGCTACAGCAGCAATCTCACCGCCATCGTCACCGTCGCCGATGACGGCGGCAGCAGCGGCGTGCTGCGGCGGGAATTCGGAATGCAACCTCCGGGCGACATCCGCAACTGCCTGGCGGCCCTCTCCACCGAGGAGCCGCTGCTGACGCGCCTGTTCCAGTACCGCTTCCGCTCCGGCAGCGGCCTCGAGGGGCACAGCTTCGGGAACCTCTTCCTCACCGCGCTGACCGCGATCACCGGCAGCCTCGAATCGGCGATCACCGCCAGCAGCCGCGTGCTGGCGGTGCAGGGCCAGGTGGTGCCGGCCACCAACGCCGACGTGCGCCTGTGGGCGGAACTGGAGAACGGTGAGCGGATCGAGGGCGAATCGCGCATCGGCAAGGCCCACAGCCCGATCGTGCGGCTCGGCTGCATCCCCGAGCGGCCACCGGCCCTGCCGCGGGCGATCGAGGCGATCGCCAACGCCGATCTGATCGTGCTCGGGCCGGGCAGCCTCTACACCTCACTGCTGCCCAACCTGCTGGTGCCGGAGCTGGTGACGGCGATCAGCCGCAGCCGGGCGCCGCGCCTCTACATCTGCAACCTGATGACCCAACCAGGGGAGACCGACGGTCTCGATGTGGCCGGGCACCTGCGGGCGATCGAGGCCCAGCTGGCCACGATCGGCGTCGAGCGCCGCCTGTTCGATGGCGTGCTGGCCCAGGCGGAGCCGGTGGATCCGGCGTTGCTCGAGCACTACCGCCGCCGCGGCTCAGAACCCGTGCGCTGCGACAGCGCCGCCCTGCAGCGCCAGGGCTATGACGTGATGGTGGCACCGCTGCAGGGCACACGGCCCACCGCCACCCTCCGCCATGACCCGCGCAGCCTGGCTCTGGCGGTGATGCGCTTCTACAAGCGCCACCGGCGCGACTCCTGAACGCCCGCGGGGTGTGGGACGACGATCGAATGAGCCGATGTGCCCATAAAAAACGCCGGCACCACAGGGAAGGGCCGGCGTTTCAGCGTGACGGTGGAAGGGGAACGGAAGTTCCGCTCAGTAGGCGTCCTGCATCTCGTAGAAGTCAGGCTGCACATAGTCCTTGCGCAGCGGCCAGCCCTTCCAGTCCTCGGGCATCAGCAGGCGCTTGGGATGGGGATGGCCCTCATAGACGATGCCGAACATGTCGTAGGTCTCCCGCTCCTGCCAGTCGGCGCCGCGGAACAGACCGTAGAGGGTCGGCACCGTCAGGGCCCCGTCGCGCGGCAGGAACACCTTGAGCCGAACCTCCTCGGGCCGGTCGGAGGCGGACAGGCTGCCGCCCTCCAGCTTCGCCGCCAGGGGTGCCATTTTCACCAGGTGATAGAAGCTCACCAGCTGGCCGCCCGGGCCTTCGTCGTAACCGCCCTGGCACTGCAGATAATCGAAACCGAAGGCCCGCAGGGCGGTGGCCAGCAGCGGCAGCACCGCAGGCTCGACAGCCAGCACCTCGACACCGAGATGGTCGGCGGGAAGCGGCGTGTGCTCGAACCCCTGGCTGCTGAGCCAGCTGCTGACCGGGCCCGGGGCGGGGGCGGTGGTCTCCAGGGCGCCGGTGGCGCTGGTGGTGTCCTCAGGCATCGGTGGAGGCGGGAACGGATTCGAGCTGGGGGGTGGTGGCCACGGGCAGAGCCTGGGCGGCGGCCAGGGCGGCCACCTGGGTTTCGGCGCTCAGGTAGCGACCGTCGACGATCGGCGCCACCGCCCTCAACTGGTGGGGGATCGTGCAGTAACGGTGGGTGGGCCGCAGGGAGCCGCGCTCCGCCAGAGCCTCATTACCCACCTTCTTGCGCAGCTTGATCACGGCGTCGAAGATCGCCTCGGGCCGCGGCGGGCAGCCAGGCAGATACAGATCCACCGGGATGAGCTTGTCGACGCCGCGCACAGCGGTGGTGGAGTCGGCTGAGAACATGCCGCCGGTGATCGTGCAGGCACCCATGGCGATCACATATTTGGGCTCCGGCATCTGCTCGTACAGGCGGACGAGGGCCGGTGCCATCTTCATGGTGACGGTGCCGGCCACGATCAGGAGATCGGCCTGGCGCGGACTGGAGCGAGGCACCAGCCCGAAGCGGTCGAAGTCGAAGCGGGAGCCGATCAGCGCGGCGAACTCGATGAAGCAGCAGGCGGTGCCGTAGAGCAGCGGCCAGAGGCTGCTGAGCCGGGCCCAGTTGTAGAGATCATCCAGGCTGGTGAGGATGACGTTCTCCGAGAGATCGGAGGTGACGGTCGGAGCGCCCACCGGCCCGCAGCTGGCCGCCCGCAGGTCGCGCAGGGCAGCCACCGAGGGCAGGGTGGCGTCGCCGGCCGCGAGGGGCCCGGCGCTGGAGGTGGAGGGGGTTGAGGTCATGGCAGCCGGGGATCAGCCAGGAGGGCGGTCAGCTCCACTCGAGGGCACCCTTGCGCCAGGCATAGGCGAGGGCGACCACGAGGATGGTGATGAAGACGAGGGCCTCAATGAAGGCCAGAAGACCGAGGCGGTGGAACGCGACGGCCCAGGGATACAGGAACACGGTCTCGACGTCGAAGATGACGAAGACCAGGGCGAACATGTAGTAGCGGATGTTGAACTGAATCCAGGCGCCGCCGATCGGCTCCATGCCGGACTCATAGGTGAGTTCCCGCTCACCGGCGCGGCTGCTGGGCGAGAGGAGCTTGTTGGCCACCAGCGCCAGGACAGGGACAGCCGCCGAGATCAGCAGGAAGCCCAGGAAGGCGTCGTAGCCGGAAAGCACGAACATCGGGCCGTTCCAACGTGGCCGGCAGTCTGGCACCCATGGACCTGGGACGACGGTCCAGGACGACTGCAGGGACCGGGAGGTTGTCGCCGATACCGTTCAGGCCGCCAGCCGTCGCCTGGAACGGGCCGCCGGTCCCGGCCGATAGAGTTCGCTCGCCTGTGACCGCCCGGGATGAGCACTGACGCCCCGACAGACGCCCAGGGCGATCCGGGGGCTCCGGAAGGCCCCGACGACACCCCGATCACGTCGGAACCGGAAGCGGCGGTCGACGACACCGCCGCCGAAGCTCCGGCCGCCACCGAAACGGCCCCGACCGATGACCCGGCCACGCACCGCTTCGAATGCCGCAGCTGCGGCTACGTGTACGACCCGGGTGAAGGGGTCCGCAAGCTCGGAATCGAGCCCGGCACCTCCTTCCTGGAACTCGATGCCATCAGCTTCCGCTGCCCGGTCTGCCGCAGCCGCGTCGGCGCCTTCCGCGACATCGGTCCCCGCTCCAAGCCCAGCGGCTTCGAGGAGAACCTCGATTTCGGCCTGGGGGTCAACCGCCTCACTCCCGGCCAGAAGAACGTGCTGATCTTCGGGGGCTTCGCCCTGGCGATCGCCTTCTTCCTCTCGCTCTATTCCCTGCGCTGACGCCCCCGTGAAACGCCTGCTCTCCCCGCTGCTCGGCCTGCTGCTGGCGCTCGGCCTCGGCCTGGGCCTCGGCGGCTGCGTCACCACCGGCCTGCCCGTCGCCAGCACCAGCCCCTGGCAGGCGGTTCCCCTGGACACCACCTCCAACCCGTTGGCGGTGGCGTTCCGCGACGATCGCCACGGCTTCTTGGTGGGCAGCAATCGACTGATCCTTGAGACCGAGGACGGCGGCGCGAGCTGGGAAACCCGCAGCCTCGACCTGCCGGAAGACGAGAACTTCCGCCTGATCAGCATCGATTTCCACGGTGATGAGGGCTGGATCGTCGGCCAGCCAGGCCTGCTGCTGCACAGCGGCGACGGCGGCCGCAGCTGGAGCCGCCTGCTGCTCGACACCAAACTGCCCGGCGAGCCTTACATGATCACCGCCCTGGGCCCGAAGCGCGCCGAGCTGGCCACCAATGTCGGTGCGATCTATCAGACGAGCGACGCCGGCAGCAGCTGGCAGTCTCTGGTGAGCGATGCGGCAGGTGCCGTGCGCGACCTGCGCCGTGGACCCGATGGCCGCTACGTGAGCGTCAGCAGCCTGGGCAACTTCTTCGCCACCTGGGAGCCCGGCCAGGAGACCTGGCAGCCCCATGGGCGGGTGAGCAGCCAGCGGCTGCAGTCGATGGGCTTCCAGCCCGACGGCAACCTCTGGATGCTGGCCCGAGGCGCCCAGCTGCGCTTCAACGACGACTCCGGCGACGTCGAAGCCTGGGGCAAGGCGATCATCCCGATCACCAACGGCTACGGCTACCTCGACATGGCCTGGGATCCCTCCGGCGCCATCTGGACCGGCGGCGGCAGCGGCACGCTGCTGGTCAGCCGCGACGGCGGTGCCAGCTGGCAGAAGGATCCGGTGGGGGCCCAGCAGCCCACCAACTTCAGCCGCATCGCCTTCAGCGAGGACGGCAAGGGCTTCGTGCTGGGCGAACGGGGCTCGCTGCTGCGCTGGGTGGGCTGAGGGCAACTGCGTCCCTCTGTAACCAACCCCGCGGAGCGCTCCCGTCGGCTGCGGGCAGACCCCTAGGATCGCCTGGCTGAACGCTTGACGCCATGGCTGCCGGCTCCACCGGGGAACGCCCGTTCTTCGAAATCATCACGAGCATCCGCTACTGGGTCATCCATGCGGTGACCCTGCCCGCCATCTTCCTGGCCGGCTTCCTGTTCGTCTCCACGGGCCTGGCCTACGACGCCTTCGGCACGCCTCGGCCGGATGCCTACTTCCAGGCTCAGGAGACCAAGGCGCCGGTGGTGAGCCAGCGCTACGAGGGCAAGAGCCAGCTCGACCAGCGCGTGAAGTGAAGCCATGACTCAATCCACCTCCTCGACGACGCCGCGCAACTATCCGATCTTCACGGTGCGCTGGCTTTCGGTTCACGCCCTCGGCATCCCCACGGTGTTCTTCCTGGGCGCCCTGGCCGCCATGCAGTTCATCCGCCGCTGAGACGCGCCACACCACCATGGGTCTGCAACGCAACGACAACCCCAACAACCTGCCGGTTGAGCTGAACCGCACCAGCCTCTATCTGGGTCTGCTGTTCGTGTTTGTCACCGGCATCCTGTTCTCCAGTTACTTCTTCAACTGATCCGGAGGTCTGCGCATGAGTGGCAAGAAGTCCAATCTGCCTGACGGCAGAATTCCCGATCGCCTTCCTGACGGCCGCCCTGCCGTGCCCTGGAAGAGCCGCTGGACCGAAGGGGTCCTGCCCCTCTGGCTGGTGGCCACCGCCGGTGGCATGGCGGTGATCTTCGTGGTCGGCCTGTTCTTCTATGGCGCCTACGTCGGCGTCGGTTCAGCCTGAACCCGGGCCTTCGCCAGTCCACACCTCACACCGCCGCAGCGGGCTCCCCAGGGGCCCGCTTTTTTGGTGGCTGGCACCTGGCGGCTCTGCAGGCCTGAAGCTCAAATCGTCAACAGCGAGCAGGCCTGCAGCTGCGAACCGCGGCAGATCGCGTGATCGGATCGCTGCGGGGAGCCACCCTCCCGCCGCCTCCATCGGATGGTCCGATGACCACCTGGGATCAGCGCCATGCACAGCATCAGCGTCGCCCAGGCCCTAGCCGCAGGCTTCTGCTTGCAGTAGGCCCAGCTCTCCGCGCTGCTCGATGCGGTCGAACGGAGGGAAGCTGTGGAGATCACGCGGCGGGGCGGGGCGGTCGCACGGCTGGTGCGGGCGCCTCAGGAGCCGAGTGCCGGCTTCGATCTCTCGACTTTTCTGGCCGCCACGACGGATCAGCCGCTGCATGCCGGTGAGGATGCGGCAGCGCTGATGCGAGAGCTTCGTGAGGGCGCCAGGTTTTGAGGTCTCCCTATTTCGACACCGCCCTCCTGGCCGCCACTCTGGTTCACGAACCAGGCACGACCGTGGCGCTGCTGCGGATCGAGGCCTGAGCCTGCCCGTCACCCCTCCGGCCATGGTGAGCGCACCCTGATGCCCAGCAGCGTCCCCCGGATGGGCCATGGAGATCGGAGGCCAGGCAGGATGACACCTGCACGAGCCTGACCATGCCGCGACCCGACCGGCCGGTTGCCACGTCCTCCGGCGGCTCCGCACGCAACGGGTCCTCAGCCCCTCAGGCTGCTCCCATCCGGCTCAGGGCCTCCACCAGCTCCGCTTCCGCCAGGCGCCGCTCCGCCGTCTCGCCGCGCAGATCCTTGAGCACCACCGCCGCTTCGGCCGCCTCGCTGTCGCCGATCACCGCCGCCCAGCGGGCGCCGGAGCGGTCAGCCCGCTTGAACTGCTTGCCGAAGGCGGCGCCGCTGAGATCCAGCTCCACCGCCAGTCCCGCCTGCCGCAGCTGTCGGGTGAGGGCCAGGGCCCGGCGTTCGGCCGCCTCGCCGCGGCTCACCACGTACAGATCCGGGCCGACCGCCGCCGGGGCCGAGCCGGACTGCTCCAGCAGCAGCACCAGCCGCTCCATGCCCAGTGCCCAGCCCACCGCCGCCGTGGCCGGGCCCCCCAGCTGGCCCACCAGCCCGTCATAACGGCCGCCACCGCAGACGGTCGCCTGAGCACCCAGCTGCGTGCTGGTGATCTCGAAGGCGGTATGGCTGTAGTAATCGAGGCCGCGCACCAGGCGTGGATTGAGGCTGAAGGGGATACCAAGATCCTCCAGGCCCTGGCGCACGCGCTGGAAGCGCTCATGGCTCCCGGGACTGAGGGCATCGTGCAGATTCGGCGCGCCGGCCAGCAGCGCCTGGGTGTCGGGGTGCTTGCTGTCCAGCACCCGCAGGGGGTTGGTGTGGATGCGTTGCTGCGAATCGACATCCAGCCAGTCGCGATGGGCCTCCAGCCAGGCCACCAGTTCACCGCGGTAGCGCAGCCGATCCTCCGGGGTGCCCAGGGAGTTGAGTTCCAGGGCCAGCGCCTGCACGCCCAGGTCCGCCAGCAGATCCCAGGCCAGGGCGATCGCCTCCACATCGCTGCGGGGATCGGCGAAGCCGAGCAGCTCCACGCCGATCTGGTGGAACTGGCGCTGACGGCCCGCCTGGGGGCGCTCGTAGCGGAACATCGGCCCGCCATACCAGAGTCGCTGCGGCCCCTGGCCCAGCAGGCCGTGCTGGATCGCCGCACGCACCACCGAGGCGGTGCCCTCCGGCCTGAGGGTGCAGCTGCGCTCACCGCGATCCAGGAAGGTGTACATCTCCTTCCCGACCACGTCAGTGGCTTCGCCGATGCCGCGGGCGAACAGCTCGGTGACCTCCAGCAGCGGCGTGCGGATCTCGTTGACGCCTGCCATGCGGAAGTGCTCGCGGGCCGTGGCCTCCACGTGCTGCCACAGGCCGATGCGCTCAGGGAGCAGATCGACCATGCCGCGCAGACTCTGGAGCGGTTCCACAACAGGGGAGCAGGGGCCATCCAGTGTGCCCTGCAGGGGTCTGAGGCCACGGCGGCGGCGGGGCGGCCCGCCGTTCAGCCGTCCTCCGCCAGCCGCTCGCGGAACCAGGCGATGGTGGGCTCCAGGCCCTGCTCCAGGGTCACCGTCGGCTCCCAGCCCAGCTCCCGCCGGGCCAGATCGATCAGGGGCTGGCGCTGGAGCGGGTCATCTTGGGGCAGGGGATGGTGGATCAGCTCCAGGGAGGGATCGATGCGATCGCGCACACGTTCGGCCAGCTGGCGGATGGTGAATTCACCGGGATTGCCGATGTTGATCGGGCCGGCATGCGAGCCGTTCATCAGCCTGATCATGCCCTCGATCAGATCATCGACATAACAGAACGAACGCGTCTGGCTGCCGTCGCCGTAGAGGGTGAGCGGCTCCCCACGCAGGGCCTGCACGATGAAATTGCTCACCACCCGGCCGTCATCGGGGAGCATGCGCGGCCCATAGGTGTTGAAGATGCGCATCACCCGGATCTCGGTGCCGTGCATGCGCTGGTAGTCGAAACACAGCGTTTCAGCGATGCGCTTGCCCTCGTCGTAGCAGCTACGAATGCCGATCGTGTTCACACAGCCGCGATAGCTCTCCGGCTGGGGATGCACCTCCGGATCGCCATAGACCTCGCTGGTGCTGGCCAGCAGCAGCCGCGCTTTCACCCGCCGGGCCAGGCCGAGCATGTTGTAGGTACCCAGAAAGCTGGTCTTGGCGGTCTTGATCGGATTGAACTGGTAGTGCACCGGCGAGGCGGGGCAGGCCAGATGCCAGATGCGGTCCACCTCCAGCCGGATCGGTTCGGTGACGTCATGGCGGATCAGCTCGAAACGCGGGTGGCCGATCCACTGACGGATGTTGTCCTTGCGGCCGGTGAAATAGTTGTCGAGGCAGATCACCTCCTCACCGGCCTGCATCAGGCGGTCGCAGAGATGGGAGCCGAGGAAACCGGCACCGCCGGTGATCAGATTGCGCCGCACCATCAGCCTTCCCCCACCCGCCAGACCCGCAGGCCGGCCGCACGGGCCGCCGCGGCATCAGCCACGGCGCGGGCATCGAACAGCCAGGCCGGGCGACGCATCACCGCCGCGATCCCCGGCCAGTCGAGCTGGCGGTAGGCCGACCATTCCGTGAGGATGAGCACCGCATCCGCCCCGCGCGCAGCCGCGACGGGATCGTCAGCCGGCAGCCAGCCGCCCTCGCCAGGGGACTCCGCCGCGAGGGGCGGGCAGCCCAGATCCTCCGAGATCTGACGCGATTCCACCTTGGGATCGACGATCGCCAGACAGGCCCCCTCCTCCAGCAGATCGCGGCAGATGCGGATGGCGGGCGACTCACGCGTGTCGTTGGTATCGGCCTTGAAGGCGAAGCCCAGCACCGCCAAACGCTTGCCGGTGACGGTGCCGAACAGACTCTGCACCACCTTGCGGGACAGGCGCCGCTGCTGCCAGATGTTCAGATCCACCACCTGCTGCCAGTAGGCGGCGACGTCCTCGAGGCCGAAATGGCGGCACAGGTACACCAGATTGAGGATGTCCTTCTGGAAACAGCTGCCACCGAATCCGGGTCCCGCCTGCAGGAACCTGGAGCCGATGCGGCTGTCGCTGCCGATCGCCCGGGCCACTTCGCGCACATCGGCCCCCGTCACCTCACAGAGGGCGGCGATGCTGTTGATCGAGGAGATGCGCTGCGCCAGAAACGCATTGGCGGTGAGCTTGGAGAGCTCACTGCTCCAGAGATTGGTGCGCAGGATGCGCTCCGGTGGCACCCACTGGCCATAGATGGAAGCCAGGGCCTCGATGGCGTCACCGTCTTCACCCCCGATCAGCACCCGGTCAGGCCGCTCCAGGTCCGCGATCGCCGTGCCCTCGGCCAGGAATTCGGGGTTGGAGAGCACCGAGAAGGTCTTGCCGGAGCCGGCATCGCCCTGGGCAGCATCGAGGATCGCCTTCACCGCCTCGGCGGTGCGCACCGGCAGGGTGCTCTTCTCCACCACGATCGTGTGCCCCGTGGCCGCGGCCGCGACCTGGCGGGCGGAGGCCTCGATCCAGCGCAGATCGCTGGCCTGGCCAGCCCCCACGCCCCGCTGCTTGGTGGGGGTGTTCACCGACAGGAACACCATGTCGGCCGCGGCGATCGCCGCCTCCACCGCGGTGCTGAAGTGCAGGTTGCGTCCCCGGGCGCGGCCCACCACCAGGTCGAGCCCCGGCTCGTACACCGGCAAGCGGGTGAGATCGGTGTCGTTCCAGGCGGCGACGCGCTCGGCGTTGAGATCCACCACCGTCACCTGCACGTCGGGGCAGCGGTCAGCGATCACCGCCATCGTCGGTCCGCCCACATAGCCGGCGCCGATGCAGCAGATGGAGCGGATCGGCGAACAGGGCGCTGGTTGGTTCAAATCACGCGCAGATCGTCGCGCCGGAAAGGCTACCCCGGCTCTGCGGAACAAAGCCTGCCGTCGCCGCGGCGACGACGGATCCGATCCGGTCGCAGACGGAGGCAGATGGCTCGGGCCCAGGCTGCCTGAAGAGCGGAGACGGTCGCTGGGGGGCGATCTGAACGGGAGGCTGGTCGGCGATCACCACCGCTCCCCGATCAGGCCTCGCTGTCGAGGGCTTCCAGCAGCTCCTGCAGGCGCTGGCGAAAATCTCCCTTGGGCATGCCGCCCTTGACCTCGCCGTGGATCACGAAGCTGGCCTCGACATCGCGGACGATCAGATACGTGGGCCAGCCCATTCCCTCCTTGTTGGGGTACTGGGTGAGCAGCACCTTGCGGTAGCGCCGGTAGGTCTCGGTGTCCTGCAGCATGACGCTGACGAACGCGAGCCCGAGCTCCTCGGCCACCTTGGCGTCGTAGTGGCTCATGCGATGGCAGGTGCCGCAGTCCTCGGAGCTGAACTTGAGCAGCGACAGGGTGTCCACGATCACACGGGCGGATGGCGGGATCGTACGCAAACCAGCCGGCGTTCACCCCTCCCTCAGCACCGTTCAAGCGCCAGCCGCTCACAACGGGAGCGCCGTAACCGCGCCCCCAGCTCCGGACCGGGCCGCAGCCCCTCGGCCAGCAACGCCGCCGCCGTGAGCGTCCCGTGCAGATGGCGCCAGCGCAGCCACCAGCGCAGCAGCGGCCGGCGCGGGCCGACGGCCGCGGCCAGGGCCAGGGCCACCGCTTCGGGGCCATGGCCGGGCTCCTCGAGCAGGGCCGACCACTGATCCGCCCGCCAGTCCGGCCAGAGGGGCCCCTGTCCATCGCCCTGCCCCGCCAGCTCCAGCAGGCGACGGCGGAGTGCCACGAAGCCCACCAGCAGCCGGTGCTGCCGGTGGGGGAGCTGCAGCCGCTCGGCCAGGGCCACGGGATCGGCCGCCGCCGTCAGCAGGGCTGGGAGCAGCGGCAGCCCGGCCCGCGACGCCCAGCGCAGCCGGCGATGCCAGTGCCGGTCCGCCTGCAGGGACCCATCCAGCAGCACCAGGGCGCCCCAGCGCTGCAGAGCGGCGAGTCCCCGCGGCCAGGCCTCACGCTCCAGCAGCAGTTCCAGCTCCATCCGCAGCCGCGTGCCCAGGGCCGGAGGAGCCGCGCCGGGGGGGTCGCCCGGCTGCCACGGCCAGGGCCACGCCGCCAGGGTGTCTGTCAGCTGCGCCTGGCTGTCAGGGGCCAGATCGAAGCCCATGCGTGCGGCGTAGCGGGCACCCCGCAGCACGCGGGTGGGGTCATCCCGCACGCTGCGCGCATGCAGGAAGCGCAGCAGACGGTGTCCCAGGTCGTCGCGACCCCCGTAGGGATCGAGCAGCCCGGCGGGAACGCCGGTCGCGCGGTGCTCCGCGCCCGCACCACCCAGCACCAGCGCCATCGCATTGATCGTGAAGTCGCGGCGGGCCAGGTCATCCTCCAGCCGGGCGAAACAGACACACGGGTTGCGGGCGGGCTCGGGGTAGGTCTCGCGGCGGGCGGTCGCCACATCCAGCAGCAGCGGCCCATCCGGGAGGAGCACCTCCAGCTCCACGGTGCCGTAGGCGGCATGCTCCTGATAGAAGGGAACAGCTCCGGGCTCCAGCGAACGGCGCAGGCGACGGGCCAGCCGATGGGCGGCGGGAAGCCCCGCTGCGGCCGGTGCCTCGCCGTCCCCTTGCGCGGCACAACCGGAGGGGGTTGCGTCGCGGTCCGGCTCTGCCGACGCTGAGGGTGCCCCTGCTCCCACCGGCGAGCCGGCATCAGCGGCCGGTGGGGGCTCGACAACGTAATGACCTCCCTCCACCACCAGGTCCAGATCCGGCAATCCCGTCCAGGGGTCGTTGTGCAGACGGTGGCGCAGCAGGTCCCGCACGGCACCCCCCACCAGGGCCACTCGATCCGGAGCGGCCGCCTGGGCCAGCAGCGCCACCAGCGGGGCCGACAGGCCCGGCAGCACGGTCTCGGGCGGCTGGGACAACGGGTGAGCCAGGGAGAATGCCTGCATCATCCCGGAGACACCGTTGTCCGCCCTCACCCGCTGCCTGATCGAGGAGGCCGCTGCGATCGCCGCCACCGCCCAGCGCCTGGACAGCGATCAGGTGGAAGCCGCTCTGGGCCTGCTGGATCAGTGCGTCGAACGACGCGCCAAGCTGGTGATCACCGGGGTGGGCAAGAGCGGCATCGTCGCCCGCAAGATCGCCGCCACCTTTTCCTCGATCGGCCTGATGGCGATCTATCTCAATCCCCTCGACGCCCTGCATGGCGACCTGGGCGTGGTGGCCCCCGACGATGTGACGCTGCTGCTCTCGAACAGCGGCGAAACCCAGGAGCTGCTGGAGATCCTGCCCCACCTGCGCCGCCGCGGCACGCGCCGCATCGCCCTGGTGGGCCGGGTGGAGTCGAGCCTGGCGCGCGGCTGCGAGGTGGTGCTCGACGGCTCGGTGGACCGGGAGGTCTGTCCGCTCAACCTCGCCCCCACGGCCAGCACGGCGGTGGCGATGGCCATCGGCGACGCCCTGGCGGCGGTGTGGATGGAGCGGCGGGGGATCTCCCCGCAGGACTTCGCCCTCAATCACCCGGCCGGCTCCCTGGGCAAGCAGCTCACCCTCACGGCCGCCGATCTGATGGTGCCCGTGGCGCGGCTGGCCCCGCTCTCACCGCTCACCCCTCTGGCGGAGGTGATCAGCCATCTCACCGTCGACGGCGTCGGCGCCTGCTGGGTGGCCCGCGACGGGGACCCGGAGCGGATTCAGGGCCTGATCACCGACGGCGACCTGCGCCGGGCGCTGCTGCACCACGGTCCCCGGGAGTGGGACCGGCTGATCGCCGCCGAGCTGATGACGGCGGATCCGATCACGATCACGGGCGACACGCTGGCGATCGAGGCGCTGAAGCAGATGGAGCGCAATCGCCGCAAGGCGATCGCGGTGCTGCCGGTGGTCTCGGAGGACACCCGCATGCTGGGCCTGCTGCGGCTGCACGACCTGGTGCAGGCGGGTCTGGCCAGCGGCTAGCTCCACAGGCGCATCGCCTCGTCGCGGGCCGCCAGCCATTCCGCGGCCAGCACCCCACCCGCCAGCCTGTACTCCCGGAACCAGGGGCCTCCCAGGGTCCAGTGGACGAGTGCCGGCCCGCCGTCGGCGGCAGGGGCCTCGCGGGGTGCCTCCACATCGATCAGGTGGTTCCAGCGGCCGAGGGGCAGCGCCCCGATGCTCTCCTCGGGCGACAGCCATTCGAGGCGATGCAGCTGCAGGCCACTGGCGCTGTTCACGTAGTCGGGGGTGAGCGCCGTGCAGCGACTGCAGTTGAACAGCATCAGCGAGCTCCAGTTCTTGCGGGCGTAGGTGGTCTGCTCAGCCCCCAGGAACTTCACGCTCTCGCGCGGCACATGCTCGTGCTGGACGCACATCAGGGCATGGCGCTCATCGCGCAGCTCCCACAGTTCGGCGATGTCGCCGCGGCAGAGCATGTCGCAGTCCATGAAGACGGCCCAACCCTGGTACTGCTGCAGCCAGGGCACCAGAAAGCGACTGAAGGAGAACTCGGTGCTCTGACGTGGGTTGCGCTCGCGGTTGAACACATCCGTCAGCTGACGGGCCACGATCGGCGTGATCGCCAGCGGCCTGCTGCTGTGCTGCACGAGGCTGTCGGCGAGCACATTGACGGCGGCCCGCTCGTGGGGGTCGTAGCCGATGAAGATCGGAATCGGGACAGCCATGGCGCCGGCCGCGACCGCACAGGCCGCCTTGACAACGGAATCACAGTAACGTGATGCAATGGCAGCAGCCTCCGGCCTGGGCCGGCGGGAGCAGCGGCCGGCCCCGTTCCCAGCGGAGTCCCATCGAGGCGCAGGCGGCAGCGACAGGCCTCTGCCGACAACGCAACCTGCCACCTCGGCCACGGCGGGGTCACCGGCGTGGCGTGGCCTGTCACCACCAGCCGGTCTCAGTCGTCTCCGGCGGCGGCGATGGCGCGGGCCTGCTCCAGCTGTTCGGCGGTATCCACCGACAGCGATTCACCCTCGACGGTGAAGGTGCCGATGCCGATGCCGGCTTCCAGCAGGCGCAGCTGCTCGAGCTTCTCGATCTCCTCCAGCGGTGAATGGGGCAGCTGGCCCCAGCGCGCCAGCACGCTGGCCCGGTAGCCGTAGATGCCCACATGGCCCCAGAACGGCACATGGGCATGCCAGTCCTCCGGCTCGATGCCGCGGACATGCGGGATGGCGGAACGGGAGAAGTACAGGGCCCTCCCGTCGGCCGACACCAGGGTCTTGACCACGTTGGGGTTGTGCACCTTGTCGGCCCCCATCCGGTAGACGGGGGTGAGCACCTCGGCCCCCTCGCCGCGGCGCAGGAACTCGCCCGCCATCGCATCGATCACGGCCGGATCGATGAAGGGCTGATCCCCCTGCACGTTGAGGATCACGGTGCGCTCATGCGGCGCCCCGGCCAGATCCACCATGTCCTCCACCACCGAGGCGATGCGCTCACTGCCGGAGGCACAGGCGGCGCTGGTGAGCAGGGCGGGGAAGCCCCAGCCGGCGGCCGCCTCGATCAGTTCGGGGCTGTCGGTGCAGAGCACCACGGCCCGGGGGCTGCGGGCGCGGCCGCAGCGCTCGAGCACACGCTGCAGCATCGGCCGGCCGCCGATGTCGGCCATCACCTTGCCGGGCAGGCGCGAGGATTCGAGCCGAGCGGGCACCGCCACCACGAACCGCAGATCGTCGGCCCCCGCGGGCTCACGACCTGACGCCGACTCCACCATCGCCTCGGTATTCCATCGGCCAGGGAGCCTAGGCAAGGCCTGCCCGGGCCCTCACCACCCCCCGCTGACGCGACGGGCCCGTGCCACCAGCTCCCCCACCGCCAGCGGGTCGGCCGGCGGGCGACGACCCTCCGTCATCGCCCGGTAGAGATCGGCCACCTTCCAGCTCTCGCTGTCCGGATCAGCGCCGTGCCGGGGGATCAGATGCACATGCAGATGGCGCGCCCCTTCTCCGAAGGCGATCGCGTAGACCCGCTCGCAGCCGCTCAGCTGCCGCACCAGCGCACTGGCGCGCTGCAGCATCGGCCCGAAGGCCGCCGCCTCGCCGGCCTGGAAGTCGGCCGGGCCGCCCAGGTGGCGTGCGCTGTCGAGCAGCAGCCAGCCGGGCAGCGGCGCCGGCAGCGGATGGTGGCGCAGCAGCCAGGGCCCCTGGCGCCAGATCAGCAGATCCGCCTCCGCCCCGCCTGCGGCAATGGCGTCATGCAGACGGCAGATGCCGCAGGGGGTGGGTTCAACCATGCCGTGAGTCTGCCCGGGGGAAGCCGGCCGGCCGACAAGGCGACGGGACCCCGACCGGGGAGGCGCCGTGCTGGAACTGCGAAGCTGGGCCGACCGGCCGCGATCGCCATCGCCACGCTCCCCGATCCCGAGAACGACGCCGGCTCACGCACCCCGCGCCCCCAGGCCCAGGCGCCGGTGGTGGTCACGGTGGCGTACCGCAGCGGCGGGGTCCTGCCCACGCTGGCGGCGGATCTGGCCGGCCAGTCGCTGCCGCCGGCGCTCTGGCTGCTGGTGGACAACGCTCCCGCCTCGGCCCCGCTCGACCTGCGGCCCCTGGAGGCCGCCGCCGCAGGTCGCCGCCCCGCAATGCCGCTGCCCCTGCGCCTGCTGCGCGGCAGCGAGGGCGATGGCTTCGGGGCCGGCTGCAACCGGGCCTTCGACACCCTGGCAGCGGAGGGATGGGACGGCTGGGTGTGGCTGCTCAATCCCGACACCGGCCTGCCCGGCGGCCGGGAGATCGAACAGGTGAGCGCCCTGCTGCCGACGCTGCCGCAGACGGCACTGCTGGGCACGGCGGTGGTCGATGCCGACGGAGCCCTCGAGGCCAGCGGTGGCTGGATCGATCGCGGCCTGGCCTTCCGCGCCCGCCAGCTGGGCGAGACGCACGCCCGCGGCAAGCGACCTGTGGCCGTCGACTGGCTGAGCGGCTGCAGCCTGCTGCTGCGCCCCGCCGCCCAGGCGACGCCACCGCGCTTCGATCCCCGCTTCCCCCTCTATTACGAAGACATGGATCTCTGCCTGCGGCTGGCCGGCCAGGGGGCCCCGGTGCTGTGGCTGCCTGCACCACGGCTGCTGCATCGCCGGGGCAGCGGCAGCGAGACGGCCGGCGCCCGCCGTCTGCAGCTCTCCACCGTCAGCTACCTGCGCTTCCTGCGCCGCCACTGCCCGGCCTGGGTGTTCGCGCTGCGCAGCCTGCGCCTGCTGCTGCTCAACCTGCTGCGCCTGCCCCTGAAGCCGCGCCGCAGCGCCGCGGTGCTGATGGCGGCGGGCCAGGTGCTGCTGGGGCGTCCCAGCGACGGCCATCCCTGATCTGACTCCCTGAAGCGTCCGCCTTGATGTCCACCTCCCCCCTGGCCCTGTTCAACGGCAGCTTCCTGGGCCGCAGGCCCACCGGCATCGGCGTGGTGGCCCGCGATCTGGTGGCGGCCCTCGATCCGGCTGAGGTGCCCCTGCTCGATCCCCTCGGCAGCGGGAGGGCCGGCGGCATCCCGATCCCGGCGACGCTCGGACCTGAACACGGCCGCGCCGGTCACCTGCGGCGCCTGCTGTGGACCCAGAACCAGCTGCCACGGTTGCTGCGCGCCAGCGGCGCCCCGCTGCTGCTCTCCCCCCTGCCGGAGGCGCCGCTGCTGCGGGGCGTGCGCTCGGTGGTGCTCGCCCACGACCTGCTGCCGCTGCGTTACCCGCAGCTGACGCCGCTGCTGGCCTATCACCTGGCCTATGTGCCGCTGGTGCTGCATCGGGCGGTGCGGGTGCTGTGCAACTCCGAGGCCACCGCCCGCGAGGTGCATGGCCGGCTGGGAGTGCCGGCCCGTCGGCTGGTGCCGATCCGCCTCGGCTTCGACCCGGGCCTGCTGCGGCCCCTGGGCCTGGAGCGCGATCCCTTCTTCCTGGTGCTGGGGCGCCACGATCCCCACAAGAACCTGTCGCGGCTGCTGCGGGCCTTCGCCAGCCTCCCCGATCCGGAGCGGCAGCTGCGCCTGAAGCTCGTCGGTCCGCAGGACCCGCGCTACACCCCGCGACTTCAGGCCCTGGCGGCGGAGCTGGGCATCGCCGAGCGCTGCGACTGGATCGCCTGGGTGAGCGACCAGGAGCGGCTGGAGCTGCTCAACCGCTGCCGTGCCCTGGTGCTGGTGAGCCTGTGGGAGGGCTTCGGGCTGCCGGCCCTGGAGGGTCTGGCCTGCGGCACACCGGTGATCGCCGCGCGCGCCGGCGCCCTGCCTGAGGTGGTGGGTGATGCCGGCCTGCTGGTGGATCCGCGCAAGCCGAGCGAGATCGCTGCAGCGCTGCAGGCCCTCGATCGCGATGGAGGGCTGGCGGGGCGGCTGGCCGAGGCGGGACCGCAGCGTGCGGCCCAGTTCCGCTGGCAGCGGACCGCCGAGGCCGTCAGGACGCTGCTGCTGGAGTGCGCCTGAAGGCGCCAGCCAGCCTCCCTGTGGCGGTCTGCCGATTGCCGATTCCGCCTGCCGACGCTGACCCCTCGATCAGCTCAACCCGGTGGCTGGCGTGGGCAGCACGGAGCAGCCACCACGGGGTGCGGCGCGGTTCCGCCCAGGCGTGCGTGCCCGGGATCGCCGTGGAATCCAAGGTTAAGATGAGGATTCATGAGCTTCCTCGCCGGCCTGAACGACGCCCAGCGCCGGGCGGTGGATCACCATCAGGGCCCGCTGCTGGTGGTGGCCGGTGCCGGGAGCGGCAAGACGCGGGCGCTCACCCACCGCATCGCCCACCTGGTCGGGCACCACGGCGTCGATCCGGCCGATGTGCTGGCGGTGACCTTCACCAACAAGGCCGCCCGCGAGATGAAGGAGCGGCTGGAGCTGCTGCTGGCCCAGCGGCTGGCCCAGAGCCAGTTCGGCCAGCCCTGGAGCACGCTCAAGGCGATCGATCAGAAGCAGCTGCGCAGCCGCATCTACCGGGAGGTGATCAAGGACCTCTGGATCGGCACCTTCCACGCCCTGTTCGCGCGGCTGCTGCGCTTCGACATCGATAAATACAAGGACCCGCAGGGCCTGAGCTGGACCAGGCAGTTCTCGATCTACGACGAGAGCGATGTGCAGAACCTGCTCAAGGAGATCGTCACCCAGGAGATGGGTCTCGACCCCAAACGCTTCGAGCCGAAGAAGGTGCGCTGGGAGATCAGCACCGCCAAGAACCACGGCCTGATGCCCGAGCAGGTGGAGGCCCGAGCCCAGGGCCTGCGCGAGCGCAAGATCGCCGAGGCCTACGGGCGCTACCGCCAGGCCCTCGCCGCCAACAACGCCCTCGATTTCGACGATCTGCTGCTGCTGCCGGTGCAGCTGCTGCGCCAGAACGACCAGGTGCGCGGCTACTGGCATCGCCGCTTCCGCCATGTGCTGGTGGATGAATATCAGGACACCAACCGCACCCAGTACGACCTGATCAAGCTGATCGTGGCCGATGGCCGTGACCCTGCGGAGTTCAGCGCCTGGGACGACCGTTCGGTGTTCGTGGTGGGGGATGCGGACCAGAGCATCTACAGCTTCCGCGCCGCCGACTTCAAGATCCTGATGGGCTTCCAGGACGACTTCGGTGACAGGAAGGCCGATGACGTGACCGGCACGATGGTGAAGCTGGAGGAGAACTACCGCTCCACCGCCACGATCCTGCAGGCGGCCAATGCCCTGATCGCCCACAACTCCGAGCGCATCGACAAGGTGCTGCGGCCCACCCGCGGCGAGGGCGAACCGATCAGCCTCACCCGCTGCGACGACGAGATCGCCGAGGCCGAAGCGGTGGTGCATCGCATGCGCATGCTCGACGCCGCCCACCCCGATCTGCGCTGGGGCGACATGGCCGTGCTGTATCGCACGAACGCCCAGAGCCGCGCCATGGAGGAATCACTGGTGCGCTGGGGCATTCCCTACATCGTCGTCGGAGGCCTGCGCTTCTACGACCGGCGCGAGATCAAGGACATGCTCGCCTATCTGCGCCTGCTGGTGAATCCGGCCGACACCGTCAGCCTGCTGCGGGTGCTGAACGTGCCGAAGCGCGGCATCGGCAAGACCACGATCGAGCGGCTCACCGACGCCTCCAATCAGCTGGGGATTCCGCTGTGGGAGGTGGTCAGCGACCCCGAGGCGGTGCGCTCCCTGGGGGGGCGGTCGGCCCGGGGCCTGCTGCAGTTCCAGGAGCTGATCACCGATCTGCAGCGGCGCGTCGCCGATGCGCCGCCCTCGGAGCTGGTGCAGCGGGTGATGGAGCAGAGCGGCTACGTCGCCGAACTGATCGCCGACGGCAGCGACGAGGCCGAAGACCGCCGCCGCAACCTGAACGAACTGGTCAATGCCGCCCTGCAGTACCAGGAGGAGAACGAGGAGGGCTCCCTCGACGACTTCCTCTCCGGCGCCGCCCTGGCCAGCGACGCCGATAACAAGGACACCGAGCAGGACCGGGTGACACTGATGACCCTGCACGCCAGCAAGGGCCTGGAGTTCCCGGTGGTGTTCCTGGTGGGGATGGAGCAGGGGCTCTTCCCCAGCTACCGCTCGCTGGATGATCCCGCCAGCCTCGAGGAGGAGCGGCGCCTCTGCTACGTGGGCGTCACCCGCGCCAAGGAACGCCTGTTCCTCTCCCACGCCAGCGAACGGCGTCTGTGGGGGGGCATGCGCGAGCCGGCCGTGCCGTCGGTGTTCCTCTCGGAGCTGCCGCCGGAGCTGCTGCAGGGCGATGTGCCCCGCAGTGGCGGCGCCGCGATCCGACGGGAGCAGCGCCTGGAGCGCCTCACCCGCGTCGATCGGGCTGAGAGCAGGCAGGTGCGGGGCGGTGGTGAGGGCGGCGCCCCGGCCAATGCGGTGCGCCGCCGCGCCCCGGCGCGCAGCTGGGCGGTGGGCGACCGCCTGCGCCATGCCTCCTTCGGCGAGGGCTTCATCACCCACCTGTTCGGCAGCGGCGAGAAGATCTCGATCGCGGTGAAGTTCGAAGGGATGGGGCCGAAGATCCTCGATCCGCGCCTCGCTCCGATCGAGCCGATGCCCGCTGGCGAGGCATGAACACGGCTGAGGACGCATCGATGACAGCCGGGAGCGACCCGGCCAACCGCAGACCGCGGCCAGGACGGATCGATGGAGCGGCGCTGCTGGAAGGGATGCAATCCCTGGCCCTCGGCGTGGCCGTCGTTGCCCTGTTCGCCAGCGGCGATCTCCAGGCCAGCAATGGGCTCGTGGCCGTCTGGCTGGTGCTCGGCCTGCTGAGGCAGGCCGCCGCGCGGCCCTGGTCGTTCGCGTTGCTGGGGCTGGTGGTGCTCAACCTCCGCTGGATCGTGCTCGACGAGGGGCCCTTGCCGGTCTCGCCGATCGACCACCTGCTGATGCTCACGGCCTTTGCCTGCGGCTTCGCGCGACCGTCGGCCTGGTGGTTGCGGCAGGCGTCGGTTCTGGCCCTGGCAACCCTGATCGGCGTCCTGCTGCAGCTGGACGTCGTGGTGGATTTCGCACGCCTCGGCGTCGAATATCACACCGCCGCCCTGACCAAGAATCAGACGGCGCTGCTGGCTGGTCTGGCCAGTCTGTGCAGCCTGATCGCTGCCCTGGCCCATCGCCCTCCCTGGTCACGGTTGCTCCATGGCCTGGCCCTTGTCGCAACGCTGCTGCTGCTGCGAGCCGCTGATTCCCGGGCGGGCATGGGCATGGCGGGTCTGGCCGTCCTGTTCGGGTCACTCCTGTCCTGGGGCCCAGCCCTGATCCACCGCTGGCGACAGCGGTTCGGTCGCTTGCGACGCCCTCTGCTGATCTTGGCGATCCTGATGGCGACACTGCTGACGGTGCTGTGGCTGATCCATCAGCAGACCGCCGAGGTCCCGGAGGATGGCATCGGACTCGCCGGGATCTACGGCGAGGAGAACCTCGAAAATGACGCGGCCCGACTGAAACTCTGGAGCTGCTACCTCGGCCTTCCCTTCACCGGAAACAACCGGTTCATCTGGGGCGTCGGCTATGAGCGGGCCTGGCGTGTCCTGTGCACCGCCCGTCAGGTGGGGCGTCCACTCAGCCATGCCCACAATCTCTTCCTGCAGGTTCTGGGAGAAAACGGTGTTGCCGGCTTTGTCTTCATGAGCGCCTGGATCGGCTGGACGCTCCGTCGCGTCCTGCACAACTGCCGCGAGCAGGCGCTGGCCAACCCACGCTTGCTGATCTTCTCGAGTGCAGCCCTCGTCACCTACCTGGTGGGATTCAATCTCTTCGAACTGGGCATGGTCAAGGTGCCTCTGTTCATGCTCTGCTTCGGGCTCTTCCTGGCCACCCCCTTTTCGCTCGAGCCGATCAGGCTGGGGCACGACACGCTCGCCGATCCTGCCGGGGTGGAACAGGTCAGTCGATCGTGAGCCTGACCGTCCCCTTCAGACGGTGCATTTCCGAGACATGCAGGCGCCTGACCAGCGCCTCACCGCCGATGCGCACGATGTAGATCCGTGCCTCAGCGGCAAGCGGGATCGCCACCCTGAAGCGACAGGCTGTGTACAGGGTCTCTCCTTCCGGATCGCGGCCCTTGATCTCAAAGGTGCCGTCCCCGAGGGTGCCATCACCCAGCACACGCCCGCTCTGATCCTGCACCTCGACCGGAGTCGCCGCCTGGAAGGCGGCGAAGCCAGCGCCGCCACGGCAATTCTGTCCCCGTTCAGCGAAACGGATCGAGGTGTAGCGCCCATCGCCCCTCTGCATCTGCTGGCGCGTCAGCGGATCCTTCGCCGCGACCGTGAGCTGGAGATCCAGCCGGCGCGGCCCAGGGGGCCCGCCACTGCATCCGAGCAGGCCGAGCAGCAGCAGCGGCAGCCCCTTCGGCGGAATCCTGCGCGGCAACAGCGACAACGGACTCAGGATCATGAATGACAACCGGCGGTGACAGTCAATAGACGCTGACGGCTTCCGGCTGCTGTTCCAAACAGCGGCGCAGTCCGATCAGCTGCTCGAGCAACGGCTGCACCCGGTGCAGCGGCACCATGTTCGGCCCATCGCTGAGCGCCTGATCGGGATCCGGATGGACCTCCATGAACAGGCCATCGACGCCCACCGCGACGGCGGCCCGCGCCAGAGGGGCGACGAACTGCCGCTGCCCGCCGCTGCTGGTGCCCCGGCCGCCCGGCTGCTGCACCGAATGGGTGGCGTCGAAGATGACCGGACAGCCCAGCTCGCGCAGCTGAGGCAGGCTGCGGTAGTCGACCACCAGCGTGTTGTAACCGAAGCTGCTGCCCCGCTCGGTGAGCCAGATCCGCTCAGCACCGGCCTGCTGCAGCTTCGTCACGACCTGTTGCATGTCCCAGGGTGCCAGGAACTGGCCCTTCTTGACATTGATCACCTTGTCGGTGCCCCGTACGGCCTCCGCTGCGGCCATCAGCAGGTCCGTCTGGCGGCAGAGGAAGGCCGGGATCTGGAGGATGTCCACCACCTCGGCCACCGTCGCCGCCTGGTGGCTTTCATGAATGTCCGTCAGCACCGGCACGTCAAGCTCCTGCCGGATCTCCGCCAGCACCGCCAGGCCCTCCTGCATTCCCGGGCCACGGAAGGAGCCGCCCGAACTGCGGTTGGCCTTGTCGAAGCTGGCCTTGAACACATAGCGGATACCCAGCGGCTCACAGATCGCCTTCAGCTCCCGCGCCACCGTCGTGGCCAGGTCGCGGCTCTCGATCACGCAGGGGCCGGCAATCAGGGTGAAGCTCATCGGGTCTGAAGACGGCATGGATCCAGCATGCCGGAGCGACCAACGCGGGCAAGGATAATGGCCCCATGACTCATCCCATCCCCGTCTTCATCGGCTACGACCCACGCGAACGGGCGGCCACCAATGTGCTGATCGACAGCCTCTACCAGCACAGCTCGAGGCCTCTGGCGATCACGCCGATCGTCACGCCCCAGCTCGAAGCCCAGGGCCTGTACCGGCGCGAGCGGGATCCCAGGCAGAGCACGGCCTTCTCCTTCACCCGCTTTCTCGTGCCCCATCTGATGGGCTATCGCGGCTGGGCCATCTTCATGGATTGCGACATGCTCTGCCGCGGCGATATCGCCAGACTCTGGGAACTGCGCGATGAGCGCTATGCGGTGATGTGCGTTCAGCACGAGCATATTCCCAACGAAACCACCAAATTTCTCGGCGAGGTGCAGAGCCCTTACCCCAAGAAGAACTGGAGCTCGCTGATGTTGATGAACACGGCCCGCTGCACCGCCCTGAGCGTCGACTACGTCAATCAGGCCAGCGGGCTGGAGCTGCATCGCTTTCACTGGCTGGCGGGAGACCACGAGATCGGCGCTCTGCCGGCCGACTGGAACCATCTCGTCGATGTGCAGCCCCCTCCGACAGCCTCGGCTGAGGACGGCGGTCCGACGCTGCTGCACTGGACCCTGGGCGGCCCCTGGTTCCGGGAGCAGCGCACCATGGGCGGAGCCCTTGCCGCCGAGTGGTTCGGAGCGCGTTGCGACTCCATGGCGCTCCACGACTGATCAGGAGCACCGCGAGCAGCCCAGAGGATGGTCAGCCCGATCCGGAACAGGCATCACTCGCAGGCCATGGCATGGACGCCGGCGACAGGTCCGCGATGGCCATCCTGCTGCGCACCCCCTGGGCCGTGCCGCCTGACGCGCAACGACAGGCACCGATCCGTTGACACGCTGGCCAGCCTGCACCACGCAAGGGTGTTCCACTCCGCCACACGGGGCCGTCTCAATCGTTGCGATCACGCCAGCCGCGGGCCCTGAGGTCCCGGCCGAAGGCTGTGGGACCCACCAGTCGCTCGGCCAGCTCGCGCACGGCGCCGCGGCCGCCTGGCCTCCGCAGCACCACATCCGCCTGACGGCGCAGCGGGCGGGCCGCGTCTGCGGTGGCCACCAGCAGACCCACCAGCGACCGAACCGCCAGATCGTTGTAGTCATCCCCCACGAAGGCGGTCTGCTCCACCGCGACACCAAGCTGCGTCTGCAGACCCGCCAGCGCCACGGGCTTGTCGCGCGCACCCACCAGGCAGTGGCGGATGCCGAGATGGGACGCCCGCACCTCCGTGGCGCCACCCCGCCCGCCGCTGAGGAATGCCACCTCGATGCCGGCCTGCTGCAGCAGCCGGATGCCGAGGCCATCCCGGACATCGAAACGTTTGATCAGCTCCCCCTCCGGTCCGTACCAGAGGCCCCCGTCGGTGAGCACGCCATCGACATCGAGGACGATCAGTCGCACCCCTGCGAGCGTCCGGCGATGGCGCCACCAGCGCCAGTGATGGGCCAGCGCAGAGGACAGCATCAGCAGGGCCGCGTGAGTGTCCGCCGTTCAACCAGCCGTTCAACCATGCGATCAGGAGCGTCTGGGGTCAGGTTGTCATGGTGGGGCCTGGCGAAGCGAAGCCTGTGGCACGCCCACCTCGCCCTGCGCGGATGGCATGGATGCCAGGAACCTCCGGAAGGCAGGAACGAGGCTGCGGGCCCCTGCACGGGAGAGGTGATCGGTGTCGCGCAGCAGACGGGTGACCTGGTAGTTGCGGCATCCCTTCGGGCAGAGCGCCGTCAAGGGGTCGAACATCCGGACCCCCGCCGGCAGATCCCCGGCCAGGCGCTGGTTGAGCTGCCGGGCCCAGGTCTGTTCCTCGGCCACCAGCCCGTCACAACGGCCGGCCGCCTGCAGGTTGAACCACTCCTGCCGGCACGTGAAGTAGTCGGGATTCCTGGGCGTCGCTCCCAGCACCACCACCCTCAGGCCACGGGCCCGGGCCAGGGAGGCGAAGCGAGCCAGCCCGCCGCGCCAGGTGGTCCATTTGGCGGCGGAATCGCTGATCGGCAGGCCATCAGCACCGCGGAACCGGTTGCGGGTGTCCCGGAGGCTATGGGCATCACCGAGGTGACTGAGCAGATAGTTGACGATCAGCACCGTGTCGCCGGGGCGTGCGCGGGACAGGACGCTGGCTTCAGTGGCCTGCAGGAACCGCGAACAGTTGGTGTCCAGATGTCCGTGAAGTGAATCCGGAAAGGGACAGCCGGGGCGGCTGAGGATGGAGATGCCGTAGCGCCCATCCGCCAGCAGCCCCGCCGCTACGGGTGAGAAGGCCATGGCGTGGCTGTCGCCCACGACATAGAGATGTGGGGCCCGGGACAAGGCGTCCCGGGGTGAAGCGGCCGGTTCGGCCGAGCAGCGGGCCACCAGACGCGCGAAGGAGACCTGATCCACCAGAACCGTGGCGTCGGTGGTCTGCGTGTTGCAGACATCGGGATCGATCGTGGTGCCGGGCACCGCCAGATTCGACCACTCCTCACTGCGATCGGTGCCGTGAAAACGCCCCAGGTAGAGCCGGTGGCGGAAGGGCACCTTCAGCCCCCAGATCGCCAGCGCCGCGAGCCCGGCGGCCACCAGACCGATCACGATCGTGCCCCCCTCGCTGCGGCCCCAGGCCCGGCGCCGCAGCGGCTGCTCCAGCCAGTGGAACGAGCCCATCGCCAGGGCTCCCATCAGCAGCACCTGCAGCGGCAGGGTTGCGACTGTGATGCCGATCGTCCAGCGGCTCAGCACCAGCACGGGCCAGTGCCAGAGGTAGAGCGAATAGGAGAGCAGGCCAAGGCCGACGGCCCAGGGATGGGAGAGCAGCCCCACCAGCCGCCGGTCCGCACCCGCCAGTCCCATCGCCATCACCGCGACGGTGAGGCCGACAACGGCAAGGGTGGCTGGAACCTCCAGGCGGAGCGGCAGGAACAGCGCCGCCAGGAGCAGACCCAGCGGCAGGAGCGACGGCAGTCGCTGCCAGGCTCCCCGCAGGCGGCCGGACCGATGCAGCAGAAACAGCAGGCTGCCGGCACCCAGCTCCCAGAAACGACTGGGCATCAGGAAATAGGCCTGCGCCAGATGGTGGCGGGCCAGGAGCACGAAAGCGGCCAGGGAGAGGGCTGAGGCGACACTCAGCACCCCCAGAAGGCGCCTGCGGCCCGCGGCGCTGCCACGCGCAACAGCACCAAACCAGAACAACAGCGGGAACACGAAATAGAACTGCTCCTCCACGCCCAGCGACCAGGTGTGCAGAAAGGCATTCAGGTCGCTGCTGCGGGCGAAGTAATCCACCGATTCCTGCAGCAGAAACAGATTCGAGAAGCCGAACAGGGCTGAAAGCCCCGTCTGCAGCGACGCCGTCGGTCGGGTGTCGAACAGGCAGACCAGCACGCTGGTCACCACGACGCAGGCCAGCAGGGCCGGCAGGATGCGGCGGATGCGACGGCTGTAGAACCCGAGCAGGAAGCGGCCCAGACTCACCTGCGGGGGCTGGGAGGCCAGCGAACCGCTGATCACGAAACCGGAGATGACGAAGAAGATGTCGACGCCCAGGTATCCGCTGGGGAGGGCCTCGCGGTCCATGTGATTCGCGATGACCGCCAGCACGGCCAGGGCCCGGAGACCATCAATCTCCGGCCGGTAGACCGCCGCCCGCGACGCATGCCCCGGCGGGGTGGCCGGCGTCGGAGCAGCCACTCCGCCGGCGGGCGGCCCATCCGGCTCTGGAAGCTCCATGTCCCTGCCGGGCACGGCGGCCCCACCAATGGCCAGGAGCCAGGGAGCGCGATCCCGACCGAACCTCACGGAGCCATGCGGCAGTGCTGTCGATTGCTGCTGGCCATGATCAATCCGGTTCCCTGTGCGATGCGCTGCGAGCGGACAGGCAGTGACCCATCGAGCCGCAAATCCTAAGGGTCGCGTTCTGGGACTGACGCCACCGCACCCTGCCCTGGCGTCCCAGGGGGCCCTGGGCAGGGGAGAGTTATGAATGGGGGCCGCAGGCCGTCATGGCGGATCGCCACCCGGTGGCCATCCGCCTGGCTTGCGCCAGCACCGGCCCCTCTGCCACGACGTTCCTCGCCCCGATGGCCGCTCCGGTTCCCGTCCGCTCCCCGCGTCCTCCCATCTGATGAGCCGCGATGCCCTCGTGCTCTTCGACCCGGAGGCGGCCGACTGGTGGATCGCCGAGCGGGAGGCCGTCGGGCTGCGCCAACCCGGCATGTCGGCACAGGAGACGCTGTTCTGCGGCTCGCTCAAAGCCTGGGCCCGTCTTGAACAGGCTGGCGCGAGCGAGGGGGTGCACTGGCTGGGAGGACGGGGCTCCAAGGCCTGGTCAGCCACCGATGCGCGGCTCGCGGACTGGAAACAGCAGCTCGATGCCCTCACTCCCATTGCCGTCGACACGCCGCTCCAGGAGCCGATCCGGGAACTGCTGAGCGGCGATCTGATCACCCCGGCCCTGCTCAGCCTGGCGCTTCTGCCCGTGTGGGCCGAGGAGCTGCAGCCCTTCCAGCGCATCCTGCTGCCGGTGGGAGAACGGTTTCGCCCCCCGCGCTTCTCGAGGCTGGGGGACCTGCCGGCCCTGGTGCTGGCGGCCGTGCTGGGCGGACGCGGTCAGGATGTGAGCCTGGTGGCCGCTCTGCCTCGCCACACCGGTCCGGCCGACCCCGCGCCGGAGGAGAACAGTGGCGCCTCGCCGGACGGAGCGGTGTGCCTGGCGATCGGCAAGCTGCGCCATCCCGAGTGGCCGCTCGTGCAGCTCGAGGCCGCGGGATTGCCGGTCCTGCTGTTCGAACCCGGGCCGGCGCCCGCCCTGCCGGACCTGTTCCATGACAGTTGCCGCTGGCGCGCGCATGCCCGGTTGCCGGCCTCTCTGCCGGCGGCTCCGGTGCCGCCGGCCTGTCCGGCGGAGGCGGAGCGGGCCTCGGCCTCGGCCTGGCTCGAGGCGCTGGGTCGCTGGCCGCTGCTCGAGCTGGATGCCGAGGCCGTCGGCAGAGAGCGCCAGAGGCTCGATCAGCGGCTGGCCCGCCAGCTGGAACGCAGCCGCCCCGTCCTGGCACTGGTGCCCGATGAGAACGACCTGGCGCTGGAGCGCTTCACGCAGCGGATGCGCCACAACCGGCAGGCCTGCGCGGTGTTGCACCACAGCGCCGAAGTGCAGCCGGGCGGCCTGCCACTCCGCTGGCAGCGCCATCTGCGGCCGCAGGACGCGCGCCTGGTGCCGCTGCGGGGCCAGCGCCGGGCGGACGGCGATCCTGCCGATCCGAGCACGGGCGCCGTGCTGTGTCTCGATCCGGTGCGCGCCCACCTCCTCGATGCCCTCGACCTGCAGGCGCCGCTGCCCTGGCCCCAGGCGATGGCGGTGGGCTGGGTCCACTACCCGCTGCAGCAACAGGCCCTGATTCCGCTGGCCGATCCACAGGAGTACTGGCAGGCCGTCGGCAGCCTGCACCGGGAGCTGACCGACCTGGGGATTCCGCTGCTGCTGGCCCGCAAGCCGCCGCTCGAACCGGCCGGCCTGAGCGACGCCCGGGCTCAGGGGCTCGAGCAGGATCTGCCCTGCCTTCCCTTCGCCACCCTCCTGAACCGCTGCCGAGTGCTGATCGCCCCGGGGCATCTGGGCACGGCCCACCTCGAAGCGATGGCCCGCGGTCGCGCCGTCATCCTCGTCAGCCCGCAACGGCTGAGGCGTCCCTCACCGCTGCTCGACGCTCCGGATCTGCCACTTCCCCGACTGACGCAAGACAGCGTCCTGACCTGGTGGACCCAGCAGGATGACGCCAGCCTCAGGCTGCTCGCGGCGGATCAGATGGAATGGTTGCGACGCCAGCTGCCCTGCACCGAGTCGCTGGCCGGCTGGCTGCAACGGCTGGGAATCGACCTGGAATCCCGCCCCCAGGCCTTCCTCGGCAGCAGCCTGCCAAGCCAGCGGCCCCTGCTGGAGCGGGCCGAGCGGGTCGGCCGGCTCGCCCGTCGCCTGGACGGCCTGCGGGCCAGCCCGCCGGGGAGGCTGCTGCGGGCTCTGCGGCGGGGAGGCCAGCCATGAGCCTCGCCACGACAACGGGTCGCTTCCGGCGCAAATCGCACAAGGCCCTGTTGATCGCCGGCCAGTTGCTGCAGGGCGATCCGTCCGGCCTGCTGCGGGTGGCGGCCGAACGCCTGATCCCGAAACTGGAACGGTGGCGCGACCGCCTCTGGGCCGACCATCTGCGCATGGGCCTGCTGCGCTGGCAACCGGGGATGTGGGCCTCCCCCGCAGAACGTGCCGCGGTGCTTCGGGACAGCCGGCTGTTGCTGCCACCCGGCTGGGATCCCCGGCCCGGCGAACGACAACGCCTCCAGCAGCGGCTGGCGGCACGGATGCGACGCAGCGGCGCCGCGATGGTGACCTGTGACGACTGGATCCGACGGGACGGCCGTTGGAGCTGGCGGCAGAAGCCACTGTGGGATGCGCTCTTCGACCGGCAGGTCGGGATCGCCGACGGGCCGGTGCTGGTGAGCGGGGTGCTGGCCCGCCAGCTGCCCCGCCGCGCAGACCACACCAGCCCGGCGGCGTGGCGCAGCTCTTTGCATCGGCTGGCTGAAACCTGCGGCGGCCACGCGCACGTGCCCCTGCCACTGGTGCAGGCCCCGGCGACGGAGCCGCTTGCCCTTGCTCCACCGGAGCCGATGACAGCGGCGGCGCCGCTGGTGAGCCTGCTGATTCCAACCGCAGGCTTCCGGCACCGCTCCGGAGCCGGGACGGAGATGCTGGTGCTCAACTGCCTCCGCAGCCTGGTGGAACACAGCCGCCACCGCAATCTCGAGGTGGTGATGATCGACGGCGGCGAACTCGAGGACGAGGCGATCGCGTCGCTGGAGGGACTGGTGGTGAGAGGTTTCGGCCCTGGACGCTGGCGCCTGCTGCGACAGAGGAGTGCCTACAGCTACACCGATCGGATCAATCGGGCGGCGGCAGCGGCCAGCGGCGACTTCCTGCTGCAGCTCAACGACGACACCGAACTGCTCGACGGCGATGGGGTGTCGGCTCTGCTCCGTGCCCTGCAGGAGCCCTCAGTGGGGATCGCCGGTGCCCTGCTGCTCTACCCCGACGGACGGGTGCAGCATGCGGGCACGGCGATCGACAACCTGGCGCCGAGGCATGCCTGGGCCGGCTGCAGACCGGAGCAGCTCCCCTGGGGCACCCTGCAGGGACTGCGCCGGTTTCACGCCGTGACCGCCGCCGTCTGCCTGTGCCGTCGCTCCCTGTGGGAGCGTCTGGGGGGCCTGTCGGAGCGTTTTCCGATCAACTACGGCGATGTGGATTTCTGCCTTCGAGCCGCTGAGCTTGGCGAGCACACGGTGCTCGTGCCCGGCAGCCGCTGGATCCACCATGAATCCGCCAGTCGCCGGGTGGAAACGCCCCCCGAACTGGCTGATTTCGCCGATGTCTGGGGAGAGCGGCTGGGAGGCCCGTACTGCGTCGACACCTACTGCTCACCGTGGCGCCGACTTCTGGCCGCAGCGGCTCCGGAGCGCTGAGGGGAGAGAGCCGATGAACGCTTCCATGCGGAACGGCTGGCGCGAGCTCAGTGCAAGGCTGGCGATCGGTCTGATCCTGCTCAACGCCATCACCGTGCTGCTGGGGATGGTGGCCGCTGAAAGCCTGGGCATGGCTCCCCTGATCGGAGGGGTGCTGCTGCTGCTGATCAGCAGGCTGGGCGAGCAGCCGCTGGTGACGGGATGGCTGGTGCTGCTGCTGCTCACCCTGCGGATGACCCTGGGGGAGGGGGATCGCTACCTGCCGCAGGAGATCACCCTGAGCGATGCCTTGTTGGTGCTGGTCGCGGCTGCCGCCGGCTTCCGGGCCGGAGTGCGCTTCTGGGATCGGTTTCAGACCTTGTTCGCCACCCTGATCCCGCTGACGGGCGTGATCGCCTGGGTGCTGAACGCGCTGAACGGCAACAGCGGTCCGCTGGCAGCCGGCAGCCTCACGGCCGCGCAGAGCGCGATGCTCTTCGGCCTCAGCCTGTCGCTGGCACTGCCCCGGGTGATCGCGATCTGCCGCAGGGACCATCCCGGCCTGCAGGGTCTGGGCTGGGGCCTGCTCAGTCTGATCAGTGCCGCCCTGTGCCTGGCCAGCGGCGGGCCCTGGGTGCTGACGCTCGCGGTGGTCGCCGTCCTGACGGTGCAGCTGATCCCCTGGTGCCAGGCCGCGGGCGCAGTCAGTGTGCGGCGCCTGCGCGCCGCCCTCCTGGCGGTTCTGACGCTCGGGGCCGCAACAGCGGGGACGCTGCTGGCCAGCCCCTCGGTGCTGAGCCCGCAGGCCACGGCAGGCATGGCCGAGCGGGTGTCGCTGCTGCGCTGCTTTCTGGCGGCACCCTTCAGTCTCTGGGAGCGCTTCGCCCTGGGGGTCGGCTTCACCAATTCCAGCGGCTGGCTCTGTCAGGAGATCGTGCCCGGAGCCCAGCAGATCCAGGCCAACAATCTCCTGGCCCAGATCGCAGCGGACAACGGCATGCTCGCCCTTGCCGGGATCGGTGCCCTGATCGTGGCGGCTGTGCTTCACGGCGGCCGGTTGATCTGTCGTCTGCCCAGTCCCGTGATCAGCGCGGGCCTGAGCGGCGCCCTGTTCAGCCTGCTGGACGTTCAGATCCATGGCGGCTGGGCCCAATCCAGCCTGCTGCAGGTGCTGCTGGGCCTGCAGCTGGGCTTCATCAGCCTCCGGCTCGAGGATCGATGACAGTCCGTCCACCCGGCTCAGAGGCACCGCGCGGCTGGATCGATGTCAGCGCAGCTGTGCTGATCGTCTGCAGCGGTGTGCTGTGTCTGCTCGACTCGGTGCTGCCGCACCAGTATGAGATGACTCCTCTGCTGATCGGCCTGGCCCTGCTGCTGCTCAATCACGCCGGACAGGAGCCGATGCGCTATCTGTATCTCACCCTGCTATTGCTGTCGACACGCATCTATCTGCAGGGGGATGAACGCTATCTATGGTCGGAAATCAGCCTGTTTGACTACATCCTGATCATCCTCGCCTTCGCCGCATCCCATCGTCTCCCTGTTGCCTTCTGGAAGCTGCTGTTCCCTGCTGCCGCCATCGCCCTGCCCCTGGGCGGCCTGATCTCGCATCAGCTCCGCAGCGGCGCCGCCGCCCTGGATCCTTTCAACGCAGGCACGCTATCGATCAACCAGACGGCCTTCCTCATGGGCGCCTGCCTGAGCCTGAGCCTCTGTTGTCTGTGGAAGGCGGCGACCAGCCGGCGGCCGATCCGGCTCCGACTCGCGCTCAGCGCCTTCTGGGCCCTGGCCAGCCTGGTGCCACTGGCCTTGGTGATCAGCACCGGGTCACGTTTCGGCGTTGGCCTGGGCCTGCTGTGTCCCGCCATCATCCTGGCTGTGGCCGATCGAGATCGGCTGGCGGGTGGAGGGCGATGGCTGCAGGCCGCACTGAAGCCGATTGCCTCTCCACTGGGGCGGAGCCTTGCAGCGCCATGGAGCCGCCTCATCCTGAAACTGACCGGCCTGGGCCTGCTCGCCGGCGGAGCGGCAGCGCTGGCATTGCGAATCTATGCCAATCCGCAGAATCAAGTGAGCGATATGCACAGGCTGCATCTGCTTCGTTGTTATTTTTCCATCCCATTCAGCGGCCATAATCGCCTGGTCCATGGCATGGGCTTCACGCGGGCCAGTCAGACCCTCTGCCAGAACATCGGGCTGATCAAGGGGTCAAGCCACGCCCACAACATTTTCGCCCAGGTCGCCGCGGACAATGGACTGTTCGCCATGCTGGCCATCCTTGCGGTGGCCGCCTGGGCCATGAAACGCAGCTTCTTGATGGCCAGTCGCAACAAGCAGGAAGTGACGCTCTGCGCAGCCAGCCTGAATCTTTTCATTCTGACTTCATTGCTGATCGAAGGCGGCTGGGGCAAGGTCAGCTGGATTCAGGCACTGATGGGCCTGGCCATCGGCTCGCTGACGATGATCAAATCTCCCGGAAAAGCTATTGGGTTGCCGATTCAAGCAACGCCAGATCGCGAAACGATGTGGATCGATTCTTGAGTTCCTCGTAGGTTCCCGAGGCCTTCACGCATCCATTGCCAAATTCATAGATGCGGTCACAACGCACAATGGTGCTCAACCGATGGGCAATGATGACGGTGGTACAGCGGCGGCCGACAGTTTCAATCGCATCAATCACGAATGATTCGGTACGGTTATCCAAGGCGCTGGTGGCCTCATCGAGCAACAGAAACTTCGCCTCTCTGTAGAAAGCCCTCGCCAGAGCGAGACGCTGACGCTGACCTCCGGAAAGCTTCATGCCGTTCTCGCCGATCGGAGTGAGCAGCCCATAGGGCATTTCAGCCACAAGATCAGCCAACTGAGCCGATTGCAGCGCATCCCAGAGTCGGTCATCATCGATGTCCTCATCTTCGACGCCGAAAGCAACGTTGGCCCGGATGCTGTCATCCAGGAGCTGGATGTGCTGGGGCACCTGGGCACAGCAGGCCTGCCAGGATGGCCTCGAATACGCATCGAGCCCAATTCCATCGAGCTCCAGAGCGCCACGCTGAGGATCCAGCAACCCAAGCAGCAGATGGGCGACCGTGCTCTTGCCGCTGCCCGTGGCTCCGACAAGGGCAACCCGGGCACCGACCGGAATGTTGAGATTGACGCCTTTCAGCACCCATTCTTCAGAGCGTGGATAGCGATACCACGCATCTTTGAGACTGATGGCATGGCGCGGATAGACAGATTCGGTGCGCAGGACTCCTGGTGAATTCAGGGTCAGCCTTGGCTCCGGGAGCTCAAGGAGCTCAACGGTCTTGGCGATCTTCGGCAGGCTGCCACGCAGCAAGGTGATCGAGGAGAACAGCTCCTGCAACGGTGGCGTCAGCTTCTGGGCCGCAATGGCGAGGCCCGCCAGCATCGGGATGATCCGGCGGATGGCACCCTCATCGCCACTATTGAGATAGGGGATGGCACCAAACACAAAGATCAGCGTGATTCCCAAGGGCTCGATCAGCTGCCTGGGGATGATTGGAATCATGGCCGATATCCAATAATAACGCTGGGCACGCTCGCCCGTCTTGACAAAGTGGCTTTGGAAATAGGGCTCCGAATTGGACAGCTGGATATCTCTGATCGATGCCAGCGACTCCATCAAAGAGTGGGTCGAGCGCTCGTCCTCTCGCACCATCTGCTTGGACGCATGCCGCAGATAGGGGGTCAGGAACATGGAGAGGCCGAGATAGGAGACGACCAACATGAGAATCAGAACCACCGAAAGCCAGCGGCCCACAAAAACAATGCCGATCGACAGCAACAGCACGGAAACGATGCTGCTGGTCATCCGCAGGATGGGATTGATCACACCGTTGGATACAGCTTTGACGTTTCCGATGATCAGAGATGTGAGCCCAGCGGTGCTGCGGAGCAGATGATAGGAATAGCGCTGATAGAGAACGTTATGATGAATCTGGTCGGACAGGTCACGCCAGATTAGCGCGGTCAGTCTTTGCTGTGAATACTGAAGAGCCAGTCGCAACCCCGAAGCCGTCCAGGAAAGCAGGATGAAAATCGAGATCAACCAGAAGCTCTGATCAACCAGATTGCCGCCAAAAATACGAACCCCCGGCAACACATCCAGAAGCTCCACGCCGATCAGAGCCCCCGTGAGCCTGGCGACAACAGCAATGGTGACAAGATCGATGACCCCCGGCAGAACGGAAAGCGGAGTCAATACAAGTAACGCCCGGTATCGGCGAGACGGCAGAAAGCTCATCAGCCGTACCAGGTGATCCAGGGTTTGGCTTCTTTTCCGGAAAAATCTCAACATCGCCATAGGCTGTCAGGGTGTCCCTGGGTGGGCGTTGTCCAGAGGGACATCCTGGGAAGATTCCGACAAGCTATTGCGTCGCGAAGGCTGCTTGTGCCTCGGTGGTCCAGCATCACGATCGCCCCCGACGCCCCGCCGAGCGCTTCAGCCTCTCCAGTGCGCGCTGCAGCCGCAGGCCCAGGCGCAGAAGAGGAAGGAGCAGGAGCAGGCGCAGACGCGCCTGAAGCTGCAGGACGCGCTCCCAGCTGCGGATCCGTTCAAGATCGTGTTGCGGGATCTGCTGATCCAGAAAGCGCTCCGGCAGACCCAGCAGGATGGAGAGGTAGACCCGGTGCCCCAGGGCCCCAGCCTGCTGCATCAGGGCTGGCTCCGCCTGTGGCTCCGAGCCGGGCAGAGCCCGCCAGCGCTCCGGCCCGACCGACTCGTAACGGGTGTGGGCCTGCTCACAGGACCAGGGCCAACGCTCCGCCAGCAGGCGGTTGATCGCCTTGCTCTCCTCCATGCGTGCGATCGCCTCCAGGGCCGCCAGGTGATCGGGACGAGCGGCAGGGGTCCGCCCACCGGTCGCTCCCAGCCTGAGACGCCTGAGACCTCGCTGGGCGGCCACCCGCTCCGCATCGCCATGCTCCAGGGTCTGCAGGCGCTCCACGGGCAGAGCGGCACCGTTGAGGTCGCGATCGAGGCGTCCATAGAGATCCTTGTCATCGTGCCCATAACCCTGCAGGCCCTCGTGAAAGCCCCCGACGGCCAGAAAGTCCTGACGTCGGATCAACACGATGCCGTTCAGACCTCCCCCCGTGGCGGAGCGCTGGTAGCTGCCCGCCTCCAACCGGGGCCACCACGAGGAGGAGGGATCGTCGATCCAGCAATCGGCATCCAGCTTGAGAATCAGCGGTTCCCGGGCCAGGCGGAACGCCAGGTTGTAGGCCCTGGTGAGATGCCAGAGGCGCTCCCCCTCGACGCGCACCAGGCGGATGCGGGAGTCGTCCGGCAGCGACTGTCGCGAAATCGGGGGATCGCTGCTCCAGTCGAGAATCAGATGTTCCCGGTGCACCGACCATTCACTGAGCCTGGGCGCGGTGTCGAGCAGGTGAGCCAGACGATTCATCACGACGGTGACGATGCTGAGCCCCTCACGGGCAGGGTCGGAAGCCCCCATTCAGGCCTCCCCCTGCAGAATCCCGGCCAGTCGCGGGGCTGAACAGTGGATGTCGAAACCGAAATAGGGTTCCAGCACCGCCCGGGCCTGAACAGGGTCCAGCGACTGGAGTGGGGGGCCGTGACGCTGCAGTCCCATCGCCGCCATCAGACGTGCACGCTCCTCCCATTCGCTCTGATAGCGGTGCTGCCAGAGAGCGGAGGCCGCTGAAACGTCCTGCTCGATCTCCAGCGGGGCAAACAGAACGGGGCGGTTGACCGCCAGTGCATAACCCACATGGGTGCCCAGCGAACAGGCCACGACAGCATCACTGAGCTCCAGCAACGTGCGCTGACAGTCGAGGAACCAGGGATTGGAATAATGACCATTGCAGGCCAGGATCCAGTCCGCCGGTAGCCCGGACGGAGGTTCATCCTTCCAGAAGCACTGCCAGATGACGCTGTCATAGGCATCATCACGCCGGTGGGCTTCAATCCTCGCGATCAGATCCTGGGCCTCCCAGCGACGATCGACATGCACCACCGTATGGGCAGGAATCACCAGCAGGGTGCGGCCCAGTTCACGGCGGAGCTGCTGCTGACGTTGCTCCAGCAACAGCGAACGGGCGTACTGGATATACGGACCGACAGCGACACCACCCACCTCAAAACGGGTTCTCAGGCGCTCGGCCCGGTGTGGCCCCATGCAGAGGTAGGAGCGCACCCAGGGGAGCGGATCCTCATAGGCGGAGACATCGCTGAAATTGACACCGTGCTCCAGCATGAAGGGCAAGGAACGGCCCACCAGAGGCAGTCCGGCAGCGCGCTTCAGCACGACATCGTGACCGTAGTGATGCACGGCGTTATCCCGTTCACGGCGCGCGGGTGATTCCGTGGGCTGCAACCGCCCCATCGGGACCCATTCCTCCTCCAGCACCACATCGGTACACACGAACGGCCGGAAGGGCCTGGCATGGAATGCCTGATGCACGAGGCCGCCATAGGCGGCCAGGGCTGTGAGTTCACGGCGCTGCTCCCTCGACAGCCAGCGGCCCACCGGAATCAGCGAAGCGCGAAGCACATGACCGACGCGGGCCTTCAGCGCAAGGGGAGCAGCCATGCCGACAGGATCGCAGCCGTCAAGACTCTCACGGGAAAGTCACCACCCGACCGACGGCGGGCCGCACGGGCTTCAGGGGTTCAGAGCCTCGGGCGGCCCGTCAGGCGTGCCTCAAGCGTCGTGCCGAGCCGCTCGCGCATCCGCCCCAACAGGCGCTCCAGCCGCAGCCGCAGCGTCGAGGAACTGCGCAGGGGCACCGCCCCGGACGTGAGCAGGCGCTGCCAGTGGGCCTCGACCAGCGCCAGAGCCAGGCGCCAGCGCTCCAGCAGGGCCGCTTCACTGCAGCCTTCCAGCTGCCGCTGCAGACGTTCCGGCGCCGGCCGCCAGCGCCCCGGATCGGCCACGGCTGCACTGATCCGCTCGAGGTCGGCCGCCAGGCTGCCGCAGCCGATCTGATGGCCCAGCAGGCCCGGGTCGAGGGTGTCGGCCAGGGCATGGTTGAAGCTGCTGAACAGCACGCAGCCACAGGCGAGGGCCTCCAGGGGCGGCAGGCCGAATCCCTCGCTCACGCCCTGGGAGCGCCAGTAGTCGGCCGAGTCGTAGAGCACCACCGTGGCGCTGTTGAACAGCCCGACCAGGTCCTCCACCCAGCCGCTCTGCACCTCCACCCGCAGACCCCGCCGACGCAGGGCCGGCACCAGCTGCTCCAGCACATAACGGCTGCTCTTGCGCCGCTGCACGAGCACGTCGATCGGCCGCCGCTCACCCTGCGGCGGGGGCGGCAGATCCCGGGCACCCCGCTCGATCCAGATCGGATCCAGCGCATTCGGCACCAGGGCGAGGGGGTTGCGGGGAGCCCGATCACCCCAGTAGCCGAGCGTGTTGCGGCTCACCGCCAGCACCGGCACCCCCGGCGGCAGAGAGAAGCCGTAGCCGCTGCTGTGGGCGTGATAGGCCACCGGGCGGCCGCGCAGCTGCCGCAGCAGGGCGGGCACATCGAAGCCCCAGCTGACGATCCAGAGCGGCTGCCCGGCTGCTGCCGCCGAACCGGGCGCCGCCGGCGGCTCCGCCTTAAGCAGATCCGCCAGGAAGGGATGGTCGCTCTGGCGCTGCCGGTAGGTGACCACCTCAACGGGAGCCAGTCGGCTCACCAGTCGGGCCGTCTGCAGCTCAACCAGCAGGCCCCCGCAGCGAAACTTCGCCGTGGTGCCTGGCACCAGAAACCGCACCAGACGGGACGACGGGGCACTCATCTCAGCGGCGACCGCAGGCTGCGGCGACTCTGCCTGAGGGGGCCGACTTCTGGCCGGGGGCTTGCGACCCTGGCGATGCCGGCGATCAGGCGGCGACGGTCTCGGTGCTGCCGGTCCGCTGGCGGCGGGTGAGGAAGCCGAACAGCACCTTGCCGATGGCCGCGATCAGGTTGCCCTCCAGCTCCTGGAACATCTTCATGTTGCAGTGGAAGGCCTGATTGGCTTCTTCGACAATGCGATCGGCCATCGCCTGATCGATCGGCAGATTGTCGAGGACGGCGCGGTAGTTGGTCTTGAAACCCTTCTCGTCGGGGATGCTGTCGAATTCGTAGAAGCGCAGGCCGTCGTGCTCGCCGAGATGCATCGCCTTCTGGGCGATGTTCTTGAGGATCTGACCGCCCGAGAGATCTCCGATGTAGCGGGTGTAGTGGTGGCCCACCAGCAGCTCGGGTGATTCCTGGGCCACCCGGCGGATGCGAGCCACATACTCCTGGGCTCCCGGGGTGGCCTGGATCTGCTGGCGCCAGCCGGATCCGAAATAGAAGGCGAGATCCTGCTCCAGGCTCTCGCGTCGGTTGAGTTCAGGGAAGCCGATCGGCCCGACCACCGGGTGATCCGCCAGGCGTCCGATCTCCTCCTCCATGGCGCTGTAGACGAACCACAGATCCGCCACCAGGGTGCGATAGCTGGCCTTGTCGACCACCCCCTTGAGGAAGCAGCTCACGAAGCCGGTGTTCTCGGCCATGGTGTGGGCTTTCTTGGTTCCCTCACGCAGCTGGGAAGCCAGGGCGACAGGCATCGGTCCTCGGACGACACGGGCAAGGGAGCCACCGTAGGGGTGCCGTTGCGGCAACAGCGCTCAAGGTTGCGAACGATTACGCCGGCGGCATGGCCCGCTTCAGCGGTCGGCCGCGGGCTGTTCCGACGCCGACTCCGGCGTCCCGTCAGCCTCGAGGCGCTCCACCCGCCGCCGCCCCACCTCCAGCCCCCCGGGCGGCACCGGCACCTCGATCAGCTGCAGCCGACCCGGGATCAGCGGCTCCACCCGCACGCCGGGCAGGGCCGGGGGCGCCAGTGCCAGGCCACGATCGAGCAGCACGACACGGCGCAGCGGCGGCCTGACCTCGATCGTCTCGCGCTCCTGATCGAGCACCAGATCGGCTTCGCCATGGTCGTAGGCGTTCAGATGCACCGAAGGCAGGCGATAGGCACGCCGGTTGGAGCGGCCGGTGGTCACCACCAGCGTCGTGGCCGGGTCGTAGCGGCGGGCGGCGCTGATGGCCGCGCCCCACTCCCGGTCGTAGTCGCGCAGGGACGCGGCGAAGCGATCGCCCGGCACCAGCAGGAACAGCAGGCTCTGCAGCAGCAGCACCAGCAGCAGGTCGCGGGGCCAGCGCAAGGCGCCGCCACCGTCCGCCGCCGCCAGGCGCAGAGCCAGCAGCAGCAGCACCGGCGGCAGCAGCGTGGTGGCGTGGCCCATGCGGGTGAAGTGCACCAGCAGGAAATAGGCGGCGGCCGGAGCGATCCACAGCAGCAGGAACCAGCCGCGCCAGCGCACCAGCGAAGGCCCGGCGGAACGGGCCCAGAGCGGTTCTGCCACCCGCCTGCGCATCCCGAACAGGGCCAGGGCCAGAGCGGCCGGGGCCGTCAGCGCCACGGTGCGCAGCAGCAGCCAGCCATTGGCGAGGCTGCCACCGGCAGCCTGCTCGTTGTGGGCGTTCTGCCAGCTGCGCAGCAGCGGCCAGAAGCGCTCGAAACCACCTGCCTCCTGGAGGAAGGCATGGCCCCACAGCACCAGCACACCGGCCCCCAGCGCCACCGCCGCGGCGAGGCGACCCGCCGCGATCCCCCGCCTGCAGCCGCGCAGGCAGCAGAGCAGCACCAGCGGCAGCAGGAAGATCGGCGTGTTGGGACGGATCCCGCCGGCGGTGGCCATCAGCAACGCCAGGGGCGCCAGCGCCCAGGCCTCGCCCAGGGACACGCACCAGGCACACAGCCCCAGGGCCACCACCCAGCCGAGTTCGGCGCCGTAGCTGAGCGGCTGGCTGGCATAGAACCAGAGCACCGGGGCACTGAACAGCAGCGCCACCAGCCACCAGGCGGTGCGCCAGCCGCCGAGGCGATACCCGAGCAGCAGTCCACAGGGCAGCGCCACCGCCGAGACGACGGCGTTGACCATCTCCAGGGCCGCCACGCCGTTGCCGCCCAGGAGCGGCCGGGTCCAGCGCCCCAGGCTGATCAACCACCAGAACACCGCCGGCAGATGGGGCTGGTGCCGGCGTGGATCGAAACCGTCGAGCGCCAGCACGAAATTGCCCGCATCCCAGGCCTGCACCAGCTCCGCGCGGGTGAGCCAGCGGCTGACGATCCCGACAAGCAGCAGCGCCGCCAGGGTGAGCGGCAGCGACAGGGGCCAGCCGCGCCGGCTCATCTCCGCCGCCAGGGTGGGACGGTCGTCCTGGGGCCCATCGGCGGCGAGGCGGAAGCTGGTCACCGGAGAACGGCGAAGACGACAGCCCCGTCCTAGGGCGCGGCGCAGCTCCCTGCAGCTGCCGCACGCCAACGCTGGTCCTCCGGGGAGGCGCCACGCACACAGCACGGCAACCCCTGATGGAGGGCGCAGCGCTCAGCGATCCCGCTCACCCCGGTCGGCGACGTCACGGAGGGCTCGGTGGCCACCGCCGGTCAGGAGCGGCAGCGGCAGGGGAACAGACCCGCGATCGACGCTCAGGCCGCCTCCTCGCCGGGCTCCTGGAGGCTCTCCGCCCCGGCGTCGAACAGGGCGAACAGCTCGCGGCAGAACCGGCGCAGGCGTTCCGTCACCTCCGCCTGGGGCAGGTGGCTGCCGGAGGGCATCCAGTCGCCCACCGTGGCCAGGCGCCAGCGCTCGGATTCATAGGTGAGGCCGCGGATCAGCACTCCAAGCAGCCGGGGCCGGCGATCCCCCGGGGCCGCCGGCCGGTCGAGGCGCAGCTGCACCAGCAGAGACCGGCACTGAAGCCGCGGGCTCCAACCCGGGAAATGAAAGGACAGATCCAGCGATTCCGTCTCCTGGAAGGCACGGGTCTCAGGGTCGTCACGCCAGGGGGTGAGATTGGCCCGCGCGGCGGGGAAATGGCCGCGAAACAGGGTGACCACCGAGGCGATGGCCTGAGCCAGTTCGAGAGTCCGGGCCTGATCAGCGGCGTTCATGGGACCCATCCTGGGGGCAGCGGCCGCGATCTGCAGCCCCGATCGGCAGCCGCGGACAGGCCTGAGGCGCGGATTGGCTGGACGGGGCCTGCCGGGTGAACCCGGCCGGGAACGCCCCTCCGCGGACCCGCCGGGCTGGCGGGTGCGTCCATCGCACACTCATGCGAAACGCTGTTCGCGATCACAGCACGGCACGCGGCCGGGCCGCCGATCACCACAAACCTTCCGCCGCCGGGGGCAGACATAGGCTCTCCGCCAGCGACACCGTCCCGATGGCCACCTACGAGAAGCTCACGCCCCCGAACGCAGGCACGGCGATCCGCTTCGAGAACGGCCAGCCGGTTGTGCCGAACGACCCGATCATCCCGTTCATCCGCGGTGATGGCACCGGCGTCGACATCTGGCCGGCCACCCAGCGCGTCCTGGACGCGGCGGTGGCCAAGGCCTACGGCGGCGAACGGCGCATCGAATGGTTCAAGGTCTACGCGGGCGATGAGGCCTGCGACCTGTACGGCACCTATCAGTACCTGCCGGAGGACACCCTCACCGCGATCAAGGAGTACGGCGTCGCCATCAAGGGCCCCCTCACCACGCCGATCGGCGGCGGCATCCGTTCCCTGAACGTGGCGCTGCGCCAGATCTTCGATCTGTACTGCTGCGTGCGTCCCTGCCGCTATTACGAGGGCACCCCCAGCCCCCACAAGCGGCCCCAGGACCTCGACGTGATCGTCTACCGCGAGAACACCGAGGACATCTACATGGGGATCGAGTGGGAGGCCAGCGATCCGGTGTGCCTCGAACTGATCCAGCACCTCAACGAGGTGGTGATCCCCGCCAACGGCAAGCTGGGCAAGCGCCGGATCCCGGCCGGCGCAGGCATCGGCATCAAACCGGTGAGCAAGCACGGCAGCCAGCGCCACATCCGCAAGGCGATCCAGCACGCCCTGCGCCTCGAGGGCGACAAGCGCCACGTGACGCTGGTGCACAAGGGCAACATCATGAAGTTCACCGAGGGCGCCTTCCGCGACTGGGGCTACGAGCTGGCCACCACGGAATTCCGCGACGTCTGCGTCACCGAGCGCGAGAGCTGGATTCTCGACAACCTCGATCAGAACCCAGGCCTGAGCATCGAGGCCAATGCCCGCCTGATCGAGCCCGGCTACGACAGCCTCACCCCCGAGAAGAAGGCGGGGATCTGCGGCGAAGTGCAGGGGGTGCTCGACGCCATCGGCAGCAGCCACGGCAACGACCAGTGGAAGCAGATGGTGATGGTCGATGACCGCATCGCCGACAGCATCTTCCAGCAGATCCAGACGCGCCCGGCCGACTATTCGATCCTCGCCACCCTCAACCTCAACGGCGACTACATCTCCGATGCCGCGGCCGCCGTGGTGGGCGGCCTGGGCATGGCCCCCGGCGCCAACATCGGCGACAACGCGGCGATCTTCGAGGCGACCCACGGCACCGCCCCCAAGCACGCCGGCCTCGATCGCATCAACCCCGGCTCGGTGATCCTCTCGGGCGTGATGATGCTCGAATACATGGGCTGGCAGGAGGCGGCCGACCTGATCACCGCCGGCCTCAGCGCCGCGATCGCCAACAAGGAGGTCACCTATGACCTGGCCCGCCTGATGGAACCCCGCGTCGAGCCGGTGAGCTGCAGCGGCTTCGCCGAGGCGGTGGTGCGGCACTTCGGGGGCTGAGGTTGCTAGTCGAAGGTCCGCGGCCGTTCCCATCGTCAGGGGACGGACCTGATCCGGCCGCAGCCGAGCTGGAACGCTGGTACCGGGAGCGCTATGCCAGCTTCCATGGGGGCCGGCAGCCTGACCTCCAGCAGCCCCGGTTGTTCTCGGAACGGGTGGTGGCGCGGATCATCCGCGACCGCGATCCCCAGCTGCGGGTCTATTGCGACAAGCTGCAATGCAAGGCCTGGATCGACAGTCAGCTCGGTCCGGGCTTCCAGCCGCTCACCTTGGCGGTTGTCGAGGACGCCGAGGCGCTGAGGGGGCTGGACCTGCCCTCCCGCTGGATCCTCAAGGCCAGCCATGGCTCGGGCTGGACCCGTCGGATCGGACCTGACGACCAGCCCCTGCAGGCTGAGCTGATCGCCCAGGCCAATGACTGGCTGCAGCGGGACTACACCGAGGTGAATCGGGAATGGGCCTATGGGGACCTGCAACGGCGCCTGATCGCCGAGGAGTGGCTCCTTGACAACGGCGCGACCGCCCCTGAGATCAGCGTTTTCTGCTTCGCGGGCCGGACGCCGCTGATTCGCCTGCACCTCGCACGCTCCATCACGCCGACGGCCGACCCGGCCAGTTGGCCCCTTGAATGCTTCCTGGACGGCCAGGCACGCCTGCTGCCGATCGAACGCCCCCGCCGCCACCACGACCCATCACTCCAGGCCCGCTGCTGGGATGCGTTGCCCCGCTTCCTGGAACTGGCCCGCACCCTGACGGGGCAGCAGGAATTCCTGCGCATCGATGGCTACCTCTGCGCTGACGGCCTGCGGCTGGGCGAGATCACGCCCTATCCCTATGCCGGGCTCGGCTTTGACCTGGACCCCTGCTGGGATGCCTGGCTGGGCAGCTTCTGGGATTGAGGGATGGGGCCGGATCCGCTCTACGACCAGGTGCATGTGCTGGCCTTCAACCGGCCCCAGTACGCCGCAGCGGTGCTGCGGGCCCTTGCCTCGCTGCTGCCCACCGGTGCAGGGAGCCCGGCTGTGCACGTCTGGATCGATGGCTTTGCCGGCTCCCGGGATGAACGCCAGGGCGTTCCCGACCGACGGGAGACCGTGGCCTGGCTGGTGCGGCGGTACTTACCGCAGGCCCGGATGCACCGTCTGGCGACGAACATCGGCATCGCCCGCATGTTCGCCCGGGCCGAGCAGCTGAGCCTGCGCCAGAGCCGCACCGCCTACACCCTGTTCTTCGAAGACGACTATGTGCCCGGCCCCGACTACCTGCGGGCCCTGGAGCTGCTGATGGCCTGGGGGCTGCAGCAGCCCGAGGTGGCGATCGTCACGGCTCACGGGATCGTGGCCGAGCACACCGCCGTGCTGCTGCCGGATCTGGAACAGGAGCTGCCTCTGCGCCCCCTGTTCGCCCACAGCCTCTGGGCCTTCGCGATCAAGCGCACTCACCTGCAGGAGCGGGCCGCAGTGCTGCAGCCCTACCTGGCCACAATGCGCGGGGTGCGTTACAGCCAGCGCGATCACTCCGCCATCCTGGCCCTCCATGCCGCCCAGGGCCTGGGGTTCGTGCTCGGCAGCAGCCAGGACTACGCCAAACACGTTGCCCTGCTGCAACTTCAACGTCTGGCCGTGACCGTGCCGCAACGGCTCGGCCGCTACATCGGCCGCATCGGCGAACACTCCACCGAGGCCAGCTTCGAACGCCTGGCCTATGCCCGCACGCTGGAGGATCGCTTCAACCCAGAGACCTATGGCCAGGCCCTGCAGGCCCCCCTGGAGGCTGCCCTGCTGCGCTGGTCGCGGCTGCTGGAATTGATGGTGATCGGCGTTCTGCTGCAGGGGCAGGAGCGCCAGGCCCAGCTGGCGGCGACCGAAAGCGAACTGGAGCAGCTGCGGGCCCGGCTGGCGGCCCTGGAACAACAGCAGCAACACCCCCCGGTCGAGTCCGGGACCGCGGTGGCGGCGAGCGGCCACGGGGCGCTCAGCAACCCCATGGCCCCTGTCGCCGGCGCGACCTCCCCCGAGCCGATCCTCAGGCGGGCCATTGGTGCGGGGCGCCGTCTGCGGGCACGCCTGCGGGGTCGTCTGAGGCGGCACCCTCCGGCCTGAAAGCGGCAGACTGCCCCCCATGAGCGCTCCTTCCACCGCCGCCATCCCCCTGCAGGCCGCGGATCCCTGCGTGCACTGCGGCTTCTGCCTGCCGACCTGCGCCAGCTACCGGGTGCTCGCCACGGAGATGGATTCGCCGCGCGGCCGCATCCACACGCTCAAGGCGATCGAGGCAGGCGAACTGCAGCTCGATGCCACCATCGCCAGCCATTTCGACAGCTGCCTGGGCTGCTTCGCCTGCGTCACCGCCTGCCCCTCCGGCGTGCGCTACGACGAGCTGATCGAGGCCACCCGCCCGAAGCTCAACGCTCCGGAGCTGCGATCGCCCGCCCAGCGGGCCTTCCGCCGCCTGCTCTTCGCCCTGCTGCCCTATCCGCAGCGCCTGAGAGCACTGCTGACGCCGTTACGCGCCTACGCCGGCGGCCCCCTGCAGGAGCTGGCACGCCGCAGCGGTCTCACCCGCCTGTTCGGCCCCCAGATCGAGGCGATGGAGCGGCTGCTGCCGCCGCTGGCGCCGGAGGCCTTCGCCGATCCCTGGCCGGTGGTGGTGCCGGCCCAGGGGGAGCGGCGGCATCGGGTGGGCCTGGTGCTGGGCTGCGTGCAGCGCCTGTTCGATCCGGCCGTGAATGCCGCCGCGATCGAGCTGCTCAGCGCCAACGGCATCGAGGTGGTGATCCCTCCGAGCCAGGGCTGCTGCGGGGCCGTCACCCATCACCAGGGCGAGCTGGAGCAGACGCGGCAGCTGGCGGCCGACCTGATGGCGAGCTTCGAGGCGGTGGTGGGCCCCGGCAAAGCGGCGGGCGCCGAACCGCTTGAGGCGGTGCTGGTGGCGGCCTCCGGCTGCGGCCACACCCTCAAGGCCTATGGGCACCTGCTGGAGCAGAGGATCACGGCGCGTTCCGCATCAGCCGACCAGGGCAGCGCCATGGAAGCGCAAGGAGCGATCGCCGCAACCGCAGACCGCTTCGCCGCCAGTGTCGCCGACATCCAGGAGTACCTGGCGCGCGTGGGCCTGTCGGAGGCGTTCCGGGCCTCGCTGCAACCGCTGCGCCACGCCGATGGCGAGCCGGCCACGGCCGAGCGCCCGCTGGTGCTCGCTTATCACGACGCCTGCCACATGCTGCACGGCCAGGGCATCAGCCGCCAGCCACGCGAGCTGCTGCGGCGGATCCCGCACGTGCGCCTGGTGGAGGCGATGGAGGCGGGGGTGTGCTGCGGCAGCGCCGGCATCTACAACCTGGTGCAGCCCGAGGAGGCGGCGGAGCTGGGGCGCCTCAAGGCCGCCGACCTGACGAACACCGGCGCCGCCATCGCCGTCAGCGCCAACATCGGCTGCAGCCTGCAGATCCGCCGGCACCTGGAGGAGAGCGCCACGCCCCTGCCGGTGATGCATCCGGTGCAGCTGCTGGTGCGCAGTGCCCGGGGGGGCTAGGGCGGGGTGCGCCCCGGCTCGGGCCGCCTCAGTGCGCCTGGCCGCTGAGATTGATCACGATCACCCCGGCAACGATCAGGCCCATGCCCACCAGCGCGGGCGGATCGAGCCGCTGGCCCCAGAGCAGCCAACCCGCCAGGGTGATCAGCAGCAGCCCCAGGCCCGACCAGATCGCATACACCAATCCCAGAGGGATGCTGCGCATGGTCAGCGACAGGCTGTAGAAGGAGACGCCATAGCCGACCACAACCAGCAGCGCAGGCCACGGCCGGGTGAACCCCTCCGAGGCCTTGAGGGCGGTGGTGGCCACCACCTCCGCCAGGATCGCCACCAGCAGGCTCACCTGAGCGAACGTCACGGCAGGGGCTTCAGGCGGAACTCCCATCCTCCATCCAGCGCCAGGCCTCATGAAGGGTGCCGGCATCCCCGAGGTTGCCGGGGAAGGTGAGCACGGGCAGGGCGTCAGGCCCCGCGAGCACCAGCGACAGCCCCGGCAGCAGCTGACCCTGCAGCAGCACCGAGGCGAGGCCGAGACCATCGGCCAGCAACGTGTGGGTGGTGATGCCTCCCTTGCTGATCAGATAGCCCAGCTGCGGTGCCAGGGCGGCGGCAAGCCGTGCCATCAGGCCGGCCAGGGCGAGACCGAGGGCGCGACGCTCGGCGGCATGACGGCATTGCCGCTCGCCCCGGCTGGTGTACAGCACCGGCGTGAGACCAGCGGCGAGCACCGCCTCCAGCCGACCGCGCCAGTCCGCCTCCAGCGAAGCCAGCAACCGGTCGGGCAGGGGCCCCTCAAGCACCCGCTGCAGCCGGTCCACCGGCAGCTCGAGGCCCCGGCAGCGGGGATCCGCCAGCAGTCGCTCCAGCTGCGCGTCGGCAAGCGGCACATGCGACCCGACGATCACCAGGCCGGGCCGAACCCTGCCGTGCCCATCCCGGCGGCGCAGGTGAGCCAGCCCGGCGGCCTCCAGCGGCTGGGGCGGCAAGGCGGCCAGCGCCCCCACCAGCCCGGCGGCGCTCTGGATCAGGAAGCGCCGCTGCGGCATCGTCACGACAGGCCGCGTCGAAACTGCATCCGCCGGCAGCGCCAGGGGGGCCAGCGCGGGCGCCGTCGGGCAAGAAGTGGTCCCGGAGGGCGACGCACACCCCTCGGCGGCCTGAGGACGATCGGGCAACGGCGCGAAGGACAACTCCCGGATGGCCGCCGCCAGGGCGGTGAGGTGCTCCGGTCGCTCCGCATCCACCACCACGGTGGTGTTGCCACCGAAACCGGCCAGCCGCGCCCGCAGGGCCTCGGGCGGTTCCTCCAGATCGCGGAGGCTCAGATGGCCCACCGAGGCGGCCTCGATCCGTCCACCGCTCTTCTCCTCCACCCAGGCGCGCAGGTCGCTGTGGCAGTAGCCGAACAGAGCGTCGCGGGCGAAGGGGGTCTCATGCACCGGATGGCCATCCAGGCGGTGCACCGCGTCCCGGGTGGAGCGGCCACCCTCCAGGAAGGCAGGCGCCAGCAGCGTGGCATCGAAGGGCCCCAGCTGGGCGGCGAGCACCTCCACCTCGAGCGGGTAATGGCCGCGCAGGGTGGAATCGCCGCGGCTCACCAGCTGCCAGCCCCGGATCCAGCCGCATTGCCCGGCCTCGCGCAGGGCCGGCTCCAGGGCCCGGCAGATCTCGCTCACCCGCTCGCGGGCCGCGTCCGGATCGAGGGCGCGGGTGTTGGCCAGCAGGAACAGCAGCGGCGAGGAGTGACGCAGACCCTCCAGCAGGGTGGCGTGATCCCAGCGCAGCAGCAGCGGGCAGCTGTGCACCGTCTGGGAGCCGGTGGGGTCGTCATCGAGGACGACGATCTTGAACGGCGGCGAGCCAACCTGCTGCATGGCACCATCGTGCCGTGATGCAGCCCGACGCCAAGGATCTGCGGGAGCTGGTGCGCGAGCTGCACCAGCAGGGAACCCCCTGGCTGCCCAGCGGCCTGGGCAGCCGGCTCGACTGGGGGGCACCGCTGCGCCAGCCCTGCACGCCGGTGAGCCTGCGGGCCCTGAGCGGCATCCTCGAGCACAACCCAGGAGATTTCACGCTCACGGTGCGGGCCGGCACCGCACTGCAGGAGGTGCAGCAGGCTCTGGCGGAGCACCGCCAGTGGCTGGCCGTCGATCCCCCCTGGGGCAGCGGCCCGGGCGGCTCGGACTCCGGCAGCATCGGCGGCCTGGTGGCCCGCGGCCTCTCCGGCGGCTACCGCCATCGCCATCTGGGGGTGCGCGACCAGCTGATCGGACTGTCGCTGCTGCGCAGCGATGGCGTCGAAGCGAAGGCCGGCGGCCGGGTGGTGAAGAACGTGGCCGGCTACGACCTGATGCGGCTGTTCTGCGGCAGCTGGGGCTCCCTGGGCCTGATCAGCAGCGTGACCCTGCGCACCCAGCCGATCCCACCGGCCCGACGAGGCCTGCTGGTGGGAGGCAGCCTGGAGGATCTGGGGAGCCTGGTGGGCTGGCTGGTGGGCTCAAGCCTGACGCCGGAGCGGATCGACTGGTGGAACGCGCCGCTGGCGCTCGCCGCCGGCCTGGGGGAGGAGCCTCAGCTGCTGATCGGCCTGGCCAGCGTCAGCGCCACCAGCCTGCGGGAGCAGGTGCAGACCATCGCCGGCCGCACCGCCCTGGCCTGCCGCGAGGTGGAGGCGGGCGCGCTGGAGGAGCTGCTGGCCCATGGCCGCGGCCAGCCGGACCCCGGCGCGATCGGAGTGGCGAGCCCGGCGTGGCTGCTGCGCCTGGCCGTGCCGAGTGATCGGGTGGCGACGCTGCTGGCACGCCCGGAACTGCGCGGGATGGCGGTGGAGCTGGCGGCCGGGAGTGGCATCGGCCACGCATGGAGCACCGCCATGCCTTCCGCAGCGACGGATCCGAGCCGGGTGGCGTCGCTGCGACAGCGCTGCCAGGAGCTGGGGGGCTGGCTCACGGTGTTGCGCCAACCCCCCGAATCGCATCTGCACGCCTGGCTGGATGCGCCCTCGAGGCCGCTGATCGAGGCCGTGAAACGGCAGTTTGACCCTCTCGAGCAGCTGGCACCGGGCCGCCTGCCGGGTGTGGCCGCCTGATCGGAACGCCATCAGCGGTTTGCGACCGTGCGGAACAGGCGCCGATGCTGCGCCATGGAGGATCTAGGCGGCTCAGCCTGGCCCCGGCGCGCTGATGGCCTGAGCGGACGGGAGCAACCCCCGCGCGCTCATGAAGCGGTGGAACGGCTCCGCCAGCATCCTGCTGCCGCTGACGCTGAGATGGTGAGAGTCGGCGTAGACCACCGTGCCATCGGTCAGCCGATGACGCACCAGGCCCTGCTCCAGCAGGAGCGGGGTGGGGTCAAACACGTGGACGTTGGGCAGGCCCCGCGCTGCTGCGGCCAGCGTGACCGCCACGGTCCGCTGCATGCGGGCTGTGAGCGCCGGGGTGCCGGAGCAGAGGGCCGCGCGCGTGCCCTGCAGAGCCAGCCGGGGCCAGGCATCGCACACCACCGGGTCACGGGCGAGCATCGGCACATCCACCACCAGCACAAGCTGGATCCCGCGGCTCGCCAGTCGCCGCGCCTGGCTGCGGATGTCGGCGACGAACCGGCTGCGCACCTCGCTGGGGCTGAGGCGGCGGCTTCCCAGGTAGACGGGGAAGTCGTTGTCACGGCCATCGGGGGTGATGTCCCCGAGCTGGCGGTTGAACCAGGTGGCAATGACCACGACATCGCCTGGACGCAGGCGGTCCAGGGCGCGATCCAGCTCACCGGCGGCGAAAGTTCGGCAGGGCTCGTAGCGCTTTTTGTCGAAGCTCACCGTGAGCGAGGGGCTGATCAGGCAGCTGCTCTTGAAGCTGAAGGAGATCGCCTGGCCGGTTCGATCCGTCACCCCATCGAGCATCGGCAGGAGATGGTGCGCGTGGGAGTCACCCAGGAGGAAGATCTCTCCGGCACCGGGACGCCCCGGTTTGCTGCAGGGGCCGAAGTCGGTCCGTGAGTCCGGGCCGTAGTCCTCCCATGTGGGGACACCGCATTCGCCATCGCTGATGCCCGTACCGGGGATCACCGGCCTCAGCTCCGAGATCCTCTCGGCCTTGGGTACCGGATCGCTGTTGCTGCCCAGGAACAGCCGGCCGCGATAGGGATGGGCGAGAGCATCGATGCCGACCCAGGCAAGGATCACCGAGGCGAAGGTCACGCCCAGATGCGGGATCGCTGGCAGCGGGCTGCGCCGAAGGGGCTGTTCCACGAAGCGGTAGGCGAACCACGCCAGCCCGAGCGAGAGGACGGTGGCCAGCAGGTATTGCCAGGGGCGTTCGAGGCCGGTGGTCCAGCGCAGGAAGGTGACCACCGGCCAGTGCCAGAGATAGAGGGAGTAGGAGAGAAGACCGAGGGCGATCAGCAGCCGCTCGAGGGATCGGATGGGCAGAAAGCGGCCATCGGCTTCGGAGCCGGCATGCAGCAGCAGCAGGGTTCCCAGCACGGCGGGCAGAGCACCCGGCGTGGGAAAGCCCTGGCGCTCGGGGGTGAAGACCAGGGACGCGATCACCACCAGCCACCCCAGCCAGCGCAGATGCCGTCCGCGCAGCCAACCCACGGGCGCCCAGGAGATCCCAGGCCGCAGCCGCCCCTCGAGAGAGAAGGAGCGGCGCTGCAGCAGCAGCAGCGCGGCACCGATCGAGAGCTCCCAGAAACGACTCGGCATCAGGAAGAAGGCCGACATCGGCGCATGCGTCGTCCACCAGGCACTGGCGGCCAGCGACACTCCGATCAGCACCAGCAGCATCGGCAGGGTGCGGCGTGCCCCGCTCCCGATCAGGATCAGCAGCAAGGGGAAGACCAGATAGAACTGCTCCTCCACACCCAGCGACCAGGTGTGGACGAAGGGGTTGAGGCTGGAGTCGAGGCCGAAGTAGTCGGCTGAGGACTGCAGCAGGTGGTTGTTCGACCAGCCGTAGATCGCCTTGACCGCCGTCAGGTACAGAGAGCGCGTCTCGGTGGGGGGAATCAGCAGCGCCACCCCGACGGCGGTGACGGCGAGGGTCAGCAGCAGATTGGGCAGCAGGCGTCGGATCCGACGCATGTAGAACCCGCGCAGCCTCTGGCCGATGGATTCGCCGCCGTGGCTCAGCAGCGAGCCGGTGACCACGTAGCCCGAGATCACGAAAAAGACGTCGACACCGACGAAGCCACCGGGCAGCCAATGCTCGTTGAGGTGAAAGATGAACACGGCGATCACCGCCACGCCCCGCAGCGCGTCGATGTCCGGCCGGTATCGGAAGGCCTTGGGCTCAGGCGGCGGCTGTCTCGAGCCTGAGCGTTCGCCTGCGATGCCTTCAGAGGGGCCAGAGACCGCGACCGATGCCGTCACCAGCCTTCCTTCGTAACGTTGTGCGTCATTTAACCAGAACAGAAGGCTGCGAGATCGCCGCTGTTGCAGCAGTTGTCTCAGCCGCCGACACGCCCTCCAACCACTCCAGCAGGGCGGCATTCACCTGCTCGGGCACCTCGTCGTGGGGGCAGTGGCCCGCCTGCAGCACCACCTCGCTGGTGGCCGCCGGCGCATGGCGCTGGAACTGGGCGCGGCGGCCGGCGGCGTTGATCCACGGATCGCGGATGCCCCAGAGCAGCAGCAGCGGCGCCTGGAGCCGCGCGAACAGGGCATCGAGCGGCTCGCCCCGGGGGAAGTCGAACACGGTGCGGAACACCCCGAAGGCGCCGGGATCGCGGGAGGGCACCAGGATCGACTGCACCAGCGCCTCATCGACATTGGTCTGGTCGATGTACACCTGCCGCAGGGTGCGGCGCACGGTGGCGGGACGGCGCAGGTTCTCGAAGATCAGCCGCTGCAGCACCGGGCTGCGCAGCAGCGCCCCGCCGATCGTGCGGCGGGCGATCGCCCCCCAGCCGGTCGGGGCGGCCTGCTCCTCGGAGAAGGGGCCGGCGGCGTTGACCAGCACCACCCCCGCGGCCTCGGAGCCGAGGGAAGCGCCGGCGGCAAGGGCGGCATATCCCCCCAGCGAGTTGCCCACCAGCACCGTCGGCCTGCCGATGCGCTCGCGCACGTAGGCACTCAGCTGATCGGCCCAGAGCTCGCCGCCGTAGGAGAGGCCAGCGGGCTTGGCGCTGCGGCCGAAACCGAGCAGATCGAGGGCATGCACTTCGTACTGCTGCGAGAGCACCGGAATGTTGAAGCGCCAGTGGTCGGTGGAGGCGCCGAAGCCATGGACCAGGAGCACGGCCGGCCCGCGCGGCTCCTCAGGACCGGCGCTGAGGCAGTGCACCCGGTGCCCCAGGTAGGACCAGCCGCTCGGGGAACCGGTCGTTTCGGCAGCCATGGCGTCGGGAGGGGCGCAGGGGCGGCGATGCTAGGGAGCCCGACGGGCCCCACCGCCCGCACTGCCGAGTCCCCGCCGATGTCCGCGGTGCCCGCCCTGTCCGACTGGATCCCGCTGCTGCCGGGGATCGCCCTGTGGGCCCTGGCCCTCTACCTGCCCCTGAGCCTGCCGATCGGCACCTTCGAGGAGACGCTGCAGGCCGGCCCGCTTGACGCGGCCAGCCGCGAGCTGGTGCTGGTGCTCAGCAGCCTCGCCCTCGCCCTGGCGGTGGGTGTGGTGGTGGAGCTGGTGCTGTGCTGGGCCCTAGGGCCGGGCTGGTCCTCCAGCCTTGGGCTGATGGCCGTGCTGGCGGGCCTGAGCTGGAGCCTCGCCGACCGCTTCCGGAAGGAGAAGGACTGAGGGCCGGCCACCGGCGGCTGAGGCCCCGGCCATCACCGGCCTGCTGCGCCCGGGTCGGTCGGGCCGGCACAACAGCCCAGTCAGGCCGGCGCCGCGTTCAGGTGGGGATCTCCTCCAGCGGATCACGGGGTGCGGGCCCCTCACCACCCAGCACCAGGCGCAGCAGCAGCGGGGCCAGGAAGGTGGTGCCGATCACCATCAGCAGAATCGCCGCCTCCAGGGCGGGGGTGAGCAGATGGGCCTGGGTGCCGAGCCCCAGGAAGATCAGACCCACTTCACCGCGGGGCAGCATGCCCAGACCCACCACCAGGCGGTTGCTGGGCTCCTTGCTGAGGTAGCTCCAGCCGGCGGCCACCTTGCCGGCGATCGCCACCAGCAACAGGAACAGGGCCACCACCAGGCCGGGGCGGTTGGCGGGTTCGAGCGGGTTGAGCACCGACAGATCCATGCCGGTGCCGATCAGCACGAAGAAGACGGTGGCGAACAGGGCCACCAGCGGCTTCACCGTTTCCTGGATCGCCTCGGTGTGGCGCGAGCGGCTGAGGATCAGACCGCCGGCGAAGGCCCCCAGGGCCGCCTCCAGGCCGATCGCCTGGGCGGCGAAGCAGCAGAGGCTGAGCACCACGAAACCGGCCACCACCACCTCACCGGGGGCCTTGAGGCGATCGAGCAACCAGTCGAAGGCGGGGGCCGCCGTGCCGCTGAGCCAGAGGGCTGCTGCCACGAACACCAGCGCCGCCACCACCAGCTTCAGGATCGGACCGATCGCCAGGGCCTCACCGCCGGCCAGGGACACCACCACCGCCAGGATGACGATGCCGAGGATGTCGTCGAGCACGGCGGCGCCGATCACGATCTGCCCCTCACGCCGTTTCAGCCAGCCCAGTTCTCCGAAGACGCTGGCGGTGATGCCGATGCTGGTGGCCGTCATCGCGGCACCGGCGAAGACCGCCAGGATCGTGGGCACGTGGAAGAGCCAGATCAGGCCGGCGGTGCCGAGGGCGAAGGGCAGCACCACGCCGGTGACGGCGACGGTGGTGGCCTGCAGGCCCACCGCCATCAGTTCATCCAGCTCGCTCTCGAGGCCCGTGAGGAACAACAGGGCATAGAGGCCGAGCAGTGAGACCTGCTGCAGCCCCGGGAAGCTCTCGGTGTAGAGCTCCTGCACCTGCTCTGGTGTGACACCGGAGAGGGAGGAGACCAGGTTGAGCAGCAGATCGTTGATCGCCACTCCGGTATCGGGGGGCAGCAGGAAATGCAGCCCCGAGACGCCGATCAGCACACCGGCCAGCAGCTCTCCGAGGATCGTCGGCAGCGAAAGCCGCACCATCACCTCAGCGAGGGTGCGCGCGGCGAGGAAGATCACCAGGAAGCGACCCACCTGAATCAGGGTCTCGGCCACCTCAAACTGATGGTTGCCGATCTCAAGCAACAGCGTGGGCAGAAGCATGGGCCTGCTCGCGGGGCCCCGAACCTAGACCGTGCCACCGGCTGTTTCCTCTCATGGGCTGACGCGCACGATCGGAGGTGTCAAAGGGCATCCACCGCTACGGTTTGGCCGACGAGATCCGCAGGCAGCGAGGCAAGGCCATGAGCGAGCACCGACCGATGGACCTGCACCTGCCCACTCCCGGCTGCTACGCCGATCCCGATCGCAGCGGCCTGCTGTCGGAGGATGTGTTCGACGGCATGACCGAGCACCTCTTCTACACGCTCGGCAAACTCGCGCCCACCGCCAGCCGCCACGACCTGTACATGGCGTTGAGCTATGCGGTGCGCGACCGTCTGATGACGCGCTATCTGGCCGGCATCGAGGCGATCAGCGCCTCTCCCGCCCGGGTGGTCGCCTACCTGTCGGCGGAGTTCCTGATCGGCCCGCAGCTGGGCAACAACCTGCTGATGCTGGGCATCCAGGAGGAGGCCGCCGAGGCGTTGCGCCGCTTCGGCATCAATGACATCGAGGAGATCCTCGATGTGGAGGAGGAGCCGGGCCTCGGCAACGGTGGCCTGGGACGCCTGGCGGCCTGCTTCCTCGAATCGATGGCCTCGCTGCAGATCCCGGCCACCGGCTATGGCATCCGCTATGAGTTCGGCATCTTCGACCAGCTGATCCGCGACGGCTGGCAGGTGGAGATCACCGACAAGTGGCTCAAGGCCGGCTGGCCTTGGGAGATCCCCCACCCCGACCAGGCCTGCTTCGTGGGCTTCGGCGGCCGCACCGAGAGCTATCGCGACGAACACGGCAACTACCGGGTGCGCTGGATTCCGGCCGAGCATGCGATCGGCGTCCCCCACGACGTGCCGGTGCTGGGCTACCGCGTCAACACCTGCGACCGGCTGCGGCTGTGGCGGGCGGACGCCACCGAGTCGTTCGACTTCTATGCGTTCAACAGCGGCGACTATTACGGCGCCGTCGAGGAGAAGGTGGGCAGCGAGACCCTCTCCAAGGTGCTGTATCCGAACGACGGCACCGACGAGGGGCGTCGTCTGCGGCTGAAGCAGCAGCACTTCTTCGTGAGCTGCTCGCTGCAGGACATGATCCGCAACCTGGACATGCGCGGCATCCCGATCCAGGAGTTCCCGGATCACTGGGCGGTGCAGCTCAACGACACCCATCCGGCGATCGCGGTGGCCGAGCTGATGCGGTTGCTGCTCGACGACAAGCATCTCGAGTGGCAGGAGGCCTGGGAGATCACCAGCCGCTCGCTCTCCTACACCAACCACACACTGCTGCCGGAGGCGCTCGAGAAGTGGGGGCTCGATCTGTTCGGCTCGCTGCTGCCGCGCCACCTGGAGCTGATCTATGAGATCAACCGCCGCTTCCTGCAGCAGGTGCGGCTGAAGTATCCCGGCAACGATCAGATCCTGCGCCGCGTCTCGATCATCGACGAGGAGGGCAACAAATGTGTGCGCATGGCCAACCTGGCCACGGTGGCGGCCCATCACGTCAACGGCGTCGCGGCGCTGCACAGCGAACTGGTGCGCAGCGATCTCTTCCCGGAGTTCGCCAGGCTCTGGCCCGACAAGTTCATCAATGTCACCAACGGCGTCACACCGCGGCGCTGGGTGGCGCTGGCCAATCCGCAGCTGTCGGCCCTGCTGGATGAGGCGGTTGGTGAGGGCTGGGTGCGCGATCTCGATCAGCTGCGCGGCCTGGAGCGCCACGTCGATGACGACGCCTTCCTGGAGCGCTGGGGTGCCACCAAGCTGGCGGTGAAGCATCACCTGACCCAGTACATCCACCGCCACACGGGCGTGCTGGTCGATCCGGCCTCGATGTTCGACGTGCAGGTGAAGCGCATCCATGAATACAAGCGCCAGCACCTCAACGCCCTCGGGGTGATCGCCCGCTACCTGCGCATCAAGAACGGCCAGGGCGACCACCTGGCGCCGCGCACCGTGGTGTTCGGTGGCAAGGCCGCGCCCGGCTACTACATGGCGAAGCTGATCATCCGCTTCATCAACGGCATCGCCGAGACGGTGAACGCCGATCCCGACATGGAAGGACGCCTGCGGGTGATCTTCCTGCCCGACTACAACGTCAAGCTGGGCGAGCGGGTGTATCCGGCCGCCGATCTCTCCGAGCAGATCTCCACCGCCGGCCTGGAGGCCTCCGGCACCGGCAACATGAAGTTCTGCATGAACGGGGCCCTGACGATCGGCACCCTCGATGGCGCCAACGTCGAGATCCGCCAGCAGGTGGGCGAGGAGAACTTCTTCCTGTTCGGCAAGACCACCGAGCAGATCGCCGAGCTGCGCAACGGCTACCGCCCCTGGGAGATGATCGGCGCCGTGCCGGAGCTTCCCGAGGTGCTGCGCCTGGTGGAGCAGGGGCACTTCAGCAACGGCGACGGCGATCTGTTCCGGCCGCTGCTGGAGAACCTCACGGGGCGCGATCCCTTCTTCGTGCTGGCCGATTTCCAGGCCTACCTGGAGGCGCAGGACAGGGTCGATCAGGCCTGGGCCGACCGCCGTCACTGGAACCGGATGTCGCTGCTGAACACGGCCCGCAGCGGTCTGTTCTCCTCCGATCGCTCGATCCGCGAATACGCGCAGACCATCTGGGACGCGCAGGAGTTCCCGGTGACGATCACCTGTGATCTCGACCGCGGCACGCAGCTGCGGCGCCGGAGTCCGTCGGCCGAGGAACAGCAGGTCCGCTGAGCCCCGCCCGCTTCAGGAGGCGAGAGCGACCCGGTCGCGGCGCTCCTCCCTCCGGAGCGCCATGTCCTCAGGACTGCCCCCGGCATCGCTGCCATGGGGCAGTCCCCACATGGACCACCACAACAGCGAGAGGAAGAGGCGCCTCAGTGCCCAGGGCGCAGGCCCGTCAGTGACGGAGCTGACGACCTACGGAGCGCCGAGAGCGGTTCAGGCGGGGCAGCGACGCAGCGGCAGTCGCCGTGCGGCGGTTCAGGGCCGGTGATCGGGCAGATCGGGGGTCTGGTGCAGCAGGCGGTTGAGCCGCAGCCGGTCGGCGTTGAGCGGATCGGGGGCCAGCTCGCCGGCCACCTCTCGGAAGGTCTGCTCCACCTGCTCGGGCACGCGCACGTCGAAGATGCGCTCCATCAGCACCTCGATCGAGAAGAGATGGGCGTTGATGTTCTCCAGATCGGCCATCGCCTGCTGGATCGCGTCGGTCTCTCCCTCACCCGAGGGGGCGCCGCCGGCCTCGGCGGGGACCGGCGCGACGGGGGCGTCAGCGTCGCCGTGGGTCTTCTGCAGTTCCTCCAGCACACGGCCGGCGAGGGTGCGAAACGATTGCAGAGCGGCCCAGTTCAGCTCCTGCTGCTGACGCAGGCTGGGATTCTCGCGGATCAATCGGTCGTGTTCCCGATAGAAGCGCTGGCAATCAGGGCATTGGCAGGGCTCTTCCGGCACCGTATCCCTTGTGCTTGTCAAGCACCATCATGCCATTCAGCGTCAAGCAGACGCCGGAAGCCCCGAGGAGTGCGGCCGGCGGGCCTGACGCAGGGGCTGCGGCGTCAGGCGTCAGGCGTCAAGGCCGTGGCCACTGGCGTCGTCGAGGCCTCCGTCCTCGTCGCCGTCGGCCGCAGGGGGCAGGGGGATCTCGATCGAACTGACCACCTGGATGACATCCCGCAGGCGCATCGAATCGGCGAACCAGCCCATGGCCTGCTCCACATCGCCGCGCCGCTCGGCATCGCTGGCCTGATCCTCATGGGCCTCGGCCAGCAGGGCCAGCCAGCACAGGCAGCGGGCCTGGATCACCGAGAGATCCAGGTCGTCAGGCGTGGCATCGGCGATCCGCTCGCTCTCCTGCTGCACCAGGAGCCGCAGCCGCAGGTCGTGGAGCTGGGTCATCCGGATGCTGACGGCTGAGCCCAGGCTAACCGGGGTGACAAGGGGCGCTCCAGGGGAGCGGTACCAGCGATGGTGTGGCCAGTGACGCCGAACACCATCCGCAGTGTCCCTGCGATCGGCTGCCGGGATCGAACGCCGGCCTTCCCCGGCGGACCTAGGGTCTGGGCCCCTGAGATCGGCCCGTGTCGCACGCGCAGCTCCGGCCGATCCTGGCCCGTATCCAGACAGCGTCGCGACCATGAGTGGCTATGTGATCCGCCGGGATGACGGCCTCGAGGACGCCATCGCCGGTCGCCGCTTCGAGCGCTACGACGACGCCCACGTGGTGCTGGAGCGCTACTACGCCGACCTGTGCTGCTCGGATGATCGCGCGTACTACCGGATCGAGCCGGAGGCGGACAGCGGGACGGACTGAGGCAGAGACTGCGCCGATGGCAGGCGGCGGCGGGCTGAAGCACGACCGGACAGCCTGGCCCCCCTCAGCGGGATGGGGATCCGCCCTCAGGCTTCCGCCTGGGCCAGCAGTGCCTCGCCGCGGCGGTGGATCTCACGGGCGTGGTCGGTCCAGGCACCCTGCCCCCAGTACCGGAAGCAGCTGGTCTGCAGCAGCAGCAGGTGGAGCAGAGCCTCCTGATAGGCGGGCGAGCGGGTGAGAGCCGGATCGCGCTCCACCTGCGGATCGAAGACGCGGTGGAAGCGGGCGCTGAGCCGCTGCATCGGCTCGAGCACATTCTCGTAGCCCTCCACCCAGCTGAGGTTGTTGGTCCAGGAAGCACCATCCATCGAGAAACCCGGATCGGTGGCCTGCAGCTCGGCGAGGGCCGCCTCCGTGGCTTCCAGCGTGGGTGTCCCCCCCACCTGCCGCCAGAGGCGGTGCTGCCCGACGGCCTGAATCGGCGGAAACGCCTCGCTGGAGACACCGGCGGCCCGCAGCAGCTCGAGGTATTCCGTGCCGTTGAGCGCCACGGTCCCGGCGGCCGTCGCGCCGGAGGCAGCCGCACGGGCAGCAAGGCGCTGGTGGGCCTGCAGGAAGGCAGCCGGGAACTCATTCATCATCACGCCACCGTTCTCACCGTCGGCGATCTGGCTCACCAGGGGCGGGATGGTGGTGTCGCCGAGCGGCACCGGGCCGAGCCCCAGGGCCTCGTAACAGGGCTGCATCTGCCCCACCAGCTTGGTGTCGGAGCCCTGCGTCTTGATCAGAGCGGTGATCGTGGCCGTCTCACCAGTGGAGCTGCGCGCCACCAGCCGGTTGGGGCCGTATCGCTGCTCGTGACGCAGAGCCGAGCCATCGGGATTCTCGACGCTGTGCTCCTGCAGCAACAGCCAGCGGTAACCGCAGTCGTTGAGCGCCGACACCAGGGCGAAGAGGGTGTCGGGGTGATTGGGCAGGGCCATCTCCGGCAGCGAGAAGCCCTGCACCCGCTGCAGCGCCTCGGATCCGAACAGGGCGGCGAAATGGTGCTGCCAGGCCTGAATGTGCAGCTTCAGATCGGGGATGGGCGTGGAAGGAGCCACCGCATGGCCCCAGAAGGTGCCCAGCCATTCGACGTGGGGCACCAGCGCCGGATCACAGGCGAGCCGATGCAGGGCCTCGAGAATGTCGTGGCGGCCCATCTGCTCGAACCCCCACAGCAAGGTGCCGGAGTAATCGAGCATGAGGCGCGGATCGCCGCCTTCCCTGATCACCTGCGGGATCAGATCCACCATGCGCCGGTAGCAGTGGGCGAACGGTCCGGCGTTGTGGTTGTCCCCCTCGCCGGGATGCTCGAACATGAACTGCAGATGGGAGATCAGCGCGCCATCGGCACCGGCCGGAATCGTGGGCTGATGCATGTGCAGGGCGCAGGCGAACGCCGAGCGGATCCGGTCGAAGCGCGGGCCGTGGCCCACCGGAGCCGGACGTGACGGACCCGGCGGCGTCTCCTGGCGCCTCAGGGCCAGCAGTGCGGACTCTTCACCGCTGATCGGCGGCAGATCGGGGCGGATCATCGGCGCCGGCTCCAGGGTCCCCATCATCGGCAGCGCGGAGGCCAGCGGCATCAGCGCCGCCACAGACCACGGCCGGGGCTGCAACGCGCTCAGGCCGTGGCGCTGCAGAGCACCGGACCGGCATCCACACGGCTGGCCCGGGGGGCAGTGTCGGGATGCTCGGACCGCCAGCGCTCAACCCAGCGGGCGGCGATGGCGTTGGAGCGCTCCGCCGCCTCCTGGCTGTCGAACACCGTGAGCGAGATCATCCGGCCCGCCGCCTCGCCCACATCAACGAAGTGATACGAGACGAAGCCGGGCAGGGCCTCCAGTTCGGCCAGGAGACCCTCCCTCAGGGGATCGAGAGCGGCGCGGACATCCTGAATGCCCTCGTATTCACGCAGGGTGGCGTACATGGCGGCGTGAGGCGGTCGGAGGACCCTCACTCAAGCAGCGCCGGAGCCGACCGGCCGCCGCCAACACGGATGCGAAGAAACAAAAAGCCCGCACCGGATCACACTGTATCAACCGCTACCAGATGCTTGAATAACAGAACGTTGATCCACCCCCGTGGTGGACGCAGAACGCTCCGCGCCAGGCAACGGGGACGCGGACCCTGTGGAGAACGCGATGAACGTGCTCGAACTGATCCGCAACCGGATCCTCAAGGACCAGCGCCTCGATGACGCCCAGTACCTGATGGCCAAGGCCTACCGCGGCGTGGCCTACGTCGACGCCCACCACGACGCGCCGAAGAGCGCCGGCGACGGGAACCGGACGCTCACCTACCGCGGCCGGCACTACAGCCACCCGCAGGCCGGCTGATGCTGCGCCGGCGGAGCGGGCGACCTGATTCAGGCGGGTCGGGTCGCACGCTCCGGCGCGGCCCCCGTGGAGAGCGCCCGTAGGCCCAGCGGAAGGCGGGGAGTCAGGGAGAGGCCTTCGAGCAACGGTGGCATCCCCTCCCCCACCTGCAGCGCGACCCGGAGCTGAGGCGGCAGGTGGAGGACGCGATCACCGCCGACGAGGTGGCGCTGCTGGCGCAGAAGCCGGGCCATTCAGTATCAGGCTGTGACATCCTGCGCTTCTCCGGCCAGTCAGCCGATGGCGTGCGGGTGACACGCATCGACCATCCAGGGGAGTATCCGGGGCCGTACGACTGATGTCGCCCCCTGGGATCCGGCGATCCAACGAACACGAGCGCAGCATCACCGCTGGCTCCGTTCACCACTGACGACCTGACGCAAGAACAGCGGATTGAGCCACGGTCGCTTCGACGATGCTCACGGGGGAATCTGTGGCGACGATCTGCGACATCTGCAGGCGCATCCACGACAGCCACCAGTCGCTCTCCTGTGCAGGATCGAGACCTCCTGTCACAAAGGCCGTGCTGAAAAGCACATCCACGGGCGGCGAGCCCGCAGCTGGCACCGTGACTATGCTGATTAAAACTTTTCTTTTGCCTGATGCCCACGATCACAGCCAACACGTGGGTCCCCACAGGCAATGACTATGTGATTGACGGCCTCTGGGGCCGCCTGGGTGTTCAGAAAAACTTTGGTGAAACCTATATCTCGGGTGCCACTAATGGACTAGCCGTCAAGGACGCCGGTGACAAGGTGTTCCTGTACGCCGGTTCCGTGAACGGCGGCGTTCACCTCCGCATCTACGACAAGGCAACGGACAGCTGGGGTGACCGCTGGGAGTGGATCAGCAAACCTGGAAGCGACTATCTCGGCTCCCAATCGATCGGTGTGCTGGCCATTTCAGATGATGGTCAGTATCTAGCGGTTGGGCAAGGCAATCCGTCTGGTGACCAAGCCATAGGAGCTCCCAGCCAAGGGGTTCAAATCGGCGCGATCCAAGCCGATGGCTCCATCGAATGGCTTCCAATATCAGAGGAAGCGCAGCAAGCCTTGTCAGGCAGCAATATTCGCAGCATGGAATGGATAGAGAATCGCTTAATTGCGTCAAGCTGGAATGGCCCTGTAGAAGGAGGAAGATTTTTTTCAATCAGCACATCACCCCAAGGAATTACCAGTGTCAGCGCCAGATCATTGCCGGCAAATCTTTATCTCAGCAAGGGGGGCGGCAAGTTTGTAGTTTCAGGATACCAAGTCACAAATACAGAAACTGTAATATCCATAAACGATAGTTTTATCTCTTCAAATCGCCAAGACGGATCGCTAATCATTCTGCAGGGCGAGAAATATGGACAGCTGCTGCAACAACTTCGGGCCTATGATGAAAGCAATAAAGGACAATTAAGCCTGCCCGCCAGAACAGCCACCCACCCAGACCTAATCAATGGAGAGCTGATTAGTTTTTTGGGGGTATTTTCGGGATCATTGGAGTCAAATCTGCAGCAAGGACCCATCAAGTTCGTTGTTAGACTCCGCATAGATCCAACATCGCAAGAACTGATCGATTACAAAGTAGCCTCGATCGACTTTGGCGACATAGGCACCAATCAAGCTAGTAATTTCCGTTTCTACGGAAATTTTTCACTAGCAGCTGATCCGCATGATCCCACAGGCAACGTGGTCTTCGTGGGAGGCAATCAATTTGGCAAGGCAGAACTGGCAAACCCAACAGTTAACGGTGGCTTGGTCCGCCTGGATTTCAGCGATGACGAGCCAGGCATCACAGAAACGCTCTACGGACCCAAGATCGATACCGAAAACGACAAACTGTTCATCCCCTTCTCACCAGGTCAGCCCCACGCTGACAGCCGTACGATCGCCTTTTACGAAAGCAAGACTGGGCCGAAGCTGATCCAGACAGATGATGGCGGCATCTGGCAGCTCGGGCTCGAAGTGGGAGCGACAGGAAGCAGCGCCCAACAAGGTGCATGGTGGCAGTCGTTAACAACAAAAGGATTAAGTACTCTCGAAGTGAATATGGTGAGCTGGGCTTCACAAAGCAACAGCATTGCCAGCTCCTATCAAGACAATGCTGCATCGCTCGGCTATTACGGCGATGATCACGCCACCAATTTCTGGGTGGGTGATGGCCAACTGGCATTTTTTGATGACTCTGACAACAGCGAAACTTATTCAGGCTATCTCAGTGGATATGGATATTTGAAGCTTGGGACCATCGGAAGAATTGAGTACAACCGGGAAGGGTATATTCAGTCAAGACAGACCTCACCATTTTATCTTCAGCGGTCTCCCGATCAATCCCCAATCCCTTGGAAATGGACGGCAGAAAGTCAAAGGCCAGGTGCCTTTGATGTCTTTATTCTTCCTACCGAACCGCATGCCTACAAGGAGAACAGCATTGCGCTATCCGGTCAACTCAACATCTACGAAACAATAAGATCTCCTCGTTCACTACCAGAGAATGCACTTCTCTTCCAGCCACTACTCGAGTCGGATTTCGAGCCCATCCCCCTGGGAGACAACAAATTTACATATCTGAATCCAACCGCTATTGACAATCAAGGAGATCCCGACGAGGGAACCATTGGCAGTCTGTATGTTGGAGCATTGAACAAAGAGGGAAAGCCAACGATTTATGGCAGGACATCCAACTCATCAGGCAATTACACGCTCAGAGAAGTTGATTTTGGCGACGATCGCGACAATTTTTCGAGCAAAGGACAAATCCTTGACCTTGCCCATAAACATGGCAGCAATGGAGATACTGTCTATTGGATTCAAGGTGGAAGCTCTCTTCAATATGCTAATTATTTCAATTTGGCCATTCCCGCAGAAGATCAAGTTCTCGGAATCATGACCCCTGATGGGGCCATGGAAACGCTGAAGTTAAAAGACTACGGCGTTAACACTGAAAAAGATTCATATGGTTACCAAGCGCTCGTCTTTGTACCCGGACGTGGCGATCGCCCTGATCAACTCGTCATCGGCGGGCTGAACGGCGTCTGGTCGATCGAACTCGATAGCGATGGTATTCCCGTCGGTCAATTTGCTCCCATGCCATGGCAAGGACTGCCTGCCGGAGTAGCGCCGGGAAGCTACGTTAAAACGATTCAATATGACCCTCAAGATGATCTGCTGATTGCCGGCACACAAGGACGAGGAAGTTTTCTCTACAGCTTTTCGGGTGAACTGGGCGCCCGCTCTCAGGGTGATGAACTCCTGCATATCTCAGATGTCATGCTTGCACAGAGTTCTTCCGCTGCGGTCGACAAACGAGGCAATCAGCAAAATAGCACCATTGCCCTTCAACTCAATAGCGAACTGCAGTCTAAAGAATCCCCCACCGAGGTCGAAATCATTCTGCATGAGGCCGACAAATGGCGAGAGTGGATGGAATTGGTTTCTCCCTACGACATAAGCCTTTCAAATAATGATAATTTTATCAAACCAACCAGTACTGCCGGCCAAGCTGTGCTGCAGTATCTCAACATTTTAGACCCCTTAGGCCTCGAATACCGCGGCGGCAGAGAAGAGAACGGTGATATCATCATGCCTTTCACTTTCCCCGCAGGGGTGTCCCTCTACAATCTGATTGTCAATCAGAAAGAATTTCCATACCCTCGAGACCCCATCTCACTACATTTCTCGGTAAGAACGATTGATAACGCAAACAAGAAATCAGCGATGCTTGAATTGGTTCCTGAGAGCGCCAGCACAAGAGCCGTTTTCAATGGAAGCAGTTTAGGGTTTGAAGGTGATTATTTTTCTAATATATCCTTTACCCTCGAGACAACCAATAGGATATTCGCAGATTTGATTCCTGAAAAATACAAGGTACTTGGTTCCCCCATCGTCAATGCGTATAATATTACTCCCTCCATCGCAGGATCAGATGCAATACTTCCTACGACCAGCCAAAACCATGTCACAAGGACGACGCTCCCAATTGACACCTACACGCTTCTGAGAGCCAATCGTTCACTCAACAGCGTCCCTGACCCGGGTCGCTGGCTTTTTGCAAGCACAGCCAATATCTTTGATCCAGCCAAGGATCAGGTAAGGCTGGAAAACGTGATTACGTATGACCCAACAAGTGGCTTTGGCTCACGCTTCTACGATCTGAGTGGCGATGGCTATGCCGATCACCTCAGCATTTCTGCCAATGCCTCACAAACTCAATTCTCAGAAAATGTTTACGCAAACTTTGGAAGCGTGGCCATTCAACCACAATTTATCTCCATTGATAGTCGGCAGGTCTTACTTGCAGATGGTGTCGAGTCAAACCAGAAATATCCATTCAATATTCGGATCAATGCTTCGGTTCATTTAGACGAACGACCTGCCACCACCAGTTCCATTGGCTACACGATTCTTAATCCGGGTGAAAATCTGATCGACTTCAGCAATACCCTCTTCACTGAGCGAGCCAAAACACTGATCACGATCCTTGGCCACTCCGTTGATCTGAGCGCGATCCCAGAGAATGGTGATTTCCTGAGTGAAATCCTGATCAACAATGGGCAACGCGTGATGTTTTTGGAGGTTGAGGGAGGCTCCCTCGATCAACTCTCCGGTTTGAATGACACTCGCCTCAGCTGGTTTGAAGCGACAGTGGTGCCTGTTCAGGACAGCAAAATGCTTGCACTCAGCAATGCGAATCAAACAGCCCTCACCGTCAATATCACGCCAGGCGTTCAAGGCATCAATCCTTTGATCGCCGATCTGCAGAATCAAGCTCCGATTCTTGATTTCACTGCCTTCGCCACCGACCAAACGATCACAGGCACCCTGGCCTACGGCCGGGAAGCCGCGCTGGATTCCAGTCTGGGCTGGTATGTGATCAGCCGCGCCGATGGCGCCATCACAGCCGCCAATGGCGACACGCTCCTACCCGGAGATGTCTCCTACATCCAGGAGGCCCTGCGGGCTGAAAACCTGGTCGATCCCCTCACCGGGATTCAGATCAAGGACCTCGAGATCAGCAGCAAAGACTTCTCGATCAAAGGTGGAAGGCTCCTGGCTCCCTTCGCCAAGGTCAGCAATGGTGAAACGTATTTCGCTTTTGCTGACGCCAACTCGGATCGTCTCGAGCACTTCTACAGCTTCGGCACCAACAAGATCGGATTCGAGGATCTGAAAGGCGGTGGCGATCGTGATTTCCAGGACTTGGTTCAGATGTTTGACTTCAAGATCGATCTGCTTGCCTGATCCGCAAGCGACCGCAGCCCCCCGTCTCAGCCATGAAGTCCGCAGGGTCTGCCCGGTCCACCTGGGGCCCAACCGGCGACTCGGCTTCCCCCGGTTCTCTGGACACGTCGAGAAGGGTCACACCATGACCATCAGACTATTCTCAGATGACCAATCCCACCAAGACCCAACGGCGGTTCAGGGCGGTTCACGGCGCAGCAGACGGCGGAGGCTGTTGAGCCGAGGTGCTCCTGTTCAGGGCCACCGCTGTCCCATCGGCCGTGTGCAAGCCGGAAGTCGGGGCGCCCGCTGGATCAGCCCACCGCCTCCAGCAGCACCTGACCGTCCTCATCGACGGTGTCCCGCAGGCTGCCGCGGCGGCGCTCCTCCGCCAGCTGCGCCCGGAACCGGGCGGGATCCAGCTCCGACGCCGCCAGCAACGCCCTTTCGCTCAGGGATCCGCATTCGCGCAGGAGTGTGGCGAGACCATCGGGCGGCACGGGGGCGGCATCCAACAGGCTCGGAACCGGGCTGGCTGCAGGCTTTCTGCGACCACGCCGCGAGGGTTTGCCAGCAACAGATTCCGCCTGGCGGGCCGCCCGGATCCGGTCGAGCAACACACTCGCCGGCTCATCGCTGGGGTCCTGGGGCACCAGCTCGCCGCGGAACGCCTTGGCCAGCAGTGCCGGCGTCAGCCGTTCGACGATCCTGCGGGCGGCGCTGAGCCGGGCTTCGAGTTGATCGGCGAGGGAGAAAAGGGATTCGACGCGATCGATGATTTCGCTCTGCTCAGCAGGGGGCGGCATTTGAATAGGCAGTTGCCCGAGCGTCTTTTTGCTGATTGACGCAAGATTTGTCGTTTGCTTGCCTTCGCCCAAAAAATGGTCGGCACCGCGAGTGTTTGACCACCAGGAAACAAACTTCGGCTGATCATCCGGACTCAGCAGGCGCGCCCGGAATACATGGTTCTGAAATACGCACTGATCAATCTGGCCCTCCCACACCCAGCCGCGCCCAACCTTGTCTCTGTCCCCTCCCTCGTTAAATAGGGACTCCTGAAAAAGCCAGATCGACTGCAGCGCAGCTGGTTTCAGCGGTCGAGGCTCGCTAAACTGGCCTTGCAAGGGGCAATCGATGATTGCTGCAACTGTTCAACCCAGTAGATGTACCGGAAACACCATAACGGGCAGCTTTCAATCGAGGCGTTCCATCTCCCTTTTGGCGGAACATTGGACCCGGACAACCGCTGGGTGATCTTCTCCTCTCTGATGCCATGGGAAGAGCTGGAAGAAACGTATGCCCCTCAGTTCAGCCCCACGACTGGTGCCCCCGCGAAGTCTGTGAGATTGGCATTTGGTGCGCTGTTCATTAAGCAGCGCCTTGGCTTGAGCGATGAGGAAACCGTCGAGCAGATCCGAGAAAATGCATACATGCAGTATTTTTTGGGTTTTGCCGGCTACACCAGTAAATCACCATTCGACCCGTCGATGATGGTGCATTTCCGCAAGCGTTTCTCAGAGGATGACCTCAAGCGGATCAACGAACTGATTGCAGAACGCGGTAAGGCCATGGTGATCGAGGCTGTGTCGTCACGGCAAGATGACGACCACCCCGACGATCCAAGTGTTGATGCTGGAACCCAGATCTCCATTGACGATTTCGTGAAGCCAGCAGATTGGCCCGAGGACAAGAACTGGGGAACATTGACCATCGATGCCTCTTGCACGCCAGCCGACATCACCTATCCCACTGATCTGAAGCTACTCAATGAGGCGAGGGAGTCAACCGAACGAATCATTGATGATCTGCGCAGTCAGCACCCAGATCTGCGTAAGCATAAGCCTCGATATGATCGAGGCAGGGCGCGTGCTGCTTTCCTCAATGTCGCCAAGCAGAAAAAGCCACGTCGTCGCAAAACAAAAGCCGCAATACGCCGCCAGCTCGACTACCTGCAGCGCAATCTTGATGCCATCGATGCCCTGATCGCCTCTGGCGCAAGCCTTTCGGGTCTCAAGACGCATTGGTGGAAGAAGCTTCTCGTGATCAGTGAGCTGCACCGACAGCAGACGATCTTGCTGTACTCCAAGACACGCAGCATGCCCGACCGCATCGTCAACTTGATTCAGCGACATGTTCGCCCCATTGCTCGTGGCAAAGCAAGAGCCGCTTTTGAGTTTGGTGCCAAAATTAGTGTTTCCGTGCGCAATGGCTTTGCCTTCCTTCACAGGATCAGCTGGGATCCGTACAATGAGTCCGAAGACTTGATTTCACAAGCCAAGAAGTACAAGCGAGAGCATGGCTGCTACCCTGAGCGCATCTGCGCCGATCGCATCTACATCAACACTAAGAATCGAAACTTCTGTACGAGGAACAATATCCGACTATCTGGCAAACGACTTGGGAGGCCACCGAAGGATCCAGGAGTCAACGCTGTGCACAAGCAGCAGCTCAGCGCTGACCAGCGCAAGCGAAACGAGGTTGAGGGTGTCTTTGGTTCAGGGAAGCGCAAGTATTCACTTCAGTTGATCATGGCTCGCCTGCCTCAGGGTGCAGAAACGACGATCTCGATGGCATTCCTGGTGATGTGTGCCGAGAAGATCCTGAGGCTCCTCCGCCTCTTTTTTGTCGCGATTTATTCCTGGTTTTTGTGCGTTACAACGTCTTGGCTGGCTCTTGGTGGCGCCAAGAAGCATTTGCCAGTTTGAGGCAGCCGAATCGCCGGTTGCTGTAAAGCCGCGGATTCGAGCTGCCATCACCCCTGTTCGTCGGCTTGCCCCAGTGAGGCACGCGAGTCGTTTTTCAGGAGTCCCTAAATAGGATGTCGCCCTCCTCCAGAAGCAAGGAATCGATCTTTCCTGGGGGAACTCGAATGAAGGAGATCTCCTTGAGGTCAAGATAGCCTCTCTGGACGTTGGCGACCCGCAAGTAAGGAAACTCGGGATACTCATCAACCTGCTTTTTTGAGTCCTTCGTAATTCCTCCCTGAATGGAAGCGATGTCGTCAAGAACGCAAGCCTTCCAGTCCTTGCTGCTGCCCCGCTCCTCCCGCCACTCCCGCGTCAACTCCCCCGAGGTGGCCGCCGCCAGCACCACCTGGCGAAAGCGCTTGAGCAGGGCCTCCACGCCATCGAGCCGCTGGCGGCAGGCGTCGACGGCGGCCAAGGTGATGTCGAGCTTGGCAGCGATGCGGCGTTGTTCGTTGAGGGGCGGAACGGCGACAATTAGGGACTCCTGAAAAAGCCAGATCGACTGCAGCGCAGCTGGTTTCAGCGGTCGAGGCTCGCTAAACTGGCCTTGCAAGGGGCAATCGATGATTGCTGCAACTGTTCAACCCAGTAGATGTACCGGAAACACCATAACAGGCAGCTTTCAATCGAGGCGTTCCATCTCCCTTTTGGCGGAACATTGGACCCGGACAACCGCTGGGTGATCTTCTCCTCTCTGATGCCATGGGAAGAGCTGGAAGAAACGTATGCCCCTCAGTTCAGCCCCACGACTGGTGCCCCCGCGAAGTCTGTGAGATTGGCATTTGGTGCGCTGTTCATTAAGCAGCGCCTTGGCTTGAGCGATGAGGAAACCGTCGAGCAGATCCGAGAAAATGCATACATGCAGTATTTTTTGGGTTTTGCCGGCTACACCAGTAAATCACCATTCGACCCGTCGATGATGGTGCATTTCCGCAAGCGTTTCTCAGAGGATGACCTCAAGCGGATCAACGAACTGATTGCAGAACGCGGTAAGGCCATGGTGATCGAGGCTGTGTCGTCACGGCAAGATGACGACCACCCCGACGATCCAAGTGTTGATGCTGGAACCCAGATCTCCATTGACGATTTCGTGAAGCCAGCAGATTGGCCCGAGGACAAGAACTGGGGAACATTGACCATCGATGCCTCTTGCACGCCAGCCGACATCACCTATCCCACTGATCTGAAGCTACTCAATGAGGCGAGGGAGTCAACCGAACGAATCATTGATGATCTGCGCAGTCAGCACCCAGATCTGCGTAAGCATAAGCCTCGATATGATCGAGGCAGGGCGCGTGCTGCTTTCCTCAATGTCGCCAAGCAGAAAAAGCCACGTCGTCGCAAAACAAAAGCCGCAATACGCCGCCAGCTCGACTACCTGCAGCGCAATCTTGATGTCATCGATGCCCTGATCGCCTCTGGCGCAAGCCTTTCGGGTCTCAAGACGCATTGGTGGCAGAAGCTTCTCGTGATCAGTGAGCTGCACCGACAGCAGACGATCTTGCTGTACTCCAAGACACGCAGCATGCCCGACCGCATCGTCAACTTGATTCAGCGACATGTTCGCCCCATTGCTCGTGGCAAAGCAAGAGCCGCTTTTGAGTTTGGTGCCAAAATTAGTGTTTCCGTGCGCAATGGCTTTGCCTTCCTTCACAGGATCAGCTGGGATCCGTACAATGAGTCCGAAGACTTGATTTCACAAGCCAAGAAGTACAAGCGAGAGCATGGCTGCTACCCTGAGCGCATCTGCGCCGATCGCATCTACATCAACACTAAGAATCGAAACTTCTGTACGAGGAATAATATCCGACTATCTGGCAAACGACTTGGGAGGCCACCGAAGGATCCAGGAGTCAACGCTGTGCACAAGCAGCAGCTCAGCGCTGACCAGCGCAAGCGAAACGAGGTTGAGGGTGTCTTTGGTTCAGGGAAGCGCAAGTATTCACTTCAGTTGATCATGGCTCGCCTGCCTCAGGGTGCAGAAACGACGATCTCGATGGCATTCCTGGTGATGTGTGCCGAGAAGATCCTGAGGCTCCTCCGCCTCTTTTTTGTCGCGATTTATTCCTGGTTTTTGTGCGTTACAACGTCTTGGCTGGCTCTTGGTGGCGCCAAGAAGCATTTGCCAGTTTGAGGCAGCCGAATCGCCGGTTGCTGTAAAGCCGCGGATTCGAGCTGCCATCACCCCTGTTCGTCGGCTTGCCCCAGTGAGGCACGCGAGTCGTTTTTCAGGAGTCCCCAATTAAACGCGCGAGACTTTCTCTCGTCAGGTGCTTAATTGTGGTTCCAGTGAAGGAATCAGAAAGGGCACCCGTCTCAGAGCGATGCCGCAGCATATACATAAGGATCTCAGGCTCGATTCCCCCATGGCTACGAAATCGATGGAGAGCTTTCTGATACACGAAGGCATTGGCTCCACCACGCCAAACCGCGCACCGACCGGGCTCACCGCCTTCACAAATAAGAAGATCCCCGTCGACGATTGACAGCTTCTCAATCTCATCCGGGGAGGCGAGAAGCGACAAAACATCCTCGACCTGAAATCTAAACCATCTCACATTGAGATTTCGGAGATACTGAACAGGGATTCCCTGATTTTTTGACTTGTCAAGCATTTTCCCCAGCCTGAGTTCTCCCAGGTCATCAATCGGAGCAAGCTGCCAACCCGCCGGCAGCTCTGGCCGCTCCTCCTTCACACCAACTCCTCCAGCTCTTCCCCCAGTTCCGCCAGGATCGCCCGCAGATCATCGAGGGCGCCTTCCAGTTCGCCCATGGCGTCGCGGGCCAGTTCGGATGGTTCCGGCAATTCGGAGGCGTCTTCGGCGGAGTCGTCCTTCAGCCAGGCCAGATCGAGGCTGTCGCCGCGCGATGCGATCTCCTCGCGGCTGAAGCACTGCCAGCGGCCTTCGGGTCCGGTGGCTGTCCGCGGCGCCAGGCCCAGCGGATCCGGCCCATAGGCCTCCTCGAACGCCGCAAAGTGCTCGCGGGTGAGCGGCGTGCGCTTGCCGAAGGCCGGCATGTTGGCCCGCAGGTCATACACCCAGACTTGTTGTGTTTGACCTCGATCCGTGTTGCCCCTCTCCGCCTGATCGTGATGAACAGGGCCCCGCGTGAAGAACAGCACATTGGTCTTCACGCCCTGGGCGTAGAAGATGCCGGTGGGCAGCCGCAGGATCGTGTGCAGGTTGCACTTGTCCATCAGGTCGGCCCGGATCTGCTTGCCCACGTTGCCTTCGAACAGCACGTTGTCGGGCAGCACCACCGCCGCTCTCCCACCCGGTTTCAAGGCCCGGATGATGTGCTGCAGGAAGCAGAACTGCTTGTTGCTGGTGGGAAAGGTGAAATCATCGCGGCTCGGCAGGCCGCCGCCCTTCTTGGTGCCGAAGGGGGGATTGGTGAGAATCAAGGAGGCCGGCGGCAGCAGCAGCCCATCGCTGCTGAGGGTGTCGCCATACCAGATGCCGCATTGCCCCGGCCGCGAATCCAGGCCATGCAGCATCAGGTTCATCAGCGCCAGCCGATGCGTGTCCTGCACGTGCTCCATGCCATAAAACGTGCCCTCGTAGAAATTTTTCTGCTGCTTCTCATCCAGCTGGCTGATGTCGTAGTGGTCGCGGATCCAGTGCAGCGCCGCGATCGGGAAGCCACCGGTTCCCCCCGCCGGATCCTGGATCACATCCTCCAGGGTTGGTTGCATCACCGCCACCATCGAGTCGATCAGTGGCCGTGGGGTGAAATACTGGCCGGCACCCGATTTCTTTTCCTCGGCGTTCTTCTGCAGCAGGCCCTCATACAGATCCCCCAATCCCTCCTCGCGGGCGCTGTACCAATCCAGCTTCTCGATCTCGCTCACCAGCCTGTTGAGCGTCACCGGCTTCTTGATGAACGAGCTGGCATTGGCGTAGATCTCCTGCACCAGCGGTGAGCTGCCGCTTTCGCTGCTGCCCAGCTCCAGCAGCAGCAGCTTGTACTGATTCAGCTGCTGGGTGCCATCGCGTTTCTCCAGCTCGTCCCAGCGCCACTCCTCGGGAATCCCCTGCTCCTGGCCCGTCTCCTTGGCCATCTTCAGGAACAGCAGATAGGTGAGCTCCGTCACGTACTGGTGATAGGTCACCCCGTCATCCTTCAGCACATTGCAAAGGTTCCAGAGCTTGGCGACGATGTCGTGGGTCAGCCTGTCGTGGGTGCCGCTGTGGAGGCTGGTGCGGGTCATCACGGGGTCGCCTCCGCGCAGCGCTGCTGCAAGGGTTCGATGGCATTGCGCCGCGGCAAGCACCGGGGCGCACGGGCGGATGGAAGCCGCTTGGAACGAGGGCTGTCCAGGGGCGGATCGGCAGGCATGGCCCCATTCTGAACAGCCTGGTTCAACGGTGGCGGAGGAACTCCTCCACGGTCATGCCGATGTCCTTGGCGATCTGACGAAGCAGCGGTGGGGCGATGTCGCGACCCTGATGGGCTGGAACAGTGGTGCCGCGCCCACGGGCATCGCGGAACTGCAGATGCGATCCGCGTTGACGGACAAGCTCGAAACCCAGTGTCCGCAGGATGTCGACCACCTCCGAGGGCTTGAGAACCGGTGTGGAGCCCACGCTCAGGCCGGAACCACAATCTGCTGCAGGCCGACGAAGTCGCTCTCCAGGTTCGGCTCGCCGTCCTCCAGCAGCATGGCGATCACCTCCTGGAGGTTGGCCTGCAGCTCATCGAGCGTCGCCCCCTGGCTGTGAGCACCGGGGAAGCCAGGCACATGACCCACAAGCAGACCGGTCTCGCTGCAGCGTTCGATCACAGCCGAGTACGTGCGCATGAGCTGGCCGGCCTTCATGGGTTGGATCGTAGACACCGCAGGTGGGCTGGTCGATTGGAGTGGGAACGACATCGGAGGGTGATGGTCTTCTCCCTTCACAAGTGCCACCGCCTGTCACATCGCTCAGGCGCATTGAGTGATCGATCGGTCACCCCGTCGTCCTTGAGGACATTGCAGAAGTTCCACAGCTTGAAAACGATCTCTTGCATGAGCCGGTCGCCGGTGGGGCTGTTGCTCGTCATGCTTCCCGCCATCACCAGGCCTCCAGCTGCAGCTCGGGCACGTTGGCGAAGGCCCGATCCGCGGTCACCAGGGTGCAGCCTTCGCTCAGGGCATGGCTGGCGATCAGCAGATCCATCACCGCAAATGGCTTGCCCTCCCGTTCGAGATCGGCGCGCAGCCGCCCGTAGATTCTGGCGCAGTCGTCCGTCCAGGGCAGGATCTCCAGGGTTTCAAGAGTGGCCTCCGCCAGCGCGCGCAACCGAGTAGCCGCCGGCCGCTTCTCCAGCCCGTAGCGGATCTCGGCCACCACAATCGCCGACAGACAACAGCGCTGTTCACGCACCCAGCCATCCAGGCGTGGCGAGAGCCGGTTGAGAAAGGCGCTCACGGCGTTGGCATCGAGCATCAGCCTCCCCTCTGCCGCAGACATCAGGGAAAGTCCACCGGTTCGACAGGACTGGTGTCGTGCAATCCCTCGAAGAAGGCATCCAGCTCCTCTCGGAAGCCAGGCTCCTGCAGCAACGCATCCCTCAGCTGCAGCAAATCGCTGGCCGACGGCCGCACCGGCGTGAGCACCACCGCGCCGCTCTCGGGATCGCGATACACCTCCACCTCCGTTCCCTCAAAACGGAATTCGGCCGGCAGGCGCACCGCCTGGCTGCGGCCGTTGCGAAACAGCTTGGCGCGCATGGCCTTCGGCACCATCGCGGTCGATACCCAGTCTAGATCAGGTGGACTGGAGCGGCTCGATCGCTGGGAGCACGTTTGCCAGGGCCTGCTTCGCCAGCTTCAGGTCGTGGCTGGTCTGCATCCGCAGCCAGAACCCCTCGCTGAAGCCAAAGAAACGGCAGAGGCGCAGATCGGTGTCGGCGGTGATCGCGCGCCGCCCCTTCACGATCGCGTTGATGCGGCTCTCCTGGTTCGCCGCCCTCGTCATTGGCCTGCCAGATCTCCACCGCCCGCTGCTCGGGAAACAGCAGCCAGCCCAGCTGGGCGCCATTGGCGACGTAGGCGGCCCTCTTGCGGCGCAGGGCCTCGGATCCACCCGGACCGTTGAGCTGGCTGCGGCAGCTGGCGGAGCGGGTGCTGCCCTGATGGGCCTCACGCCGCCCACACCTGGCGCTGAAACTCCTGCAGCACCCCCTCCAGCTCGCCGCCGAACACCCGGTTCAGCCGCGGCCAACCGCCCCCCTCGCGCCGGAACAGCAGGGCGTCGTCGTCCAGCGCTTCGCGATCCACGATCGTGATCGCCTTCGTTTGGTTGGCGATGCGCTGCAGCCAGTCGCGCTGCGGCTTGCTCCAGCTGCGCGAGGCCAGGATCCGCTGCAGGGCCCGCTCCACCCGCTGCTCGTAGGGCATCAGCGGATCGCCCAGGGCCGCCTGACGGATCCAGCCCATGATCGAGGCGGCCATCTCCTGGTTGGTGGTTTCACGCCAGGCGGTGGCCAACGTGGTTTCGCTGTAGCCCCGCTGATCCAGCGCCAGCTTCAGCTCGCGCAGATCCCTGCGGCTCAGCTCCCAGGGTTTCGTCAGCACCGTGGTGAGGGCGGGCAGGTGGTTGCCCGGGTCGCGCACGAAGGCGCTGAAGCCCTGCAGGTAGTCCTCCGGACGCTTCGCCTCGCCGTAACCCCGTTCGATGGCGCGCAGTTCGTCGTCGTGTTCGGAGAGGAACTGCGGATCGGCGCGCACCTCCCACTGGGCATCGAGCAGCTCACCCAGCCCCTCGATGCTCGCCAGCCAGCCTCTGGCCTCCCCCTCCGGCAGCCCCTGCAGGCGGCTGATGAAGGCCTCGGGTTCCTCGCCGCTCAGCAAGCGGAAACGGGCCTCGGCGGTTTCGCTGAGATGCCGCTGCTTGCGCCGCAGCTTGGCGATCAGCTGCTCGCGCACCAGCTGCCACTCCTCCCCCTCGGTGCTCTGCAGCTCCTCCAGCAGCTGGGAGAAGGGGATCTTGGGGTTCACCACCACCGGCTTCATGTCGGTGAAGTCCTGCAGCGCCTCGTACAGGCCCACCGCGTCGAAGATGCGGAAGCTGTCCTTGCCGATCGCCTCGCACAGGCGGGTGGCGCGGCCGATCATCTGGTCGTAAAGGATGCGGCTGTTCACGCGCCGCAGAAACACGATGTTGCCGATCGCCGGCACATCCACGCCCGTGGTGAGCAGATCCACGGTGACGGCCACATTGGGGAAGCTTTCATTCTTGAAGCGCCGGATCAGCTGCGCCGGCTTGTCGCTGCTGCCGGTGATCTTCGCCACCGCCTCATCCGGCACGCTGCCATAGCGCTTCGCAAACGCCTCCTTGAGCAGCAGCACCACCAGATCGGCGTGCTTGTCGCTGACGCAGAAGATCAGGGTTTTGAAGGGCGAAAATGGATCGAGTTCATCGGCCAGAAACTCACACACCACCCGGTTGAAGGCTTCGGTGATCACCTGGCGGTTGAAGGCCTCCACCTCGAAATGCAGCGCATCCGGGGTGGTGAACAGATCGAGCTGGCCGCTGCGGGGATCGATCGTGGCCACCTCCTCGCCGGCCTGCCAGACGATCCCTTCGCTGCTCAGCTTCGTGCGGATGCGAATCGGTGGTTCATGATCCACCAGGTAGCCATCCACCACCGCCTCGCGGTAGCTGTACACAAACACCGGATGGCCGAAGATCTGCACCGTGTGCAGCGCCGGGGTGGCGGTGAGCGCCACCTTCACGGCATCAAACATCTCCAGCACCCGCCGGTACTTCGACACGTAGTCGTTGAAATCGCGGAAGCGCAGCTCGCGATCGCTCAGCTCCCGATCCAGCAGATAGCCGCGGTGGCATTCATCCACCACGATCAGGTCGTAGCTGTCCACCGTGGGGCGTCCCTCCTCATCCCCCAGCAACAGCCGCTGCGCCATCGCCTGCACGGTGGCGATGTGCACGCGCGTGTCGCTCTCCAGCATCCGCTCGCCCAGCTGCTTGATGCCGAAGATCTCAGCGAAACGCTGGGTGCTCTCCACCTTCGTCTCCTTGAAGGCATCGCCGGCCTGGATGCCGAGCTCCTCCCGATCCACCAGGAACAGCACCCGCCGGAAGCGGCCGGTCTTGAGTGCCCGGTAGATCAGGGCCACGGCGGTCCTGGTTTTGCCGGTGCCGGTGGCGCAGGCCAGCAGGATCTCCCGCTGCTGCGCCGCGATCGCCGCCTCCACCGCTTCGATCGCCCGGCGTTGATAGGGCCGCAACTGAAACCCGAAGCTGAACGCCTCGCGGCGCAGCTTCTCCTCGGCGCTGTGGATGTCCTGCCGGGCCAGCTGGCGCAGCCCTTCCGGCGAATACCAGCCCTCCAGGGGAACCGGCAGGTTGGTGCTGCGGCGCAGATCGCGGAACCAGATGCCACTGCAGGTCTGCAGCTGGCGCAGGAAGGGGCGGCCGTTGGTGGCGAAGGCGAAGGGCAGGCGGAACTCCCCCTCCTCCCCCCAGCCCCCGGGCTGCAGCGCCAGCTCCTCGCCGGCCGCCAGATCGCGGCAGTAGCGCTGGGCCTGGGGCAGCACGCCGGCCACATCGCGGTTGGCGCGCTTCGCTTCCACCGCCGCCAGGGGCGTCAGCCCGGCGAACAGCACGTAGTCGGCCGGGCCGCTGCGGGTGGGCCATTCGGCGATCGCCAGGTTGCGGTGCTTCTCGGGCCGGGCGCCCTGGCTGTAGCGCAGCCGTTGGCTGTCGGCTTCCCAGCCGGCCTGGCGCAGCTGGGTATCGATCAGATCCCTTGTTTCGGCTTCGCTCAACTCGAGTCGTTCGGCCGCACGCCGCGAGGCCTGCCGCCGGGCCGTCAACACGGCCGGATCCTCGCGGCTTGCGGCGGCCTGCAGCGCCGCCAACCGGGCCGCCAAGGCCGCCTTGTCGGCTTCCACCGCCGCAGCGAGCTGCTCCCACTCCTGCTGCTCCTGCAACGCCTGGCGCAGCTGGGCTTCCGTCTGGGCCAGCTGCTCACTGGCCAGACCTTCCGAGGCCTGATAAGCCGTCAGCGCCTGGCGCAGCTCGGCCAGCTCCGCCTGCAGCGCCTGATCGCCATCGTCAGGCGGCTGCGGCGGTTGAAACGGTCCGCTGCGGAAGTCCGGATCGGAGAAGGTGCGGTGGAACCACACCCCCAGCTGCCAGGCGAAGCGCAGGGTCTTCAGCGCTGAGGCGTGGTCGCCCTGGAGCTCGTGGTTGGCCTTGTTGCCCCGGCGGCGCACCTCGTGGAACAGGTCCGCCACCTCCCGGTCGAGCACGCCCTCGAACGTCAGGCGCTGCACCAGCTGCTGCTGGGTCTCCTCGACCCGCAGCTCCATCCCGAAGCGGCTGGCCGTCTGCTGCGCCAGCAACTCACCCAGCTGCCGCAGCTTGAGCAGAGCCGTGTTCGGATCGTCCGGGAAATAGCGCTCCGCCAGCGCCCCCAGCCGGAACAGCTGGGCGTCATAGGGGCGCAGGTGGCGGAAGTTGGCGCTCATCCCATCGCCACCCATGGTCTGATCCTGGTTGCCATCAGCCTGCGGCGTGGCGCCAAGGCGCGAGGGGAGCCTGCAGATGACACATCAGATCCGGATCAGCAACTGCCATGGCCCAGGCCAGGGATCACGGCGCTTGAGCTGAGCCTAACGGGCTCGAATCATGCTGACATCGCTATGGCTTGTCTGCACAGCCCCAGGGTTGCGCTCGCGCCTCCTCCCCAGCCGTCGCCCCTTGCTGGCAGGCGCTCTGGCCTCGCCTGAAACGGAGTCAGCGGGTGCTGCTGTGGGCCGGGCGCAGCAACCGCGGGGCCCATGTCGGTTCAGAACTTACGCAGCTCCCGGCGCGCCCGGGGGGGATCGCCGGAATGGCGCTGGTTGGCCAGCAGGATCGAGCCGGTGACCAGCAGCAGGCCGAGCACGGCGATCAGCGGCCAGCGCTGCGATCGCCGGATCGTCACGGAACGCCTGCGGCGGCGCGGTCGGCCTGTCCTGCCCATGCTCGGAACCGTCAGGCCAGCTGAACGTTCAGTCTGGTGGCTTCCTGCTTTGCTGCCATCGCGGCAGGGCCTCCGGGATGCGCCTCCGGCCCGGCGGGCCGATCATGAGGGGGACCGGCAAGGGCGGGCCACCGCAACCAGGACGGTGCAGCGATGACGCCTCCAGCCCTCTCACCCGCCCTCGCCCGCGAAATCCTGCAGCGCAGCGGCGAACACCTGCTGCTGGTGGCCCTGAGCGTGGCCCTGGCCCTGCTGATCGCCCTGCCCCTGGGCCTGGCCATCCAGGGGCGGCCGCGCTGGAGCCGCCTGGCGCTCGGACTGGCCAATGCGGTCCAGACCATTCCCAGCCTGGCGATCTTCGGCCTGCTGCTCACCGTGCCGCTGCTCGGCGGCATCGGCCCCACCCCGGCGGTGGTGGCCCTCACCCTCTATGCCCTGCTGCCCCTGCTGCGCGGCCTGGTCACCGGCCTGCAGCAGGTGCCCGCCGGCCTCAGGGAAGCCGGCCGGGCCCTGGGCCTGAGCAGCGGCCAGGTGCTGCGGCACATCGCGCTGCCGCTGGCCCTGCCCAGCCTGATGGCAGGCCTGCGCGTCGCCACGGTGATCTCAGTGGGGGTAGCCACGATCGCCGCCGCCATCGGCGCCGGCGGGCTGGGGGTGTTCATCTTCCGCGGCATCGCCACCGTCAACAACACGCTGCTGCTGGCCGGTGCCCTGCCCTCGGCGGCGATCGCCCTGGCGGCCGATGCCGCCCTGGGGGCCCTGGAGCTGCGGCTGGTGCGGGGAGTGCATCCGTCCGGTGAGCGTCCTCACGAGCAACGACGGGCGCCCTGGCGGCGCGGTCCCCTGCGTGCGGGGTGGCCCCAGGGGTGGCGGGGTCTGGCGGCAACCGCGGCGCTGGTCGCCGGTTTGATGGTGACAACCGCACTGGTCATCAACCTGGGCTGGCCGCGGCTCCTGGCGCTGCGACCCAGCGCCCCGGTGGTGATCGGCGCCAAGGGCTTCACTGAACAGCTGCTGCTCGGCGAGCTGCTGGCCCAGGAGATCGAGGCGCGCACGGCGCTGCCGGTGAAGCGCGAGTTCAGCCTGGGCAGCACCTTCCTGGTGCATGAAGCGGTGCGGCGCGGCCGCATCGACGGCTACGTGGAGTACACCGGCACCGCCTGGTCGGCGATCCTCAAGCAGCCGGACGCGGCCCGGCCCCAGGGGCGCCAGGAGCTCTGGGAGCGCAGCCGCCGGCTCTACGCCGAGCGTTTCGGGCTGCGGCTGTTTCCCTCGCTCGGCTTCGAGAACACCTTCGCGATGCTGATCCGCCGCTCCGAAGGCCAGAGGCTGGGGCTGCAGCGCCTCAGCCAGGCGGTGCCGGCCGCCCGCATGTGGCGCGCCGCCTTCGGCTACGAATTCCTCAACCGCCCCGATGGCTGGCCGGGCCTGGCCCGCCGCTACGGCCTGCAGCTGGCCGCACCGCCCAGCGCCATGGATCTGGGCCTCACCTACCGCGCCCTGGCTGAAGGGCGGGTCGATCTGATCGCCGGCGACAGCACCAACGGTCTGATCCCGGCCCTGGACCTGCAGATCCTCGAAGACGACCGCCGCTACTTCCCGCCCTACGACGCCGTGCCGGTGTTCAACGCCGCCAGCCTGCGGCGCCATCCAGAGCTGGTGCCGGTGATCGACAACCTGTCGGGCCGCCTCTCGGCCGGGACCATGCAGCGCCTCAACGCAGCGGTGGATCTGGAGAAGCAGACCCCCGAACAGGTGATCCGCCGCTGGCGGCGGGAGCAGGGGCTTCTGCCGGCGCCGCCGGAGCGCCGAGCCATGGCCACTCCCTAGCCTGGACCGCCCTGCCCTGGTTCCCGCCGTGGACACCGCCAGCCTGCGCGCCCTGTTCAGCAAGCCCTACGGCGCCCCGGCCCCCAGCGAGGAGCAGTGGCGGGCGCTCTACGCCGATGACGTGCACTTCCAGGACCCCACCCAGGAGCGCCAGGGCATCGACGCCTACCTGAAGGCCCAGGAGGGGCTGATCCAACGGTGCGACGACACCTATCTGACGCCCGGTGCGATCGCCATCGACGGCGACACCGCCTTCGTGGAGTGGGAGATGGGGCTGAAGATCAAGGGGATCGAATTCATCTATCCCGGCACCACCCGCCTGCGCTTCAACAGCGACGGCAGGATCGTGGATCACCGCGACTACTTCGATTTCGTCGGCCCCACCTTCGAACCGGTGCCCGTGGTCGGCGGCTTCGTGCGCTGGCTCTACCGGCGCTTCGTGGACTGAGCCCAAGGGAGCGGACGCCGGCTCACCGCTACGGCAGCGTGAAACCCGACTGCAGATGCTTCAGATCGAGCATCACCCAGGTGAGCCACACCACAACGGCGATCACCCCCGAGGCCAGGGCGCCGCGGGCCAGCCAGCGCCCCAGCAGCTCCGCCATGCTGATCTCCTTCATTGCCGGCTTGCGCGTGCGTCTGTGAGGGACCCTACGGACTCCGGGGCATCGCCGCCGTCAGCCTGCTGCCGGAACCCCATCAGCGCGTTGCCCACCTCCACGGCAAAGGCCCGCGCAGGCTGTCTCGCGGACAGGCCAGACCATCAGAGCGTCGTCAGCCGGTAGAGATCGGCGCGGCGCTGATGTCCCGTGGGGATCGCCTGGCGCGCCAGCGCCACCTGGCTCAGATCCAGCTGGACATGCAGCACCTGCTCGCCGGTTCCCGCCTCGGCCAGCACCTGTCCCCAAGGATCCACCACCAGCGAATGGCCGTAGCTGGGGTAGCCCTCACCGCCGGCCGGCCGGGCGCTGGAGCAGGCCAGCACGAAGCACTGGGTGTCCACGGCGCGGGCGCGCATCACCAGATGCCAGTGGCGCGGACCGGTGGTGGTGTTGAAGGCGGCGGGGCAGGCCAGCAGGGTGGCGCCGAGCCGCTGCTGCATCAGCAGGGCCAGCTCGGGGAATCGGATGTCGTAACAGATCAACAGGCCCAGGTTCGGCGGCTGCGCCAGGCCGGTGGCCAGCGGATCGCCCGCGCCGCCGAGCACCGTCAGCCGATCGCCAGCCGTGAGGCTGTCGGATTCCATGAAGCGGATGCCGCCGGGCACATCCACGTCGAACAGATGCACCTTGCGGTGCTTCGCACGCAGGCGGCCCTCCCGATCGATCACGGTGGCGGTGTTGTACAGGCGGCCATCGGCACCGCGTTCGGGGATCGAGCCGGCGATCACGCTCACCCCATGGCGCACCGCCAGCCGCGCCACCATGGCCAGCGACGGCGAAGGCCCCTCCAGCAGAAGGCCGCCCGGCTCCGGGATCGGCTCGGCGTACGCCCCGAAGCGCGCCGCCGCGTAGGGGGCGTTCCAGATCTCCGGCAGCATCAGCAGCCGCGGCCGGGCCGTGCCGGCCGGGGGCTCAAGCGCCCGCTCCAGCCAGGACTCGGCATGGAGCCGGTTGGCAGCGGCGTCCTCGCCAGCCTGCAGCTGCACCAGAGCCACCGGCAGGGTGGAATCAGGTGTCTCCGGACCGTCCGCCTCCAGCGCCCTGGGATCGGCACCCTCACCGGCGCCCGTCACCCCGATCAACGGCCGTCGTTCTGCTGCCACCGGATCTCTCCCAGTGGCTTCCAGCATCGCTGCCCTGCGTGGCCGAGGTGCCGCGACAGCGGCGGCAGTGGAGGCAACGGAAGTGGCGGCGGATGCCGCCAAGGCTCAGGCTGGGGCGAAGCCAACGATCACGACCGCCATGACCTCCCTGGACTTCGACGGCGACTACGGCCGCACCTACGCCCGCACGATCCGCAACTCGATCCCCGCCTACGACGCCCTCCTGGAGATCGCCACCGCCGCTCTGGCGGCCAACGGCACCGCGGCCTCCTCGGCGCTGGTGGTGGGGCCGGGCCTGGGAGAGGAGCTGCCCGGCATGTTCGCCGCCCTTCCCGAAGCGACGTTCACCCTGCTGGAGCCCAGTGAACAGATGGCGCGGGGCTGCGCCGCGGTGATCGACAGGGAGGGCGCCGGCGATCGCTGCCGCCTGCTGGCCCTGCGCCTGGAGGAGGCGGGCCCGCTGGAGGGGGACCCGTTCGACGTGGTGGTCTGCCACCACGTGCTGCACCTGATGCATCCCGAGCAGCAGCGCCAGGCTCTCGGGCAGCTGTGCGCCCGGGTGAAGGCCGGCGGCCTGCTGCTGCTGAGCAGCTACAGCGAACCGGCCGACGCCGAGACCTGCGACCGGATGCTGGCGATCGGCCAGAGCCGCCTGCGGCAGCTGGGCATGGCGGAGGAGACGCTGCGCCAGTTCATGGCAGGCCGCAACACCCTGGTCTTCTCGCTGGATCAGTCCCTGCTGGTCGAGGAGCTGGCCGCCGCCGGTCTGGAGCCGCCGCTGCCGCTGCTGCAGGCCCTCGGCAGCCGGATGTGGCTCAGCCGCCGGCCCTGACCGAACCCATCCCCGTGCCGCCGCTCAGGCAGGAGCCCGGAAGCGGCGCCGCTCCCAGCAGCTCAGTTCGCCGTTGGCGTCGATGTGCAGGCTCAGCCGCTGGAAGGCATCCGGGGCGGTGCGGCAGCCCACCTCCAGGCGGAAGGGGCCTGCCGGCAGCCATTCGGGCACCGAGCACACCAGTCCATCGGCGAACGCGGCCGTGAGCGGATGGACCGCGAAGGCCTCTGGCGCGAAGGGCTCGCATGGCTGCGGCGGCGGGGGCTCGGCGGGCCAGTCGCCCGGCGCGAGGGTTTCCAGCTGGCCGGGCCAGCCCCGCATCGCCTCCAGCAGGGTGCGGGCGCCGCCAGGAGCGGGCCGGGGGGGATCGGGGCGCTCGCCCAGGCTGCAACGGAAGGCCACCGCTCCCACGGCATCGAGACGCCAGCGACAACCGGCAGCCCCCGCCGCGACGCCCCCGGGTTCATCCCGCCGGCCCCAGAGCAGCACGAGCATCGAGCGGGAGCGCCCGTGGAACAGGTTGATCTCATGGCCCCAGCGGGCGTCGGCCGGATCGATCGTCAGGCTCGACTGGCCGCCCGCCCCCTCGAACTGCCAGCACTGGCCGCCGCGGTTGTAGGCCTCGCGCGACAGCGGCAGCAGCCGGCGGCCATCGGGAGCGAACAGAAGACCGCTGCCGTCCCATTCGCCGTGGTCGTCATCGAAGAAGCGGATCGCGTAGCAGGTGTCGGCGATCACCCGGCTGGGGGCCGCCAGATCCAGGGCGCCTTCCCCACCGTCCTGGCGCAGATGCCAGCGGCTTTCGCCGCACCAGCGCCCCTCGAAATTGCGCCGGTTGAGCTGCCACTGGCGATCGGCTCCGGTCATGGCGGTCGCTGGCAACTGCGACAGCTTTAGCGTCAGCGCCACTCCGGCGGCGGCGCAGGCGATGCGGATCACGATCGTGGGCTGCGGTGATGTGGGCACCGCCCTGGCCCGCCACTGGAGCCGCGACCCTTCCCTGACGCTCACCCTCACCACCACCCGTGAGCAGCGACGCGCCGAGCTGGAGCCCCTGGCGGAGCGGGTGGCGGTGCTGCGCGCCAGCGACCGGGACGCCCTGCGCGATGCCCTGGCGGAGGCCGAGGTGGCCGTGTTCACCCTGGCCCCCGGAGGTGATCGCCCGGTGGATGAAGACACCTACGCCGCCACCTACCGCGCCGGCTTCGAGGCGCTGCAGGCGGTGCTGCCGGACCTGCCGCAGCTCCGCCAGATCATCTACACGGGCAGCTGTTCGGTGGTCGGCGATGCCGGCGGCGCCTGGGTGGATGAGGACACCCCCACCTGCCCGCGTGATGGCCACGGCCGCGTGCTGCTCGAGAGCGAGCAGCTGCTGGCGGACTGCCGCGCTCCGGGCAGGACGGTGTGCATCCTCCGCCTCGGGGCCCTATACGGACCCGGCCGCGAGCTGGCGCCGCGCTTCCGGCGGCTGGCCGGCACCACCCGACCGGGCACGGGACGCCATCACAGCCACTGGATCCACCGCGACGACGTGGTGGGCGCCATCGCCATGGCCGTCCAGCAACGCTGGGACGGGGTGATCCACCTGGTGGACGACCGGCCGCTGCCGGTGGCGGAGCTGCTGGAGCGGGCCTGCGAGGCCTGCGGCGAGGAGCCAGTGCGCTGGGATCCCACGGCCGGGACGGGACAGGCCCCGGCGGACCGGCGCATCCGCAACACCCGCCTGCATCAGCTGGGTTACCGGCTCCTGCATCCGGAGGTGCGCATGCCGAAGCTGCAGCGCCTCGACACGCTGCTGTTCGAACGGGTGGCGGAGCGGGCCCGCCAGGCACCGCGCCTGCGCATGAACCACAACCTGCACGCCGAACCGGACGCGGTGCAGCGCTTTCTGAACGTGCTGCAGCCGGGCACCTACGTGCGGCCTCACCGGCATCGCCGCAGCGAGCCCGGCGCCGGCTTCGAGTGCTTCCTGGTGCTGCAGGGGGAGGTGGGCCTGCTGGTGCTCGATGAGCGCGGCCTGGTGCTGCAGCAGGAGCGGCTGGCAGCGGAGGGGCCCGTGCGCGGCCTCGAGCTGGCGGAAGGCCAGTTCCACACCCTGGTGGCGCTGCGGCCGGACACGGTGATGTTCGAGCTCAAGCAGGGGCCCTACATCCCTGCGAACGACAAGGACGTCCTGGCGGGATTCCCGCTGGAGGGAACCCCGGAAGCGGAGGCCCAGGAGGCGCAGTGGCGGGCGCTGTTCGGCATCCGGCCCTGACAGCCCCCATCGTGGCGGCCACGCTGACTCCCGCGGATCCAGCCAGCGCCCGAGCGAAGGACGGGAGATCTCGGCCTCGTTCCAGGCCTCGGCGAGCTGATCCAGCCCAGGCGCGAGGGCAACGGAGATGGCGGGGCGGCCGGTGACGGGGCCCAGGCTGCGGGGGCCGGGATTCGCCATGATCGCCGTTCCCCGACCCCTTGGCACAGATGCAGGCGAGCTGGAACGGCAGCGTGATTGCCGAGAGCGACGACATCGTCAGCGTGGAGGGCAACGCCTATTTCCCACCTGAGGCCCTGCGCAGCGAGTGCTTCCAGCCCTCCAGCCACCGCACGGTCTGCGGCTGGAAGGGTGAGGCGCACTACTACAACGTGGTCGTGGACGGCCAGGTGAACGCCAACGCCGCCTGGTTCTATCCCGACCCCAAGCCCGCCGCCGACGAGATCCGCGGCCGCGTGGCCTTCTGGAAGGGAGTGAAGGTGTCCGCCGGCTGATGGGCGGTCCCGTCAGCGAGGCCGGCCCGCGCCGGATCGACAGCCCGGTGGAGGTCGCGGCCAGCGGCGCCGAGGCCTCCCCCCGGCTGATCGATGGCCCTGCGGACGCACCGGCCACCCTGCTGCTGGCCCATGGCGCCGGCGCGCCGATGGACAGCCCCTTCATGGCGGCGATCGCCACCGGGCTGGCCGAGCGGGGCTGGCGGGTGGTGCGCTTCGAGTTTCCCTACATGGCCCGCGCCCGGCTCACGGGCCGGCGTGCCGGGCCCGACCGACTGCCGAAGCTGCTGGAGGCCTTCCGCCAGCAGGTGGCGCTGGAGGGGAACGCCCGCCCCCTGATCCTGGGGGGCAAGTCGATGGGAGGCCGGGTCGCCAGCCTGCTGCTCGATGAACTGGCCAGCGCCGACACGGCTGCCAGCGATCACCTCACAGGCCATCCCATCGGCATGGATCCCATCACAGACAGTCCCATCGCAGGCAGTCTCATCGCAGGCAGTGGCATCGCAGGGAGCCGCATCGCAGACAGTCGCATCGCCGGGGGGCTCTGCCTGGGATACCCCTTCCATCCGCCCGGCCGGCCGGAGCAGCTGCGCACCGAGCACCTGCAGACCCTGCGGACCGAGACGCTGATCCTGCAGGGGGAGCGGGATCCCTTCGGGCGACGGGAGGAGGTGGAGGGCTATGCCCTGTCGCCCCGGGTGCACATCCAGTGGCTGCCCCACGGCGACCACAGCTTCACCCCCACCCGCCGATCCGGACTGAGCGAAGCGGACAACTGGAACGCCGCCGTGGCACACGCCGACCGCTTCTGCCGCGAGCGCCTCTCCCCCTGCAGCGACAAGGCCTGAGGGGCCCGCCTTAGGGTCCTGCCCCAGCTCCATGCGCCACGCCATGAACCCCACCCTCCGAGGCATCGTCTACGTGAGCGTCTGGGTGATGCTCTGGGGCACCGCCGCCTCCCTGGCGGATTTCGTGCTGCTTGAGCGCGGCGCCTACGACGCCGGCACCAGCGGCCAGGCGATCACCTTCGCCTCCTACGGCATCGCCGCCGTGGTGCTGGCGGTGAAGCTGTCGGGGCGGTTCCTGAAGACGGACGCGTGAGGCGAGCAGCACCACCCCCGAGGGACGCAAATGGTGATGCGAAGCCTCAGATCATTCACTGTGCCGGGAACCCGGAAGCTCCTGCGACAGGCTCTGCGCTCAGGTCTTCTGCTGGTCGTCGCAACGTTGGGCCACGCCGGCAGAGGCCTCGCTCAGCAGTGGTCGATTCAGACGACCGATGCCCCGGCGCACTGGCGCCGCTGCAGGATCGCCTCACCGGCCTATGCCGGCCCCTGCCGCGTCACCTTCGTGACCAAGGGGACACGGTCGCTCAACATCCACTTCGACCTGGATGACTCCGGGACCGAGGGGATCAGCTTCGTGATCGCGTCGGAGGATCTGGAGCTCCGGGAACGCATGTCCTTCGCCCTGGTGGCGGAGCGGTTCCAGCGCAACGCGGTGGTGTCGGCCGAGGGTGTGTGCGCCGTCCGCCCGGAATCCATCCGCTGCATCAGCGTTGACGGGGCCTACAGCGCCCAGGCCGTGCAGCGGCTGCGCTGAACAGGCGACGCCGCAGGAGACGCTTGCCGCGGCGAGACGGCCTGCGTAGACCACCAGCAAGGTCCATCCCCCCGGCAGACGACCATGCAGGTGCAACCCAGGTCTCCGCGCCGACATGGCCTCCGCACCCGGCTGGCACTCCTGCTGCTGTTGCCCCTGACGGCCACCCTTCCAGCCCAGGCCGCCCCGCAGCCGCTGCGGTTCGTGCTGATCCCCAAGGTCAGCCACCCCTGGTACGAGGCGGTGCGCCAGGGCGCCGAGCAGGCCGGCCGCATGATCCAGCAGCAGAGCGGCCGGTCGGTGCGGATCGACTACCAGCCACCGACCACGGCGCAGGTCAGCCAGCAGGCCCAGCTGCTCGAAGCGGCGATCCGATCGAAGGCCGATGGGATCACGATCGACCTGCTTGATGGCGAAGGACTGCGGCCGCTTCTGCAGCAAGCCCGCAGCGCCGGCATCGCCCTGACGGTGTTCGATTCGGAGGCACCGGCCCATCTGGCGATCACCAGCATCGGCAACGACTTCTGCAAGCAGGCCCAGATCGCCTCGCAGCGGCTGGTGGATCTGCTGGGCGGCAAGGGCCAGGTGGCGATCATGCACGGTGTGCCGACGGCGCCCAATCACGCCATCCGGGTCGCCTGCCATCAGCAGCTGTTCGCGCGCCATCCCGGCATTCAGGTGGTGGCCACTCCCGCCGATGACGACAACATCGCCACCGCCGAACGACAGGCCCTGAGCACGATGCGGCGCTTCCCGGCCCTGAAGGGCTGGGTGGTGGCCGATGCCGGCGGCGCCATCGGCGTGGCGCGGGCGGTGCAGGCGCTGGGCCGCCAGGGAACGGTACAGGTGGTGGGCCTCGACGACCTGCCTGAGCTGCTGCAGCAGATCAAGGGCGGCGTGGTGGATTCCACCGCGGCCACCCGACCGGCGGCCCAGGGCTACTGGTCGGTGCTGTCGCTGTGGCAGCAGCGCCTGGGTGCCCCGACGCTCGAGCACATCGACACGGGCATCAGCGTGCAGGGAGGGGGTGCCAGCCCACGCTGATGGCGGCCGAGCCAGGAGGGGCGGCGGCCCGGGCGCGTCGGGGCTCGATCACCGACTTGACGGGGCGGCGCCCGGCGTCTGATCCAGCAGGCCCTGCAGCTGGTGCTCATTCCAGCCCTCGCCGCGCCAGCGCTCGCCCAGGGCAGCGGCCACCGCACTCACCAGCAGCAGCAGCGGCAGCAGGCCCGGATCGCACTGCAGGGTGAACACGAAGGACGCGCAGAACAGGGGGCAGCCGTGGGCAGCGGCGAAGAGGGCGGTGGCACCCACGGCTGCCAGCTGGGCCAGGGCGGTGGGCCCGAGACCCTCAAGGCCCTGCAGGGGGCTGATCAGCAGGGCACCGAGGGTCATGCTGTCGTGCATCAGGCCGCCCGGGGCACCCAGCGCCAGGCTGAGCACGCTCGCCAGCAGCCGCCAGAGCCAGAGGAGCGGCGAGCCCACGGCCTCGCCGGACAGGGCCGCCCGCAGCGAGAGGGAGCCGTCATTGAGGCTGAGGCCGCCGCTGACCAGGGCCAGCAGGGTGAGGCCGCCCGCCAGGAGAAGGGCGCCCACCAGCCGCTGACGGGTCAGCAGGCGCTTCACCACAGCCGCCACCGGCAGAAGCAGGCGCACCAACAGGGCACCGCCGGCGGCACCCACCAGCGTGAGCAGGGCGGCCCAGCCCCACACCTGGGGCGGCAGCGGCCCGAGATCCAGGCCGGGCAAGCGGGCCGGCTGGCCCATGGTGGTGGCCAGCAGGGTGCCGCTGCCCGCCAGCAGCAGCGCCGGCAGCACGAGCGGCAGGCCACTGGCTTGGCCCAGCTCCTCCAGCCCGTAGGCGACCGCCAGCAGGGGCGAACGGAACGCCGCCCCCAGCCCCGCGGCGCCACCGATCACGGCCACAAGACGGGGGGAGAGGGAGGCGAGGGGTCGAAACCCGCTCAGACGCCTGTGGAGCGCCAGCAGCAGAGATGCTCCGAGCGCCACCGAGGGGGACTCCACGCCCACCGCCAGCCCGCCGACGTGGGTGAGCAAGCAGCAACGGCAACCGCCGCAACTGGGTCGCCAGGCTCAGCTGCCGCAACCAGCGCTCTTCGTGGGCCTCACGAAGAGACGGAGCGGCGCGATCGAGGGCGAGCACGGGCGTGACGCCGCCGCCGCGGCCGGCCGCCAGAGGCCCCCAGGCCAGCAGCACCAGCAGGCTGGTGGCCACGAACACGACCAGAGCGCCGATCAACGGCGCGGGCTGTGACACCTGCCAGAGATCCCGTTGCAGCCGGAAGCCGAGTTCGGAGATGGCCTGGTAGGGCCACAGCAGCAGCCCGAAGCCCAGGCCGAGCAGCAACCAGATCAGCACGCCAGCCATCGGATCCTCCCTGCAGAAGCATTCAACCGGACCCGGCCGGAGCCCGCCGCCAAGGCCCTGGCGATGCCGCGCCAGCGGCTGCTGATCGCCGATGCGGTGGGCCTGGGCAAGACGCTGGAGTGCGGCATCCTCTGCAGCGAGCTGATCCGCCGCGGCCGCGGCAAGCGGCTGCTGGTGGTGACCACCAAGAGCATGCTGGTGCAGTTTCAGAAGGAGTTCTGGACGCGCTTCTCGATCCCGGTGGTGCAGGAGTGGGTGGCGGTGCGCTTCGCCAGCTCAGGCCTGAACGTGATGGCGATCGAGCCCTACGAGACGGTTGCTGAACGGCTGCAGCTTGGCCGCAGACCTGATGCCAACCCCAACGCGTCCATCCCTGATCACCTGCGCGCCCAAGTGCCCTTCGCCGTGACCAGGGTCAATGCCCACCTGCGGGAGCGCGGCGACCAGTGGACCGCCCGCATGCAGCCGGAGCTCAACGCCCAGCGGGAGCTGCTCAAGCGGCTGCGAGGGCAACCGGTGGAGCCGCTGGAGTTGGCCGATGCCAACGACCAGCGCCCGCAGCAGATCAAGGAGAAACGCCGGCTGGCCCAGCAACAGGCGATCGACGTCCGCTTCGACGACCACGAACGCTTCGTGAAGGAGGTGATGACGATCGAGCCGGCCCCCTACCTGAAGCTGGTGAACGAGTTCTATTCGGCGCATGACCTGGAGAGCGTGCTGGCGGGCGACATCAAGAAGGTGCGCGAGCGCTGGAACGAGGAGGCGCAGGCGCGGCGGCAGGCGGCTCTCAACGCAGGGCTGTCCAGTGCAGGGCTAGTGAGTCAGGCTTTATAGAGGATGGCTGTACTGAATGACTGCTTATGCGGTACGATGAGGACCAAGGATCTTGCCGTCCTTCCGACCTTTTCCTACCAGCAGTCTCAGGAAACTTTATCACTATACAGAGGATTGATTGATATACATTGCCGACGCCCATGCTTGATCTGCCTGAATGCGTGCTTGGCAAGAGGCTAGCCGAACTTGCTGACCATATCACTGATACTATGCTGATGAATTGATACCATTTTTAGATGCCTTCTACCTTCGCCCTTGGGCAATACCTCTAAGCGCCACTCAAGCAATACGCCAAAGTCCCATTCTGAAGTACCGACAGAACCAAAAGAAGAATCTGGATAGCGGGAAACGCAGATCAAGTGGCCTTGGCGATAGAATGAGACCCTTTTGAAGATCCTTTTGGCTTCAGAAAGTGCACCAATCGAGTTTGGACGTCTGAATCGTGGGAAATCTCTCTTCAAGGGGATTTGACTTTGGCGCGCCTCTCCCAATAATCCGGCATTTCCGTTAAGTATTTGGACAGCCCCTTCAACTTCATTCTTGGATAGCCTGAAGTACTCAGCCTGAGGTATTCGCTTGTTAGCATATCGCCTTCGTAGAGATGACTCAAGATTCCGAGTCTCTGTGGATCCTAAGTGCGCGATTGCCTCGGTTGACTTCAGCTCTTTTAATGGCCTTTGAAGGTCATCAGCATGCCCAGTCTTACAGAGGTCTTCATTCCTGACTAGACAAACAAAGCCTCCCATGTCTCGAGGAAAGGTGCGCGATTGGCTGTGCTCATGGCTGGTCTAATCCTACAACGGGTAGCGCCAGAGTCGAAGCTGATCTTGTTTAAGCGTGCATTCGCAATGCCAGACTGCTCGCATCTCATGATCCGACTGGTTGCCGTCACTCATTGGCCTGACTGACACACAACAGACTATGCATTACTGGCGATTCATTGGCTCTCTTCAGCCCGTATAACGCTGTCCTGAGTGGCAGGCAGGTAGCCTGGGGTTGCAAGGCAGAGATTTGGTGGCGGCCTGTCCACTCAAGGGGCTTGCTATCCGTTCCTCTACTCTGAGACACTTCTCTGAAGTGCTTCCTGGGCAAGCGAATTGAGACTCTTTCCCTGCGCCTCAGCAGTCATCGCCAATTTCTCATGGAGTTCAGGCGGAATCCGAAGATTGAACTTGCCTGAATAGTGTCTACGAGGCTCGATTCCTTGCTCCTTGCATACCTCAAGAAAGACGTCCAATGACTTTTTGAATTCTCGGCGAAGCTCCTCAGGACTGGCCCCATAAAAGTCCGCCCCTCCAGAAAGCCCAAGAATTTCCCCGCGGAACTGATCCGTCTCCTCGACGTAGTCAATTTTGGCGTGGTAGCCATCCACATTCATGAGATTCATGGTGTCACTCCGTGTTCTTGAAACCATTTGCGGATCGAAGCAATAGCACCCTTGTCTGTATCGGGCGATGGGTGGGGCCTGTGGAAGACCCTGACTTCGCCAAACAGAACGACCGCAACTCGGCTGCCTGCCCTCTCACTGACATCCCCACCAAGCTCCTGAAACAGGGCCTCGATGTCCCTCCACGGCAGGCTGCCGCTTGCGGGACGGGAGAAGATCAGCTCAAGGGTGCGCTGGTTCTTCCGCTTCATTCGAGCATGGTACTTCTTCCCGGTACCAGGCGCGGCTTCCGGTTAACGGCTTGCTGGGTACGGATAACGCCGCCCCTGAGTGGCAGGCAAGGAGTGACTGGAGCAGCAGAGAGCTGCGGCCGCCTGACCACTCCAGGGGCCTGTTCGGAGTGCCCCCATTCTCTCTGATCTGGCGAATAGTCTTCTCGTCACTGAGACATCATCTCTACTGGACAAACAGAGTGCAAAACAAAAGGCAGTCCGACAGACCTGACTGGAGACTTAAGGAAGCTCTGATCAAGACCGGGAATTGAGCGCAAGCGTGTCTCATTCTCGTCAATGAGACACAAGTGGGGTATTTTGTCCTTGGCTACTCGCCAGGTGCTCCAATCCAGGGCCTGACTGGCTTATTTCTCGTGAGTTCCCCGATCATTTTTGGCTGCTCACCCTCAAGATGGCACACTTATTCTGTCATTTACGCTGTAGAAGGACAACGTTCGCGCACCATCCAGAGATTGGCGAGGGCAAACAGCATCGTCAGCTTGAGGTTGTTCTTGCGGATGCCTCGGTAGAAGACCTTCCGAAATCCAAACTGGCACTTGATGATCCGAAATGGATGCTCCACCTTTGCCCTGACATGTGCTTTCGCCGCCTCCATCAGATCCAGCAGTCTTCCCTCTGGGGTGTCCGGTAGAACTCGGCGCTGTCCGGGCTTCATGGCGATGCGCATCTCTGCTTCGCAGTCCTTGAACGCCTCACGCTTTTCGATGCCGATGTGGCCAGAGTCGCCGTAGATCACGCGTTCCTCGCCATGGACGCGATCGGGTGCCGTGTTCAGCTCATGGACGTTGGCAGCCGTGCTCACCACGGAATGGACCAGACCCGAGGCTGCATCCACACCGATGTGGCACCGCATCCCAAAGAACCACTGGTTGCCTTTGGCCACCGAGTGCATTTCAGGATCCCGCTCGCCCGTCTTGTTCTTGGTTGAACTGGGAGCGTTGATGATTGTGGCATCGAGGATCGTACCCTCCTTAAGCATCACGCCCTTCTCCCGCAGGCTCTGGTTCACCGTCTCCAGGATCTGCACTGCTATCCGATTCTCTTCCAGGAGGTGGCGGAAGTTCAGGATCGTCGTCTCGTCAGGGATCCGGTCCTCAACCATGTCGATCCCAGCAAAGCGGCGGAAGCAGGGGGTATCGATCAGCATCTCCTCCATCAAGGGATCGGAAAGCGTGAACCACTGCTGCAGCAGGTGGATGCGCAGCATCACCTCCAGCGGAAACGGTGGGCGCCCGCCCTTGGCAGAAGGCCTGTGGTACACAGGCGAAATCAAGGCCAGGAAAGGATCCCAGGGCACTGTGGCTTCCATCTCATCGAGGAAGCGCTGCCGGCGCGTTTTCTTCTTGGCGTAGGTCTGCTCGTAGTCCGTGAAACCCAACTGGAGGGGGGCCGCCATCCGCTGCCAGTCTCATTATTGGAACTGTACTGATTCTATCGGGTTTTTCAGGGGTTCCTTAGGGACTCCTGAAAAATCCAGATCCATTGCGCCGCGGCTGGTCTCAAGCATGAGAAGCCGCTAAAATGGCCGTGAACCAGGCAATCCGTGATTGCCTTTACTCCTGATCACTCCAGATGTACCGGAGGCACAATAACGGTCAGATCTCAATCAAGGAGTTCCACCTGCCATTTGGCGGCACACTTGATCCCGAGAATCGCTGGGTTCAACTGGAGGGGCTGATGCCATGGGATGAGCTGGAACAAGCCTATGCCCCTCAATTCAACGCCACAATTGGCGCTCCAGCCAAATCAGTGCGGATGGCCTTTGGTGCTCTCTACATCAAACAGAAGTTGGGGTTAACCGACGAAGAGACTGTCCATCAGATCAGAGAGAACGCCTATATGCAGTTCTTTCTCGGCTTTGCGGGTTACACAGCCAAGGCACCGTTTGATGCCTCGATGATGGTGCATTTTCGCAAACGCTTTTCTGACGAGGATCTGCGCCGTATCAATGAGCTGGTGGTGCAGCGCGGCAAAGAGATCCTTCTGGAAGCACTTGCTCAGGTAGCAGACGATGACGACCATGATGATCCTGATTCCAGAGGAGGAGGCGCTCAGCTGGAACTTGATGCGTTGATCAAGCCTGCTGACTGGCCAGAAGGAAAGAATTGGGGCACTCTCACGATTGATGCTAGTTGCACTCCTGCCGACATTACCTATCCCAGAGACCTCAGGCTCCTCAGCGAGGCTCGCACAACGACCGAGCGAGTCATTGATGATCTGTGCAGTCAGTCATCGGGATTCAGGAGACATCGACCTCGCTACGACCGTGGCCTTGCTCGTGCTCATTTCCTGAGAGTGGCGAAGCAAAAACGGCCACGCCGCCGAAAAGTGAAGGCTGCCATTAAACATCAGCTTGGATATGTGCGGCAGAATCTCAAAGCCATTGATGCTCTGATCGGCTGTGGGGCAACGCTTTCTGAGCTCAAGAGGCATTGGTGGCAGAAGTTGTTGGCCTGCAGCGAGTTGGAGCGGCAGCAGGGCCTTCTGCTCGCCTCTCAGACCAACAGCATTCCAGACCGCCTGGTGAATCTTGTGCAGACCCATATCCGCCCAATGGTGCGAGGCAAAGCACGTGCTGCGGTGGAGTTTGGTGCCAAAATCAGTGTTTCGGTTCAAAACGGCTTTCCGTTCTTGCACCGCATCAGCTGGAACCCCTACAACGAAGGAGAAGACCTGATCGCTCAGGCGGAAAAATACAAGCTGGATACAGGATCTTACCCAGAGCGCATCTGCGCCGACCGGATTTATATCACGGCCAAGAATAGGCATTTCTGCATGAGGAACGGTATTCGCCTCTCCGGCAAGCGATTGGGCCGCCCGCCCAAGGATCCTGATGTCACCACTGCACACAAGCAGCAGCTCCGATCTGATCAAGCTCGACGCAATGAAGTGGAAGGCGTCTTTGGATATGGAAAGCGCAAGTATTCCCTGGATCTGATCATGGTTCGTCTACCAGCTGGTGCCGAATCCTCCATCTCGATGGCCTTTGTCGTGATGTGCGCGGAAAAGGTCTTGAGGCTGCTGCGCCTCTTTTTTGCCCTTCTTTTTGGGTGGATCTACAGCTTTCTTATGGCCTGGTCAGCGATCAGAGCTCCTGCGGTCATCTGCAAGCCAGACTTTTGAGATCTGGCCCACTTGATGTCACGGCGCTTGCCGGCCTGATTAACGCGAAGCAAACGGACGAATTCGGCGCCGATGGGCCGAGAATCTTTTTCAGGAGTCCCTCCTTAATGGTGGCGTTGAATTGCTGTGCATATACTTCTTCCGCTTGGACTAAGCGATTGTCCGGATCAAGAGTGTCACCAGAAGACACCACCAGAACACAGAGAGAACTCCATGGTTGAGATCTGGCCATTCCATCACCTCCGATCCATCCTTCCGGGATTTGGAGTAGAGGCAACCGCTTAGCCTGGCTGACCAGCATGTGAGCCTCTTCCTGCCCTTGAGACCAGTTGCGGAGCAGCGGAGCTGGCCTTTCATCTGGGGGACAGCGGTTCCTGGGCGGAGGTGCTAGAGAATTTCCGCCAGCTGGCCTGAATTGGCGGCGGATTTCGGGATGGCGTTGAACCCAATCAGGGAAAAGTAGGGACTCCTGAAAAATCCAGATCCATTGCGCCGCGGCTGGTCTCAAGCATGAGAAGCCGCTAAAATGGCCGTGAACCAGGCAATCCGTGATTGCCTTTACTCCTGATCACTCCAGATGTACCGGAGGCACAATAACGGTCAGATCTCAATCAAGGAGTTCCACCTGCCATTTGGCGGCACACTTGATCCCGAGAATCGCTGGGTTCAACTGGAGGGGCTGATGCCATGGGATGAGCTGGAACAAGCCTATGCCCCTCAATTCAACGCCACAATTGGCGCTCCAGCCAAATCAGTGCGGATGGCCTTTGGTGCTCTCTACATCAAACAGAAGTTGGGGTTAACCGACGAAGAGACTGTCCATCAGATCAGAGAGAACGCCTATATGCAGTTCTTTCTCGGCTTTGCGGGTTACACAGCCAAGGCACCGTTTGATGCCTCGATGATGGTGCATTTTCGCAAACGCTTTTCTGACGAGGATCTGCGCCGTATCAATGAGCTGGTGGTGCAGCGCGGCAAAGAGATCCTTCTGGAAGCACTTGCTCAGGTAGCAGACGATGACGACCATGATGATCCTGATTCCAGAGGAGGAGGCGCTCAGCTGGAACTTGATGCGTTGATCAAGCCTGCTGACTGGCCAGAAGGAAAGAATTGGGGCACTCTCACGATTGATGCTAGTTGCACTCCTGCCGACATTACCTATCCCAGAGACCTCAGGCTCCTCAGCGAGGCTCGCACAACGACCGAGCGAGTCATTGATGATCTGTGCAGTCAGTCATCGGGATTCAGGAGACATCGACCTCGCTACGACCGTGGCCTTGCTCGTGCTCATTTCCTGAGAGTGGCGAAGCAAAAACGGCCACGCCGCCGAAAAGTGAAGGCTGCCATTAAACATCAGCTTGGATATGTGCGGCAGAATCTCAAAGCCATTGATGCTCTGATCGGCTGTGGGGCAAGGCTTTCTGAGCTCAAGAGGCATTGGTGGCAGAAGTTGTTGGCCTGCAGCGAGTTGGAGCGGCAGCAGGGCCTTCTGCTCGCCTCTCAGACCAACAGCATTCCAGACCGCCTGGTGAATCTTGTGCAGACCCATATCCGCCCAATGGTGCGAGGCAAAGCACGTGCTGCGGTGGAGTTTGGTGCCAAAATCAGTGTTTCGGTTCAAAACGGCTTTCCGTTCTTGCACCGCATCAGCTGGAACCCCTACAACGAAGGAGAAGACCTGATCGCTCAGGCGGAAAAATACAAGCTGGATACAGGATCTTACCCAGAGCGCATCTGCGCCGACCGGATTTATATCACGGCCAAGAATAGGCATTTCTGCATGAGGAACGGTATTCGCCTCTCCGGCAAGCGATTGGGCCGCCCGCCCAAGGATCCTGATGTCACCACTGCACACAAGCAGCAGCTCCGATCTGATCAAGCTCGACGCAATGAAGTGGAAGGCGTCTTTGGATATGGAAAGCGCAAGTATTCCCTGGATCTGATCATGGTTCGTCTACCAGCTGGTGCCGAATCCTCCATCTCAATGGCCTTTGTCGTGATGTGCGCGGAAAAGGTCTTGAGGCTGCTGCGCCTCTTTTTTGCCCTTCTTTTTGGGTGGATCTACAGCTTTCTTATGGCCTGGTCAGCGATCAGAGCTCCTGCGGTCATCTGCAAGCCAGACTTTTGAGATCTGGCCCACTTGATGTCACGGCGCTTGCCGGCCTGATTAACGCGAAGCAAACGGACGAATTCGGCGCCGATGGGCCGAGAATCTTTTTCAGGAGTCCCAAAGTAGGCGCAGGCGCGACGGCCTACTCCCCATCCCCCAGGAAGATCAGCGAATCCCGGTTCACCCACAGCACCCGGCCGCTCTGGCCGGGGTAGCCCACCCGGCACCAGGTGCCCTGGCTGTTAGAGGTGCACGCCAGCTTGTCGAGCGTTTCCCCCGACACCCCCATCCCCGCGATCGCGGCGCCGTAGTTGGGCTTGGCGTAGAGGGTCACCGTGGGCTGACCATGGCCGCTGAGTTTCACCTTGCTGTGGGCCTGGTGGTCCACGGCCGCTGCGGGTCGACTCTTGACGTTGGAGACGGCAATTCGGTTGCCATCGCCGTTCTGCTCGCTGAGCGTGAAGCTGTGGTGGCCGCTCATCAGCCAGATGCGGCCCTGTTCATCACGCATGCGGCGGTTGTCGGTGGTGGGGGGTCCGGCCGGCACGAAGCGATAGATGGCACTGCCGCTGAAGCTGATCTCAAATCCCCCGTTGCCCCAGGGCTTCACCTGACAGGTCTGCTTGCTGTCGTTCATCCAGCAGTCCAGCGTCTGGGCGGCCGTGGCAGGACGCACCAGGGAGGCCCCGGCGATGACACTCGCGCTGACAGCAGCGATGGCGAGGAAGCGGCGGTGGAGCATGAGGGTGAGGGAAAAGCCTCTCGATTATCCAGGCTGACGGGCCGACTACTTCCTGCTCCTCCCCATGCTGCCGATCGAGGTCCGCACCCTTGCATAATCGCCCCAACAGGTATCAGGTCAAGACAAACCCGGCCATGCCGGATGGAAGAAAACCGTTGCTGCCACTACCACAGCACAAATTGCTTGCGTTGTTTCATGCGACCTGTGACAAACGATGCTTGCCATGATGTGATGTGATGTGATGTGTTAGCTTCTGCGATCCTTCTGGCTGGATCAAGACGAAGTGAACAAGTTTTTCAGGCAATGCCTTCTGGTCGGCAGCCTTCCAGCAAGCTTCTGCCTTCCCGCCTCTGCGGCCGTATTCACGGTTACGGAATCGATGTGGGGTGATCCAACCACCCTGAACAGCTTGGCCTGGGCGATTGAACAGTCCAATACCACCCCTGGAGCAGACATCATCCAGTTGCAGCTCAGAACCGGTTCCTCCATTTATGTGGATAATGCCACGCCGGTTATTTCTTCCTTCCTCAGCAGGATCACGGAGTCTGTGCAGATTAACGGCAATGGTGTGACCCTGCTTGGTAACCCATTATTTATTGGTACAAATGGGATTGAGTATAATAAATTTACTTTGTCATCCTATACGCCTACTTCTGGTGACGTATTGGTGACTCCAGCCTTTTCTTTCGCCGAGATTGGGCCTTCTGTTTCCGTTGGAGTCAAAGATCTAAACATTGATGGGCTTAATGGCTTCCTGAGCGCAGGCACTGATTCTGTGGTGACGGTCATCAATAGTGCCGCCAAGAATACAGTTCCTTATGGGTTTGCCGGCAGGCCTGTCTTCGAGGCCAGGACCGGTGCTACGCTGAATCTTCATAAAGTTGTACTGGATAGAATTAATCCGCTTGAGAATCTTATCGGTGGTGCAGAATTTGCCTGGGTCGGTGCCATTGCAGGCGGAAATGCCACACTTAACATGACGCAAAGTATCATCAAGGGAACGTCGAGCAGCATTGGTGGAGTCAACTGGATTGGCGGTGCGGCAAACATTGTTTCCTCTATTTTTACTGGGAGTGCGGGTGGGCTTTCGATTTCCGGATCGGGAGCTGTTATGAATATCGTCAACAGTCTTTTTGTGCCAGACTTTGCGCCCAGCGCAGTTGCCCGCATCCAAGCCTTTTCCAGCGGAGTGGCCAACCTGATCGCTTCCACGGTGCAAGCGAACGCCCTGCTTGCCCTCGATGTCCCAACTTGCTCAAGCAACCCTGACGATTATGCTTGTAATGGCGTTCCCCTTCAGGCATTCGACGCAGGATCGATCAATCTTTTTCAAAGTGTGGTTTCAACAATCAATTCTGATCTTACTGGGATCATTGATTCTTACTCCGAGGTGTTTGATATGAACCCCACTGGTGATCTGGTGGCCGATGCTCACAGCTATGTGCAGCCCACCCCAAATGCCGACGCTGCGGATCTTAAGCTTCTCTTTAATCAGCCATCTCTGCTCACGGGCTCGATTCCCTACGAGCTCACTGCTGGTGGGCTCTTCTATGCCGATCTTCCCGATGGCGCCGCTCTTCTGCCGGGGAGTCCCCTGCGCAGTGCAATCGCCGATGCCGAGGGCGCGAATCAGCTTATCAATCCCATCGATGGAAGCGTTATTACCACAGACGTGTATGGCAATCCACGTACCGCTTTTGGTCGCCGCGACATCGGCGCCGTCCAGTCGACCCAGGAAGTGCCCGGCCCGCTGCCGTCCCTGGGCGTGGCGGCAGCCTTCCGCTGGTCGAGGCGTCTGCGCAAAGCCGTGCGCTCGGCAAGCTGCTGAGCGTCGTTCCACCTGGCAGGGGATCAGGGGTTGCTAGGTCTGTCCCATTTTCATGCTCAAGGCCCAACCGACATCAGGCCATGACACACCCGGACATCCCAGCCCTGGAGGCCCTCAGCCGCGACTACAGCGAGACGCCCCGGCGGGTGCTGTTTGTGCTGGGTTCCGGGACGAGCCCAGCGGTGGAGGTGTTTGAGGCTGCAGCGCAGCAGCGCTCCACCAGCATCGATCCCCAGCACCTGGCGGAGATGGCCGCCGGCAGGCGCCGCTCGCTGACGCTCTGCACCCCGATGCAGATGGTGCCTGAGATCCTGCGCTCGCTTGCCCACAGCAATGTGGCCGTGTACCAGGTGCAGCTGCTGGAGGAGTGAGCCCAGACTCACTCCATCGTGCGCACGGGGGTGGTGCACCAGCGGCTGCGGCCGATGCCGGCAGCACTCTGGAAGCGATCGTCGCGGAAGTCCGCTCGGCCGGTTCTGGGCTCAATGCGGGCCACCCGCCAGAGCTCCTGCTCGCAGTTGATCGTGACGGTGATGCGGGTGCCGTCGGAGGCGTTGATGCGCACGAAGCGCACACCGTCGTAGAGGCCCAGGGGCTGGCCGCCCGCTGCCTGAAGCAGCACCGAGAGGTTGCTGCCTGCTGGGGCTGCCCATGCGGCAGCCGGGTGGCTGACAAGGCAGCCGGCGATGGCCGTGAGCAGCAGGGGGAGACGGCGGGAGAGCAATCTGGTCATGGCGAGGAGAGGCGGCGACTCGGAAGAGCAGGAGCAAGCATGATCAATCTCCTCCCGGATGTGCCAGCCATGCGCCCGTGTCTTCCCCTGCTGCTTGGAATTCTGTTGGGGCCGCTGCTGTCACTGCCGGCACCAGCAGCGGAGGTCTGCACCCCATCAGAAAGCACCGTGGCCGAAACCCGCTGCGTGATGGAAGCCCTCCAAGCCAAGGATCGGGAGCTGGAGAAGGCCCTGGTGCGGGTGGCCAGCGAGGCCAGGCAAGTGCCGAGCGAAACCTTCCAGACGCTCTGGCGCGACAACCTCACCGGCTTCTACAAGACGAGTGCCGACCCAAACGAGCAGGCGCGTGCTTTCCGAGCCGAACGCCGCAAGGTGTGCGCCTACGCCAAGTCGGTGAGCTTCCAGGGGACGGGCTACGGCATCTTCACGACGCGCTGTGAGCTGGCGCTCACCCAGACCCTGCTTGAGCAGCTGCGGCCATGAAACGCCCGCTCATCCGCCTCGCGCTGCTGCTACTCACCGGCGCGGTGGTCTGCGCCGTGGCCTACCGACTGATCGGGGCGCGGGTAGAGGCCGATGGCACGCTCAGGGAGGCTTTCGCCCTGATTCCAATCGGCTATCTCCTGGGCGGAGCCGGTATTGGGACCGGAATCGCCGGCCTGTTGTGGAGGAAGCCAGCCAAGCGCCGGTAAGGATCAGTACCGAGCCACTTCCGAACGCTGCCCCTGAGTGGCAGGCAAGCGGTGACTGGAGCAGCAGAGAGCTGCGGCGGCCTGACCACTCCAGGGGCTTGTTCGGAGTGCCCCCATTCTTTCTGATCTGGCGAATGCCCAGGACTTGCAACAAGTCTGTAAGGAACTTAAGGAACCCCTGAAAAATCCGATAGAATCAGTACAGTTCCAATAATGAGACTGGCAGCGGATGGCGGCCCCCTCCAGTTGGGTTTCACGGACTACGAGCAGACCTACGCCAAGAAGAAAACGCGCCGGCAGCGCTTCCTCGATGAGATGGAAGCCACAGTGCCCTGGGATCCTTTCCTGGCCTTGATTTCGCCTGTGTACCACAGGCCTTCTGCCAAGGGCGGGCGCCCACCGTTTCCGCTGGAGGTGATGCTGCGCATCCACCTGCTGCAGCAGTGGTTCACGCTTTCCGATCCCTTGATGGAGGAGATGCTGATCGATACCCCCTGCTTCCGCCGCTTTGCTGGGATCGACATGGTTGAGGACCGGATCCCTGACGAGACGACGATCCTGAACTTCCGCCACCTCCTGGAAGAGAATCGGATAGCAGAGCAGATCCTGGAGACGGTGAACCAGAGCCTGCGGGAGAAGGGCGTGATGCTTAAGGAGGGTACGATCCTCGATGCCACAATCATCAACGCTCCCAGTTCAACCAAGAACAAGACGGGCGAGCGGGATCCTGAAATGCACTCGGTGGCCAAAGGCAACCAGTGGTTCTTTGGGATGCGGTGCCACATCGGTGTGGATGCAGCCTCGGGTCTGGTCCATTCCGTGGTGAGCACGGCTGCCAACGTCCATGAGCTGAACACGGCACCCGATCGCGTCCATGGCGAGGAACGCGTGATCTACGGCGACTCTGGCCACATCGGCATCGAAAAGCGTGAGGCGTTCAAGGACTGCGAAGCAGAGATGCGCATCGCCATGAAGCCCGGACAGCGCCGAGTTCTACCGGACACCCCAGAGGGAAGACTGCTGGATCTGATGGAGGCGGCGAAAGCACATGTCAGGGCAAAGGTGGAGCATCCATTTCGGATCATCAAGTGCCAGTTTGGATTTCGGAAGGTCTTCTACCGAGGCATCCGCAAGAACAACCTCAAGCTGACGATGCTGTTTGCCCTCGCCAATCTCTGGATGGTGCGCGAACGTTGTCCTTCTACAGCGTAAATGACAGAATAAGTGTGCCATCTTGAGGGTGAGCAGTCAAAAATGATCGGGGAACTCACGAGAAATAAGCCAGTCAGGCCCTGGATTGGAGCACCTGGCGAGTAGCCAAGGACAAAATACCCCACTTGTGTCTCATTGGCGAGAATGAGACACGCTTGCGCTCAATTCCCGGTCTTGATCAGAGCTTCCTTAAGCCTGCATGGCTCTTGGCTTGCTCTCGCGTCTACGTTTTTGTTGATCTTTAAGAACAAGGATGAGAGCTCATGAACGTTCTCTGGTTTCTGCTGGTGGGGGTCATTGCCGGTTGGCTCGCTGGCGTCCTGGTCAAAGGCGGTGGCTTCGGCCTGATCGGTGACCTGGTTGTCGGCATCATCGGGGCCCTGATCGGTGGCCTGCTCTTCAGCGGTCTGAGTGGTGCCGTCGGAGGGGGTGTGCTGGGGAGCATCGTGGTGGCCACGCTCGGCGCCGTGATCCTTCTGGTGGTGCTGCGGGTGATCAGGCGCGCCTGAAGGGCGAGGCCCCATAAAAAAACCTGGGGCTGGATGGCCCCAGGGGTTGAGCATGCTGATGGCTCAGTTGCAGTCGCTCCGCTTGGTGTAGGTGATCGACTGATAACGGCCGTCGGTGGTGCGAATCGTCACGCAGTTGTTCGTGGAGGGCTGCTCCCAGTAGGTGAAGGAACTGTCGGCCAGCTTGGTGCCACCGCGGTAGGTGTAGCCCTTCGATGTCAGGGTTCCTTCGGCCTGCCCCCCCCTGGCGCCCACCAGCGATTGCAGATCGGACACCGGAGCACCTTCACGGGCAGGCTCCGTGGTGGTGACCGGCTTGCCTGTGATCAGGCCGCCGATCAGGGCACCCACCGCCGCGCCCAACAGGGAGCCGGCGTCAGCCTTCTGGGGTGCATCATCGAAGCGGACATCGGGATTCTGGACTTGGTCGAGACGCACCGAGAGCCTGCGGGCTTCGCCATCGTTCCAGCTGAAGACCTCATGATCCGCCTGAGCCTTGTGCTTCACGTTGCGGACACCGGCGTAGGTCTGCACGCTCAGGGCCTGCACGCCTGGGCCCGAGAAGTTGAAATCCGTTCCGTCATCGAGCTTGACGACATAGGCATCGGTGTTGCCTGCCTTTTTGTGCTTGAAGGTGCAGTGTCCATTGAAGGCTTCGTAGCCACCGCTCATCAGCTTGCAACGGCCCTGGGCCCTGACCAGCACTTCGGCCATGGCCGCTGGGGCGAAGGGGGCGGAAAGCCCCGCCAGAAGAAGGCCCGCGCCGAGGGCTGCGGAGGTTTGACGAAGGCTGCGGATCATCAGGGAAGTAGGGAATCGGAACTCGGATCGGATCGCCTCGCTGGGCGACCCAGAAACGTGTCTTAACACACCATTCCGGGCTTGGCCATTCCCATGCCCCCCCGCTCACCGTCTGACAGCGATCGCGCACCTGATCAACCCGTACAGCGTGAGCGCGCCCAGCAGCGGCCAGATCAGCAGCAGATCCACCCGGATGTTGGCCTCAGGCGTGCGTAGCTGCAACAGAGCCTCCCAGGCGGCATACATCCCCCAGGCCAGGGAGGCCCACAGCAGGGGCCGGGCCGATCGCCTGCTGATGGCCCCGGAGAAGCGCAGCAGGGACCAGCCAGCCAGCAGGACCAGAGCCACAATCAGAATGTGGCCGGGTTGTCCGACCAGGACTTCAGCGAGGAGGGCCACCGTTCACGACCGAGGGCTCCCACAGGAGCGTGAGAGTTTCCTTACCCAGAACAGAATGCCGCCATAAGCGAGAAGGCACTGATGCAGCTGCCCATCCTTGACCAGGAACGAGCTGATGAACGGTGCCTTGGAGGCCCGGCTGGTCATGGCACTGCGCCAGGCCGGGCGGCTCACAGTGGGTGCTGGCCTGGTGAGCGACGCACCGGAGTTCTCCCTAGGAGCGGCGACAGCAACGCCAAGCCCACCGGTGGCACCCGCCAGGTGACCTACAAACTGGTGCCCGGCGAGGCGATGTGGCAACTCAAGCCGGTGTATTCCGCCCAGTTCTGAGCGGAAGGCCCCCACTCACCTCAGCCCCGCCGTGACCGGTTCGCCTGGAGCATCAGGCCGATCACGATCGCGGCGGCCGATTGCAGCATGGGCACGACGATCACGGTCATCCGCTGCACCATTCGGTGCTCGGGCACCGTGTGAAAGCGGTAGCTGTCCAGTCCAAGCAGGATTGTGCCTGCCAGGGAAAGCACCAGCACGGCAACAAACAGCACTGCTGAGAGGCGCCGGCGCTCACGGTCCCGCCAGGCCAGCAGTCCCAGCAGAAGGTAGGGGGCAAGCAGGAAGACCAGGAACGGCAGATCGCCCATCCGGACGCCGGGGACACCCGTGATCACAAGGATCAGGCTCGTGAGTGCGGCAAGCGTGCACACGCTCCGCGTGGGGTGATCGGCCATGGTCACGATCGAAATACCCCCAGGAACGACCAGGCCGAGAGGATCAACAGCATGGGCCAGATTCCCCGACAGACATGGGGACAAAGGCAGGTCCATGTGGGCACGCGCTGTGGCTTCAGGGCTTCACTGGGGATACTGCTTCCCAGGTCTGCAGGTGCTGGAGCCGCCGCTTCTGGCTGCGCTTGACGCAGTCCCGCATCCTCTCCTGGGCTCTCCAGCACTGATCCATGCTCTCCACCCAGCGCCGCTGGTTTTCCACCAGAGCCTCGCGCTGGGCTTCCGTGAAGGAGGCATCGTTCTGCAGGCGGCGGAAGGCGGCGCGCAGCTCGCCGTCGAGGGCGGTGAGTTCGGCGTCCCTGCAGATCAGCACGGTGGCGGCGCTGCCTGCGGGGTGGCAGTGGATCGTTTCTCCATCGAATGAGTCGGGTGGTGGCGGGATCGCTCCTGCAGGGAGCGCACCCAGCACAGTGCTGGCTACGAACGAAACTGCCTTCATCCACTGCAAGAACCAGGGAGGGGGTTGTCGAGGATGTCGCCGAGCACCCGTTGTGACCGAAGTGTTATTGACGACCATCCCCCCCCGGACCGCTTAGGGAATTCAATCCTGGCGACCCATGAACGGCCAGGCCCGCAGCCGCTGTTCAGGTTCCCTGTGGAGTGAGCCGGCATCAGATTCCCCCAGGCTCGCGGACCGGCTTCTCCCAGTACACGTTGATCACGTAGCCGGGGCGCTTGAAGGAGGGGCCAGCACCTTCACGGTTGGTGCGTTCGTAGGTCTTGCCCTCCTCGGCGGCAGGGAAGGCAAACGCGTAATGGTTGAAATGATCGATGTAAACGTTTCCCTGCATCTGGGACCAGGTACAGCTTCCTTTGAGCATTTCGCCGTTGGTGCGAACCATCTCGCAATACGCCTTGGCGGAGTCGGCCAGGGCAGGGGTGGCGATAGCGCTGGTGGCGATGGCCAGAGCGGTGATTGTGGTGCGGATCATTGGTTGCCGTGCTTGTTGTTTGAGCAGTTCAGGCAGTCGTCCCAGACCTCCAGCGTCGGCTGAATCAGGTTCACTGCATCATTCGAAACCTATTTGTAGGCGCTGCTGCGGCCGATCGGCACGATTCTGGCCGCTCAGTCCCAATCCATGAGCCCTGTGAACTGGACCCCAATGCTGAACCAGCCCGCATCGAGGAGCTTCTGCCACTGCTCGATCGCCTGCTTACGGGGAAGCCCCACTCGCGGCTTTAGAAGAGCTGACTGACCAGGGATCGGCTCTCCCAGATCGATGAAGACAGCAGCCTCGCAGCGTGATGCAGAGCCACGGTGGAAGCGCGGGGCAATGGGGGGCGCCTATGCCCTGGCGGCGGCACCAGTGAGCTCTACCGGGCCGGCTTCGTGACCAGCGGCCACAGCTCCCACCGCTGAGCAGCAGCGTTCAGCAGCCCAGAAAGGCCCGGCAGCGCATGGGCCCGCTCAGCAGGCACGAAACGGGGCTTTTGGACGGGACGGCCGGGAGCGGCCGTAGTGCTGGGTGATGCGCTTCTCCATCCCGATCGCATGGGCAGCTGCAAAGGCCAGGGCAGAGAACCCGGCCAGGGCAAGCAAATGCAGGGGCGATGACTTACTCCCCGTCCCCCAGGAAGATCAGCGAATCCCGGTTCACCCACAGCACCCGGCCGCTCTGGCCGGGGTAGCCCACCCGGCACCAGGTGCCCTGGCTGTTAGAGGTGCACGCCAGCTTGTCGAGCGTTTCCCCCGACACCCCCATCCCCGCGATCGCGGCGCCGTAGTTGGGCTTGGCGTAGAGGGTCACCGTGGGCTGACCATGGCCGCTGAGTTTCACCTTGCTGTGGGCCTGGTGGTCCACGGCCGCTGCGGGTCGACTCTTGACGTTGGAGACGGCAATTCGGTTGCCATCGCCGTTCTGCTCGCTGAGCGTGAAGCTGTGGTGGCCGCTCATCAGCCAGATGCGGCCCTGTTCATCACGCATGCGGCGGTTGTCGGTGGTGGGGGGTCCGGCCGGCACGAAGCGATAGATGGCACTGCCGCTGAAGCTGATCTCAAATCCCCCGTTGCCCCAGGGCTTCACCTGACAGGTCTGCTTGCTGTCGTTCATCCAGCAGTCCAGCGTCTGGGCGGCCGTGGCAGGACGCACCAGGGAGGCCCCGGCGATGACACTCGCGCTGACAGCAGCGATGGCGAGGAAGCGGCGGTGGAGCATGCGTGAGCAAAGGAAAGCCAATCGATTATCCAGGTGGGTGTAGCAATCCCCCGCCACCAACAGGCCATGACACACCCGGACATCCCTGCCCTGGAGGCCCTCAGCCGCGACTACAGCGAGACGCCCCGGCGGGTGCTGTTTGTGCTGGGTTCCGGGAAGAGCCCAACGGTGGAGGTGTTTGAGGCTGCAGCGCAGCAGCGCTCCACCAGCATCGATCCCCAGCACCTGGCGGAGATGGCCGCCGGCAGGCGCCGCTCGCTGACGCTCTGCACCCCGATGCAGATGGTGCCCGACATAGTGCGCTCGCTGGCCCACAGCAATGTGGCCGTGTACCAGGTGCAGCTGCTGGAGGAGTGAGCCCAGACTCACTCCATCGTGCGCACGGGGGTGGTGCACCAGCGGCTGCGGCCGATGCCGGCAGCACTCTGGAAGCGATCGTCGCGGAAGTCCGCTCGGCCGGTTCTGGGCTCAATGCGGGCCACCCGCCAGAGCTCCTGCTCGCAGTTGATCGTGACGGTGATGCGGGTGCCGTCGGAGGCGTTGATGCGCACGAAGCGCACACCGTCGTAGAGGCCCAGGGGCTGGCCGCCCGCTGCCTGAAGCAGCACCGCGAGGTTGCTGCCTGCCGGGGCTGCCCATGCGGCAGCCGGGTGGGTGACAAGGCAGCCGGCGATGGCCGTGAGCACCAGTGGGAGCCGGGAGAACAGGCTGGTCATGGGGAAGAGGCGCGGCGACTCGGAACACCAGCTCCCAGCATGACAATCTGTCTGGGGGCAAATCCGTCTGGAGAAAAGGCCCACGATGCGCACCTGTCTCCACCTGCTGCTGGCCGCCTCCCTGGTGCCGCTGCTGCTGCCGCTGCCGGCACAAGCAGCGGAGGTCTGCACCCCTTCAGAAAGCACCGTGGCCGAAACCCGCTGCGTGATGGGAGCCCTCCAAGCCAAGGATCGGGAGCTGGAGAAGGCCCTGGTGCGGGTGGCCAGCGAGGCCAGGCAAGTGCCGAGCGAAACCTTCCAGACGCTCTGGCGCGACAACCTCACCGGCTTCTACAAGACGAGTGCCGACCCAAACGAACAGGCGCGTGCATTCCGAGCCGAACGCCGCAAGGTGTGCGCCTACGCCAAGTCGGTGAGCTTCCAGGGGACGGGCTACGGCACGACGCGCTGTGAGCTGGCGCTCACCCAGACCCTGCTGGAGCAGCTGCAGCCATGAAACGCACGCTCATTCGCCTATCGCTGTTGCTGCTCGCTGGTTCAATGGCCTGCTGGGTCGCCTATCGGCTGATCGGCGTACATGTGGATGCAGATGGCATCCTGCGGGAGGCCTTTCCTCTGATCCCTATCGGTTATTTTCTAGGCTTAGGTGGCGTTGGGGCTGGGATCGCTGGCCTGCTGTGGAGGAAGCCAGCAAGAGGCCGGTGATTCAGAGTACCAAGGCACTTCCGAACGCTAAGTGGACGGATCCTCGCGAAGAAATCGCCAGAGCGGATCCGGTCTGCATAAGGGCACCTCGAAAAATCAACAAGGCACTTGATTGCGGCATGATCTCGTTTATGATTGGTTAAGCAATTTTCATGCCAACAGTGGGTCAGAGAGGCTTCTGGGACGAGCAGCAAAGAGTCACAAAGCTCCAGGACAAAAAGCCGGTTCCCAAGAGCCTGGCTGATTCAATCCCATGGGAATCATTCCGCCCACTGCTTGACAAGGGCTATGAGCACGAGCGCAAGAGTAATGCAGGGCGTAAGAGGATTGATCCGCTGATCCTTTTCAAGATGCTCGTTCTCCAGCAGCTTTTCAACCTGAGCGATGAAGAGCTTGAATTCCAGGTGAATGACAGACGCTCCTTTGAGGAGTTTGTCGGGCTTGGTGTGATGAACAGCATTCCAGATGCCACTACAGTCGCCTTCTTCAGGGAGCGACTTCGCAAGGCGGGAGTGATCGAGGAACTCTTCGAGATGTTTGAGGGATACCTCCGCTCCCAGGGTCTCCAAGCTCGTGGTGGTCAAATCATCGATGCGACTCTTGTCCCGGTTCCCAAGCAACGCAATACCCGCGAGGAGAACAAAGAGATCAAAGCCGGGAGGCTACCTGAGGGCTGGGATGAAAACCCAGATCGCTTGCAGCAAAAGGATTTAGATGCTCGCTGGACAAAAAAGAACGGCATCAGTTACTACGGTTACAAGAACAGCATCTGCATCGATGTTGACCATGGATTCATCCGTCGATATGCTGTCACTCCTGCCAATATTCACGACAGCCAGATGCTTCCACGCCTGCTGGATCCTGAAAACGAACATGACTATGTCTGGGCTGACTCAGCGTATTCAGGTGAATGCTTTGAGGATCTTCTGAGTCTAGGTGGCTTTGAAAGCATGATCCACGAAAAAGGCGCTCGCAATCATCCGCTTAGCGACGCAGCCAAGGAACTGAATCGTGTCAAGTCGTCAATCAGAGCTTGTGTGGAGCATGTCTTTGGCTGCATGACCATGTCCATGGGTGGAAAGCTCACGCGAAAGATTGGGCTAGAAAGGAATGATGCTTGGTGGGGCCTCAAGAACCTGACCTTCAACTTCCTCCGTTATCTCCAACGCTCTTCCCATGTAGTAGCTGTTGCATGAATCTCCAGAAGAAGATCCCATAGTTCAGGCGATCTCGTCAATGGTCGAGATAAGATTCTCCTGCTCTGCCGCCACTTCTGCGGCTTTTTCATGCCCGCAGCGACCCTACAAATTGCTGATTATTCGAGGTGCCCATAAGCAGCCGAAGCGACGATGCTTAAGAGCATAAGCTCATTGCGAGACAGTAGCTCTTCAGGAAGGAGTCCAGTTCTCTCCGCTTTTCACTGGACCCAGATAACACCACAACGACGCTGGCCCTGAGTCGTAGCGATGCAGTTTCTGCATAGATCATCCCCATGATCTGAGGCTCGTGCTCTGACTCCGCCTCAAGCAAGCTTCAGCCAACCCGCAGGCGCAGCTCCTGGTGCCGTGCCTCCAGAAGCTGCAGCCGTCGCTGGCGATCGGCCGGCAACGGAGTCGGACCCACGTCATCGCGGGCCAGCGCGTCTCACGGCAGGTGATCAAGCTGTTCCTGGACGCAGGAGCATGGAGAGACCCGCAGACAGCAGCTGATGGCTCCGAACATCGGTTCCGCCCTCGTTCTCGCCGCCCTCTTCGGTGCTGCCCCCGCGGCAACCGCGGCCGAGCGGTTGTCCCAGGTTCCCTCGGCGTTCCAGGGTCTGTGGATGAAGGAGGCGAGGCATTGCCGGCGCGGGCCCGCGGATGAGTCGTGGCTGCGGATCGAGGCCCAGCGGATCAGCTTCTATGAGAGCAGCGGACCCGTCCTCGCGGTGGTGGCCCAGGGCCGCGAGGAGATCGCGGTGATCCTGGAACTCTCCGGTGAGGGCAGCACCTGGCTGCATCCACTCCGCCTGAAGCTGGACGGCACCGATCAGCGGCTGGCACGGGAGACCGTGGGAATGGAGGGAGCCATGAGCCGGGTGCGCTGTTCTGGAACCTGAAGCCCCGCCTGCGGGCAGCTGCCCTCTGCTTCCTGCAGGCTGGCGCTGATGGCCTCGATCAGATTCGAGCCCGGCTCGCGCCAGTCGTCGCGAACCTTGAATCCCAGCACCACCGAGTCGCCGGTCCGGCGGCGCAGGGCGAACACCTCCCCATGGGAGGGCACCGGCATCGAGGCCATGAAGGACTCCCCCTCCACCCACGTGCCCAGCAGGCGCCGGCGCAGGGGTGGTCCGTCGATGCGCCGCCCGCCGAGGAATGCCACCGTGACGTACGCGCGCAGTTCGGCGGGCGTCATGCCTGCCTTGCTGTCGGTGGCCTCGGGCGGAAAGCGCACGGCCGTGAGCGAGAAGCGCTCCTCAACCGGCTTGGCCTCAGGCGGATGCGCCACCAGCAGGGCATCCAGCCCGACCGTCTGCGGGGCGGAGAGGGGCAGGGGTGAACCGATGCAGAGGCCATGCATCTCCACCACGGTCTGGGCAGCAACGGGTGCGGCGGCGGCGAGGGCCAGCGCCAGCCAACCGAGCGACCTCAGCACGAGAGGAAGCAGGACAAGGAGAGCAATCCGGAGCCGGAACGCGATGGCATGCGTGATCAGCGCGGGATGACCATTCTCCCGCCATGCAACTGCTGCCGCTGGCCGTGCTGACGACGCTTGACACCAACGTGGTTGTGGATGACATCGACGCCGTGATTGATGTGCTGGAACAATTCCGCCAGGGCGGTGATCTCGCCGATCAGTTGATCCTGGCTCGCGCCACCAGCACGGGTGCCTTGCCAGTGCTCAGCTTTGACAGACGCTTCGCAGCCTCTGAGGGCGTTGAACGGCTGGGCACCGGTTGAAGGCATCTCCCAGGACAGCTCACCCCGGCCGCAGCTGTTCCATCAGCAGCGCCACCGCCTCACACATCCGAGTTCAAGGCCTCAAGCCTTGCTCCGGGCCTCGGTTCAGGCCTGCAGGCTTCCGCCGACCCGCAGGCACAGCTCCTGGTGGAGTGCCTCCAGAAGCGCCAGCAGTCGCTGGCGATCGGCCGGCAAGGGAGTCGGATCCGCGTCATAGCGGGCGAGCACCGCGAAGTCGTCCAACTCCAGCAGCTCCGGCGCCAGCTTGATCGGTTCACCACAGCATTCCAGCTGCTGCACCAGCCGCTGCAACGAATGACTGCGCGGCGGCTCCTGGGCCTTCAGCACCAGCAGGGCTTTGAGCAGTTTCTCCAGGGTCTGCTGGGCCAGAAAACCCCAGTCCTCATCGGCAAAGACCTCCGCATCGAGGGTTCCCCTCAGGCTGCCCAGGTGCCGTTCCACCAGGCGCAGCAGCAGCAGCGCGTCCTCAGCCGGCGCCATGCAGCTCCTTCCCCTCGCGCAGGGCACGCGCCACCACATGCCAGCGGGAGCCGGCCAATTGCCGGGCATCTTCCTGGCCCACCACCACAAGGTCCACTCCCACCGGCAGCGCCAACGGCCGCAAGGCCGCCCGCAGCGCCCGCAACGCCAGCTGCCGCTCCTGGGGCGTCAGCCGCGCCTGGGGCATCACCACCAGAAGATCGATGTCGGAATCGGGTCGTGCGTCGCCCCGTGCCCTGGAGCCAAACAGCACCAGACGCAACGGCGCCGGTTCCACCCCGGCCAGCACCTCTGCCACCGCCGCGGGATCCACGCAGTTTGGCGAGCTGATCGTGGCCATGGAGCCAGCGTAGGCGGCCTGCTCGCCTGACTCCTCAGCCAGGACGCTGACGATCGTCCTCCGGGCAGGGTCACCGTCGTCACGATGGCGACTCACCCCCAGCCGCAGCTGCCCCAGCAGCAGCGCAACCGCTTCACTGCAACGAATTTCAGCGGGCCGGTCAACCCTCAGCGAATCTGTGACTCTTGCCACGAGATGACCCCTGTGCTCTGAGACCTCTATGCCGTGTAATCAGCCCAGCACAGGCGCAGGCACTGGCCTCTTGCTCGATCCCCGCTTCCGCCTGCACGACACCGGCCGCGGCCATCCGGAATGTCCCGAGCGCCTCGATGCCATCGAAGCCGCCCTTGAGCGGCGGGGCCTGCTGACGCAGCTGACGCGGATCTCGGCCCGGCCGATCAACGACCCGGAACTGCTGCGCTGCCACAGCCAGGCCTACCTGAACAGCGTGCGCCACGACGTGGCCTACGGCCTGCCCGAACTCTCCACGGGCGACACCGCGATCGGTGATCACTCGGAGGACGCGGTACGGCTGGCCGCCGGCGGTGCCCTGGCCGCCGTGGAGGCGGTGCTGGACGGCCGCGTGCGCAATGCCTTCGCGGCCCTTCGGCCCCCCGGCCACCACGCCGAGGCAGAGCGCGGCATGGGCTTCTGCGTGTTCAACAACGTCGCCCTGGCCGCCCGACATGCCCAGGCAGCTCTCGGGATCGAAAGGGTTCTGATCGTGGACTGGGACGTGCACCACGGCAACGGCACCCAGGCGATCTTCTGGCGCGACCCCAGCGTGCTTGACGTGAGCGTGCATGAGTGGGGCAACTACCCCGGCAGCGGCGCCGCCGATGAACGGGGTGAAGGCCCAGGCGAGGGCTTCACCGTGAACTGCCCTCTGCCGGCAGGCAGCGATGGCGCGGCGGTCCTCCAGGCCCTGAGCGGAGCCCTGCTGCCGGCTGCCGCGCGCTTCCGCCCTCAGCTGGTGCTCGTCTCCGCCGGGTTCGACGGGCACCGCGACGATCCGCTCGGGCGCTTCGCGCTCAACCGTGACGACTACGGCCTGCTCACCGAGCTCTGCCTCTCGGTGGCCAGGGAACACGCCGGAGGCCGGCTGGTGTCGGTGCTGGAGGGCGGCTACAACCTCGCGGCCCTGGGGGAGAGCTGTGCCGCCCATGTGGCCGCCCTGCTCGCCGGTTAAGCCGGCTCCACGGCTCCGTTCCCTGCGTCAACTGGCGGCTCCCAGGCGGGCAGGTCCACCCAGGCCTCCACCACCTACGCGGGGTGGAGAGCAGCTGAAAGCCCAGCTTCTGGCAGACACGCTGCATGGCGCCGTTCTCGTGCAGGATCTCGGCCGCGACCCGGTCGATGCCCTCGGCGCGGGGCATCAAGGACTCCAGCCCAACGCGCCCTGTCCGCCCTCGTAGCTCTGAGCCTTGCTGCAGCAGGTAGTTCAGCAGCAGAAGCCTGCACCAGCTTCGTACTCAAGGGCTCAGACGGGGGCCGGGTCTATGGACGCACCATGGAGTTCGGGCAGCCCCTCAACAGTGATGCGGTTCTCATTCAGCGGGGCACGGAGCTGCGGGGCAACGGTCCCGACGGCAAGATCGGCAATGGCCTGCCCTGGACCGCGCGCTATGCCGTGGTGGGGCTGAATGCCATTGGCATCAACGATGCTCTGCCCGATGGCATGAATGAGAAAGGCCTGGCAGGAGGGCTTCTGTATTTCGCGGGCTATGCCCAGTTCCAGACAGTCCCCGCCCGTGAAACCAAGCGATCGATCAACAGCTCCCAGTTGCTGACCTATGTCCTAAGCAACTTTGCCAGCATTGAAGAAGTGAAGCAAGGCCTTCCCAAAGTTCTGGTCAATGGAGCCAACGTTCCTGGATTCGGCGGCCCGCTGCCGATCCACATGACCCTGCACGACAGCACAGGGAAAAGTCTCTCGGTGGAATACATCAAGGGAGAACTCACCATGACGGACAACCCCACCGGGGTTTTCACCAACAATCCACCGTTTGCCTATCACCTGGCCACGGCTGGCAATTACGCCAATCTCAGTGCAACCCCGCCCGCCGAGATGAGCATCAACGGCCTCAAGCTGCCTGCAGTGAGTACTGGTGGTGGAATGGCTGGCTTGCCGGGTGATTTCCTCTCCACCTCACGCTTCATTCGCGCGTTGATGTTTAGCAACTCAGCGCCAACCAATCTCACCACACAACAACAGGTCGGCACCGCCTTCCGAATCCTGGGTCAGTTCGATCTGCCGCCCGGAAGCATTGTGGAACCTGCTGGGAGCAGCTTTGGCGGCGCCGGGGCGACAACCACCTATGAGATCACGGAATGGAGCGTTGCCGCTGATCTAAAAAACAAGGTGTATTACGTCCAGACCTATCACAATCCAGACCTGCGCAGCCTCAACTTTGATCGGCTCCCCCTCGATGGCGGCCAGATCAAAGTGATGCCCCTCAACCAGCAACCGCAGATCACCGTTCTACAGCCCTGATACTGGCAACTCAATGCGAGCTCAAGGCGGCGATGGTTGATGGGAGGGAAGGGAAGAGCAAGGCGGGTGCTTGCGGAGGGCACAAAGCCCCATGGGGCAGCAACAGGCGATCTGGATGGGATCTCGTCAAGCCATGACCAAAACCGACAGGACCCCAGCCCACAGCCAGCGCTACACCGAAGCCCTTTGCTGGGCCGCCGAGCTGCATAGCCGCCAGCAGCGAAAGGGCAAGAAAGTCCCGTACATCTCCCACCTCATCACCGTCAGCGCCCTGATCTGGGAAGACGGCGGTGAGGAAGACCAGGCCATTGCCGGGCTGCTCCATGACGCCATCGAGGATGCCGGCATCACCCGCGAGCAGATCGCCACCCGATTCGGCGAGCGGGTAGCGCGGATCGTCGACGACTGCACCGACACCAGCGGCCCCGTGGAGGTCGGTGGCAGGAAGGAACCGTGGCTGACGCGCAAAAAACGCTACATCGCGCACCTCAAGACAGCTGATCCCGATTCCCTGCTGGTGAGTGCCGCGGACAAGGCCCACAACGCCCGCGACATGGTGCTTGATGCACGCCGCGACGCAGGCATGTGGAGCAAGTTCAACGCAGGGCTCGAGGGTTCTGCCTGGTATCTGCAGAGCCTGCACCAGATCTTCAGCCAGCGTCTGGAGACCAGTCGCTCGGTGGAGCTGCTGGGCGAAGCGGTGCGGGAGATCCTCTCCAGCCCCGCCTACCTGGCACTGGTGCCCGATGGAACAGAGCCCGGGAACTACACGGGGCTTCCTGAATAAGGGCAGATCCACTGCAGTGCAATGGATCTCGGCAGTTTCTGACGGTAAAATGTGCGTGAAAGGGCTGATCTGAGCCCAAAAGCGGTCCGGAGTTTTCCACATGTATCGGCGTGAGCATCGTTATCAGCTCTCGTTCGAAGACTTCTTCCTGCCGTTTGGCGGCAAACTCTCCGGTGATAATCGGTGGATCAAGCTGGCTGAGCTCATTCCGTGGGATGAACTGGAGGACGACTACGCAGCGCAATTCTGTAAGGGCTTTGGAGCACCGGCAAAACCCTTTCGCATGGCACTGGGTGCCTTGATCATCAAGACCCGTCTCGGGCTCACGGATGAAGAACTGGTGGAGCAGATCAAGGAAAACCCCTATCTCCAGTTTTTCATTGGCTTGGAAGCGTTCCAGTCTTCGGCGCCGTTTGATCCATCGATGATGGTGTATTTCCGCAAGCGCTTGCCAGAAGCGATTGTGAATGAATGCAATGAAAGGATTGTGCGCCACGGCCTGAAAATGATTCGCTCATCAGATCCCCAGGGCACAGGGGATGACGACGGCAGTGGCGGATCGACCAGTCCTCCCGACCAACCAAAGCCATCCTTGCAGAAGCAGCCGAATCAGGGTTCACTCTTGATCGATGCCACCTGTGCGCCGGTGGATATCCGTCATCCCACCGATCTATCCCTGCTCAATGAAGCCAGGGAGGTGACTGAGATCCTGATTGATGCGATGCATCCCCAGGTCAGGGAACGCTTCGGCTACAAGCCGCGTACACACCGCAAAAAGGCGAGGCAGCAGTTTCTTGCAGTGGCCAAAAAGAAGAAGCCAAGGATCAGCAAGATCCGCAAAGCGATCAAGCAGCAGCTTGGTCACCTCAAGCGGAATCTGGCAAGCGTTGACGCCCTGATCGCCTGTGGTGGCAGCCTTCTGGCCGCCGGACGGCATATCTACCGGAAGTTGCTGGTGATCAGCGAGCTGGTCCGCCAGCAGACTATTCTCTATCACGCAGACAGCAGAAGCATCCCAGATCGCATCGTCAGCCTCTGCCAGGCACATATCAGGCCGATTGTCCGCGGGAAAGCTCGTTGCAATGTTGAGTTCGGAGCCAAGATCTCAATCTCTGTCACCGGCGAGGGATTCACCTTCCTCGATCGCCTGAGTTATGACCCCTACAACGAAGGAGAAGACCTCAAGGGTCAAGCGATTTCCTATCGGCGTCGCCATGGTCACTATCCGATGGTGATTTGTGCTGACCAGATCTACCGCACAAGATCGAACCGTGCCTTCTGCCAGCGCCATGGAATCCGTTTGAGTGGCCCGCGACTTGGACGGCCGAAGAACGATCCTGAATTGGTGGCTGCCGAGAAGCAGCAGTTCATCGATGACCAGCGCCAAAGGAATGCCGTTGAAGGCAAGATCGGCCAAGGCAAGAGGCGTTTTGGACTGGGCCTGATTCGTGAGAAGCTCGCTGTGACCCAGGGTTCAACCATTGCACTCAATATTCTGGTGATGAACCTCGAGAAGCTGCTGGAGCTTCTTTTTGTTCTTTTTGCGTCCTGGCTGCAACTTCTCCTGTGCAATCAACCAGGCAAGGGGTCCCCATTCGTGTGTGTGAGCACTCATCTCAGCCCCACATGAACGGCCAGTCTCCGCCTCACTCAGGCTCGGCTCTTTGACAGCTTGACCTCCCTCTCACTTTCTCAGGAAGCCCTACACGGCGGGCTATCCCGAACGCCGCAGGCAGTCCTGACCCCTGCAGGGTGTGTGAGCCATGGCTTCAGCGCCTGCCGCGGCCCAGGGCTCAGCGGGGCAGTACCCGGGACAGCACCACTGGGCTTCCTCGGCGTCGCCGCAGGGGTAACACCCCAACAGTTCCAGGAACGGCAGCGCCTGGATCACAGGCTCTCGAAGCCGATCCCAGACCAAGATCCGGTGCGGATCAACGTGGTTGTCATCCCGCAGCCGGCGGAAGTGTCCATCGAAAAGAGCCGCCAGCAGCGAATCCCCAGCAGCGACCAGCGCTCAATCCACTCGGCCGGAAGGGCAAGGGACTGGCGTGATCCGGATAGGCAAGGCCCGTGCTGATGCGGTGCTGCCTGGGCTCAGCTCCGGGCACCCGCCACATCGAGGGTGACCCCATGCCCTTTCAGCTGCAGAGCAGCGTTCTGGCAGCTGAGCCAGGGGTCGGAGGGGGGCACCGGATTGGCCTGACCACTTGCCTGATCGTGGTCGATCCGTGCCGTTCTGCCTGGCTTTTTGCCTGACGGGAAGGGGTGAGGAGAGGCCGTTTCCGGGGCTTGTCTTCCCTGAAAACCCTTGGGGTGACCGAGGTTTCCGAGAACGGGGCTGGCGGGACTCGAACCCACGACCTACGGTTTAGGAAACCGTCGCTCTATCCGGCTGAGCTACAGCCCCGGGTGGCCTGGGCCGCAGCGAGCAGGCGCCACGTCAGACGTTTCCGACGATAAGAGGCCGGGGAGCGGCGAGTTCATGCAGGGCCGTCCCTGCGTCAGCCTCCCTGTCGGAGGAGGAAGGCGGCGGCACCCCCCGTAGATTGCCTGTGAAAGCAGGCGAGGTGATCGCGATCGGCGCGTCTGCCGTGCCTTCGGCGCGGTGGCGGGGCCGGTTGAGGAAAGTCCGGGCTCCCGAACGGCCAGGCCTGCTGGGTAACGCCCAGTGCGGGTGACCGTGAGGACAGTGCCACAGAAACACACCGCCGATGGCTCCGCTGCCGCTGCGGCGTTGGTGGGGATCAGGCAAGGGTGCAAAGGTGCGGTAAGAGCGCACCAGCGGCATCGAGAGGTGCCGGCTCGGTAAACCCCGGCCGGGAGCAAGGCCCAGGGACAACGGTTGGCCGACTTCCCCGTCCCGACTTCCATGTGCCGCTCGAGGCCGCCGGTAACGGCGGTCCCAGACAGATGATCACCCTCCGGCCCTGCCCTCGGGCGGATCCGGAGAACAGAACCCGGCTTACGTCCTGCTTTCACCCCCTTCTCCTGGCCAGGGGCGCCGCACAGCGGAGCGCAGCCGTGCCCGCGCCGGCCAGGGATGATGCGCTCAGCGCCCCCCGTGCCATGCCACCTGAGCGCCGATCCCAGCTGCTGGCCTTCCTGCGCCGGCTCGACCTCGATCCCGCCGCCGCAGGAGGCCCGCAGAGCGGCACCTGCCGCCGCCGCCTGGAGCTGGTGGATGAGGCCCTGTCACACACCTCCGCAGGGCTGCGGCGCAACCACGAGGCGCTGGAGTTTCTCGGCGATGCCGTGCTGCGCCTGGCCGCCGCCGCCTTCCTGCAGCGCGAGCATCCCAGCCTGAGTGTTGGCCGGTGCTCGTCGCTGCGAGCCCAGCTGGTGAGCGACCGCTGGCTCGCCGAGCTGGCGGAGCGGCTGGATCTGGAGGCGGTGCTGCGCATCGGCGCCGTGGCCGCCGGCGATCAGGCCGCCAGGGCGACGCTGCGGGCCGAATGCTGCGAGGCACTGGTGGGGGCGGTCTATGAGGGCTGGGGGGGCGCCGAAGGAGGCCTGAAGGCGGTGCAACACTGGCTCGATCCCCACTGGCGGCAGGCCAGCGCCGTGCTGCTGGCCGACCCCCTGCGCCACAACTGGAAGTCGGGGCTGCAGGAATGGAGCCAGGGTCAGCGGCTGGGCCTGCCCGCCTACAGCTGCCGCGAGCGCAGCCGCGCCCATGGCGATCCGCGCCGCTTTCACTGCACGGTGCGGCTGGAGGGCGGCCGGGCTGGCGGTCGCCCCCTGGAGGCCGAGGGCTGGGGCGGGTCGCGCCGTGAGGCCGAACAGCAGGCCGCCCGGGCCGCCCTGGAGGCCCTGGGGATCAGCGGCGCAGACAAGCAGCCCGGTGCTCAGGGCTGAGCCCGCCGCACAGCGGCGGGTGACCGGCAGATCCCGCAGCCTGTTCCTCCAGCCGCCAGGGGATCGATCCACGGCTCACTCAGCCGGCCGCAACCATCCCTGCATGCCATCCGGGCCAGTCCCCGGCCGCAGCCTCCCGTGAACGCCAACTTCGCTCACCTGAAGCCGGCTACGCGCGCCGCCTCGCTGCAGCCCCTGTTGATTCGGTGATCAGCGTGGCGCTCCCTCTGCTGGCCTTCTCGATCCCTGCGCCGCGAGCGTCCGCGTCAGACGGCTTCGATCGTGGCCAGCGGCAGGGTGATCAGCTTGTCCCAGTTGCCGCCCTCGAACAGCACCGCCGCCCGCGAGCCGCTGATGCGCTGCACGAAGCCGCGGTAGCCGTTGTAGATGGAGGTGCGGTCGCGCACCACGACCGTGGAGCCGGGCAGGATCGGGGCGCTGGCCATGGAACTGGCAACGGAGTGAGAGGGCCATTATCGGCAGCCTGCGGCTGGGGTTGGGGATCAGAACTCACCGAGCCCTGCCGCAGACCCTGTGAGGCGAGCCCTTCTGTCGCCGCACGGCGAGACAGGCAAGCGCCAGGGACACCCTCAGACGTCGGCACGGCAGCACGAACGGCACCCGGTCCTCACGCATCAGAAGCCAGGCCATCGAAACGGCGCGGGCAGATGAGGCCGCGGCGGACGTCACCGCATCCGATGGAGCGCCAGGGCGCCCCCCAACCCGCGACCCGTCCCGCCGGCAACCCCAGCAAGCCTCCAGCAACGGATGCCTTGGAAAGGCCCGCTGCGCTGGCTGCCGGAGCCATCGCCGGCACCGCCAGCCGGGTCGCGGACACCGGGGGACTCCGGACAGGAGACTGAAGCCACCGCATGCGCCCGCGCCGCCACAGCGATGCCCGATCCCTCGCCTTCCGCCAGCGCCCTCCCGGACGGTGCTGCGCCGCCGGAACTGATGGAGGTGGGCCGACTGGTGGCGGCCCAGGGCCTGCGCGGCGAGCTGCGGGTGCTGCCGCTGAGCGACTTCCCCGAACGCTTCACCCGACCCGGCCCCCGCTGGTTGCGCTCCCGCCAGGGGGAGGTGCGGACGACCAGGCTGCTGTCCGGCCGCCAGCTGCCCGGCAAGGAGCTGTATGTGGTGCGGCTGGAGGGCTGCGATGACCGCAGCAGCGCCGAAGCCCTGGTGGGACATCACCTGCTGGTGGACGCCTCCGACCGGCCGCCGCTGGAGCCGGGGGAATTTCACGTGCTCGATCTGGTGGGGCTGGAGGTGCGGCTGCTGCCGGAGGGCACCGTGCTCGGCAGGGTCACCGACCTGATCCACGGCGGCAACGACCTGCTGGAGATCGAGCGGAGCGAGGACGGCCGCCGCCTGCTGATTCCCTTCGTCGAGGCGATCGTGCCGGAGGTGCAGCTCGAGCAGGGCTGGGTCGGCCTCACCCCGCCCCCGGGCCTCCTGGAACTCTGAGCGGCAGCACCGAAGCGGCTCCGGTTGAATGGAGCCGCCACCCATCGGCAAGGACGACACCAGCCATGGCCCCATCCACCCTGGTTCCGGTCATCCTCTGCGGCGGCACCGGCACCCGCCTGTGGCCCCTGTCGCGGGCCACCTACCCCAAGCAGTACTGGCCCCTGGCCGGTGGTGGTGACGAGACCCTGCTGCAGCAGACCCAGCTGCGCCTGCGAGGCCTGGAGGGCCTTGCACCGCCGCTGCTGATCTGCAACGAGGACCACCGCTTCATCGTCGCCGAGCAGATGCGCCAGATCGGCGTGGATCCGGCGGCGATCGTGCTCGAGCCGATGGGCCGCAACACCGCACCGGCCGTGGCGGTCGCCGCGCTGAGAGCCACCGCCGGCGGGGAGGATCCGCTGCTGCTGGTGCTCGCGGCCGACCACGTGATCCGCGAGGCCGAACGCTTCCGGGCCACGGTGGAGGCCGGCCGCGCCGCCGCCGAAGCGGGCCAGCTGGTGACGTTCGGCATCGTGCCCACCGCGCCGGAGACCGGCTACGGCTACATCGAGGCTGCCGAAAGCCTGGGCGAGGCCGGCAGGTCGATCGGCGTGCCGGTGCCGATCCACCGCTTCGTGGAGAAGCCCGACCGTGCCACCGCCGAAGGGTTCCTGGCCAGCGGCCGCTTCACCTGGAACAGCGGCATGTTCCTGTTCCGGGCCAGCGCCATCCTGGCCGAACTGGAGCGCCATGCACCCCAGGTGGTGAGCGCCTGCCGCAACGCCCTGGAACTGGAGGCCACCGACCTGGACTTCCTGCGCCTGGAACGCGAGGCCTTCGCCCACTGCCCCAACGTCGCGATCGACGTGGCGGTGATGGAGAAGACCGACCGCGGATCCGTGCTGCCGCTGGATGCGGGCTGGAGCGATGTGGGCAGCTGGAGCGCCCTGTGGGAGACCGCCGATCAGGACGCCGACGGCAACGTGCTGCGCGGGCGGGTGATCAGCGAGGACAGCCGCAACTGCTATCTGCGCAGCGAGCACCGCCTCGTGGTGGGCCTGGGCGTCGAGAACCTGGTGGTGGTCGAGACCGACGACGTGGTGCTGGTGGCCCAGCGGGACCGGGCCCAGGACGTCAAGACGATCGTGGGGCTGCTGGAGCGCTCGGGTGCGCCTGAAAGCAAGGCGCACCGCCGCATCTATCGCCCCTGGGGCTCCTACGACGGCATCACCGAGGGAGACCGCTGGCAGGTGAAGAAGATCGTCGTCAATCCCGGCGCCTGCCTGTCCCTGCAGATGCATCACCACCGCGCCGAGCACTGGATCGTGGTCAAGGGCACCGCTCTGGTGGAGAAGGACGGGACACGGGAGCTGGTGGGCGAGAACCAGAGCACCTATATCCCCCTGGGCGCGAAACATCGCCTCTCCAATCCCGGCAAGATCCCGGTGGAGATGATCGAGGTGCAGAGCGGCCCCTACCTGGGCGAAGACGACATCGTGCGCTTTGAGGACCGCTACGGCCGCAGCGACCGGCCCAGCGATCTCACCATCCCGGCCGCCCTCACCTCCCAGCCCGGCTGACCCAACGGCCAGACCGGCCATCCCGACACACACGCCGGCACCGCCACGTCAGCCCGCCCCACCGGCTCGGCCCGCACCCGGACGAAGCTGGACAGGGCTGCGAAGCCTGCTCTCCTGCAGGCGCCCGATGGACGTGGCAGCAAGGGCCGCGCCGAAAGCGGATCAAGAGCGGCAAAGGCCCCAGGGGCGATCGCCCTGACTCCCTTCCATCTCCGTCGCCGGCAGCCAGTGCGGGCCCCTTGCGCAGCGCGCGGCAGCCCTGGCTCCATCCCGTCGATCAGATCAGCCGCCGCTGCCGCGCCGTGGCCCTGCGCGACGGCGACTGGCTGCGCCTCCTCTGCATGCATCCCCAGCGCTGATGCAACATCCGGGCAAGAGTCCGATTCGAGTTGTCGCCGCTCCAGCACCCAGCACCACCGTGATCTCGCGCATCGCCACCTGCAGGCCGACCCGGGTCGCCTGAAACCCACCCAGACACAGCAGGTTCCAGGAAACGGAGCACAGCGAACATCAAACGCCCCAGCCTCCAATCCTCTGCCCCCCAGACGCTCCCCTCCCCCCAGGGCGGCGAAGCGCAGCGACCGCCACCCCTTGCGCCCACACCCCCCGGGCCGCGCGCAGCGCCACATCCCGCAGGCTCCCGGCCCCTTCTCCCGCTCCCCAGAGCCCTGCGCCATCCACCAGACCCCGCAGCCCGCCTCTTCCTCTTCCCCCTCCCCGGCAGGGGGTTGCCGCTGATGTCAAGGCCGCACCGCGGCCGCCATCAGCGGCAACCCCCTGTCCCACTATTCCACTGTGACGCTCTTGGCCAGATTGCGCGGCTGATCGACATCGAGGCCGCGATGGGCGGCGATGTGATAGCTGAGCAGCTGCATCGGGATCACCGTCAGCAGGGGACTGAGCAGCTCATCCACCTCGGGCAGCGGAAGCAGCAGATCGAACAGCTGTTCGGTGTCCGGGCAGGCGGGAGCCACCCCCAGCAGCTGGGCGTCCCGGGCCTTGGCCTCCTGGGCATTGGAGAGCACCTTGTCGAACACCGATCCCGGCACCGCGATCGAGACCACCGGAACGCGCGCATCAAGCAGGGCGATCGGGCCATGCTTCATCTCGCCGGCGGGATACCCCTCGGCATGGATGTAGCTGATCTCCTTGAGTTTGAGAGCCCCCTCCATCGCGATCGGATAGTTGATGCCACGTCCCAGGAAGATCACGTCCTGGGTATCAGCGAACAGGTGGGCCAGTTCGGCGCAGCGGCGGTCGTGGTCCTCCACCAGCGCCGTGAGCAGGGCCGGCAGCGCCCGCAGCTGCTCGACCAGCGCCTGCAACCGTGCCGGTTCCGGCCCACCGGACACATGGCCGCGCCGCTCGGCGAAGGCGATCGCCAGCCCATAGAAAGCGAGGAGCTGCCCCAGGAAGGTCTTGGTGGCGGCCACCCCCACTTCGATGCCGGCGCCGATATCAAGGATGTGGGGTACCAGGCGCCCCAGCGAACTCTCAGGCCGGTTGGTGATTCCCAGCAGTCGAGGCGCGTAGGCGGGGTCGGCCATCAGCTGGCGCCGCTCCTGTTCCATCGCCAGGGCCGCCAGGGTGTCGGCCGTCTCCCCGGACTGGGTGACACCGATGGTGAGCATGTGCGGCACCAGCGGCGGCGGTGCGTAGCGGAACTCGCTGGCGTAGTGCACCGAGGTCGGCAGGCCCGCCAGCTGCTCCAGCAGGTAGGCACCCACCTGGGCGGCGTGGCGGCTGGTGCCGCAGGCCAGGATCTGGATGCGTTCCACGCCGTCGTAGAGGGAGTCCTCGAGCGGCAGGGCCACCAGCGACAGCCCCTCCGCCGAGGGCATCGACCCGGAGCCTCCAGCCGGCAGATGGCGCGCCACCCAGAGCGCCGCCGTCTCCGGCTGCTCATGGATCTCCTTGAGCATGAAGTGGCGGAAGCTGCGCTTGTCGGCGACGTGCTCGGTGCCGCTCAGCAGGCTAGGGGCGCGCATCACCCGCCGTCGCGCCTCGTCGTAGAGCTCGATGCCGAGGGGCGTCAGCAGCGCCGTCTCACCGTCCTCCAGGGGCAGGATCGTGCGCGTGAAGCCGGCCAGAGCGGGGGTGTCGCTGGCGCAGAGAAACTCGCCTTCGCCCAGGCCGATCAGCAGCGGCGCCTGACGGCGGGCCACCACCAGCACCCCTGGCACCTCCGCCCACACCACCGCCAGGGCATAGGCACCATGCAGGCGCGGCAACACGTCCTGCACGGCCTGATGCAGCCGCAAAGGGTCGGGAGGAGTGCCGTCCCGGCCCAGTTCCTTCAGCCGTCGGGCGATCAGATGGGGGATGACCTCGGTGTCGGTCTCGGAGCGGAACACCACCCCCTCGGCCTGCAGCTCCTCGCGCAGGGTTCGATGGTTCTCGATGATGCCGTTCTGCACCACCGCCAGCCGGCCGCTGCCATCGAGGTGGGGGTGGGCGTTGCGCTCCTCCGGCTTGCCGTGGGTGGCCCAGCGGGTATGCCCGATGCCGCACTGCCCCGAAGCGCCCTGCTCATCGAAGCGCGCCGTGAGATTGACCAGCTTGCCCTCGGCCTTGAGGCAGTGCAGACCGGCCGCGTCGACGGTGGCGATGCCGGCCGAGTCGTAACCGCGGTATTCCAGCTGCCGCAGACCCTCCAACAGCAGGGGAGCCGCCTCGCGGGAGCCGATCAGGGCAACGATGCCGCACATAGGAAGGCGTCTTGCGGAGGGGAGCCCAAAAAAAGCCCGGCGGGGCCGGGCCTGAGCTTATGGGCAGAAGGTGAGGCGGCAACGGCTTGTCCTGAACGAAGCCGCAGCCACCATTGCCGCAAAGAATTGTGGTGGGGTCAGTAAGACAGGCCCATCGAACGGCTCGTCTCGTCGCCGAGATAGACGCGGATGCTGAGGAAGTCGGTGGGGCAGGCGGTCTCGCAGCGCTTGCAGCCGACGCAATCCTCGGTACGGGGGGAGGAGGCGATCTGTCCGGCCTTGCAGCCATCCCAGGGCACCATCTCGAGGACATCAAGGGGGCAGGCGCGCACGCACTGGGTGCAGCCGATGCAGGTGTCGTAGATCTTGACAGCGTGGGACATGGGCCTCGGGGCGTGTTCTCTGCGGTTGAGGAAGCGTTGAGCTTTGGAGCGGAGGGGCCGGAGCGGACGCGTGGGAAACGCTGATGCGCGACCTGCGGTGCGGGGATGACTGCTTCCAGGAGAATCTGGAAACCAGACGTGCACAGGCGCCGACGGACGTACGGCGTGGCGCTCACCGTACCCAAGGTCTCCGGCGGGGCCGCACAGGGCGCCACACCCCGTCACCCTTGTTCACAGCCCCGGGGGAGGCCGACAGGGCGACCCGTAGGATGCGGCCTCTCACACAGCGGCCATGTCCCAGGAAGCGATCTACGAGAAAGTGCGCTCGATCGTTGCCGAGCAGCTCAGCGTCGATGCCGGCGAGGTGAAGCCCGAGTCCAACTTCCAGAATGATCTGGGCGCCGACTCGCTCGACACCGTTGAGCTGGTGATGGCCCTGGAAGAGGCCTTCGACATCGAGATCCCCGACGAAGCCGCCGAAGGCATCGCCACCGTGGGCGATGCCGTCAAGTACATCCAGGACAAGCAGGCCTGAGGCGTCCATGGTGGAGGGACTCCGCCGCGTCGTCGTCACCGGCCTGGGCGCGGTCACACCGATCGGCAACGACGTCGCCGCGTACTGGGACGGATTGAGCAAGGGGAGCAACGGCGTCGGCCCGATCACCCTGTTCGATGCCTCGCGTCACGCCTGCCGCTTCGCAGCTGAGGTCAAGGGCTTCGATCCATCCGGCTGGCTGGAACCGAAGGAGGCCAAGCGCTGGGACCGCTTCTGCCAGTTCGGCGTCGTGGCCGCCAAGCAGGCCGTGGCCGCTGCCGGCCTGACCATTGATGAGAGCAACCAGGGCCGTGTCGGGGTGTCGATCGGCTCCGGCGTCGGCGGCCTGCTGATGATGGAGACGCAGGCACACGTGCTGGCGGACCGCGGCCCGGACCGCGTCAGCCCGTTCTGCGTGCCGATGATGATCCCCAACATGGCCACCGGCCTTGCGGCGATCGCCCTGGGGGCCAAGGGGCCGAGCAGCGCCGTGGCCACCGCCTGCGCCGCAGGCTCCAACGCCATCGGGGATGCCTACCGCCAGATCCAGCTCGGCCTGGCCGATGCCATGGTCTGCGGGGGCGCCGAATCAGCGATCACTCCTCTGGGAGTGGCTGGGTTCGCCAGTGCCAAGGCCCTGTCGTTCCGCAACGATGATCCAGCCACGGCCTCACGACCGTTCGACGCGGAACGAAATGGCTTCGTGATCGGCGAAGGGGCCGGTGTCCTGGTGCTCGAGGCCCTGGAGCACGCCCAGGCGCGCGGCGCCACCATCCTGGCTGAGGTTGTGGGCTACGGCACCACCTGCGACGCCCATCACATCACCGCGCCGGCCCCCGGCGGCAGCGGCGGCGCTGAGGCGATCCGTCTGGCACTGGTGGACGCCCGCCTGGCAGCGGAAGCGGTCGACTACATCAACGCCCACGGCACCAGCACCCAGGCCAACGACAGCAACGAGACCGCCGCCATCAAGACGGCCCTCGGCGAGCACGCCTACCGGATCCCGGTGAGCTCCACCAAGTCGATGACGGGACACCTGCTGGGCGGCAGCGGTGGCATCGAGGCCGTGGCCTCGGTGCTGGCGATCACCCACAACCTGGTGCCACCTACGATCAACTACAGCAATCCCGATCCCGCCTGTGATCTGGATGTCGTTCCCAACGAGGCCCGCGAGCACAACGTGAACGTGGTGCTCTCCAACTCCTTCGGGTTCGGCGGCCACAATGTCTGCCTCGCCTTCCGCCGGATGTCCTGACCGGATCATCGATCCGGAGCGGCCCGCGCCAGCAGGCCCCAGCCCGAGCGCTCTCCCCTACCCCTTACGCCAAGCCCCCAGCCATGGTCGTCGCCCCCACCACCTCCGTCGAAAGTCTGTGCATCAACAGCATCCGCTTCCTGGCGGTCGACGCGATCAACAAGTCGAACTCCGGCCACCCGGGTCTGCCGATGGGCTGTGCCCCCATGGCCTTCGCCCTGTGGGACAAGGTGCTGCGCCACAACCCGCACAATCCGAAGTGGTTCAACCGCGACCGCTTCGTGCTGTCGGCCGGCCATGGCTGCATGCTGCTCTATGCACTGCTCCACCTCACCGGCTACGACTCGGTGACGATGGAGGACATCAAGCAGTTCCGCCAGTGGGGCTCGCGCACCCCCGGTCACCCCGAAACGTTTGAAACTCCCGGTGTTGAGGTGACCACCGGCCCCCTGGGGCAGGGCATCTCCAACGCCGTCGGCCTGGCGATCGCCGAAGCCCATCTGGCGGCGAAGTTCAACCGCCCCGGCCACACCCTCGTCGATCACTACACCTACGTGCTGATGGGTGACGGCTGCAACCAGGAGGGCGTCTCCAGCGAAGCCGCCTCCCTGGCCGGCCACCTGGGCCTGGGCAAGCTGCTCGCCCTGTACGACGACAACCACATCACCATTGACGGCAACACCGCCGTCTCCTTCACCGAAGACGTCCTCAAGCGCTACGAAGCCTACGGCTGGCACGTGCAGCACGTCGCCGACGGCAACCATGACGTTGAGGGCATCCGCAAGGCCATCGAGGCCGCCAAGGCCGTCACTGACAAGCCCAGCCTCATCAAGGTCACCACCACCATTGGCTACGGCTCGCCCAACAAGGCCAACACGGCCGGCGTCCACGGGGCCGCTCTCGGTGCCGACGAAGCCGAGCTCACCCGCAAGCAGCTGGAGTGGAGCTACGGCGAATTCGAGGTGCCCCAGGAGGCCTACGACCACTGGCGTCAGGCGATCAGCCGCGGCGAGGCAGCCGAAGGGCAATGGAACGAAGCCCTGGCGGCCTATCGCAGCGCCTACCCCACCGAATCCGCCGAATTCGAGCGGATGCTGCGAGGCGAGCTGCCCCAGGGCTGGGATTCAACCCTGCCCAGTTTCACCTCCGCCGATAAGGGCAAGGCGACCCGCCAGCACTCCTACGACGCGCTCAACGCCTTCGGTCCGAAGCTTCCTGAGCTGATCGGCGGCTCCGCCGACCTCACCCACTCCAACCTCACCGACATCAAGGGTGAAGCCAGCTTCCAGAAGGGGGGTGAAGCCAATCGCTACCTGCACTTCGGGGTGCGCGAGCACGCCATGGCGGCCATCATGAATGGCATCGCCTACCACGGCAGCGGCCTGATCCCCTACGGCGGCACCTTCGCCGTGTTCGCGGGCTACATGGTGGGCGCCATGCGCCTGTCGGCTCTGAGCGAACTGGGCGCCATCTACGTGCTCACCCACGATTCGATCGGTCTCGGCGAAGACGGCCCCACCCACCAGCCGATCGAGACGCTGGCCAGCCTGCGTGCGATCCCCAACATGCTGGTGATCCGCCCCGGTGACGGCAACGAGACCATGGGCGCCTACAAGGTGGCCGTCACCAACCGCAAGCGGCCGACGGTGCTGATCCTCAGCCGCCAGGCGATGGCCAACCAGGACAACTCCAGCGCCGAAGCCGTGGCCAAGGGTGGCTACATCCTCGAAGATTCCAACGGCACGCCTGATCTGATCCTGATCGGCACCGGCACCGAGCTGGAGCTCTGCACCAAGGCTGCCGCCCAGCTGCGCGCTGACGGCAGTAACGTGCGCGTCGTCTCCATGCCCTGCGTCGAGCTGTTCGAGGAGCAGGACGCCGCCTACCGCGAGAGCGTGCTGCCCGCAGCCTGCCGCAAGCGGGTGGTGGTCGAAGCCTCCAGCAGTTTCGGCTGGCACAAGTACACCGGCTTCGAAGGCGCCACCGTCTCGATCGACCGCTTCGGCGCCTCGGCTCCTGGGCCGCTGTGCATGGAGAAGTTCGGCTTCACCGTCGACAACGTGGTCGCCACTGCGAAGGGGCTGGGCTGATCCAGACGGACGATCCCTGAGATATGTTCAAAGCCCCGCCGTCCGGCGGGGCTTTTTATTGACCTCATGCCACCTGCCTAACCTCACTGGAGATCGACAGTGATCTCCGTGCCCATGTCGCAAAAATAGCGACTGGAGTAGAGGTCATCGACAACGTGAGCCGATGAGGCGCAGCCAAACCGGACAAAACAATGTTGACCCGAGAGAGCATCTCTCAGATCAACATTACGACTGGATCCACCTGTGATCTGCGTTGGATCAGGCCCTTCAACCCGCTGCTGCGCTGGACTTCTGAGCCTTGAGCACCTCTTCCAGCCCCTCCAGATCCTTGTCGGTGATCTTGGTCTGCATCGGGCAGTGCTTGGGACCGCACATCGAGCAGAACTCAGCCTGCTTGTAGATGTCGGCAGGCAGGGTCTCGTCGTGGTACTCGCGGGCCCGCTCGGGATCGAGCGACAGATCGAACTGCTTGTTCCAGTCGAAGGCGTAACGGGCGCGGCTCAGCTCATCGTCGCGGTCGCGGGCGCCGGGGCGATGGCGGGCGATATCGGCAGCGTGGGCGGCGATCTTGTAAGCGATCAGACCATTGCGCACATCCTCGGGGTTGGGCAGACCCAGGTGCTCCTTGGGCGTCACGTAGCAGAGCATCGCCGTGCCGTACCAGCCGGCCATCGCCGCGCCGATGGCGCTGGTGATGTGGTCGTAACCGGGGGCGATGTCGGTGACCAGGGGGCCGAGCACATAGAAGGGAGCCTCGCTGCACTCCTCCATCTGCTTGCGCACGTTGAACTCGATCTGATCCATCGGCACGTGGCCGGGACCTTCCACCATCACCTGCACGTCATACTTCCAGGCACGACGGGTGAGTTCACCCAGCGTCTTCAGTTCGGCCAGCTGCGCCTCATCGGAGGCGTCATGCAGGCAGCCGGGCCGCAGTGAATCCCCCAGCGAGAAGCTGCAGTCGTAGCGCTTGAAGATCTCGCAGATGTCGTCGAAGCGGGTGTAAAGCGGATTCTGCTTGTGGTGATGCAGCATCCACTGGGCCAGGATGCCGCCGCCGCGGCTGACGATGCCGGTGAGACGGCCCTTCACCTTGGGCAGATGCTCGATCAGAAGGCCGGCATGGATCGTCTGGTAGTCAACGCCCTGCTGGCAGTGCTTCTCGATGATGTGCAGGAAATCATCTTCCGAGAGCTTCTCGATCGAGCCATGCACGCTCTCGAGGGCCTGATACACGGGCACCGTGCCGATCGGCACCGGCGAGGCATTGATGATCGCCGTGCGCACCTCGTCGAGGTTGACGCCACCGGTGGAGAGATCCATCACCGTGTCGGCGCCATATTTCACCGCCAGCTCGAGCTTCTTCAGCTCTTCGCTGACATCACTGGCGTTGGGCGAGGCGCCGATGTTGGCGTTCACCTTGCAGCTGCTGGCGATGCCGATGGCCATCGGCTCCAGGTTGGCGTGGTTGATGTTGGCGGGGATGATCATCCGGCCCCGTGCCACCTCCTCCATCACCAGCGATTCGGGCAGGTTCTCCCGCTTCGCCACATGGGCCATCTCCTCGGTCACCACACCCTGCCGGGCGTAGTGGAGCTGGGTCACATTCGCTTGGCCACGGCGTTTCTCGATCCAGGCGCTGCGCATGACGGTCAGTGGCGGAAGAACAGTTGCGGCGGCGGCGTGCCGGGCTGAGCCGTGGCAGCACCGTCCTGGCCCCGCTGCATGGGCCCCGGCCAGGGGTGGACCGGAGAAACAGCGGTGGGATGTGGCCTGAGTTCGTCCAGCACTTCCCTGCGCCGGCATGACCCGGATCAGGTTCGGAGGGTGTGATCTCAGCCCGGTCGGCCATCGCGATGGAAGCGACTGCCGGGCACCCCTAGTGGCTTCGGAAACCTAGCAAGGCCGAAACGGGAGAGGCTGCATCGCGGCCCGATGCCATTGCGGCCGCCGACGCGTCCGCCACCTTCGATGGTCGTCCTGGCAATCCTGCCGACGGAAGCAGCGGGGCGCGTCCTCGATGCAGCGCCGTCCTGCCTGCCTCACTGTCCCCCTGGCCCGCTGCAGCGCTGCACCGCCTGACGAACGCTCCGGTACAGCACGGGGGCGCGTCGGCAGGCCCCCATCCGAGCTGGCGGCTGTCCCCGCCCTGGACTGGATTCAGCCCTGCAGACCGTTGAGCGCGGCAGCCACCACCCGATGGTCCGGATCGGACTGCAGCGGCGCCAACCGCTCCCGCGCCTGAGCCGCCAGATCCGGTTCCGCCTCGCGCACGAGCCTGCCGAGGATCTCGGCCCCGCCCACGCGCACCGTGCCGTCGGCATCCGCCAGGGCCAGTCCCGCCAGGTCCAGCAACCAGACCAGCGGGATCTCGGGCTGCTCCGCCAGGGCCGAGAGCACGCTGCAGCGCACCAGCCACTGTGCATCGTCGGCGAAGGCCTGCCGCAGCAAGGGCCAGCTGCGCTCCACGCCGTAGCTGGCCAGGGCATTGGCCGCCTCCGCCCTCACATTGGCGTCCTCGTCGTGCTGCAGGGCCCGCTCCAGGGCCTGCCAGCCGGCCTCGCTGCGCTTCACCCCCAGCCCTGCGCAGGCCAGCGAACGCACCATGAAGGCGCTCTGCTCCAGGCCCAGCAGCAGCAGCGGCGTCGCCTGCTCCGCGCTCACCTCGCGCAGACCCGCCAGAGCGGGCATGGCCCGGGAGGGATCACCGCTGGCGATCGCCTCACGGCGCGCGGCCAGATCGGCGGGCTCGGGAGCGGAACCGTTGGGGTGATCCGGATCAGAGGGAGGCATGGATTCCGGCGGCGGAGGGAGAAACGGGCGGGAGGGCAGCCGGAGGGCGCAGGGCCAGTGCGGAAGGGTACCGGTGGCGCAAGGACCCGCGGTGGCGTTCCGGATGGAGGCCCCGGGCTGCCGGCGGGGATCGGCACAGCGGCGTGCTGCCTGCCTCAGTCTGGATCGGCAGGATCCGGCAGCTCGAGCGGCCCCGGGTTTGCGGGCACTCCAGGCCAGAACAACGACGCCAACTGTGGAAGCCCCTCAGCCCGGCCCATCCGCATCGCGCAGGGCACGCAGCAGCTCGCGGCGGCGCTGGCGGCGGCGGTGCCAGCTGGTGGCCAGCAGGCCGATGCCGATGCCCAGGGCCGGCAGCGCCTGAACGCGGTCGCTGGCGGGGCGGTGCAGCAGGGCCACCAGCGCCAGCAGGATCAGCAGCGGCGACGACAGCGCCAACAGCGCCCGGCGCCGGGAGGCCGGGCCCATCGCCGGCGGCGGCGCCTGGGGAGCCCCGGGTACAGCGGCAGGCCGGATCACAGCTCGGGGGACCAGCGCAGCAGGCTGAGCGTGAGCAGTTTCACCCCCACCGCCAGGCAGTCCTCGTCGGGAGTGAAGGTGTTGCTGTGCAGCGGCGTGCAGCCCTGGGCCCCCGCCACCCCGAGCCGGAACATCGTGCCGCGGGTGCCCTCCAGCAGCTCGGCGAAATCCTCCGCCCCCAGCGAGGGCTGCTCCAGCCACTGCACCCGCTCGCGGCCCAGCAGCTCCACCGCCGCCTCGGCCACCAGGGCCGTCAGGGCCGGATCGTTATGCACCGGCGGCGAGATCGTGCGGTAGTGCACGCGCGCCTCCCCGCCATGGCCGCGGCAGAGGGCCTGCACCGTCTCCTCGATCCAGCCGGGCAGCTGGGCATGCAGCTCCAGGTCGAGGCAGCGCACCGTGCCGAGCAGGCGCACGTGGTCGGCGATCACGTTGAAGGCCTTGCCCCCCTCGATCCGGCCGAAGCTCACCACCACCGGATGCAGGGCATCGAGACGGCGGCTGATCGCCTCCTGCAGGCCGCTGACCACCCGGGCGGCGATCCAGATCGCATCGGTGCTCTGGTGCGGGCGGGCACCGTGGCCGCTCTCGCCCAGCACCTCGATCTCGATCTCGCCCGCTGCGGCCGTGAGGCTGCCGCTGCGCACCCCGACGCTCCCCACCGCCAGGCTGGGGAACACATGCACGCCGAACAGGGCCTGCACCCCATCCATCGCCCCATCAGCCTTCATCCAGCCCGCCCCCTGGGCCGTCTCCTCAGCCGGCTGGAAGAGCAAGCGCACCCGGCTGCGGAGCTGATCGGACACCGCAGCCAGCAGCTTCGCCACCCCGAGCCCCACCGCCGTGTGGATGTCATGGCCGCAGGCATGCATCAGCCCCTGACGGCTGGAGGCGTAGTCGAGCTCGGTGCGCTCCTCGATCGGCAGTGCATCCATGTCCACCCGCAGGGCCACCAGCGGGGCCGGCATGCCATCGGGCCGCTGGATCGGACCCAGTTCGGCCACCACGCCCGTGCGGCCGACACCTTCGCGCACCTGCCAGCCGCAGCTCCGCAGCTCGCCGGCCACCAGCGCGGCAGTCTGCTGCTCATGGCCGCTCAGCTCCGGATGCTGATGCAGGTGGCGCCTGAGCAGCAGCAGCTCCGGCAGAACCTCGGCGAGCACAGGCTCCAGGCCCAGCTGCTGCCACGACAACGGCGGCGATGGGAGTGTGACCTGGCTGGCGGGAACGAACACGGGAAGGACCTCAGCTGTCCAGATGCAGGAATTGCTCGAGCGCCGCCACGGGCCGGGGCGGCCAGCGCCGGATCTGCAGCAGCCATTCTTCCTGGCGGTAGCGCGGATCGAGACCGGCGGCGGCGGCCCAGTGGCTTTCGGCCTCGCCGGAGGCGCCCCGCTGCCAGAGCAGGGCGGTGAGGCCGGCACGGGCGTCGGCGAACAGGGGATAGCGGCGAATGAGGGAGCGCAGCTCCCGTTCCGCCTCCTCGAGATCGCCCAGCTGAAACGCTGCCAGGGCGGCACTGGAGCGGGCCATCGCAAAGCCCGGCCGGGCGGCGGCTGCCGCCTCGAAGCTGGTGCGGGCCGCCTGCCAGTCGCCCAGGGAGCCCCGCACATTACCCAGGTTGTACAGAGCGGAGGCGTCGGCGGGATCGCGCTCCAGAATCCAGTCGTAGTCCGCCGCCGCGTCCTGCCAGCGGCCCAGCGCCTCCTCGGCGGTGCCGCGGTTGAGATGGGGATCGGGATTGGCGGGATCCAGCGTCATCGCCCGCTCCTGATCAGCGATCGCTCCTTCGGGATCCCCCAGGGCCAGGCGCACGTTGCCGCGGTTGCTCCAGGCCGGTGCATCGTCGGGGGCGATCTCCAGCACCTGATCCCACAGGGGCAGGGCTTCGGCGAAGCGGCCGTCGCGGCTGTCGGCCAGGGCCCGCTCGAACAGAGCAGGCACGGACGGCGAAGCGCCGCCCGGGGAGACAGGCACACCTTCCTGTCCTCCGGGAGTCACGGCTGCAGCGATGAGCGGCAGCGATCGCTCTACCCCCAGGGCCAGCGATGGGCGGGCGACAGGGAGCGCCAGCGCGGTCGGCGGAAAGGCACCGAGGCCGCCGAACAGCAACCCGATCAGCCCCAGCACGACAACCACCCTGCGAAACAGGGGACTCAGCCCGGCATGGCGCCGAGGCCCCGTGGGCAGGGAATGGAGCCAGGGCTGCCGGCGAGTCACGGGATGGAACGCTGCACGAGGGGCCCGAAATGGCTGCCTGCGACAGGGATGACACGCGGGAGGCAGACCAATCCGGGCGCTCTCAGAGACGGAAACGCTACGGAGAGCGGCACCCCGGCGTGAGCGCTCATGCGGCACCCAGCGCCTCAGGGCCGCCCCCGCTCTCGAGGTGGGCGCGACCGGCGTCGGTGAGCACCCGTCCCCGCGGCGTGCGCTGCAGGAAGCCCAGCTGCAGCAGAAAGGGCTCGATCACGGTCTCGAGGGTGGTGGGGTCCTCCCCCAGCCCCGCCGCCAGGGTCTCCAGACCCACCGGACCGCCGCCATGGGCCCGGGCAAGCAGGTTGAGCAGGCGCCGGTCGCAGGCATCGAGACCGCGGCCGTCGACGCGATGCAACTGCAGGGCCTCCTCCACCAGCGCCGCCGGAATGCGCGCGTGACCCCGCACCGCCGCCACGTCGCGGACGCGGCGCAGCAACCGGTTGGCGATGCGCGGAGTGCCCCGGCAGCGGCGCGCCACCTCAAGCGCCGCACCGGGCTCCAGCGGCAGCTGCAACAGGCCGGCGGCCCGCTCGACGATCGCCCGCAGGTCGTCGAGGCCGTAGAACTCCAGCCGCTGCACCAGCCCGAACCGATCGCGCAGCGGCGAGCTGAGCGATCCGGCGCGGGTGGTGGCGCCCACCAGCGTGAAGGGCGGCAGCGGCAGCGTGCGGGTACGGGCCGTGGTGCCCTTGCCGACGGTGAGATCGAGGCGGAAGTCTTCCATCGCCGGATAGAGCAGCTCCTCGGCCACCCGGTTGAGGCGGTGGATCTCATCGATGAACAGCACCTCGCGGGGCTGCAGGTTCACCAGCAGACCGACGATGTCGCGCGGGCGCTCAAGGGCGGGGGCACTGGTGATGCGGCAGCGCACCCCCAGCTCCTCGGCCAGCACGAGGGCCATCGTCGTCTTGCCCAGGCCCGGCGGGCCATGCAGCAGCACGTGGTCAAGCGCCTCGCCGCGGCCACGGGTGGCCTCCACCGCGATCGCCAGCACCTGCTTGAGCTCGCTCTGGCCGATGTAATCGTCGAGGCGGCGGGGACGGAGGGTGTCTTCGCGGGGGCTGTCCTCGCGGGGGGCGTCCTCCCGCTGACCGGCCGGCAGGTCTGCCATCGCCTCGGCGGTCCCATCAGGGAGCAAGGCAGCCGGACCATCCGGTGGGTCCAACGCCTCGCCGACGCGGGGATCGAGGAGCGGATCGCGGCCCGGTGGCGGTGGCCCTGCAGAGCCGCGACCGACAGCGCCGCGGCGGCGCGACGGCACGGAACCCGGCTGGGAGGAGACGATCGCCATGGCCAGCAGGGTACCGGGACTGCCCAGCCGCACCGCGGCCCGGGCGGGGGTGCGGCCGATCCGTGACCACTAGGGTCGGGGGACGCAGCGGAGCACAGGCAGGCGATGGCGAAGGGACCGGGCCGCAGGGGTGGCGGCGGCAAGGCGCAGGACCCGGCCCACCGCCTGCTGGCGGACAACCGCTTCGCGCGCCATCAGTACGAGATCCTCGAGACGCTCGAATGCGGCATCGAGCTGCTGGGCACGGAGGTGAAGTCGATCCGGGCCGGCCAGTGCAACCTGCGCGACGGCTTCTGCCTGATCCGCAATGGCGAGCTGCAGCTGCACAACGTGCACATCTCGCCCCACAGCCACGCCGGTCGCTTCTTCAATCACGAGCCGCTGCGGGTGCGCAGATTGCTCGCCCACCGCAAGGAGATCGACAAGCTGCGCGTCGCCCTCGAGCAGAAGGGCCTCACCCTGATCCCCCTCAACGTGCATCTCAAGGGCTCCTGGATCAAGGTGACCCTGGGCCTGGGCAAGGGCCGCAAGCTGCACGACAAGCGCCACGAGGAGAAGCGCAAGACCGAGGCGAAGGAAGCCCGCGCCGCGATCGCTCGCTACTGAGCGGGCAGCGACATGCCCGGGCTCAGCCCTGCACGCCCGCGCTCGGAGGCCGGAGGCTGCCAAGCCGTACCGCCATCGACGGCCTCTGCCTGCCCAGGCGCGGTCTGAGCTGCAGGGGGGAGGCGCCTGGTGCCGCATTCGGCTGAAGCGCCGGGCCTTCAGGGGTTCTCCTGCGTGCCGCTCTGCTCCTCGGCCGGTGCCGCGGGAGCGGAATCATCCGGTGCCGGCGCGCCCTCACCGCCCGGCGGCGAATCCGGGCTCCCCGGCTGGGATGGCTGGGTCTCCGGCAGGGTGGGCGGAACGGCGGCCGGGGGCACCGGCGCAGGCGGCGGATCAGCCCGCAGCGACAGACTGATCGGGGCCGAGGCCACGCCGTCGTTGCTGACGATCAGCTGCACGGGCGAAGCGGCCTTGCCGGCTGGGATGCTCACCACCCGCAGCGGTCCGCTGGCCTCCAGGGAAGCACCATCGGCGGCGTAGAGGCTCATCTGCAGCAGTGGCGTGCCGTTGACGCCCAGGGCCAGGCCATGGTTCGCCGGCAACCGGATCACGAACAGACGGGCGCCTCCGGCGGGCACCTCGGCGGAAAGGACCTGGGTGGTGGCAGAGCTGGCCTCGATCGGTTCGATGCGCAGGTTCTCCAGCACCTGATCGGCGGCCGCATACCAGAGCTGTCGGAACGGCTCATCCGGCATGGTCTCGCCGGAGCGGCCGGGCAACAGACCGCGGACGCTGGCCGACACCAGACGGCGCAGCACGGGCTCGGCGATCCCCTGCCGCAGCAGGCCCTCCTGACGCCGCTTCCAGTCGGCGTCCTGGAGGCTGCCGAGGCGTTGGCGCAGCGACAGGGGCAGCTGCTGGACCCGCGCCAGCCAGTCCTCGGCGAGTTCATTCCAGACCCGGCGCAGCGGCGCATCCTCAAGGCTGTCGTCCGGCGACCGGCCGCGGCGTTCGGGGTACTGGGCCAGCAGGCTGGCATCCACCAGTCTCAGGAACCAGCCGCGGTCCACCTGCAGGGCACGCAGGCGATCGAGCAGCTGCTGACGCTGGTCCACCTCGCCGGGGGGCAGGGTGGCGGGCTGCTCACTGGTGGGCTCGACCCGCGGACCCGCGACCCGACCGCCACCCAGCCACCACCAGCCGATCGCCGTGCCCACCACAGCCGAGAACACCAGGGCCACCAGCACGGGCCAGAGCCCTCCCTCCGCCGCCGCCTCCCGCTCGTCATCGCGGCTGCGCGGCCGCGGCGCCACCGGCTGGGGCAACGCGACGACACCCGAAGCAGACAGCGAAGCCGCCGCCTCGGAGTCAGCGGCCTGAGCGGAGCGGCGTTCCCCGGGCTGTGGATCACGATCCTGCGACTCGGCGACGAGGCCATCGCCCGTCTCCGGATCCTGGTCGCCATCGGGCTCCGGCACGGACGGCGGCGACGGTGGAGCTGGCGAGGGGGAGGGCAGCTCCAGCGGGGGCGCCTCAGGCGGCACCAACATCACGGTGCGATCCGCCCGGGGCACCGGGCCGGTGCTCTCGGGCACCTCCAGCGCCTGCAGGGCCTGCAGCGCCTGGGCCGCGGAGGCGAAACGGCTGGAGGGATCGCGCTCGAGCAGACGCTGCAGCTGTTCGCGAAGGGCCGGCTCCTGCTCGAGCGCCACGGGCCAGCGCCACTGGAGGGTCACCGGATCGAGCAGCTCCGCCGGCGGGTCGCCGCTGAGCAGCACCAGGGCCACCACCCCCAGCGCATGGAGATCCATCCAGGGCTCCGCCGGCTCACCCTGCAACAGCTCGGGCGGGGCATAGCCGGGGGTGGCTCCGAGCGGTTCGACGCCGTCGCCCGCCGTGGCCGCCGTGCCGCGCACCAGACCGAAATCGAGCAGCACGGGCAGGCCGTCGCTGTCGCGGCGCAGCAGATTGTCTGGGCTGAGATCGCCGTGCAGCAGGTCCTGGCTATGCAGGGCCGCGAGCACGGGCAGCAGCTGACGCAGCAGCAGCAGCACCTCTCCGGCCCCGAACACCATCTGGCGCTCGGCCCGGGCAGCCAGCATCTGGCCATAGCTGCGGCCGGCCTGCCATTCGCGCACCAGCCAGAGCTCCTCCCCTTCAGTGAGGGCCGGTCCGAGCCGGGGCACCTGCGGATGCAGGACCCCCTGCAGCCGGGCCCAGATCTCCCGGGCGCGCGGCTGATGGTCCACCGCAATCCGGCGAAGAGCACAGGGGGCCTCGGCCGCCAGCTGGTCGCGCGCCAGCCAGAGAGTGCCCTGCGCCGAAGCGGCGACGCCCATGTCATCGCCGGCGCTCAGCTGGCGCTCCAGGCGGTAGCGCTCACCGATCAGCCGGCCGGGAACCATGGAATCCGTCATCAGGCCGGCTCCCCAGCACTCCGCTGGGGCTGGCGCAGGCCGCGGCCCGCCAGCCAGCCGCCGTCGTAGAGGCGGGAGCGATAGCGATCACCGCCGTCGCAGAGCACGGTGACGATGCGGTGGCCAGGGCCCAGCCGGCGGGCCGTCTCCACCGCCGCCGCCACGTTGATTCCCACCGACCCCCCCAGGAACAGGCCCTCCTTCCAGAGCAGCTGATAGATCGTCTCCAGGGCGCTCTGATCGTCGATGCGCACGGCGTCATCGATCGGGGCATCGGCCAGGTTGGCGGTGACGCGGCTGTTGCCGATGCCCTCCGTGATCGAGCTGCCCTCGCTGCGCAGCTCACCGCGGGTGGCCCAGTTGTAGAGGGCACTGCCGTGGGGATCGGCGAGCACGCAGCGCACCGTCTCACTGCGCTCCTTGAGAAACAGAGCCACACCGGCATAGGTGCCGCCGGTGCCCGTGGCCGCCACCCAGGCATCCACCTTGCCCTCGCACTGCTCCCAGATCTCGGGACCGGTGCTGTTGAAGTGGGCGCGGCGGTTGGCGAGGTTGTCGAACTGGTTGGCCCACACCGCGCCGGGTGTCTCCTCGGCGATGCGGCCGGAGAGCCTGACGTAGTTGTTGGGATCGGCGTAGGGCACGGCCGGCACCGTGCGCACCTCGGCACCGAGGCTGCGCAACAGGCCGATCTTCTCGGCCGACTGGGTTTCGGGGATGACGATCAGGCAGCGGTAGCCGCGGGCATTGCACAGATGCGCCAGACCGATACCGGTGTTGCCGGCGGTGCCCTCCACCACGGTGCCGCCGGGGCGCAGCGCGCCGGCGGCCTCCGCCTCCAGCAGGATCCCCAGGGCCGCCCGGTCCTTGACCGAGCCGCCGGGGTTCATGAACTCGGCCTTGCCGAGGATCTCGCAGCCGGTGAGGTCGCTGAGCGCCCGCAGGCGAATGAGGGGCGTGTGGCCGACGGCATCGGTGAAGCCTGCGCAGATGCCGCTCATGTCCTGGCCTGTCCGGTCGTCGTGGTTGGCGGATCGTAGGGAACATCCCTAGGGTCGCTCCAGTCAGGCCACGGTTGATGGGCGCTCCGCCACCTGCGATCGCCGCACGCGGGGCAGGCCTCGGCGCCCTGGCGGACCGGCTGCTGCAGGTGCGTGCCGCCAGTGAGGCCCTGGTCGCATCGCTGGAGCCGGAGGATCTCTGCCTGCAGGGCATGGCCGACGCCAGCCCGCCCAAATGGCACCTCGGACACACGACCTGGTTCTTCAGCACCTTCGTGCTGGAGCCCCACGCGGCGAAGCTGCCGGCCGGCCAGGGACACGATTGGCAGCCGCCCGATCCGCGCTGGGGCTACCTGTTCAACTCCTATTACGAGGCGGTGGGCTGCCGCCAGCCCCGGCCGCAGCGGGGTCTGCTGACGCGGCCGCCGATCGCCGCGGTGCTGCGCTGGCGCCGGGGGGTGGATCGCGCCCTCGAGGCCCTGCTCGACAGCCTGGAACGCAGCGGTGACGAGCCTCTGATCCGGGAGCTGGCGCCACTGCTGGAGCTGGGCCTGCAGCACGAGCAGCAGCATCAGGAGCTGCTGCTGATGGATCTGCTCGACGGCTTCGCCCGGCAACCACTGGCGCCGGCCTACCGCCAGGACGATCAGGGACCGGAGACGCTGTGGCGTGAGCGCTGCCGGCGCGACACCGCGATTCCGCGCACCTGGCTCCGCTTCGAGGGAGGGCTGGTGGAGATCGGCCATCCCTGCCCCCAGACGGCCGCGATGGACGCCGCCAGCGGCAGCTTCCACTTCGACAACGAGGCGCCGCGCCATCGCCAGTGGCTGGAGCCGTTCGCGCTGGCCTCCACGCTGGTGCGCAACAGCGAATTCGAAGCGTTCATCGCCGATGACGGTTACCACCGGCCGGAGCTGTGGATGAGCGAGGGCTGGGCCGTCGTGCAGCAGCGCGGCTGGCAGACCCCCCGCTACTGGCGCGGCGATGAGGAATTCACCCTGGCCGGGCTGCAGCGGCGCGATCCGGAGGCACCGGTGCGGCATCTGAGCTGGTTCGAGGCTGACGCCTTCGCCCGCTGGGCCGGGGCGCGGCTGCCCAGCGAGGCCGAATGGGAGCACGCCGCGGCCGGCGGCACCCTGCCGGAGGCCTTCGGTCTGCTCTGGCAGTGGACCGCCAGCCCCTACCGGCCCTACCCGGGCTTCCGGCCAGCGCCGGGGGCGGTGGGCGAGTACAACGGCAAGTTCATGACCTCCCAGTTCGTGCTGCGCGGCAGCTGCTTCCTGACGCCGGACGGGCACGCACGACTGCCCTACCGCAACTTCTATCCGCCTGCGAGCCGCTGGATGGCGGCGGGCCTGAGGCTGGCGCGCTGATGGCGCTTCCTCCAGGTGCGACGCGGCTGCAGCTGATCGATCTGCACCCGCCCCCGGCGGACATTGCCGATCTGGTGACGCGGGGCATGAAGCGCACCCCGCGCCAGCTGCCGGCCTGGCTGCTGTACGACGCCGAGGGCTCGCGCCTGTTCGATGCCATCTGCGAGCAGCCGGAATACAGCCTCACCCGCACCGAAACAGCCCTGCTGGAGCGCCAGGCCGGAGCGTTGGCCAGGGCGCTGGGGCCGGGGGTGCTGGTGGAGTTCGGTGCCGGCAGTGCCCGCAAGGTGTCGCCGCTGCTGCAGGCCCTCAGGCCACAGGCCTATGTGGCGCTCGACATCAGCGCCGAGCACGTGCACAGCGCCTGCCAGGCCCTTCAGGAGCGCCATCCGGAGGTGCCGATGCTGGCGATCTGCTGCGACTACAGCCTGCTCGAGCAGCTGCCGGCCCATCCCTGGCTGGACGCGGGTCGGAGGCTCGGCTTCTATCCAGGAAGCTCGATCGGCAATTTCGACCCCGCCGAAGCCGAAGCGCTGCTGCGCCGCCTCCGGCTGCTGCTGGGGGAGGACAGCCGGCTGCTGATCGGCATCGATCAGCCCAAGGCAGTGGAGCGGCTGGAGGCCGCCTACGACGACCGCGCCGGGGTGTCGGCGGCCTTCGCCTTCAACCTGCTGCAACGCCTCAACCGCGACCTGGCAGGCGATTTCGTGCCCGAGCGCTTCCACTACGAGGCGCGCTGGCAGAGCGAGCACAGCCGCATCGCCATGGCACTGGTGAGCCGGCAGCAGCAGACGGTGCAGCTGGCGGGTCGCGACTGGCACTTCGCCGCCGGCGAACCGCTGATCACCGAATACAGCGTCAAATACAGCCCCGAGGCCTTTCTGCAGCTGGCCGGCCGGGCCGGCTGGCGTGGCGCGGACCGCTGGAGCGATCCGGCCGGCGACCTGTCCCTGCATCTGCTGGAGCCCGGCTGAACCAGCGTGTAGCGGCGTCTGCGAGACAGCCCAGGCAGACTCGGGGCTGAGCCCTCGGCGCTGCAGCGCCGCACCCGCACCGATGAGCAGAGAGGACCAGCGGCAGGCGATGCGCTCGCTGCGCGAGGAGCTGATCGGCGAGCTCGAGGAGCTGTACCGAAACGCCTTCGATCGCATCAGCGAGCAGGACCTGGGCGACGGGGCGATCGCCAGGCTCACCCAGCTGCTGCTGCGCTCGCGCGAGGCGGCGATCACGCCGCTGCAGCAGGAGATCGAGGCACCGCTGATCACCCGCCCGGCGGGCAGCGCCACTGCCAGCAGCGCCGCCGCCGGCAGCGAGATCAGCGACGACGACAGCGCCGCCACGGCCCCATGAGCTGGATCGACGACCTGGAGGCACGACTCGACAGCCAGCTGCAGGACTTCCTGCGCACCAATCCGGCCCAGGAGGCGCTGCTGGCGGAGCAGGAGCGTCGGGATCGCCAGGAGCGGCTGCGGCGCCAGCGCCTGCAGCTGCAGGAGGAGGCGGAGCGTTCGCGTGCGGCGCTGCTGCAGCTGGCCAGCGAGATCCGCAGCTGGCAGGAGCGGGTGGCGCGGGCCCGCAGCGCCGGCGCCGACGATCTGGCGGTCCGGGCCGAGGCCCACGTGGCCGGCCTGATGGAGCAGGGGCGCCAGCGCTGGCAGGGCCTGGCGGAGCTGGGTCAGCGCTTCAGCGCCGTGGAGTGGGAGCTCAGCGAGCTGAGCCGGCAGAAACAGGGCGCCAACCAGGCGACCGGTCCCAGCGCAACGGCTGACAGACAGGCACAGGCTGAAGGAGCCGGGGCCGGGGGGGCGACGAACGGCACGGACGGCGATCTGGGGGAAGCCTGGGCGGCGTTCGAGGCCCAGCAGGAGCTGGAGACCCTCAAGCAGCGGCTGCAGCGCTGAAGCCGCCGCACACCATGCCGCCCGATCGGTCCTGCCCCTCAGCCATCCAGCCCGGTGCGGCGCTCCCAGTCGGTCACTTCGCTGCGGTGGGCGTTCCACTGGCGCCGGCGCAGACGCTCATAGGCCCGGCAGAACTCCTCGCCCAGGGCCTCGCGCAGCACCGCATCGGCCGCGAAGGCCTCCAGCGCCTCCCCGAGTGAGGCCGGCAGGGGCGCGCAGCTGGCGGCAGCCAGCGGCTCGGCGGCGTTGTCGTTGTCATGGCGGGGACCGGGATCGAGCCGGCGCTGCACGCCATCGAGCCCGGCCGCCAGCACGGCCGCCTGGAGCAGATAGGGATGGGCCGAGCCATCCGGCAGACGCAGCTCCAGGCGCTGGTCATCGGGGATGCGCACCATGTGGGTGCGGTTGTTGCCTGTGTAGCTCACGCCCGCCGGGCTCCAGGTGGCGCCCGAGGTGGTGGGGGGCGCCGCCAGGCGGCGGTAGCTGTTCACCGTCGGATTGGTGAGGCAGCACAGGGCCGGCGCATGGGCGATCAGGCCGCCGAGGAAGTGATAGGCCACGGCCGAAAGGCCCAGCTCACCGCCGGGGTCGTGGAAGGCGTTGCGGCCCGCGCCATCCCACAGCGACAGGTGCGTGTGGCAGCCATTACCGGTGAGCTGGCTGAACGGCTTGGGCATGAAACTGGCCCGCAGGCCCTGCGCCTCCGCCAGCGACTTCACCATCACCTTGAAGAAGGCATGGCGATCGGCGGTGGTGAGGGCATCGGCGTAGGTCCAGTTCAACTCGAACTGGCCGTTGGCATCCTCGTGATCAGCCTGATAGGGGCCCCAGCCCAGCTGCTCCATGCCGCTCAGCAGCTCGGCGATCAGCGGATAGCGGCGCATCAGGGCCAGCTGGTCGTAGCAGGGCTTCTCCTGGGTGTCGGCCGGATCGGCGATGGCGGTGCCGTCGCTCTGCAGCAGGAAGAACTCCGCCTCGACGCCGCTGCGCAGCTGATACCCCAGCTCGGCGGCCCGCAGCTGCTGGCGGCGCAGCAAGCGTCGCGGGCACTGCGCCATCGGTTCACCGTTCAGCGTCAGCTCGGCGGCGACCCAGCCCACGTCGCCCTGCCAGGGCAGGCGCATCAGGCTGGCCGGATCGGGGATCGCCATCACGTCGCCATCGGCGGGGCTCAGATCAAGCCAGGCGGCGAAACCGGCGAAGCCGGCGCCACCCTCGGCCATGGCGGCGATCGCCGAGGCGGGCACGAGCTTGGCCCGCTGGGTGCCGAACAGGTCGGTGAAGGAGACGAGCAGGAAGCGCAGCTCCTGCTCACGGGCCAGGCTGGCGAGGTCGGTCATGGCGGTAGGGCGAGGAGCGCGGGTGAAGGGGGAGTGGAAGCGGAAGGGCCGATGCCCCTCAGCCGTCGAGCAGCTGCTCGACGATCTGGCGCAGCCACTGCTGCTCGGGAGGGCTGCTGTGGGGGTTGCCGGCGCGATGGCCGAGGGTCGAGCGCAGGACGTGGAAGTCGGCGTCGGGGAGCGCCGCCGCCTCCGCAGCCATGTCCTCGACGGTGAAATAGAGGTCCCGGTCGCAGGCCACCACGGCCGCGCGAGCCTGGAGTCCCTTCAGCACCTGGTTCAGGTCGCCACCATCGGCGACGTCATGGGCGAGCCAGGTGTCGAGCATCGCGATCAGATCGCGCGGGTCGTGGCGGCGGTAGAGCGGCAGCCAGCGCTCCTCGACGTGCTGCTCCACCGGCTCCTCGAGGCTGCGGAACCAGGGCTGGCTGGCCGCCCAGCTGGCGTAGATGAGGGCGTAGGTGCGCAGGCCCTGCTCGGGCACCCCACGGAAGCCGCTGCCGGTCCAGTGCGGGTCGGCGGTGAGCGCCTGGCGCAGGCTGAGCAGGAACAGGCGGTTGTGGGGGGAGGTGCGCGCCGTGCCGCACACACAGCAGATCCGCTCCACCCAGTCGGGCTGGCGAACGGCCCACTGGTAGGCCTGCTGCGCGCCCATCGACCAGCCGTAGATCAGGGGCAGGCGGCTGACGCCGAAACGCTCCTGCAGGAGGCGCAGCTGGGCGGCGACGTTGTCGGCGTGGTGCAGCACCCAGCCCTGCTCGGCCAGACCCATCCCCCCATGGCTGGGGCTGCTGGAGACGCCGTTGCCGAACATGCCGGCGATGACGATGCACCAGCGCTCCGGGTCGAGCACAGGCCCGGCCAGCCAGGCCAGATCCTCAGGGCGGGCGCCATAGGAGGTGGGCACCAGCACCAGGTTGGAGCGGTCGGCGTTGAGGGTGCCGATCTGCAGGAAGCCGAGGCGCGCCGCGGGGATGGTGTGGCCGCAGCACAGCGGGACATCGCCGAGCTCGAACAGCTCGGTGGCCGGGACGCTCATGCCGGCTGGCCGAGGCTGGCCAGGCGACCCAGCAGGTCGCGGTGCACCGCCAGGTAGCCCCGATCGAGATGCTGCAGGCGCGGCCCGATCCAGGTGTGGGCCGCTGGCAGGGCGTGAAACGGCAGCGACGGATAGAGGTGGTGCTCGGCGTGGAACGGCATGTTCCACATCAGCCAGCGCACCGGCGCCAGGGTGAGGGTAGTGCGGGTGTTGGCGAGGCCGTCGTCGCTGTAGGCGCAGCCGCTGTGCTCGGCCAGCAGCAGCAGGCGCAGGAACGGCTGGCCGATTGCCAGGGGCAGCAGCCAGCTCCACAGCAGGAAGCCGTTGGCCGCGACCAGCGAGAGGGCCGCCAGCAGGCTGTATACGCCGAACTGCAGCCGGATCGAGCGCCGCACCTGGGGGATGATCTCGGGGCTGAGGTAGGGGACCTGGCTCAGATCCCCCCAGAGCAGGCGGGCGTGGCCGCGCAGCTTGCCGGTCCACCAGTTCCAGCCACTCAGCTCACGCAGATAGGCGGCGAACGTGGTGGGCACCGGGTCCTCCAGTTCGGGGTCGAGCCCCGGCTGGTGGGTGTAACGGTGGTGCCACTGGTGATAGCGGCGATAGAAATCGGCGTTGTAGAAGCTCAGCAGGCCCATCCACCAGGCGACCACGTCATTGAGCCGCTTGCTGCGGAACACGGTGCGGTGGCCGCATTCATGCAGCGGCGCGAAGCAGGTGGCCAGACCGACGCCGCTGATCACCAGGCCCGCCAGCCGCAGGGGCAGCGGCAGCGATTCGAGCCGCCAGAGCACGCCGCCCAGACCGATCGTCAGCAGGTGCGACGCCAGGCGCAGCCAGCCGGGGCCATCGCGCAGGGTATTGAGCTCAGCCAGCGCCTGGCGCTCGATCAGGGGAGTGATTGCCGTTGCCATCGCCCCATCCCATCAGGGCAGACAGCCGTTTTCGGTAGGCGTTGCCACCATGGCCGGCCCGATTCGACCAGCGAACCAGAATCGCGCCACGACTCCCGGCTCGAACCGGAACCTCAGGCCTTGGGCGCCGGCGGCACCAGGCTGACGCCCTCCGGGGGAGGGGTCGGGTCGGGATCGGCGATCAACATGTGCTGGAGCACGATCTCGGGGCGTTCGCTGTCACGCCAACGGATGCGGTAGGCCGGCATCTTGGTGCCGCGGCTGGTGGTCTGTTCCACCGGCTCCATCACCCAACCCCGGCGGGAACGCCCCTGGGGGTTGCGCTTCACCACGGCATCAGCGTGTTTGAAACGAAAACCGACGCGCTCGCCGCTCATGACATGGGCCCCCTCGTAGGGGTGACTGCCTACTGAAGACCATTATCCCACTGCGCCGGTTCGCGGCCCGGATCGCGCCGCGGGGGAAACCCGATCAGAGCGATCCGGGCCACCCTCAGCGTCCTGAAGCGTCAGCCGGGGCCTGGAGGTTCCGGGAGGTTGCCCCGTCGGGGAGCGGCCCGTTGCCTGCCGCACCCACCGGAACATCTCGCGGTTCCGGGCGCAGCAGCGGGAAGGCGATCACATCGCGGATCGAGGCGCTGTCGGTGAGCAGCATCACCAGGCGATCGATGCCGATGCCCAGACCGCCGGTGGGGGGCATGCCGATCTCGAGGGCGTGCAGGAAGTCCTCATCCACCGTCTGCGCCTCCGGATCACCGGCGCGACGGCGCTCCTGCTGGGCCTCCAGTCGCTGGCGCTGATCGACCGGGTCGATCAGCTCACTGAAGGCGTTGGCGGTTTCACGACCGACGATGAACAGCTCGAAGCGCTCCACCAGGCCGGGCTTGCTGCGGTGGGCGCGGGCCAGCGGCGAATTCTCCACCGGGTAATCGAGCACGAAGGTGGGCTGGATCAGTTCCGCCTCCACCCGCTGCTCGAACGCCTCCACCAGCAGCCGGCCGACGCTGTCGGCGGCCTCCGGAACCTCCAGACCGACGTCAGCCATCGCGGCAGCAGCCTGCTCACGGCTGCTGAAGGTCGTGAAGTCGAGGCCGGTGGCCTCGCGCACCAGATCGTGCATCGTGGCGCGCCGCCAGGGGGGAGCCAGATCGATGGCGGTGCCCTGGTAGGTGATCGCCGTGGTGCCGCAGGCCGCCTCGGCGCAGGCAGCGATCAGCTCCTCGGTGAGCTGCATCATGTCGTGGTAATCGGTGTGGGCCTGGTAGATCTCCACCGACGTGAACTCGGGGTTGTGGCGCGTGCTCACCCCCTCGTTGCGGAAGATGCGGCCCAGCTCATAGACCCGCTCGAAGCCACCCACCACCAGCCGCTTGAGGTGCAGTTCGGTGGCGATGCGCAGGGTCAGGGGGAGATCGAGAGCGTTGTGATGGGTCTCGAACGGACGGGCGTCGGCGCCTCCGGCCTCCGTCTGCAGCACCGGCGTCTCGATCTCCAGAAAACCCCGCTCATCGAGCCAGCGCCGCATCGTGCTCACCACCAGGGCACGGCGGCGGAAGGTTTCACGGGTGTGGGGCGAGACGATCAGATCGAGATAACGCTGCCGGTAGCGCTTCTCCACATCCGCCAGGCCATGCCACTTGTCGGGCAGTGGCTGCAGCGATTTGCTCAGCATCTGCCAGTCCGTCACCTTCACTGACAGCTCTCCCCGGTCGGTGCGGCGCAGGGTGCCGCGCACGCCGATCCAGTCACCGGCATCGGTGAGCGTCGTGAGCTGGCTGAACACCTCCGGGTTGTCGGGATGGGAGGCCTCAAGCGTGGAACGCTCCAGATACAGCTGGATCGGGCCGCTTTCATCAGCCAGGGTGAAGAAGGCCAGCTTGCCCATCACCCGCCGCGTCATCACCCGGCCGGCCACCGCCACCGGCACCTCCCGCTCCTCGCCCCTGGCCAGGTCGGCGTGCTGCTCCTGCAGCTCAGCGGTGCGGTGCGTGGGCTCGAAACGCAGGGCGTAGGGGGCATGGCCAAGGGAAGCCAGCGTCCGGGCCTTCTCCAGACGGGTCTCGCGCAGATCCGACAAGGCGGGGAAGCAGAGGAACGATCCGGCCCATCCTGCAGGAGCACCGAGCCCCCGGATCGTCCGTAACTCCCCTCGGCTCAGCCTGCGACCGCCAGGGCGGTGTCACCGATGCGCTGGGAGGCGTAGCCGGTGCCGCGGACCGTGAGGATCAGCTCGGGATTGCGCGGATCGGGTTCGAGCTTGCCGCGCAGACGTGCCACGTAGACATCCACAACGCGCAGGTCGGCGGCGCGGCGGGGCGGATAGCCCCAGAGCTGCTCGAGGATCTCGGCGCGGGGGACCACCCGGCCAGGCTCGCGGAACAGGAGCTCCAGCAGGCTGAATTCGGTGTAGGTGAGGGCGATGCGCTGGCCATCGCGGCTCACCTGGCGGCGGTTGGTGTCCACCACCAGTTCCCCGACGCGCAGCACACCGCTGCCGCTGGCCGCATCGCGCGGTTCGGCGGTGGCGGAGCCGCGTCCGACACGCCGCAGGATGGTGGCGATGCGGGCCTCCAGCTCCTTGGGACTGAACGGCTTGGGGAGATAGTCATCGGCCCCCAGATCCAGGCCGGCCACCCGCTCGGCGATGGCGTCGAGGGCCGACAGAAAGATGATCGGCACGCATGACTCGGCACGCAGGCGCCTGCAGACGGCGAAGCCATCGAGCTTGGGCATCATCACGTCGAGCACCACCAGATCGGGCTGCTCGCGCTGGAAGACCTGAAGGGCTTCCTCGCCATCCTCGGCGCAGACCACGCGGTAACCGGCCATCTGCAGACGCATCACCAGTACGCGTCGCACCGCAGGCTCATCGTCCACCACCAGGAGCGTGGCGCGATGGTCCCCCTCCTCCTGGGACGGGCCATGGCCGGAGAAACGTTCGCCGTGCAGCAGGGACGGCATGGACGGATCCTCCAGGGACATCGGCGCTGTTCCTTGTGACGGGGCTCTCCGGCAGCGAAAAACGGGGTGAACGCCCTCGACGGAGGGACCCGGAACCCGTCTCACAGCATGAAGAATCGCAACCATACCGCCTCAGGCGACAGGGAGTCACGCCCACAAACCCTTTCCCCGCCCCCCATCCGACCAGATTTAATCTTTTCCACGGATTCGTCACGGCCGCAGTGCCCGAAGCACGAAACCTGCGACATCCGAGGTGTTCCGCGCATCCCGGCACCGGAACAGTCAGGGCCAGCGCGACTCCGCATAGCGGTCCCACTGCCGGCGGGCCTCCTCAAGCGCGGCATCGCTGGTGAGCTCCCCGAGCATGGCCCGCTGCAACTGCGTGTAGATGATGGCCTGCAGGCGTTTCACGCCCGGTGTCGCCGGCACAAGAACACGGGCCTGCCTCAGGCTGGCGGCCGCGAGCTGACGCGCCTCCTGCACCAGCGCTCCATTGGCGCCCGGTTCGGGGCGGCCCCTCAGCTCCCGCTCCAGCTGGCTGAGAGCCTGGCGAGAGGAGGGCAGCACACGCGCCTCACGCGCAAAGGCCAGCTGATTGTCGGCATCGGTGAGGAACAGGGCGAAGTCGAGCGCCTCCTTCGCCCGCGGACTCTGGCGCGGCACCACCAGATTCATCACGGCCACGTTCACCGCCCCGTCGGCACCGCGCAGGGCAGGCCAGGCACGGGTCACCGCGGCGATGCCGGGGGCATTGGTCTGCAGGTTGCGGAGGAAGTCGGGCCCGGTCGCCACCTGAGCCAGATCGCCCGCCTGATACAGCTCGATGGCGCGGCGGTAGCCCTGGCTCACCACCTCGCGCGGCAGCAGACCACGCCGATAGAGATCGGTCCAGAAGGCGAAGGCCCGGCGGCCCGCCGGTGAATCGAAGGCGGCGCGCTGCCGCTCGTCCAGCAGCCTGACCCCCATCTGCACCATCGACTCCAGCAGCTCCGCCGAGTCGTCGGGCACGACGGTGACGAACAGGGCGTAGCGGCCGGTGCGCCGCTTCACCGCCTCGGCGTAGGCGGGCACCTGCTCCCACCGGGTCGGTGGCGCCGCATAGCCGGCCTGGCGCAGCAGGCTGCGGTTAGCCATCGTCACCCGGGTGGTCAGGTACCAGGGCACCGCGAACTGCAGATCGCCCTGACGGCCCGCCTGCCAGATGCCGTCGAGATAGCGCTCCGAGGTCCCCGACGGCAGCAACGGCGTCAGGTCACGCAGGCCACCCTTGCTGGCCAGGTTGGCCGCGAAGGGCGGATTGAGGTTGACCAGATCGGGGGCGGTGCGGGCGAACACCGCCGCCAGCAGCTTCCGCTCCACCGAACTCCAGGGCACATCGGTCCAGCGCACCCTCACACCGGGATTGCGGGCCTGCCAGCGCTGGATCACCGCCTGCATGTAGGGGCTGAAACGGGGCGCCAGATCCAGGGTCCAGACGCTGATCTCCCGGGAAGTGCCGGCGGCGGGGCGCGGATCGCGGCTCTGGCAGCCAGCCAGCCCGATCAGGACCAGCAGCGCCATCGCCAGGCCCGGCAGGGCGAGCGCCACACGGCGACGCGGCACGGACGGCTGGGGTACGGGCAGGGCGGAGCGCGACATGGAAGCGGCTTCAGGACAGCGGGCGCGGACCACCCCCGAGCTGGCGCCAGAGGAGGAGCAGCAGGGAGCAGATCAGGGGGGCCAGCAGCGCGGTGATCAGGGTCTGGGCCATTAGCATGGTCCCCCCCACGGCTGCCAGATCATCCCAGCGCCAGAGCGGCAGAGCCAGGATCGCCGCAGGTGGGCCCGCCAGCTTCAGCAGGGGAGAGCCCCTCGCCATCCCCTCGGCCACAGCCGGCGTGATCCCGTCGGCCCGCCAGGCGATCAGCAGCCACTGCAGCAGCAGGGTGAGATTGAGCAGAGCGGTTCCCAGCAGGGCCAGCAGCCCAAGCGTGAAGCTGCCCTCGATCGGCTCCTGGCGGCGGCGCATCCCGCCCCACCAGAGGGCCAGCAACAGCAGGCCCGGCAACAGGGTCAGCGGCGGCGGATGGAGGGAATCGAGCATCAGGCCCAGCGCCAGCGCCCCGAAGAGAGCCGCCCGGCGACCCTCCGCCAGCGCCCAGGGCAGCAACCACAACACCGCCCATGCCGGACCGATCCCGGCGAGCCGCAGCCAGCTGGGCGCGGCGAGGGTGAGCAGGGGCACCAGCAGCGCCGTGAGCACTGCCAGCGGCCGCAGCGCCACCAGGCCATTCACGGCCGCAGCACCTGCACCCAGTCGACAGCATCGACTGGAGCGCTCAGCTGCACCAGGGCCTCGGGGGCCGGATCGGCGGCTTCATCGAGACTCTGAATCACCCCCACCGGCAGGTTGGGAGGCACGAGGGTGCTGGCAGGAGAGGTGTAGACGACATCGCCGGGGCGGGCGTCAGGGTCCTTTTCCAGGAAGCGCAGCACCGGCCGGGCGGTGCCGATGCCGCTGAGCAGACCGCTGTGGCGACCACGACCCAGCCACACCCCGACCCGACTGCCGGGATCGGTGAGCAGCCGCACGCTGGCGGTGGTGGGGGTCACGGAGGAGACCCGACCGATCAGACCTCCCGGTGCCAGAACCGCATCACCGGCGCGCACCCCCCCCAGGCTGCCGCGCCCGATCAGGAGCTGCTGCCACCAGCCGGCGGGATCCCGGGAGATGACGGCCGCCGGCAGAGCGCCGCGCGGGTCGGAACCGGAGAGTCCCAGCAGACCCCGCAGCCGCCGGTTCTCCCGCTCCAGTTGCTCGAGCCGCAGACGATCTCCGCTCTGCTGGGCCGACCGCAGCCACTCGCTCTGGGCGGGACCGGGCCAGAACGGCCGGCTGAGCAGGGCATAGAGATCGGCCAGGGGCGCTCCTTTACTGAGACGCACGCCGACGAGAGCCAGCAGCAGCAGCAGCCAGGGCCAGGAGCGAAAGGCCAGCGAGAGCAGGCCGAAACGCGGCCAGCGGACCGGCGCCATGCCGTTCAGGCCACCGGACGGGCGGGATCAGGGACGTCCAGAACGGTCTGCCAGCGGGCGAAGTCCTCGAGAACGATGCCGCAGCCGTTGACGACGCAGAGGAGGGGATCCTCGGCCACGTGGGTGAGGATGCCGGTCTCATGGCTGATCAGATCGCAGATCCCCCGGATCTGGGCACCCCCTCCAGCCAGCATGATCCCCCGATCGACGATGTCGGCGGCGAGCTCAGGGGGTGTGCGCTCCAGAGTGCGCTTGATGGCCTCGACGATGACGTTGAACGGTTCCGTCATCGCTTCGCGGATGTCGCCGGCACGCACATTGATCGTGCGAGGCAGGCCGGAGAGCAGGTGAAGGCCCCGCACATCCATCGACACCTCGTCGTGCTCCTCATCCGGGAAGGCGGAACCAAGGCGGATCTTGATGTCTTCGGCTGTGCGTTCACCCACCACCAGGTTGTGCACCTTCTTGAGATAGCCGCTGATCGCGTCGATCAGCTCGTCGCCGGCCACCCGCACCGATTCGCTGAGCACCGTGCCGCCGAGGCTGATCACCGCCACTTCCGTGGTCCCGCCGCCGATGTCGACGATCATCGTGCCCACAGGCTCAAGCACGGGAAGGCCGGCGCCGATGGCCGCCGCCACCGGCTCCTCGATCAGATGCACCTGGCGGGCACCGGCAAGGCCCGCCTGATGCACGGCGCGCCGCTCGACACCGGTGACGCCGCTGGGGATGCCGATCACCAGCCGACGGGCATTGCCCGAACGGCCCTCGTTGCCCTTGCGGATGAAGCTGCGGATCATCAGCTCGGCGGCGTCGAAATCGGCGATGACGCCATCGCGCAGGGGACGCACGGCACGGATGTTGCCAGGGGTGCGGCCGAGCATCAGCTTGGCCTGATCCCCGACCGCGAGAGGGACGCCCTTCTCGAGATCGATGGCGACCACGGAGGGCTCCTGCAGCACGATGCCCCGGCCGGAGACGAACATCAGCGTGTTGGCGGTGCCCAGGTCGATGCCGATATCACGGGAGAACTGGAATCGACGCAGGAACAAGGCTGGTCCGCTTCATCAGGCCAGCGGATCTTAAGGGGACTGCCCACGCCAGCCCGCCGCGGCGTGCGCTGCGGAACACGCTCCACGGAGTGGCAGCCGACCTGGCCCATGGGACCCGACACGGGAGAGGGCTGTGACAACCGGGAGCGAGGGTGGAACTGAACAGTCGTGGGGCTCCCCAGGGCTGCCCCATCATTGGTCCACTCGTTTCAGAAGCCTCCATGGGCGTCAACTCCATCACCCTCGTCGGCCGTGCCGGCCGCGATCCCGAGGTGAAGTACTTCGAATCCGGCAGCGTCGTCGCCAACCTCACCCTCGCGGTCAACCGCCGCAGCCGCGACGACGAACCCGACTGGTTCAACCTCGAGATCTGGGGCAAGCAGGCCCAGGTGGCGGCGGACTATGTCCGCAAGGGGTCACTGCTCGGCATCATCGGTTCGTTCAAGCTCGAGCGCTGGACCGATCGCAGCAGCGGCGAGGAGCGCAGCCGCCCGGTGATCCGCGTCGACAGGCTTGAGCTCCTCGGAAGCCGGCGTGACGCCGAATCCGGTGGCGGCTTCCAGGGGGGAGGCGGCTACGGCGGAGGCGAGCCCAGCGGCGAGGAAGTGCCGTTCTGAGCGCCGGCAAGCCCGGAACGGCTCCCGGGGACTTGTGCCAATCACTCAGCCGGGTTATCAAGCGGCACGAAGCCAGACAGGGCGCCCTTCAGGGGCGCCTTTTTGCTTGCTGGGGCTGGAGACAGCGGAGGAGCGTGCGGGAGGCCGATGGCCCCACGATCCAGCAGCCGCGGACGAGGCGGCCCTCTGATCGCAGGACGATCAGCCGCCGATCAATCGCTGGAGCGGCTGCGTCGCCAGATGCGGAGGCCCAGCCAGGCGACGAAGGCGAGCGCCGACACCACCAGGATCACCTTCACGACCCTGGCCACCGGTTCGATCCACACCTCGACGTTGGTGTAGCCCTCACCCAGCAGCATCCCCGCGAGCGTCAGCAGCAACGTCCAGATCAGGCTTCCGGCCGTCGTCCAGAACAGGAAGGGAGCGAGCGGCATCATCTCGATGCCGGCCGGCACGGAGATCAGCGTGCGGATGCCTGGAACGACCCGGCCCCAGAACACCAGCAGTGTGCCGTGGCGGTTGAACCACTGACGGCTGCGGTACAGCTCCTGGGGACTGATGCCGATCCAGCGGCCGTGGCGTTCCAGCCAGTGCTCGATCCGCTGCTCGTTCACCAGCCGGCCGATGCCATACCAGGGCAGCGCACCGACCACGGTGCCGAGCAGGCCGGCCAGCACCACAGGCAGCAGCGCGAGCTTGCCCTGCTGCACATAAAACCCGCCCAGAGGCATGATCAGCTCCGAGGGGATCGGCGGGAAGAGGTTCTCGAGGAACATCGCCGCGAAGATGGCTGCATAGCCCGATCCGGGGTTGGCCTCCACCGCATTGCCGATCAGCTCGGGAAGCTTCTGAACCAGTTCGATCGCCATGCCCTGAGGCCGCGCGGGTGGGGGAAGTCTTCCATGCGCACCACATCAGCCGCCACGGCATCCGGCAGGGCACGCCCGATCCTCCAGCAGCTCCGTGGCGTGCCGTTCTGGATGTCGCAACGCGGGACGCCTGGGGGGAGAGGGTCCGTCGGACCTGCGTTGGAGGGGTGATCCACCAAGCGGGCGGGGGTATCAGGCACGAAAAAACCCTGACCCCGGCAGATGCCAGGGGCAGGGCCACGGGGATCAGGACGCCCGACTTCAGTAGCGGTAGTGCTCGAGCTTGTACGGGCCCTCGACCGGCACGTTGATGTAGGCGGCCTGCTCGGCGGTCAGCTCGGTGAGCTTCGCGCCGATCTTCTCGAGGTGGAGGCGGGCAACCATCTCATCGAGGTGCTTGGGCAGCACATACACCTCCTTGCCGTACTGGGATCCCTTGGTGAACAGCTCGATCTGAGCGAGCACCTGGTTGGTGAACGAGTTGCTCATCACGAAGCTGGGGTGGCCGGTGGCGCAGCCCAGGTTCACCAGACGGCCCTCAGCGAGCAGCAGGATGCGATTGCCGCTGGGCAGGATCACGTGATCCACCTGGGGCTTGATGTTCTCCCAGGTGTACTGCTTCAGCGACGCCACATCGATTTCGTTATCGAAGTGGCCGATGTTGCAGACGATCGCCTGATCCTTCATCCGGATCAGATGTTCGTGGCGGATCACCTGGAAGTTACCCGTGGCGGTCACGAAGATGTCGACGTCCTGCACCACGTCATCGAGACGCACGACGCGGTAACCCTCCATAGCGGCCTGCAGGGCACAGATCGGATCGATCTCGGCGATCATCACGGTGGCGCCGAGGCCACGAAGCGACTGGGCCGAACCCTTACCGACATCGCCATAGCCGAGCACCAGGGCCACCTTGCCGGCCACCATCACATCGGTGGCGCGCTTGATGCTGTCCACCAGCGATTCACGGCAGCCGTAGAGGTTGTCGAACTTGCTCTTGGTGACCGAATCGTTGACGTTGATCGCCGGGAAGGGCAGCTCACCGCTTTTCTGCAGCTGATACAAACGGGCCACACCGGTGGTGGTCTCCTCGGTGACGCCCTGGATGTTGGCCTTGACCCGCGAATAGAAGCCAGGATCGACGGCGAGCTTGGCCCGGATCGACTTGTAGAGAGCCGTCTCCTCCTCGTTGGAGGGGTTGTCGAGCACGGAGGCATCCTGCTCGGCGCGGCTGCCGAGGATGACCAGGCCGGTGGCGTCGCCGCCGTCGTCGAGGATCATGTTGGGCGTGCCGCCATCGCCCCACTCGAGGATGCGGTGGGTGAAGGCCCAGTACTCATCGAGGGTTTCGCCCTTGTAGGCGAACACGGGGACGCCGGCGGCGGCGATCGCCGCGGCGGCGTGATCCTGGGTGGAAAAGATGTTGCAGCTGGCCCAGCGCACCTCGGCGCCGAGGGCCACCAGGGTTTCGATCAGCACCGCTGTCTGGATCGTCATGTGCAGCGATCCGGCGATGCGGGCGCCCTTGAGGGGCTGCTCGGCGCCGTACTTCTGACGCAGGGCCATCAGGCCGGGCATCTCGGTCTCGGCGATGGCGATCTCCTTGCGGCCGAAATCAGCCTGACCGAGATCGGCGATCACATAGGTCGACGTGGCCTGAAGGCCGGCGAATGCAGCCTCAGGGCTGGAAGGTGTGGCCACCATGGTTGCGGACACTCCCGACTGGGAGGACGTAAGGGACTGGTTGGAGCTGGGGGCGATCTGGGACAGAACCCAGGAGCGCGGAACCGGCCGGCGTGAAAGGCGCCCGGGCCAGAACTGTTGAGGCAAGTGCTGCGGAGTCGCCGAGGCTTCGGGCTCGCTTGAACGGCAATCTACAGAGAGCCTCCCTGGCGGTGTGTCGCGGCGCGGCGCGGCGTCGCCTGAGAGCATGCAGCCACTGCCGAGTCCTCCATGGCGGAAGCCGACCCCGCCCCGGTCCTGCCCAGCCCCGAGGCCTGTCCCTCACCGTTGCCACTGGCGGATGCCGCCGCCACCCGAGCCCTCGGCCGGCGGCTGGGGCGGCAACTCCTGAGCCTGTGCCGCCCGGGCGTCGCTCCGCTGCTGCTGCTGCATGGGGATCTGGGGGCCGGCAAGACCTGCCTGGTGCAGGGGCTGGCCGAGGAGCTCGGGATCACCGAACCGATCACCAGCCCCACCTTCGCCCTGGCACAGCACTACCGCAGCGAGCGCGGCGCAGGGGAGGGCGGCGCGCTGGTGCATCTCGATCTCTATCGCCTCGATGCGGGCGGCAGCGCCGATGAACTGTTCGCGCAGGAGGAGGAGGAGGCCCAGAACCTCGGGGCGCTGATGGCGGTGGAGTGGCCCGAACGCCTGAGCACCCTTCCCGGTGATGCCTGGCAGGTGGAGCTGACGCTGCTGGATCCCGAGCGCCCGGAGGCGGGACGGCTGGCCAGGATCAGCACGCCGAAAGGGACACCACTGGAAGGAGCGGGCTGATCGGAGACCGACCCGGCCGCGACTCAGGCGGCCGCGGCCGGATCGAGCCGGCGGCGCAGTGCGTCGATGATGCGGGCATTGGCGGCAGGAAACGGGTAGGCGTCCAGCTCGGCGGGGGAGACCCAGCGCACCTGCTGGCTGGCCAGGGGCTGGGGCTCACCGGAGACCCAGCGGCAGAGGTGCACCACGAAACGCAGCCGCTTGTGGCTGTAGGCGTGCTCCAGGCTGATCAGCTCCTCGCCCACCTCGGCCTCGATCGCCAGTTCCTCGCGCAGCTCGCGCACGATCGTGGCGTCGATGGCCTCGCCAGGCTCCTGCTTGCCGCCGGGGAACTCCCACAGGCCTCCCAGCAGGCCCTCATTGAGACGCTGGTCGATCAACACCTGTCCTGCGTCATTGAGCACAACTCCCACACCGATCACCTGAAACGGCACGGAGCGGGGGGCGTCCTTCACGGGGAAACGGGCGGGGTCGCCGGCAGCGTAGGCAGCGCAGTGCCCCTGCCAGGGACAGCGTTCGCAGGTGGGTTGGCGGGGTGTGCAGACGGTTGCGCCCAGATCCATCAGGGCCTGGTTGAAGGCCCGGGGCCGCCGAGGATCCAGCAACTGCTGACTGAGCCGCCAGAAGGTGTTGAGCTCTCGCGCCGGCGGCCGCGGACTGGCGATCAGCCGCGCCAGCACCCGCTTGACGTTGCCGTCGAGGATCGCGAATGGCAGGTCAAACGCCGAGGAGAGGATGCTGCCGGCGGTGCTGCGGCCGATGCCGGGCAGAGCCAACCAACCGTCCAGATCCCGCGGCCAGGGGTCGCTGTCCAGGGGCCGGGGAGCAGACATGCCCTGGGGCGTGGTGTCCCCCGCGTTCAGCAACCGGAGCGCCCCCTGATACAGCCGGCGGGCGCGGGAGTAATAGCCCAGGCCCTGCCAGAGGAGGAGGACATCGTGCTCCTCAGCGGCCGCCAGGACATCGAGGCGAGGGAAAGCATCCATCCAACGCCGCCAGTAGGGCAGCATCACCGCCAGCTGGGTCTGCTGCAGCATCACCTCGGCGACGAGCACGCCATAGGGATCGAGCTCCTCACCCTCGGCGGGCGCGCTGCCGTCAGGGCGGAGCTTCCAGGGAATCGTGTGGCGGCCGTGCAGGACCCACCAGCTCAGGAGCTGTTGGCGCAGCTCGGCAATCGGGGCACTCAGCCCGCTCAGGTCCGCGTTCAGCTCACCGCTCCTACAAAAGGTGGTGTCGGAAGCACGCATCCGGGCGATGGCAGTCTCCGCAGCGGGACGGAGTCTGACGCGAGGGGGCGGCCAGACGGAGATCCAGCTCAGGCCTCGGCATCGAGCAAGGTCGCCACATGTTCCACCAGGTGCTCGGCGCGACGCAGCCAGTGGGAACGATCCAGGCCCATGGGCTCGGGATCGGCGTCGTAGCGAAACTGCACCGCAAAGATCGTGAAAGCCTCCAGGCTGCGAAAGTCCTCTGCTTGATCGCCAGCGCGATCAATCCGTTCCAGCAGAGCGGTCAGGTTGTGGATCAGGGGTGGATCCTCACCGAGATGGAACAACCAGGCTTTCAGAGCCTTTTCCACGGACTGCTGGATCTGAAACCCCCAGATTGCTTCATCAATCGCGTTGTCCTGCAGCACCTGAGCCGCCTTCAGATCGCGGCGGGCGATCCGCAGCATCGCCAGGGCTTCAGGGTTGGCCATCGAGCAGCTGTCCCTCCCGGCAGGCTCTGGTGATCACGTGGTCGCGCCAGCCACTGCGCTCCTCCACCTGAGAGCGGGAATAGAGCAGCAGATCCACGGGGACGAGGTGGTGAGCCAGCCGGCGCCAGAGGCGGCCCAGCAACGCAAACCGGTCCTGCTGCGCCAGCCAGGCATCCGGGGCGGTGATCAGAAGATCCACGTCAGAGTCAGGCCTGGCCTCGCCACGGGCACGCGAGCCGAACAGGCGCACCTCCGCATCCGGGATCTCGGCGCGGATCGCAGCCGCCATGGCGCGCAACTCCGCCTCACCGATGGCGGCGGGATCGCTGGCGGCATTGGGCGTGGTGACTGGGGTCATGGGAATACCTCAAGCTTCAGGATCGCCCGAAGGCCGGCAGTGCACAAGCAATCGGGCTCTTGCCAGCCCGCCCGAGCCCGGCAGGAGCTCACGCAACGTTGTGGGACAGCGACGTCTGTGGCCAGGTTCAGCCCAGGGGGAGCACAACCGACTGTGTTGTCCGGCTGCTCGCATCACCTCGGCGACGAGCACGCCATAGGGATCGAGCTCCTCACCCTCGGCGGGCGCGCTGCCGTCAGGGCGGAGCTTCCAGGGAATCGTGTGGCGGCCGTGCAGGACCCACCAGCTCAGGAGCTGTTGGCGCAGCTCGGCAATCGGGGCACTCAGCCCGCTCAGGTCCGCGTTCAGCTCACCGCTCCTACAAAAGGTGGTGTCGGAAGCACGCATCCGGGCGATGGCAGTCTCTGCAGCGGGGGGGAGTCTGACGCGCAGCACGACAGGAACAGCCGCCGTTCAACGGCAGGATCCTGCAACCAGCGATGGGGCACGACGCCAGGGAATGACGCGGGACCTCAGAGCATCTCGCGCACGGGCGCCACCTGCTTGCCCGGAATCGGGTCCTGCGGCCCCCATTCCCACTTGCCGCACCAGAAGTTCTCCGGCACGAGCCGCCAGATGTTGTTGTCGCAGGGCTGCGGCGGCAGATAGCGGCAGGAGAGCCGGCCATCAGACCCGAACCCGGCGGGACGGCGGGAGAAGCGGCAGTTGGAGCACTCCTGCTCGGCAAGCGTCAGGGGCATGAACAGACCGGAACGGCGACGGCTGGAAGCCTCCCCACTCTGGCCCAGATGCGGGGCAGCCGCCTCAGGTCAGAAGCCTCCCGGGCGCGGGCGCGAACTGGACAGGGACACATTGGTGACCCGGCCCGGCCCGGCTGGGGGCGCAGGGGCAGGGCGGGCCATCTGGGGCACCGCCACCACGTTGAAGGCGATCGACCAGCGCTCCCCCTCGCCCCGGAACGGGCAGACCGAATGGGGCTGCCAGGCCGGGAAGACGTAGTAGTCACCGGGCACCGGCAGCACGTAGTGGGCCATGCCGGTGCGGAAGCTCTGGATGTGCCACTCCTCAGGGCCGTGGAAGCACAGCTGGCCGTCGAAGCGCTCGGACGTGATCTGCGGTGGCACCTGCAGGAAGATCACCCCCGAGAAGCTGCCGCCATGGGTGTGGGTGGGGTTGTAATCCCCCTGGCGCTGCACGTTCAGCCAGAGATCGATCAACTGCAGCTGATAACGGCCGGGCGTCCAGGGACCACGGCCCTGGGGAGGCTCCCGGTCGATGACGTGGCGGATCCACCGCTCGCAGCCCGGCAGAAGCACTGTCTGGCTGAGTTCGCGGGTGAGCGGCAGATCGGGGCGCAGTTCCCGCTGCTGGGACAGCTGGCCCGCCAGCTTGGCGGAAGCATCGGGACTGGACTCAGGGCGCTGCATCAGCTGGCGGCCGTGCTCGAGCAGGCGCTGGAGCAGGTCGTCCGGCAGTCGTCCCTTGAGCAGGGTGCGCGGGAAGAGGCTGATCAGCTCGACTGTGTTCGTCTCGACATCCATCCGCTCGGGATCCATCCGGTCAGGCGACGACGTAGGCCTGCACAGCGTCGCTGAGACGGCGCAGGCCGGCCAGGCCATCGCGTTCGAGATTACGGACGCGGTCGCGGCTGATCCCGAGGATGCGGCCGATGCCGGTGAGGCTCATCGGCTCATCGCCATCGATGCCGTAGCGCATCTTCAGCACGCGGCCCTGGGGATCGGGCAGCTGCTCGAGCAGGGCGCGCAGGTCGCCCTTGAGACATTCGCCATCCACCAGCTCATCAGGACCGGTGCCCTCGCCCGGCAGCAGGTCGAGCAGCTCCGTGTCGTCGCCATCACCGACCTTCGTCTCGAGGCTCACCGGCTGGCGGGCCCGCCACAACAGATCCTTCACCTCCTCCTCGGGCAGCTCGACGAACTGGGCGAGCTCGCTGACGGTGGGGGTGCGACCCAGCTCCTGGCTGAGCTCACGCTGGCCCTTCTTGAGTTTGTTGAGCGTCTCAGTGATGTGGATCGGCAAGCGGATCGTGCGGCTCTTCTCGGCGATCGCCCGGGTGATGCCCTGGCGGATCCACCAGTAGGCGTAGGTGGAGAACTTGTAGCCGCGGGTGGGGTCGAACTTCTCGACGCCGCGCACCAGGCCGATCGTGCCCTCCTGGATCAGATCCAGAAGCTCCATGTTGCGGCGGGTGTACTTCTTGGCGACGCTCACCACCAGGCGCAGGTTGGCGGCGACCATGCGCTCCTTGGCGCGGCGGCCGGCCTGCAGGCGGCGGCGGAGCAGCGCCGGCGCCAGGCCTGCCGCCTCGGCGAGAGCCTCGAGCGTGGGTTCCTCGCCACCGGAGCGCAGGCGCAATTCCTCGCGCAGCTCCTCGATCTGCATCAGCTCCTGCACCTGACGGCCCAGGGTGATCTCCTGCTCATGGCTGAGCAGCGGCACGCGGCCGATGTCGCGCAGGTAGGAGCGCACCAGATCGCCATCGATCGAGGGCAGCACGCGTGCCGCCTGGGCGGCGGCGCGGGGGACCGCCTCACCGGCACCGCTCTGGGCGGCGGGGGAGGAAGCCTGGGGAGAAAACACGGCGACAACCACGGGCCAGCCTTTTGACGCTTTGTAAAGCCTAACCTGAAGAAGTGTGAATGCCTCTCATCCAGCCGATCGGGTTACCCCAGGGGCGGGAAGGAGGTCGCGGCAAGCCGTCACACTGCCCGCGGAGGCCTGTCGGACACCGGCTCCAACCCCGGTCTGGCCATCCCGCAGCGAGGGTCACCTCCCGAGGCTCAGCACCACCGGTCGCCACCGGTCTGGCGGATGGATCTCTCATCCCGGCGATCGGCGACCTGAGCGACTGCAGGCCTGCCCCCAGGCATCACCAGCCCTGGGATCGGGTGGGGCCCCTCCAGCTTCAGCCAGCGGGGAAGCGACGGAGCAGGGCGCCGGCTGTCTGCAGGTAGATGAACACCCCGGCCACATCGGTGGCGGTGGCGATGAAGGGGGCCGACATCAGGGCCGGGTCCAGACCGATGCGGTTGAACAGCAGGGGCAGGGCCGCTCCGGCGGTGGCCGCCAGGGTGGTGATCGCCACCAGGCTGATGCCGGCGGCGCCGGCCACCACCCAGTTGCCATGAGAGACATAGGCGGCCCAGGGGACGACCACCAGCAGCATCAGCAGACCGAGCAGGGCACCGGCCACCGCCTCACGCCCGATCGCCATCGCCGGGCCCAGGGCCTGAAGGCGCTGGGTGCTGAGACCGCGGATCACCACGGTGGAACTCTGGGCGCCGACATTGCCGCCCGTACCGATCAGCAGCGGGATGAAGGCGGCGAGCACCACCACCTGCTTGAGCACCGCATCCTCGGAGGCGATCACCGCGGCGGTGCCACTGTTGGCGAGCAGCAGCACCAGCAGCCACAACACCCGCCTGCGGGCGATCGTGAACAGGTTGCTCTGGAAGTAATCGTCCTCGTCACCGGCCTGGACCGCACCGGCGGCGTACAGGTCGCGGGTGGCCTCCTGCTGGATCACGTCGATGATGTCGTCGACGGTGACGATCCCCACCAACCGCTGCTCCCGATCCACCACGGGAACAGCCAGAAAGTCGTAGCGCTGGATCACACGCGCCACCTCCTCCTGATCGGTGTCGGTGCTGACGCTGACCACCTCGCGCGTCATCACATCACCGAGGCGATCCTCCGGATCGGCCGTCACCAGATCGCGCAGCGACAGCATGCCGGTGAGGTGACGCGAGGCGTCCGTGACGTAAAGGGCGTAGATCGTCTCGGTGTCGCGGGCGCGGCGGCGCACGATCTCGAGGGCCTGGGCGGCACTGTGGAACTCCTTGAGATCGATGAACTCAGGCGTCATCAACCTCCCGGCGGTCTCGGCCTCGTAGCCGAGCATCTGAGCCGTGACGCGGCGCTCGGCAGGGCTCAGCTCCGCCAGCAGGCGCCGCACCACCTTGGCGGGCAGCTCATCGAAGAGGCGCACCCGGTCATCGGGTGACATCTCCTCCACCAGTTCGAGCACCTCACCGGAGCGCATGCGCTCCAGCAGGCTCTGCTGCACAGGCGGCTCCAGGTATTCATAGACCTCGATCGCCTCGTCCTTGGGCAGCAGGCGGAAGGCAAGGGCCTGCAGGGTGCGCGGCAGCGTCCCGATCGCCTCGGCGGCGTCGACCGGCTGCACCGGTTGCAGCAGCAGCTTGGCGCCGTCGTAGTTGGCCGCCTCCAGCAGGCCTTCCAGCTGGCGTGCGACCACCTCAGCAATGGCGGAACTCTCGCCCATCGACCCGCCCGAGCCCTGCTGCGAAGTGTATGAGGCTGGTGGTTAGGGTCCCAGGCATCCCTGAGCACTTCGTCCATGACCGCCTCCGCCAGCAGCCCGTCCGTCAACGTCACAGAGGTCGTGGTGCGCGACGCCTCAGGCGCTGAACGCCGCCTCGGCGACTGGGCCGGCAAGGTGCTGCTGATCGTCAACGTGGCCAGCCGCTGCGGCTTCACCCGGCAGTACGCGGGCCTGCAGGCACTGCAGGAGAGCTATGGAGCGCAGGGTCTGGAGGTGCTGGGCTTCCCCTGCAACGACTTCGGCGCCCAGGAACCGGGCAGCCTGCCGGAGATCCAGCAGTTCTGCTCCACCACCTACGGGGCCAGCTTCGAGCTGCTCGACAAGGTGACCATGGCGGAAGCGCTTTACACCACCCTCACCCAGACCGAACCGGCCGGCCCGGTGGCCTGGAACTTCGAGAAGTTTCTGGTCGGCCGCGACGGCACGGTGCTGGCGCGCTTCAAGAGCGGCGTGGAGCCCGAGGCAGCCGAGCTGAAAGCCGCGATCGAGGCAGCTCTGGCGGGCTGAGCGCTCACCCGCATCAGCCCATCCATCCCAGGGATCTGCAGCCTGCGGGCCGGAGGCTGGTCTGGACAGCCCCCGGAGGTCCTCTCGGCTCGCGGGTCAGATCCCGTCAGAGCAGAGCAGAGCAGAGCAGAGCACAGGAGGGTCCTCCGCTTTGGACCGATCACGATCCGCGCGGGTGAGCCCCCCGAACACCCATCGGCGCAGGCGCGCCTCAGCTGCTCATCCAGCCTCGGGAGGGGCGACCACAGGCCGAGACCGCCTCCACCTGCAGCCAGCGACGCCCCTGAGGCGAAAACCACTGGCGCAGCACCCGCATCGGCACACCCGCATCCACGCGGGCGAGGACCGGGGCCTGACGCTCGGGAGCACAGCGCAGGCTCTGGCAGGCGGAGCTGAGCAACGGTTCCAGAGCGCTCTGACGACGCCGTACCTCGGGTAACCGCCGTTCCGCGCCACCGGCAGGCAGGGCCGCGGGTGCCAGGAGGGCAAACCCGAGCAAGGCAGCCCAGCGCAGGGCAGGCCACCCACGAACGCCAGCACGAACGGAGACAGACGCGCCCATCGATCAGATATCCAGCTGGGTGAGATCCAGCTCGGCACTATGGGTCTCAATGAACTCACGTCTGGGAGCCACCTTGTCACCCATCAGAATCGTGAAGATGCGATCAGCCTCCGCCGCATCCTCGATCTCCACACGCTTCATCATGCGGGTCTCGGGATCCATGGTGGTTTCCCAGAGCTGCTTGGGCATCATCTCGCCCAGACCCTTGAAGCGCTGGATGGTGTAATTGGCCTTCTCGCCAAAACCATCGATAACCCTCTTGAGCTCAGCTTCGTTGTAGCAGTAACTGTGATTCTTGCCACGCTCGACCTTGTAGAGAGGCGGGCAGGCGATGTAGATATAGCCGCCATCGACGAGCGCTTTCTGATAGCGATAGAAGAAAGTCAGCAGCAGGGTGCGGATGTGGGCACCATCCACGTCTGCGTCCGTCATGATCACAATCCGGTGGTAGCGGAGATTCTTCTCATCGAAGTCTTCGCCTTTGATGCCGAGACCCAGGGCAGTGATCAGAGCCTGAATTTCGGTGTTCTTGTAGATCTTGGCATCGTCGGTCTTCTCGATGTTCAGGATCTTGCCCCGCAGCGGCAGAATCGCCTGAAAGCGTCGGTCACGACCCTGCTTGGCGGAGCCACCAGCTGAGTCGCCCTCAACGATGTAGATCTCCGACTCGGACGGATCGCGGGAGCTGCAGTCGGCGAGCTTGCCCGGCAGGGTGGAACTCTCCAGCACGCTCTTGCGTCGCACCAGTTCGCGGGCGCGGCGAGCGGCCTCAGCGGCATTGAAGGCCTGGATCGCCTTCTCGAGGATCAGATCGATCACGGAGGGGTGAAACTCCAGGTATTCGCCCAGGGCCTCGCCCACCAACGAATCGACGATGCCGCGCACCTCGGTGTTGCCGAGCTTGGTCTTGGTCTGGCCTTCGAACTCGGGATCGGGCACCTTGACAGAGAGCACCGCGGTCAGACCCTCGCGGATGTTCTCACCGGCGAGATTGGCGTCGGCCTCCTTGCGCTTGCCACGCTTCTTGGCGAAGGCATTGAGCGTGCGTGTGAGCACAGTCTTGAGGCCTTCGATGTGAGTTCCGCCGTCGACGGTACGGATATTGTTGGCGAATCCGAAGATATTGTCGGAGTAGGCATCGACACACCACTGCAGCGCCGCCTCCACCTGCACGCCGTCCTTTTCAGAGTTGACGTAGATGATGTCGGGGTGAAGCGGATCCTTCTCCGCATTCATATAGGCGACGTATTCCTTGATGCCACCCTGATAGTGGTACACCTCCTCATGCGCCTCCCCGTCGGCGTTACGCGAGGAGATGCGCTCGTCGCGGAAGACGATGCGCACGCCACCGTTGAGATAGGCCAGCTCGCGCAGACGGGCGGCGAGAGTGCCGTAGTCGAACTCAATGCCGCCAGTGAAGATCTCCGTATCCGGCAGAAAGCGCACGAAGGTGCCGGTCTGGGTCGGATCTGCAGCGGGGGATGCGGCGAGGCTGCCGATCGGCACCCCGCGCTCAAAACGTTGGCGATGCTCCTGGCCCTGACGATGCACGGTCACTTCCACCCAGGCACTCAGGGCATTGACCACGGAGATGCCCACGCCATGCAGGCCGCCGGAGACCTTGTAGCCGCCGGCCCCGAACTTGCCGCCGGCGTGGAGCACCGTCAGCACTGTCTCGAGGGCGCTCTTGCCGGTGCGGGGATGGATATCCGTGGGGATGCCACGGCCGTTATCTGAAACGCTGGCGGAGCCGTCTTCGTGGAGGGTGACGACGATCGCGTCGCAGTGGCCTGCCAGGGCCTCGTCGACGGAGTTGTCGACCACCTCATAGACGAGATGGTGCAGACCGCGCGGCCCTGTGGAGCCGATGTACATCCCTGGCCGCTTGCGCACCGGCTCCAGGCCCTCAAGCACCTGGATCTGTTCGGCGCCGTAGGCGGACTGGACTCTGGTGGCGTCGCTCATGCGGGAGGGGCTCCCCGGAGTGGGCAGAGGTGGCGGAACCCCGGGGCGGACAGGGGTGCGAGGAGCGGGAACCTGGGCGGGGGAGGCGGATCCGACCGGTTGATCAGAAAACCCGTTGATCCGAGAGCTGATCCACAAATCTGATCTGAAGACCCTGCCCTGAAAACCCGCGTCACAAAAGCGACTTTACCACTGTCAGCCAGGGCGGCCAGCCGGCCGGGGGCGCGCGTCAGAGTGGAGAAGCCCCATCCCGTGACGCTCCGCTGCCCTGCGTGTCCAAGCCCCTGCGCGACCCGAGTCATGGCGACGATCCGCGTCCGCTGGTGATCGCCCTGATGGGGCCGACCGCCAGCGGCAAGACGGCCCTGGCGATCGAGCTGGCGGAGGCCCTGGATCTGGCGGTGCTGTCGGTGGATTCCCGCCAGCTCTACCGGGAGATGGACATCGGCACCGCCAAACCGACGGCGGAGCAGCGTCGGCGGGTGCGCCATGAACTGCTCGATCTGCGCGCACCGGACCAGCCGATCACCCTGCAGGAGTTCACGGCTCTGGCCGAGGTGGCGATCGCGGCCGAACACCGCCGCCGCGGGGTGGCCCTGCTGGTGGGCGGCACCGGCCTCTATCTCAAGGCCTTGCTCGAAGGCCTGCAACCACCGGCGGTGCCACCGCAGCCGGGACTGCGTGAGCAGTTCGCCGCCCTGGGGCAGCCGCAGTGCCACCGGATGCTGCAGCTGGTCGATCCGGAGGCGGGCGCGCGGATTCTGTCGGGCGACGCCGTGCGCACCCAGCGGGCCCTGGAGGTGCTCTACGCCACCGGCCGCACGCTCAGCAGCCAGCAGCGCCGCAGCCCTCCGCCCTGGCGCGTTCTCGAATTCGGTCTCGATCCGCCGGATCTGGCCGAGCGCATCCGCAGCCGCACCGCCGGCCTCTACGCCCAGGGCCTGCTGGCGGAAACCCGGCGGCTGATCGAGCGGTACGGCTCAAGTTGCCCGCTGCTGGAGACGATCGGCTACGACGAGGCCCGCCGGGTGCTGGCGGGGGATCTGACGGAGCCGGAGGCGATGGCGATCACGGAACGGCGCACGCGTCAGTACGCCAGGCGCCAGCGCACCTGGTTCCGCCGGCAGCACCGGCCCCGCTGGCTGGAGGCCCTGCCAGCGGCAGGCCGATCGGCGGAGGGCTCCGCACCGGCCAGCAGCGCCGTGGCCGGTGCAGATCGCCGCCACGGCGGCGGCAACGACAGCGATGTGCTTCGGCGGGGTGTGCTGGAGGCCCTGCAAGGCCTAGGGTGAGTTCCTTACTGCACCTGTGAATGCCTCCCCGCCCCCGTTTTGATCGCCGCGCTCCCGTGCGGGAGCTCCCCAACATCAACGACCGCATCAGTTACCCCAACCTGCGGGTGGTCGATGCCGACGGCAGTCAGCTGGGAGTGATCACGCGGGAGAGAGCTCTGGAGGTGGCCCGAGAGCGCGAGCTCGATCTGGTGCTGGTGAGCGAGAAGGCCGATCCGCCCGTGTGCCGGGTGATGGATTACGGCAAGTACAAGTTCGAGCAGGAGAAGAAGGCCAAGGAAGCCAAGAAGAAGTCGCACCAGACCGAGGTCAAGGAGGTCAAGATGCGCTACAAGATCGATTCGCATGACTACCAGGTGCGCATCGGTCAGGCCACGCGCTTCCTCAAGGCCGGCGACAAGGTCAAGTGCACGGTGATCTTCCGCGGTCGTGAGATCCAGCACACCGCCCTGGCCGAGACCCTGCTGCTGCGCATCGCCAAGGATCTCGAGGAGAACGCCGAGATCCAGCAGCCGCCCAAGCGTGAGGGCCGCAACATGATCATGTTCCTGTCTCCGCGCAAGCAGGCGGTCGCCAAGACCAGCGGCAAGCCAGCTGCCGCCGCAGGCACCGGTTCGCCCGCCCCGGCCAAGGTCAGCCCCAACGGTGCATCGGCTCCGGCCGCCAGGGCCGAAACCGCCCAGCCCTGAGCCCGTCCCGGCCGGCAGAGCCACTCGCCTGCAGGAGCCGTCGCTCTGCCCAGCACCCGAGCGTTTCCTTCCCCCCAAAGGGGCCTGCGTCCACAGAACCCTCGGCGAGGTGCCGCCTGAGCACCCGCTCAGCGGCCCAGAACCTCCTCGAACAAGGCCAGCATCGTCCGCCACCCCTGGGCGGCCCCCTCGGGATGGAAATCCCTGCGGGCCTCGCAGAGATACCCGTGCCCGGCACCGGGCACCCGGATCAGCCGATGCCGCTCCGGTTCGGCAGCTGCCGCCAGAGCTCCCTCGATCGCGCGCACATCACCCTCGCGGATCAGCGGATCCGCCTCACCGCAGAAGCAGTACAGCCGGCCTTGGATCCGTGATAGCTCGGACAGGGTGGGAGCCCCACCACCGGGACGAGCACCGGCGACACCCGCCCCGTAGAAATCGCAGGTCGCGGCGATGCCAGGAAGCGTGGCCGCCAGCATGGCCACATGGCCGCCGAAGCAGAAGCCGACGCAACCGAGCGGAGCGACGGGATCGGCGATCCGCTCAGCCAGCCATTCCGCCGCCTGCTCCACATCAGCCAGCAGGGTGACGGCCTCGGTGCGCTCCTTGTGGGAGCGACCCAACTGCAGGGAGGCCTCGTCGTAGCCGAGCTCCAGCTCCGGCGCCGTGCGGGCGAACAGGGGCACGGCCAGGGCGGCATAGCCGGCCGACGCCAGCCGGTCGGCGACCGATCGCACCCAGGCGTTGATCCCGAACACCTCCGGCAGCACCAGCACACCGGCCCTGGGCGGGCGGTCCGCAGGCAGCGACAGCCAGCAGCGCAACGGCACGCCACTCCCCTCGCCCTGGCGGGGAGGCACAAGCTGCCACTCGCCCCGGACAGGGGCGGACGGCTCCGGGAGGCCGGCAGGAGACGGAGCGGCTGGATCGATCACGCGAGCCGGGCAAGGTCAGGGGCTGCCGGTCAGCGGCGGCCGGTCAGCGGGAAGGAGCACGGAGGCGCTGTCCAGCCCAACCGTCACAACCCGGCACATCCTCCTATGCCAACGGGGGAATTGTCACGGGGGCAAAAGCTCCGTAGGGTGGCCGCGATTCCATCTGGCCCACCCGGCGTGCGATTCCACATCCAGCAGGAAAGCGACATCCCGGCGTCCACCCAGCTGTACAACCAGATCTGTTTCGCCATCGCCGCCCGCCATTATCCGCCCGGGCATCGGTTGCCGAGCACCCGCCAGCTCGCCATGCAGACCGGCCTGCATCGCAACACGATCAGCAAGGTGTACCGCCAGCTGGAGACCGACGGTGTGGTGGAGGCCATGGCCGGTTCGGGCATCTATGTGCGCGATCAGCAGAAGCCGCGCGAGATCAAGCCACCTCCGGGGCTGCGCCACAAGACCCTGCCCGACATCGATCGGGAGGTGCGCCAGAGCGTCGACGGCCTGCTGAACGCCGGCTGCACCCTCCAGCAGGCCCGCGAGCTGCTCACCCACGAGATCGACTGGCGCCTGCGCTGTGGCGCCCGCGTGCTGGTCTCCACCCCCCGCGAGGACATCGGCGCCTCCCATCTGATCGCCGAGGAGCTCACCCCGAGCCTGGAGGTGCCCGTGGAGGTGGTGCCGATGGAGGAGCTGGAGGCGGTGCTGGAGAGCTCCAGCCAGGGCACGGTGGTCACCAGTCGCTACTTCCTGCAGCCGGTCGAGGAGATCGCCAAGAGCCACGGGGTGCGGGCCGTGGCGGTGGATCTCAACGACTTCCGCCAGGAGCTGGATCTGCTCAAGGAGCTGCGGGCCGGCAGCTGCGTGGGCCTGGTGAGCATCAGCCCGGGCATCCTGCGGGCCGCCGAGGTAATCCTGCACAGCATGCGCGGCAATGAACTGCTGGTGATGACCGCCAATCCCGACATCGGCAGCCGCCTGCTGGCGCTGCTGCGGGCCGCCAGCCACGTGCTCTGCGACCGCCCCAGCCTGCCGCTGGTGGAGCAGACCCTGCGCCAGAACCGCGCCCAGCTGATGCGACTGCCGGTGGTGCACTGCGCCCAGAGCTATCTGGGCAAGGCCACGATCAATCAGCTGCGCAAGGAGATCGGCCTGCTGGCCGTGTGACTGGCGATACTGGCCGGTGATTCACGCGGTTCATGCTGCAAGCCATCCGCTGCGATCTGGCGATCATCCGTGAGCGGGATCCGGCCGCCCGGGGCACCGTCGAGATCCTGCTCTGCTACCCGGGCCTGCATGCCCTGGTGCTGCATCGCCTCAGCCACCGCCTCTGGGGCAGCCGCCTGCCCCTGTTGCCACTGCTGGCGCGCCTGCTCAGCCAGCTGGGGCGGCTGCTCACCGGCGTGGAGATCCATCCGGGAGCGCGGATCGGCAGCGGCGTGTTCATCGACCACGGCATGGGCGTGGTGATCGGCGAGACCAGCGTGGTAGGCGACCGCTGCCTGCTGTATCAGGGCGTCACCCTGGGGGGCACGGGCAAGCAGCACGGCAAACGCCACCCGACCCTGGCCGAAAACGTGGTGGTCGGTGCCGGCGCCAAGGTGCTCGGGGCAATCCAGGTGGGCGCCAACACCCGCATCGGCGCCGGTTCAGTCGTCCTGCGCGACGTGGAGGCGGACAGCACGGTGGTGGGTATCCCCGGTCGGGTCATCCACCAGAGCGGCGTGCGCATCGACCCCCTGGCCCACTCCGCCCTGCCCGATGCCGAAGCCCGCGTGATCCGCAACCTGATGGAGCGCATCGACACGCTCGAGAACGAGCTGGCACGCACCCAGGCTTGCCTGCGCGAGGTGGCGGCTGGCCGCCCCCTGGCCGAGCCCTGTGCCGGCGCCGCCCAGAACCTGCGCGATCGCGAGATTCTGGAGTTTCTCGGGGAGGAGCCAACGATGCGAGGCGGATAGGACGCAAGATCACCATCCACCAAGGACGTCACCCTCAGACAAAGAACGGCAGCCTGGGGCGTTGGCGCTCGAGCAGCCAGAGGGTTCCCAGGGTGCCGGCAGCGTTGATCGCAAGCAACAGGAGCGAGTGGGTGAGGTTGAGATGGCCGCTGATCAGCGCATCCCGCAGACCAGAGAGAACTCGATAAAGAGGATTGAAGTCAGCAGTCCAGGCGAGGCCGGCGAGGGCATCCCGTTGATACAGAATCGGAGACAATAAGAACATCAGCTGAAGCACGATTGGGATCAGCTGAAAGAAGTCTTCATAGCGTACGCCGATCAGGCAGACAAGCAAAGGAAACCAGTAGATGAAAATTAGCAGATTGAGAAAGGGCAACAAGCCAACACCCATCAGATGCAGCAGGAGGGTGGACTGAAAAATGGAGAGGGCGAGAAGAACAAGCAGGAAAGACTGCAGAAAAGTCTGCACCTGAAAGGACCACTCCTCCAGGGAATAAAAGATGGGATGAATATTCGTGTTTTTTAGATTAGAGGCGTTGGACTTGAACAGACCCGGCGAGGCCTGAATCGACGCCGCAATGCAATTCCAGACGACCATACCAGTGCCCAGGTACACGACATAGGCGCTGAAATCCTCAACCTTGAACACAGTGCCGTAAACAACCGCAAGCACCGAAATGGAGAGGAGGTTGGAAAGACCGAGCCAGAAACTGCCCAGCGTGGTGCGGGCAAAGCGTTCACGGGTGCGCGATGATGCCGTAAACCACCAGGCACGACGACTCTTCCACCCGAAGCGCAGGCAGTCAGCAACAGGTTTCATGATAAAAGGCAAGAGAGTCGTCAAGCGGGCCGTCAAAGACGATTTCACCACGATGGAACACCAGACCGCGCCTGCAGAACTGACGCAAGAGATCGTCGGCATGGCTTGCCAGGATCAGCGTGCCAGCGGCCTCGATGAACTCCTCCATACGCTGCTGTGCACGTTCAAAAAAACGAGCATCCCCGGCGCCGAAGCCTTCATCCAGAGCCAGGCAGTCGTGACTACCAGAGGTCAACAGAGCGAACAAGAGCCTGGCAGACATGCCTTCGCTATAACCCTTCATGGGCAGATGAATGAAGTCTCCCAGCTCTGAAAATGCAACAATGTCTTCGAGGTACTGGGAAAAACCACGCAGATGACCATGGGCCAGCAGGTAATGCCCCTTGACCGCCTGGAGGCCACTGAGCTCAGGGCCGGTCAGGAAGCTCTTCTGAATCATCGGGTAAACAGGGCAACTGGCTCGGAAGAATCCGGCCGTGGCCGTATAGATCCCAGAGATCAGGCGGAGGAAGGTGCTCTTCCCGGCGCCATTGTGCCCGATCAGGGCAACCCTTTCACCGTGGTGGATGGTACAGGTGATACCACGCAGAGCTTCCACCTCGGCTCCGGTGCGGGTCTGGTGCACAGCACCACCTGTCAGAGAACGAAGCAGAGCCTTCTTGATCGTACGCGCCTCCTGACTGTTGACCGGTATCTTCAGCCAGACATCCCTGAGCTCCAGAACAGGGGAAGCGATGGCTGCAGTCATCAGACCAAGGTCGCCTGATTCTGCACCGGAGCAGGCTGGAACATGAACATCGAATAAATGACGTTGCGGCGCATCTGCGTCATCATTTCCAGAAACATGTCATAACCTTCGTTCTTGTACTCAATCAGCGGATCCTTCTGGCCGTAACCCCGTAAACCCACCGACTCGCGCAGCGCATCCATCGCCTGCAGATGCTCACGCCAGAGCGTGTCGATCTGCTGGAGGATAAAGAAGCGCTCCGCCTCCCGCATCAAGCCTGGCCTCTGCTGCTCCACCTGACCCTCCTTGAGGTCGTAGGCGTTCCGCATCTGCTCCTGCAAGAAGGTCTTGAGCTCCTCCATTGACAGGCCGCGCACATGCTCGGGCTTGAGATCTTCCAGCAGATAGATGAATTCCTGGACCTTGCCGACCAGGCGATCGAGATCCCATTCTTCTGGCGGCAGATCGGGATTGACATAGGCCTCGACGATGTCGTCAATGGTGCGCTCGCCATAGCCGATCACCTGCGCCTTCAGCTCACGCCCCTCCAGCACACGACGCCGCTCTGCATACACCGCCTTGCGCTGGTTATTCATCACCTCGTCATATTCGAACACCTGCTTGCGGATGTCGTAGTAGTAGGTTTCCACCTTCTTCTGGGCACCCTCCAGCGAGCGGGTGAGCATGCCGGATTCGATCGGCATGTCCTCCTCAACGCGGAATGCATTCATCAGGCCGGCGACGCGATCACCACCGAAGATGCGCAGCAGGTTGTCCTCCAGCGACAGGAAGAAGCGGGTGGTACCGGGGTCTCCCTGACGCCCAGCCCGACCCCGCAGCTGGTTGTCCACCCGCCGTGACTCGTGCCGCTCGGTGCCGATCACATGGAGGCCACCGGCTTCACGCACCCGCTGCTCCTCCGTCTTCGTCACCTGCTCGTATTCCGCCTTGACCCGGGCGATGCAGGCCCGCAGACGCTGAATCTGGGGGTCGTCGGTGGGCGCCTTCTCACCCGCCTGGGCGATGCGATCCTCCAGCTCGAGCAGCGTCAGAGCGCGATCACCCCAGGCCTGCACCAGCTGCTTGACCAACGCCACCAGCTCCGCATCGGTGTCGGCGCTGAGGCTGCAGGGATAGAGGCTGCTCTGGGAGGCCGCAGGAGCCTTGGCCAGGGACGTTGCGCTGAAGCCACCGCCCCCTTCGGCGGAACGCTGCAGCGGCACCGGCGGACGGTGCCCCTCCTCGGGGCGCACCAGCCGGGGCAGCAGCACCTCACGCAACTTCAGGCGCGCCATGAAGTCGGCATTGCCACCCAGGATGATGTCGGTGCCGCGACCGGCCATGTTGGTGGCGATCGTCACGGCGCCGGCTCGGCCGGCCTGGGCGACGATCTCCGCCTCGCGCTCCACGTTCTCGGGCTTGGCGTTGAGCAGGTTATGGGGGATGTTCTGTTCGGCGAGCAGGGAACTGAGCAGCTCGGATTTCTCGACGCTCGTGGTTCCAACCAGCACCGGCCGACTCTCAGCGTGAACAGCGGCGGTCTCAAGGGCAACGGCACGCCACTTGGCCGCCTCACTCTTATAGACCTGATCGGTCCAGTCACCGCGCTGGCTGCGGCGATTGGTGGGCACGATCGTGACTTCGAGCTTGTAGGTCTTCTCGAATTCCACCTCCTCGGTCTTGGCAGTGCCGGTCATACCGGCGAGACGGGGATACAGCAGGAAGAAGTTCTGGTAGGTGATCGAAGCGAGCGTCTGGGTCTCAGGCTGGATCGGCAGTCCCTCCTTGGCTTCGATCGCCTGGTGCTGTCCGTCGCTCCAGCGACGACCGGGCATGACACGACCGGTGAACTCATCGACGATCACCACCTCGTCTCCGCGCACGATGTAGTTCACGTCGCGGATGAACAACTCCTTGGCCTTCAGGGCATTGTTGATGTAATGCGCCCAGGGATCCTGAGGATCGAACAGATCGTTGACGCCCAGCATCTGCTCAGCCCGCGCGAAGCCCTCATCGGTGAGCGTGCAGCTGCGCTGCTTCTCGTCCACCTCATAGTCGCCCTCGGGGTCGATGCCGTCCTTCCCCTGCTCGGCGGCTTTCTCCAGGGCCGCGGCCACGTCGGCAGCGCGCTGGTACTTCTCCTGGGGGCGTTCCACCTGACCGGAGATGATCAGTGGCGTGCGCGCCTCATCGATCAGGATCGAGTCGACTTCGTCGATGACGCAGTACTGGAAGGGTCGCTGCACCACCTCGATGATGTCAGCGGCCATGTTGTCACGCAGATAGTCGAAGCCCAGCTCCGAGTTGGTGGCGTAGGTAATGTCGCAACCGTAGTTGCGGCGGCGCGTGGCCGGATCCATATCCTGCTGGATCAGGCCCACCGACAGGCCAAGGAAGCGGTGGATCTGGCCCATCCACTCGGCGTCGCGCCGGGCCAGGTAGTCGTTCACCGTCACCACATGCACACCGCGGCCGGTGAGGGCATTGAGGTAGGAGGGCAGGGTCGCCACCAGGGTCTTGCCCTCGCCGGTCTTCATCTCGGCGATCTGGCCGTCGTGCAGCACCATGCCGCCGATCAGCTGCACATCGAAGTGGCGCATCCCCAGCACGCGCCGGCCGGCCTCGCGCACCACCGCGAAGGCCTGGGGGAGCAGCTCATCGAGCAGCTGCCGCTCGCGGGCGAGCTGGGCCTCGAGGCTGCCGCCGCTGGATCGGGCGCTCTCGAGCTTCTGCCGGAACTCGGCGGTGAGGCCGCGCAGCTCGTCGTCGCTGAGGGGAGACACCTCCTCCTCGAGGAGGTTGATGTCAGAGACGATCGGCTGGTACCGCTTCAGCTTGCGGGCATTGGGATCACCCAGCAGCAGCTTAAGCATGGCGGCAGGTCGGGGCGCACAGTCTACAGACGTGGCTGCTGGGGGCCGGCTGCAGGGCCATCGGTGGACCGGCTGCGGGGCACACGCTGCCTGATCAGGCGGAGGGGCGTACCGGCGTAGACGCCATAAGCGTGCAGGCGGGACCGTACAACCGAACCGGCGGCGACGACCACACCATCCTCCAGGACGGCGCCATCCAGAAGGACACAGTTAGCGCCGATCCAGACATCATTGCCAATACGTATCCCCCCCCTACTCGGAAGAAAACCCTGCTTACGAATCAGCTCATCAGCATCTTCAAAGGCATGATTAACGGGAGCAAGGGTACAATTTGCGGCTATGGCCACATCATCGCCAATGGAGATACCATTTCCGGTATAGATAACGCAACCAGAATTGATCACACATCGACTGCCAATCCGAACTGCGCCCAAGCCGCCAGCGGGCTTGAATTTGACGAAGCTATCAACGACAGAATCTTCGCCAATGGAGATCAACGATCCTCGCGACGATGGCTCAATGTCAGCCAATGACGAGATCATTGCGGTGGGATGGACTTCCAGCATCATCACCTCCTGCCAAGGATCGCGACAAAGTTAAGACGGAATCAGAAAGCAGAGCATCCATCCGTAGCCGCGCAAGTGAGGGAGCGACTCCGAAACCCACACCATCAAAAGCCGAGTCTGCAGGGGAGTTCTCAGCTAATCTGGATCAAAGTGGCTCATTGAATGGAATGGTGCTCTGCAGGTGACACCAGCGCAGTCACCACCATCACGTGAGGGCAGCGTGAACGCGCCCAGGGACCCAGGCCCCAGGCGCGAACGCAAGGCTTAGGCAGGGAGCAGGGTCTTCAACTTCTCAGCGAATGAAGCGCGAGCAGTCTGAGTGATGACGAAATCAACCTGCAACTCCTGAAGGCGACGATCAGCGGCACTGATGCGCGCGATCTGTTCACGCGCCTCGGCGGATAGAGAGTCCAATGAGAACTCCCTGCCGTCGATGGTAATGGTGGAAGGCTGGGACAACTGTTCCATGACTCAAGAGACGAACAGCACCACTCTCGATTAAAACAGGCCCATCTGTCAAGTTATGGACCGAGACAGGAAGCGGAGCAGCAGAGAGCAAACCGGCCATCTGAGCCTCTACTCTACGACGAGTGGCAGGCGACAGATCGAAGCAGGAAGACTGGAAAATAAGCGCACCTCTGATCCCGATGGCGTACATCATTCCACCGACGATACAGATGTGCACGGCAGTCGCGCCAAAGAGAACAGAAGATCCATATAAATAGGGCTTCCTGAAAAAGTGAGAGGGAGGTCAAGCTGTCAAAGAGCCGAGCCTGAGTGAGGCGGAGACTGGCCGTTCATGTGGGGCTGAGATGAGTGCTCACACACACGAATGGTGACCCCTTGCCTGGTTGATTGCACAGGAGAAGTTGCAGCCAGGACGCAAAAAGAACAAAAAGAAGCTCCAGCAGCTTCTCGAGGTTCATCACCAGAATATTGAGTGCGATGGTTGAACCCTGGGTCACAGCGAGCTTCTCACGTATCAGGCCCAGTCCAAAACGCCTCTTGCCTTGGCCGATCTTGCCTTCAACGGCATTCCTTTGGCGCTGGTCATCGATGAACTGCTGCTTCTCGGCAGCCACCAATTCAGGATCGTTCTTCGGCCGTCCAAGTCGCGGGCCACTCAAACGGATTCCATGGCGCTGGCAGAAAGCACGGTTCGATCTTGTGCGGTAGATCTGGTCAGCACAAATCACCTGCGGATAGTGACCATGGCGACGCCGATAGGAAATCGCTTGACCCTTGAGGTCTTCTCCTTCGTTGTAGGGGTCATAACTCAGGCGATCGAGGAAGGTGAATCCCTCGCCGGTGACAGAGATTGAGATCTTGGCTCCGAACTCAACATTGCAACGAGCTTTCCCGCGGACAATCGGCCTGATATGTGCCTGGCAGAGGCTGACGATGCGATCTGGGATACTTCTGCTGTCTGCGTGATAGAGAATGGTCTGCTGGCGGACCAGCTCGCTGATCACCAGCAACTTCCGGTAGATATGCCGTCCGGCGGCCAGAAGGCAGCCACCACAGGCGATCAGGGCGTCAACGCTTGCCAGATTCCGCTTGAGGTGACCAAGCTGCTGTTTGATCGCTTTGCGGATCTTGCTGATCCTTGGCTTCTTCTTTTTGGCCACTGCAAGAAACTGCCGCCTCGCCTTTTTGCGGTGTGTACGCGGCTTGTGGCCAAAGCGTTCCCTGACGTGGGGATGCATCGCATCAATCAGGATCTCAGTCATCTCCCTGGCTTCATTGAGCAGGGATAGATCGGTGGGATGACGGATATCCACCGGCGCACAGGTGGCATCGATCAAGAGTGAACCCTGATTCGGCTGCTTCTGCGAGGATGGCTTTGGTTGGTCGGGAGGACTGGTCGATCCGCCACTGCTGTCGTCATCCGCTGGGCCCTGGGGATCTGATGAGCGAATCATTTTCAGGCCGTGGCGCACAATCCGTTCATTGCAGTCATTCACAATCGCTTCTGGCAAGCGCTTGCGGAAATACACCATCATCGATGGATCAAACGGCGCCGAAGACTGGAACGCTTCCAAGCCAATGAAAAACTGGAGATAGGGGTTTTCCTTGATCTGCTCCACCAGTTCTTCATCCGTGAGCCCGAGACGGGCCTTGATGATCAAGGCACCCAGTGCCATGCGAAAGGGTTTTGCCGGTGCTCCAAAGCCCTTACAGAATTGCGCCGCGTAGTCGTCCTCCAGTTCATCCCACGGAATGAGCTCAGCCAGCTTGATCCACCGATTATCACCGGAGAGTTTGCCGCCAAACGGCAGGAAGAAGTTTTCGAACGAGAGCTGATAACGATGCTCACGCCGATACATGTGGAAACCTCCGGACCGCTTTTGGGCTCAGATCGGCCCGTTCACGCACATTTTACCGTCAGAAACTGCCGAGATCCATTGCACTGCAGTGGATCTGCCCTTATTCAGGAAGCCCTAAATAAAACCAGGGAATGCAGCGACATGCCAGCATGCTGAGACTGCTAGATTGGATGGCAAAAGAAGCGGAATCAGGCGACCGCGTCCTGAGGGAAAGCAGCCTGCAGATCCTCGGATGTAGCAAAAGGCAGTCGCTGAATGATAGAGAGCAGCCGGGGGCTCATCGCACTGCCATGAAACACCGGCATCCCATGAGACTGAGACACCTTCCTGACCACCTAAGCTTCCACAGCCATAGGAACGATTGAACTGTCGCGGAGATCAAGACGACGGAAGGACGGATGAGTCGCGCTCCAAGTCCAAGACACCGAGCGAAAGCATAGGAAACCCACAAAAAGACGTTCTCTTGCGGATCCGGAGGTTGTATCGAGCCAGAACAGACGGATCCGCCTCCAATCGGGCCAGGACAGCATCCGAATGTGAGAAGTGACAACAGAAAAGCTTGTTGAAGCCAATAGCGAAAGGAACCAGCCTTCGCGCCAGGGGTGAAGAGAAGAAGGATGTCGCTCCCGAGACGACACCGAGCCAGTCCTGATTGAGGATGTCATCAAGTATGAGCATTCCATATGGGCCGAGTAGCTCCTGGCCGACCTGAAGGTCGTTGATCGTATGCGTAGCTGTATGGCCACCGTCAATCGAAATCAAACCAAATTGATGGCGACCCAACCGCGCTGGGTCGAGATCGAGAGAATCCAGCTCCAGCGACTTCACGCGCTGAGGATGCTTGGCGAAATCGGCAACATGCTGCAGAAAGATCCGTTGATTGCCGCGACCTGAGTGATCCACATTGAGATCCTGCCGCGAAAACACATCCACAGCCCAACAATCCCCGTCCGGAGGCGTCAGCTGCTCGAGAACCAGAAAATACTTGCCGTGATGAACGCCTATCTCGAGCGAGTTGAAAACGAGCCCCTCGCCCAGAAACTCGGCTGCATAAGCACACGTAAAGAAAGCCGCCTCAAGATCGAGCCATCCGAAGACATGCTGCCAATGGGGAGAGTTTGGCTTCATACAGATACAAGCGAGCGAAGGGTTGAGGCCAACTAAGCAGACTGAACAGCGGATGTAATCGCCACTTCAAAATTGCGCGCAAAGGCGTGGGCATCACACAGCACAGATTGACGCATCTGCTCACGCAGAGTCGAGCGATAATGAATGAGTCGAGGGACATCCTGAGCCAGGGCAACAGACTTGGCAATAAACTCCTCCTCGGAGACAGCAACCAACTCAGGGCAACCAAGATTGCGCAGGATTGCAGAGCAGACGCGCTGGTGAATATTCGTACCTTCGAGGCCGACAACTGGAACACCCATCCAGAGAGCATCGCAGGTTGTCGTTCCTCCCACCACAGGAAAGGTATCCATCGAAAGATCAATGTCATTGTAACAATCCAGGAAGTAACGCCCCTGTGCACGATTATTGATCATGGTCAAACGAGAAGGATCAACACCGCGAGACGCGAACTCGGCGGACAAGTTCTCACGCAACAAACGCGACTCAAACTCCCGCCGATAGAAGAGCAGTCTTGAGTTGGGGACCTGACGCAAGACCGACGCCCAGAGGTCTACAACCTTAGGGGTGAGCTTATAGCTGTTATTAAGACTGCCAAAAGATACGTGGCCATTGCGTTGACAGGGAAGCTCTTCTGTAATCGCAATTTCCGTCATGGAGCCAAAGCAGACTGATGAACCCTGCATGATCAAGGCTTTCTCAACCATGTAATCCGGTGAAGCAGGAGCCAGGTATTGATCCAACAGCAGATAATCCAGATCAGCCAGAGCGGTCGTACCGGGATATCCGAGCCAGCCAATCTGGACAGGCGCAGGACGATAAGCAACAACGCCCGCACGATTGTGGTTCGTAAAGCCAGTGAGGTCCATGAGAACGTCGATCGAGCGCTCACGAACAAGGGAGGCCAGTTCGCGATGGCTCAGGCGCTCAACATCATGAAACTGCGGGATCTTGATACGTAATTCCTTCTGAACAGGATCATTGGGGTCCGGATAGCAGGAAAAAGCCTCCAGCTCAAAGCGGTGACGATCGAGTTGGTCGACGATAGGATTCAGAAATTTGGCAACAGAGTGCTGCCGCAGATCAGCACTGAGTAAACCGATGCGTATCGGCGCACCATCCCTGCCTAGCCGGGCAATCATGGGTTGCGAGATTGGACTTTGGTAGGCAGGGTTCTGGACCCACTGCGCCCACCGTTCATAGACAGCACGCAGCTTCAGATGCTGATCATGGGTTTCCGCAAGCGTCAGAAAGTTCAGCGATGTGAACGGAATAGAATTGACAGGCATGGTTTGCGCAGCATCAAACCAGTCTTGCTTCTGGATACCAGCAAAGTCACAGACCCTGCGCATGCGGGTGAGATGGTCGAAACTCGGTGGCGAGTCGGGCTTCAATTCAATGGCCTTGGCACTGCAACGATAGGCCTCATCAAGCTCGGCCTTGATGTGATGCTCGTTAGCGAGATTAGACCAAGGGTTAGGATTCGAGGGTTCAAGCTCGATCGACTTCCGGAACGCCTCAATAGCCTTGTCATGGCGCGCCGTCTTGGAATAGAGGTTGCCGAGGCTATTCCATACATTCGATCGACTCGGGTTGAGGCGAATCGAATTCAGCAGGCTCTTCTCGCTGGCACCAAAGTGACTCAGGCGTGTCTGAAAGATGCCAAGATTCGACCATAAATCAGCATTATCAGAGCGAAAAGCCAGATAGCGGCAACAAATCAGGGCACCATCAAAATAACGGTGCTCGCTGAAGGCTTTCGCAGCAGACTGAATATAGCCTGCTAGGAACTTGTCAAATCCAGGAGCAAAAGCCGTCGAGGCTGGAAACCAGCCATACCAGGATTCAATCACCTGCTGCCACTCAGCCTTCAACCCAAACAGACGACTTCGCTGCAAGCGGAGGCCTTCATGCGCGGGATTGGCGCGAATACAATCATCCAGCAGGGCTAGACCTGGATCGGCAACTCCGAGGCGTTGACGAAGACCGATCACACTCGCAACGAAGTCTGCATTGAGCCTGGTGGTTGGATCAGTGCTCATTAAATCAACAGCCAGATCAGCGGCAGGTTGCAGCTGATCGGCGGCCAGTAACTGCTCAAACTGAACCTGGCGACCAGGCTTCTGCCCCTGCAGCGCTCGAGGCGGGGGCGTCGGAGACTGCGAAGCAAAACCACGCGCCGACATGCTCACAACAGGCAGAGTTGTTCAACACTCTAACTGGGGACTCCTGAAAAACGACTCGCGTGCCTCACTGGGGCAAGCCGACGAACAGGGGTGATGGCAGCTCGAATCCGCGGCTTTACAGCAACCGGCGATTCGGCTGCCTCAAACTGGCAAATGCTTCTTGGCGCCACCAAGAGCCAGCCAAGACGTTGTAACGCACAAAAACCAGGAATAAATCGCGACAAAAAAGAGGCGGAGGAGCCTCAGGATCTTCTCGGCACACATCACCAGGAATGCCATCGAGATCGTCGTTTCTGCACCCTGAGGCAGGCGAGCCATGATCAACTGAAGTGAATACTTGCGCTTCCCTGAACCAAAGACACCCTCAACCTCGTTTCGCTTGCGCTGGTCAGCGCTGAGCTGCTGCTTGTGCACAGCGTTGACTCCTGGATCCTTCGGTGGCCTCCCAAGTCGTTTGCCAGATAGTCGGATATTGTTCCTCGTACAGAAGTTTCGATTCTTAGTGTTGATGTAGATGCGATCGGCGCAGATGCGCTCAGGGTAGCAGCCATGCTCTCGCTTGTACTTCTTGGCTTGTGAAATCAAGTCTTCGGACTCATTGTACGGATCCCAGCTGATCCTGTGAAGGAAGGCAAAGCCATTGCGCACGGAAACACTAATTTTGGCACCAAACTCAAAAGCGGCTCTTGCTTTGCCACGAGCAATGGGGCGAACATGTCGCTGAATCAAGTTGACGATGCGGTCGGGCATGCTGCGTGTCTTGGAGTACAGCAAGATCGTCTGCTGTCGGTGCAGCTCACTGATCACGAGAAGCTTCTTCCACCAATGCGTCTTGAGACCCGAAAGGCTTGCGCCAGAGGCGATCAGGGCATCGATGGCATCAAGATTGCGCTGCAGGTAGTCGAGCTGGCGGCGTATTGCGGCTTTTGTTTTGCGACGACGTGGCTTTTTCTGCTTGGCGACATTGAGGAAAGCAGCACGCGCCCTGCCTCGATCATATCGAGGCTTATGCTTACGCAGATCTGGGTGCTGACTGCGCAGATCATCAATGATTCGTTCGGTTGACTCCCTCGCCTCATTGAGTAGCTTCAGATCAGTGGGATAGGTGATGTCGGCTGGCGTGCAAGAGGCATCGATGGTCAATGTTCCCCAGTTCTTGTCCTCGGGCCAATCTGCTGGCTTCACGAAATCGTCAATGGAGATCTGGGTTCCAGCATCAACACTTGGATCGTCGGGGTGGTCGTCATCTTGCCGTGACGACACAGCCTCGATCACCATGGCCTTACCGCGTTCTGCAATCAGTTCGTTGATCCGCTTGAGGTCATCCTCTGAGAAACGCTTGCGGAAATGCACCATCATCGACGGGTCGAATGGTGATTTACTGGTGTAGCCGGCAAAACCCAAAAAATACTGCATGTATGCATTTTCTCGGATCTGCTCGACGGTTTCCTCATCGCTCAAGCCAAGGCGCTGCTTAATGAACAGCGCACCAAATGCCAATCTCACAGACTTCGCGGGGGCACCAGTCGTGGGGCTGAACTGAGGGGCATACGTTTCTTCCAGCTCTTCCCATGGCATCAGAGAGGAGAAGATCACCCAGCGGTTGTCCGGGTCCAATGTTCCGCCAAAAGGGAGATGGAACGCCTCGATTGAAAGCTGCCCGTTATGGTGTTTCCGGTACATCTACTGGGTTGAACAGTTGCAGCAATCATCGATTGCCCCTTGCAAGGCCAGTTTAGCGAGCCTCGACCGCTGAAACCAGCTGCGCTGCAGTCGATCTGGCTTTTTCAGGAGTCCCTACCTGGGTCCACTGTCAAAGACGGAAATACTCCTCCAGATAGGGCCGTCGGCTGGGGCGCAGCTGAGGATCGGCCCCCGCGGATCGGAACACAATGGAATAGGCTGGAACAGTTCGATCGATCACACTGGCACCCTGAGCAATCACGCATCGTTCACCGATCAATGCGCCGCCAAGTACAGCCGAATGGGGATAAAGAATAACACCAGCACCGATTTGAGGGGCGCGCCCGTGATTCTTGCCGACCGTACAGTTCTGATAGAGAACCAGGTGACTCCCATAGCTTGCCTTCGCAAGGACGATGCCGACAGAGTGCCCAATAAAAAAGACGTCGGGCATGACTATCTCGTAGAAGAGATCGATGCCGTTAAGAGCTTTGTTGAGACCAAACAGCTTATTGCATACCGTCCTCTCGCCCTCACGTAGCCAGAGGCAACGAGCCAGCCAATACAGAAACATGCAGTACTGACTGGAATGCAGATGATCAAATCGACCGGGCGTCCAGAGCCTGACGGCAAGCAATGAAGGCAGCAGCCTCTCCAGGGCTTCGGGCACAACAGGCAACAAGGCTGCGGCAGAGCGCCCATCCGGGAAAAAGCTGTTCAGCTGCGCCAGCACATAGCGGCCCAGCTCATGGCGATCAAGACTGCTCTGAAGCCCGGGCGTTGTCATGAATGGTGAGGAGTGGAGAACAGGGCCTTCAGATGATGCAACAGTGGTTGAGGCGGCCTGATCGGGAGCTGCATCTGGTGGCTGAGATCCAACCGCGGGGGCACAGGAAGAAGAACTGGTGTTGACGGAGGCGGGGCAAAACGGAGCTTGGCGGCAAAGAGCCTTTCCAGACAGGCCGCCAACGCAGCATTCGTGACGGCCTCAGGCTCGGAGGTCAGGCTGGTGATCGGCGGATGCTCGTCGCGCTCAGCGAGGGCGAGCAAGGCCTCCACCAGATCCTGGCGGTGCATGTAATGACGTGCCAGGTCGGGATGACTGGGAATCACGAGGCGGCGTGGACCGTCTCCGTTGGCCTGCTGCGCCAGCAGCTGGCGCAGCAGGCCGGGCAGAAAGCCTGGGGCATCGTCCTCCCCGCTCCAGATACAGGACAGTCGGGCGATGCGCGCACGCTCTCCAGCCATGGCCAGACACAGTGACTCACCCGCGGCTTTGGTGAGGTCATAGAGATGGCGTGGATTGAGCGGATCAAGCAGCAGCGGGGTGCTGTCGCTGACAGGCTCACCGGGCCGGCTGTCGAAAAGACGGGTGGAGGAGAGGTAGACCACCCGCCGCGGCCGCAGCCACTCCAGGAGCCGGGACAGCAGACCCAGATGCGCTTCGGCGGTGGCCGCCGGCTGACGGGCGTAATCAGCGGTCAATCCGGCGCAGTAGAAGAGATCGCCGACCTCGGCTGCCTCGCGCAGCTCGGCCTCCTGACCGCGGCCAGGAGCCAGCACGGTGCGGCCTCGGCGATGGAGCGCCTCGACCAGAGCGCGGCCGACATAACCACTGGCGCCAATCACCGTGGCCGGTGGCAGGGAGCGCATCGCTCAGCCGTGCTCCTTCAGTTCGGGGACAGCCGTGACGATCCGCGGTTGGGGTGCATCGGGAGCGAGCCGACGGTGCAGGTCGCGGATCAGCGGCACCAGTTCTGCAGCCAGATTCCAGGGCAGGATCAGCACGGTGTCCGGTGCTGCGTCAGCCCAGAGCTGCTCGGGCGCCACGATCGGAATGTGATTGCCAGGCATCCAGTGGTTCTGCTTGGCGGCAGCCCCATCAGCCACCCGTGCCAGCAGATCAGACCCCACCCCGGCGTAATTGAGGAGGGTGTTGCCCTTGGCGGCAGCGCCGTAGGCCACCACCCGCCGGCCGGCGGCCCGTTCGTCGAGCAGAAAGCGTAGAAGGCCGTGTTTGGTCGCCTCGGCGCGCTGCTGGAAATCGCGGTAGGTGCTGAGCTGATCCAGCCCAGCCTGACGTTCACGCTCCAGTAGCGCGGACACGGAACCCTCGGTCGGGCGGGGATCGTCGGCGTGGGCGCCATAGATCCTGAGGCTGCCCCCATGGGTGGAGAGCTCCTCCACCGCAAAGAGGCGCAGGCCCGCTGCCGCAAAAATGCGCTGGACGGCCAGCAGAGACAGATAGGAGAAATGCTCGTGATAGATCGTGTCGAACTGGCCGTGCTCAATCAGCTGCAGCAGATGGGGAAACTCCAGTGTGATCGTGCCGCCTGGCTTGAGCACCGCCGCCAAACCACGGGTGAAATCATTGATGTCAGGGACATGGGCATAGACGTTGTTACCCAGAATCAGATCCGCCTGGTGCCCCTCCGTCACCAGACGCCGCGCCAGGGCTTCGCCGAAGAACTCACGCAGCACAGGGATCCCCAAAGCCTCTGCGGCCGCAGCGGTGCTGGCGGTGGGTTCAATGCCCAGGCAGGGAATGGCCGCGGCCTGCATGTGCTGGAGCAGATAGCCATCGTTGCTGGCCACCTCGATCACCAGGCTGCTCGAATCGAGCCCCAGGCGGGGAATCACCGCCTCGCAGTAGGCGCGAGCATGGGCCACCCAGCTGGAGGAGGTGCTGGAGAAATAGGCGTAATCGTGGGTAAACAGCGCGTCTGCATCGGTGACGTCATCGGTCTGCACGAGCCAGCACTGATCGCAGACCAGAACCCGCAGGGGATAGGTGATCTCCGGCCGATTCAGACCATCCGCCGCGAGATAGGCATTGGAGGGCGGCGCGAAGCCCAGGTCGATCACGGAATGCCGCAGGGGGGTGGCGCAGTGGCGGCAGTGCATCAGAACGGCAGACCGGCGAAATCGTCCGGGAGCAGGGGGTGAGCCGCGTCGCGAGCGGAAAGCTGCGCCACCGGCAGAGGCCAGGCTATGGCAAGACGGGGGTCGTCCCAGCGGGCCGCCCACTCATGAGCGGGCGCGTAGGGACCCGAGTGCACATAGATCAGTTCGGCCGGCGCCTCCAGCACCTGGAAGCCATGGGCGCATCCCTCCGGGATGAGAAGGGCATTGGCTCCGCCTGGACTAAGCTCAATGCCATGCCATTGACCCAGGCTGGTGGATCCGGCACGCAGATCCACCGCCACGTCAAAGACGCGGCCGCGGATGCAGCGCACCAGCTTGGACTCCGCAGCAGGCGGCAACTGCAGATGCAGCCCCCGCAGGGCACCCACGGTGGTGGTGCGGGAATGATTCACCTGCCCCACGGGCCGATCGCCCCAGCAGTCGCACCACTCCGCAGCATCAAACAGACGCTGGAAGGCACCGCGGCTGTCTTCGAAGCCGGGATTGCGGAGCTCGATGACCCCTGCGATGGAGGTGGGGCTCAGCTGCATGGGGAAGAGGCCAGGTAGGCTTCGATCTGCTCAAGGCACAGGCTCTGCAGGGCCGCGGCTGGCACCGGCCCCGCAGCACTGAGCTGATGGTGGCGGTGGTACCAGGCCATGGTGTGGGCCACGGTGGTGCTGAAATCCCAGAGGGGTCGCCAGCCGAGCCGGTGATGGGCGCGATCGGAACTGAGATGCAGCAAGGAAGCCTCATGGGGCTCTGACACAGCCGCCGGGTCAAGCTTCACCACGTCAGCCGTGGCCCCGGGCCAATGAGGAAGGGCGGCCTGCACCAGCTCAAGCACGCTGCGATTGGAGCTGAGCGGGGGCCCGATATTAAAGCTGGTGGTGAAGCGCTCAGGCGAATCGCAGGACTGGGTCGTCGGGCGATGACCGCTGAGACGCTCGGCCAACAACAAATAGGCCGCCAGTGGCTCCAACACATGTTGCCAGGGGCGGGTGGAGGCGGGTGAGCGCAGCTGCAGGGTCGAGCCGCCGGCAAGGGCACGGATCAGATCCGGCACGATGCGGTCGGCCGACCAGTCTCCACCACCGATTACATTGCCAGCGCGCACCGAAGCGATCGTCAGATCGGATTTCTGATGGGGAGCATCTCCGCAGAAACTGTCACGCCAACTGGCAATCGCAAGCTCAGCCGCAGCCTTAGAGCTGCTGTAGGGATCATAGCCACCAAGCGGATCGGGCTCTCGGTAGCCATGCTCCCATTCACGGTTGGCATACACCTTGTCGGTAGTAATAGCCACCAAACTACAAGGACTTAGAAGTCGTCGCAAAGCCTCCAACAGGTGGATGGTGCCAAGAACATTTGTGCACCAAGTGAGCACTGGCTCGGCGTAGCCACGACGCACCAAAGGCTGAGCCGCAAGATGAAACACCACCTCCGGCTGTACAGCGGACACATAGGCGTTTAGAGCATCAGCATCTGCGATGTCAATCCAAGCAGTCCGCAGACGGCCTTTCAAATGCTCCGCCGACTCCAGATCAAGACCTTGCCAGAGCGGAACGGAAGCATCGGGAGGCAACGACACTCCGTACACATCTGCTCCGAGACGAAGCAACCAGAGGGTCAGCCAGCTCCCCTTAAAGCCGCTGTGACCAGTGAGCAAGACTCGACGCCCACGCCAAAAGAGTGGATCAGGGCGAGCGACGTCAACGGAAGCTCTCGTGGGATTTACCAACATTTCCAAGGCGCCTTACCGCTCTGCCAAAGTGATTCCAAAAACTGCTTTTCACGAAGCGTATCCATCGGCTGCCAAAAGCCATGATGCCGCCACGCGATTAATTCTCCATCTTGAGCCAACGAACCAAGTGGCTCCACCTCCCAACTAGTACCATCCCCAGCAATACGATCAAGCACGCCGGGCTCAAGGACAAAAAAACCACCATTGATCCAATTGCCATCACCCTGAGGCTTTTCCAGAAAACCTTGTACAGCAGGCAAAACCGCAGCCGGATCGAGATCAAGACGACCGTAGCGACCAGGAGGCTGGACGGCAGTCACGGTGGCCAGATGCCCGTGAGCACGATGAAAAGCAAGCTGGGCCGAGATATCAATATCGGCCAGGCCGTCCCCATAAGTGAGACAAAAACTGCCATCCCCAAGATAGTCGCGAACTCGCTTCAAGCGGCCACCGGTCATCGTGCTATCGCCTGTATCAACTAACGTGACCCTCCAAGGTTCCGCTTGGCGCCGGTGAAAGGTGAGCTCACCATTCCCCAAATCAATGCTGACATCAGCCTGATGCAGGGCATAGTTAGCAAAATACTCCTTAATGAGATAGCCCTTATAGCCGCAACAGACAATGAAATCCGTGATGCCATGGACAGCATAGATTTTCATGAGATGCCACAGGATAGGGCGACCACCAATTTCCACCATCGGCTTAGGACGCAGATGGGTTTCTTCAGCGATGCGAGTGCCAAGCCCACCCGCAAGGATCACGAGCTTCATAACAAAGAAAAAGGGCCCCCCGAAGGGGACCCGAAAAGAATACAGAACAGATCAGATGATGTTCGTGGCAGCATCCCAATTCGCCGCCGCGCCGTCAAGCACGACACTGGTGTTACCCAAGTTAACGGCATTGTTCAGGTCAATACCAGCAGTAACAACGAAGAGAACGTCGTCTCCCGTGGCATCGATAATGAAGTTCAGACCAACGTAATCACCGAAGGCGAAATAATTGCCCTGAGCTGTGTTGTTAGCAGTTTGACCAACAAGATTGCTGGCACTGGCAGCATTGGCATCAAGACGATCGGTGAAGGAGTTGAAATCGGTAATGAAATCAACTCCACCACCGAAGGTGATGGTGTCGTTGTCGGCAATAGTCGCAGCGAAGACAGTAGCAGTCGCATTTACGGAGTCGCCATTGACTTGGCGGAAGGTGTTGTTGCCAATCCCACCGGACAAGAGGTCGATACCGGTGCCGCCAGTAATCGAATCATTGCCATTACCGCCTGCGAGGGTGTCATTACCGCCGACACCATTGATGGTGTCGTTGTAAATCGAACCCGTGGCCTGTTCGTTGGAGCCCGTACCGAAAACCGACCAACCTTTGGTGCCGGTAGCAGCGGTGAGATCAAGGTAGAAACCGCCCAAATTGACGTTGGCGGTATCGTCGTTGAAGCTGGCAGCCGTGGCTGTCCAGTTGCCTCCGAGAGTGGCCGCATTGAGGGTGGCACCCGCGGAGACCTGCACGATCTCGTTAAGGCCACCCAGTCCCAGATCAGAAATCTGGTCGGTTCCTTCACTCACGATGAAGGTGTCGATCCCGGCGCCACCGGAGTAGCTGTCGTTATCAGCACCGCCGACGATGGAATCATCGCCGTCACCGCCAGCGATCGTGTCGTTTCCGGCATCGCCAGTGATGGTGTCGCTACCGGCATCGCCATTGATGGAATCATTGCCGTCACCGCCAGCGATCGTGTCGCTACCGGCATCGCCAGTGATGGTGTCGGTGCCTAAACCACCAGCAATGGTGTCGTTACCATCACCACCGGAAATGGTGTCAGCGCCACTTTGGCCGGCAATGGTGTCATTACCAGCATCGCCAGCGAAGCTATCGCTTCCGTCAGCACCGGTAATGGTGTCATTACCATTGCCGCCACTCACAGTGTCAAACCCGTTGCCAGAAATAATCGAATCATTGCCATCATTGCCAGTGATGGTGTCGTTACCGAGGCCACCATTGATGGTGTCGTTACCGAGGCCACCGACCACGGAGTCATTGTCGTCGCCGGCATCGATCGAGTCGTTACCAACATCACCAAGGATCGTGTCGATTCCAGCATCACCCTGGAGGGTGTCGTCATCGGCGCCACCGCTGATGGAATCAGCGCCAGCTCCACCACCGATCGTGTCGCTACCAGCTCCACCGAAGATGGAGTCGTTACCAGCATCGCCAAGGATGGAGTCATTGCCGGTACCACCGTCAATGCTGTCATCACCGGAACCGCCATCGATCGAATCATCGCCAGCACCACCACCGATCGTGTCGCTACCAGCTCCACCAAAGATGGAGTCGTTACCAGCATCGCCAAGGACAGAGTCATCGCCGACGCCTGCATCGACACTGTCGTCCTGCGTACCGCTATCGATCACGTCGTTGCCGGCAGAACCGAAGATTGAATCGGCTCCGTCATCGCCCTGGATGGTGTCGTCATCGGCTCCACCGTCGATCGAATCATCGCCAGCTCGACCACCGATGCTGTCACTACCGGCTCCACCGAAGATGGAGTCACTGTCGGCAAAGCCAAAGAGGGAGTCATTGCCGGTACCACCGTCAATGCTGTCCTCACCGAAACCGCCATCGATGGAGTCATTGTCGTCACCTCCGGAGATGGTGTCGCTACCGTCATCGCCAGTGATGGTGTCGTCTCCAGCACCACCGAAGATGACATCGGTGCCGGTGCCAGCGAAGATCGCGTCGTTGTCACCGCCTCCATCGATGAAGTCATTGCCGGCTTGGCCCACAATGATATCGGCGCCAGCTTGTCCAAAAATGGAGTCTGCGCCAAGTCCGCCATCAATGGTGTCATCACCGGAGCCTGCGTCGATCGAGTCGTTGCCAAAGACACCACCGCTAATCGTGTCGTTGCCGGTGCCACCGAAGATCGAGTCGTTGCCGAACAAATCAAGGAGCCCGCCACCATCAATGGTGTCATTGCCGCTGCCGCCATCAATGATGTCGTTGCCGCTGCCGCCATTGATTTCATCGTCACCTGAATCGCCAGAGATGATGTCGTTATCGTCTTCACCATCAATGATGTCATTGCCGCTTCCACCTACGATGAGATCAATACCAGATCCACCGAGAATCAGGTCATCTTCAGCACCGCCATCAATGATGTCGTTGCCGTCACCACCGGAGATGAAGTCGGTACCACCGTCGCCCTGGATACTGTCGTTGCCGACACCACCCTCAAGCGCATCGTCGCCAGCACCGCCATCGATGGTGTCGTTGCCATTACCACCGGCGATGGAGTCATTACCAAGAAAATCGAGATCAGAACCGAAAGCGACGAGGCGCTGACCACCAAAAATTCGATCGTCGCCATCGCCTCCATCAATAGTGTCGCTGCCGAGACCACCAACGATGGAATCGTTATCGAGGCCACCATCGATGGTGTCATCCTCAGCTCCACCATCGATGGTGTCATTACCGGCAACACCAAGTAGGGAATCGCCGCCAAGCTCACCCTCAATGTTGTCATTACCGAGACCACCTTCAATGGTGTCGTTACCAGTGCCGCCATCAATGGTGTCGTTATCGGCACCAGCGTCAATGACATCGTTACCAGCATCACCATCGATGTTGTCGTTGCCGAAGCCGCCCTGGATGGTGTCGTTGCCGAAGCCGCCCTGGATGGTGTCGTTGCCTTCACCACCGTCAATGAAGTCGGTACCGGCACCACCCTCAATGACGTCGTTGCCGGCGCCGCCGTTCAGGGAGTCGTCACCAGCCTCACCGAACAGGGTGTCAGCATCTGCACCAAGGCTGATGCTGTCGTTACCGGTGCCACCCAGAGCCGAATCCGTGCCTTCGTCGGAAACGATCGAGTCATCACCCTCATCACCCGTGAAAGTGTCATTACCCAGGCCACCGAACAGGATGTCGGAGCCCAGTCCACCAATGATGCTGTCATTGCCTTCACCACCAATCACGCTGTCGAGACCGTCACCGGCGTCGACGGTGTCGTGATCAGCCTGACCCAGGATGGTGTCATCGCCGAGGCCACCGGTCACCGTGTCATTGCCGCTGCCGGCTTCGATGACGTCATCACCAGCTTCACCGGCAATGCTGTCATCGCCGGAATCGCCGAGAACAAGGTCATTGTCTTCACCTGCAGCAATGGTGTCATTGTCTGCGCCTCCAGCGATGAAGTCGCTGCCGGCACCACCGTCGATGGAGTCTGCGCCACCGAGACCGTTGATGGTGTCGTTGCCGGTGCCACCAAACAATTGGTCATCATCGGCACCACCGATGATTTCGTCGTTGCCGGAGCCACCATCAACGCTGTCGGATCCTTCCTCGGACTTGATGGAGTCATCCCCATCGCCGCCAAAGATGGAATCATTCCCCTCATCACCGATCACGGTATCGTTGCCGGTACCCCCATCAACGCTGTCGTTACCAGCACCTGCATCGATCGAATCAGCGCCCGAACCACCGAAGAGGGTGTCGTTGCCCGCTCCGCCATCGATCGTGTCGTCGCCGGCATCGCCATCAATGATGTCATTGCCGATAGAACCTTGTACCCATTCAGGGGGGCGGGACAGCTCATCGCGAACATCGATACGACTGAACCCTTGACGTCGGCTTGAATCCCGGTTGCATCTCAGGCAGAGACTTCCTGCGATGACCACCCCTCCGGCCGGGATTTCAGAAGCGGACTGGGCTTCCACTCCGGTGGGCGTGAGGGCTGGCTTCCTTGAGGTTCTTGCACAGCTCCAGAGACAACAGCAGGAGAACGACCAGCTCCGAGCGCAGCTCACCGACCTGGCGACGGAACTGGCCAGCCTGCGCGAGCGGATCGGCCGCAACTCCCGCAACTCCTCCAAGCCGCCCTCCAGTGACGGCACGGGTTTTAAGCCGCCCACCCGCTGCAAAGGCACTGGTCGCAAGCGGGGTGGTCAGCAGGGGCACCCGGGAGCAGGGCCGGAGCTGCTGCCGATCGCGCGTGTGGATGAGGTGCTCGAGCACCACCCGGACGCCTGCCGCCGCTGCGGCACCCTGCTACAGGGGGAGGATGCGGAGCCGCTGCGCCATCAGGTGATCGAGATTCCACCGATCAGCCCGGTGGTGATCGAACACCGTCTGCACCGTCTGGTCTGCCCCTGCTGCTCCACCAGCACCTGCGCCGAGCTGCCGGCGGATGTGGAGCCCAGCCGCTACGGCCCACGCCTGAGCGGCCTGGTGGGACTGCTGGGCAGCGCCTTTCCCCTGAGTTTCGGCCGAACCCAGGCGCTGCTGGATCAGCTGCTGGGTGTGGAAATCAGCCGCGGCGCTATCGCCACCATCCGGGCACGTCTGAGCGCAGCCCTGCAGCAGGCGGTGGAGGAAGCCCTGGAGGTGGCCCGGCAGCAGCCGGTGGCCTACGTGGATGAAACCGGCGCCCCCACCGGCAACGCCGACGGTTGTAATCCTGCTGGCAGGCGCGGCTGGCAGTGGGTCATGGTCACACCACTGGTTACGGTGTTCCTGCAGGGCCTGAGCCGCTCAAGTGCAGCGGCAATGGAGCTTCTGGGCCATACCTTTGCAGGGATCGTGGTGAGTGATCGCTTCTCGGCCTACAACCACCTGCCCGTGGAGCAGCGGCAGCTGTGCTGGGCCCACCTGATCCGGGATCTGGCGGCCATCGCTGAACGCCAGGGCGCCAGCAGGGAGATCGGAGCCCAGATGCTGGCTCTGCAGCAGCATCTGTTCGCTCACTGGCACCAGTGGAAGAGCGGAGCGATCGACCGGCCCCAGCTCCTGCATCGATGCCACCCCCTCCGCTTGGCGTTCGAGGCCACGCTGCAGCGGGTGGTGGATCTGGGCTGTGAGCGGGGCGAGCAAACGCCCTGGGCCCAGACGGTGCGAACCTGTCGCCAGTTGCTGCAGCGCAAGCAGGCGCTCTGGACTTTTCTGGAAACGCCAGGGATCGAGCCCACCAACAACGCTGCCGAGCGGGCACTGCGGCAATCGGTGATTCACCGCAAGATCAGCCATGGCGTCCAGTCCTCCGGCGGCGCCATCTGCCGCAGCCGGTTGCTCACCGTCACCGCCACCCTGCGGCAGCAGGGCCGCGATGTCTGGCAATTCCTGGAGCAGGCCTGGATTGCCCATCGCCTCGGCGGCGTGATGCCATCGCTGGTGCCGGATCGCTGAGGCAGCGATCACACGTGGAAGGAACAGATGGCCCCTCTCAGAGGAGAGATCGGAGATTGACTGACGCACTGGGGTGTCCCGACCCCTGAACGCTTACAGAACCTTCAATGGAGTCGTTGCCAGCTCCGCCGAAGATGGTGTCATCACCACCGAGCCCGATCAGGGTGTCGTTACCGCCAAGACCATTGATGATGTCGCCATTGTTGGAACCGATGACCAACTCGTCAGCAGCGGTGCCATTGACGATGTAGAGGCCATCGCCTTCGGAGTTGGAGAGGTCAGCATTGAATCCCTGAAGATTCAGAGTGAATTCACCGTTGTTAACGCTGTTCGATCCGGGGACGCCGGTGCCAGCATCCCAATCATCACCCAGGAAGGCGGTGAAAGTGGCTCCTTCGTCAAGCAGAATTTGCTCGTAGCCACCGCTGGCAATCAAGCCGAGATCAAGAATGAGATCCGCGCCATCACTATTGATGAACGTGTCAGCCCCAAACCCACCTTGATAGGTGTCGTCACCCGCCAGGCCATCAAGACGGTTCTGAGTAGCTGCAGTATCACGCTCACCCACTGGTGTATTGATGTCGCCGCTGCCAATGATGAAATCATTGCCATTGGTGCCATCAACATTCTCAATGTTGGCGAGCACGTCGGTGACGGGAGAACCGCCGAACAGGGGCAAGGGGAGGTTATAGAGATAGTTAGCAGTGCCCGCCGCAACAAACTGCAGGGAAGCAGCGACCGAGTAACCAGTGATGTTGGTGATGTAGGTCTCGTTCAGGTTCACACTGCTCAGATTCACCACCTGGCCCAGGATCTGGCCAGTGTTGGCGGGATCCTGAACGAAGGGAGGCACAAAGCTGACCGTGAAGCCAGAGGCGTAGGTGTCGATGCCGAGGCCGCCATCGATGGTGTCTGCGCCGAGGCCACCGGAAAGGGTGTCTGCGCCGAGGCCACCGAACAGGCTGTCGTTACCGGCGATGTTGCCGAGGTCGCCGAAGACGACGTCGTTACCAGCGCCGGCATCCACGGTGTCGTTGCCCTCGTCGGCGTTCACAGTGTCATTGCCGCCTCCGGAACTCACCGAATCATTACCAAGACCAGCGGTCAGGAGATCGGCAAGATCGCCCGTCTGAATAGTGTCGTTGCCGGCATTGGAGTCGATGGTGTTTGCACCGAAACCGGTGGCGTTGATGTTGTCGTTGCCAGAACCGGTGACCAGGTTGAGCTGGTAGGACTGCAGAGTCCCCGGCAGCCCGGTGGGACCGGTCACGGTCATGTCGACCGTGGAAACACTCGCATCGAGCGAGATCGTGGTGACGCTGAAGCCGGAGAGATCCAGGGTGGCCAGCTGGGTGGAACCCACGATCGGATTGGTGATCGTGAAGGAACCAAAACCACTCACAGTCAGGGTGGTTAGGTCTTGGGCAAAAAGAGTATCGATCGTGGTATTGCCGCTAATGAAGAAATTGATGGTTTCTTCATCATCGAGATCAAGGGTCGTGAGGTCGGCTCCGTCCCGCAGCGAGACATTCAGCACATCGTTGGCAGTATCCAGACGACGCAGGACTGTCACGTTGTCGAGGGTCTCGAGAACACCGAGATTGACCAGGCTGGTGGGAGCGTTGAACAACAGAGCGCTGCCGAGGTCTTCGCTAGATTCCGTCAGATTGACGGTCTCAATGGTGTTGCCGTTGACAGTGAAGTTGAATAGATCCTGAACAGTGATGACGCCAGGGAGAGAGCTATCAACAACATCAAGCTCAAGAACTTCAAAATTGCTGACACGATTCAGGTCAGAAGCGGTGTAGCCCTGCGTGGCAACCAAGGGGAAACTGGTGTCGCCCAGAAGGCCGAGCAGCTGAATCGTATCGACACCGGAGCCACCGTCCAATGTGTCAAAACCAAAGCCGAGATCGCCAGCCGAGTTTCGATTAAGCGTCTCGCCGACATTGAGCCGATCATCGTCGGCGCCAGCGTCGACATTGTCGAAGCCGAGGCCCGGTGTGATGGTGTCGTCGTCGATACCGGAGACAACCACATCATTGCCGGAACCGACGGTCACCTCATCGTTGCCAGATTGGGAAGCAACCGTGTTGGCTTGTTCGGTATCGCCAACGAAGACGTCGGAGCCTGCCGAGCCGAGAATGGACACGGTGCTGCCGGCTACAACGTCGGTGCCGTTGACAACGGCACGGCGTTGCGGAATACCGCCAATACCGTTGAAATCAAGGACAAGATTGCCTGCCGTGGCATCCACCTGATTGATCGTGACGCCGCCAGCTCCTTGGAACACGAAGCGCGACTCTTCTAAGGGGGATGGGGTGGTTGTCAGCGTGCCGATGGTCTGGTCGGTCAACCCAGTATTGACCGTGACAGAGTTGCCATCAAAACCAAGGAAAGTGAGGTTTTTGCCGTTGAGGTAGTTACCCAGGCCAGGACCAGTGATTGTGAGCGAATCGTCGTTGGTACCCAGGCCACCGACGTTGAAGCTGGCATCACCTCCAAAAACACCAGTCTCAAGGTTGAACCTGCTGCTACCAGGATTGAAGGTAAAGACCGCAGGTGTCATGCCAGTGCCATTGAAGAGATTCATCTCCTCAATAGAGCTATCAATCAAAGAGGCATCAACCTGATTTGAACCTGCGCCAGCTCCAACAGTTTCGCTGATATTGAGAATCTGGATATTATCAACAAAGCCCATGCCGAGGCTGTTGGCAACCGCATCGGCGTTGGTGGCCGTGATTTCCAGGGTGTTCACACCCTCATCGCCATTAATCGTGTCGGTGGTGCCGAAGGCGAGGCCTGGGCTCAGATTACCAACGAAATAATCGTCGCCCAAGCCACCGGACACACGATCGAGACCCTCACCGAAATCAATGGAGTCATCGCCCTGGTCACCGTTGACGGTATCGCTTCCCGCACCGCTGGAGATGGTATCGGCATTGTCACCACCGGAGATGCTGTCGCTTCCACCCAGCGTGATGATGCTGTCAAAACCTGAGCCCCCAGTTGCGGTGTTGTTACCACCACTAAGGTTGATGGTGTCATTACCTTCATCGCCGCTGGCGCTGTCATTGCCACCATCGGCAGAGATGGAATCATTGCCGATGCCGCCGATGAAGTTGTTATTGCCTGCAGCACCGACAAGGGTGTCGTTGCCAATGCCGCCATTCAGTGAATCATTGCCACCAACGGTAGTCAGGCTGTCATTCCCACCATTGCCAACGAGGGTGGAATTTCCCTGACGACCTTGGATGCGGTCATCGCCAGCTCCACCTTGAATGGAAACCTGAGCGTTTTGACCGCTGAGATTAACGGTAAACACTCCGTCAATGCCACTGCCATTAATAGAAGTGGTATTGAGGTTGACGCCATTCACGCCGAGCGGACCACCTGTAGTGGACAGCCGGACATTGTTAGGACTGCTGATGCTGATCGATGGAATATTCAGCTGACTCAGATCGTAATCGACCTGGAAGTCAGGCACTTGAATCGCATCGGTGATCACGGCCGACTCGATGCCAGGACCGGTGATGATCCGGAGTGGAGCCCCAGAGCCGCCATTGACGTTGACGCCCGAGCTGGAGGTATTGATATTCAGCGTCTCGATGCCAGCCAGAGCGACCGGTTGGAACTGGAGCGTGGTGCTGGCGCCGGGAAGGTAGACCCCGTTGATGTTAACGGTAGGCAGACCACCAGGAACGGGCTGCCCAGGAATGTTGCTGAAGGTGAGCGCTGAAGTTGACGAGAAATTCTCAAGGGTTCCAACGCTGTTGCTGTTCAGCAAGCTGAGGGTATTGGCAGCATTGAGTGATGTAAGGCTGACGGTTTCGATATCGCGAATCGCCAGCGGCTCCACCACAACCCCCAGCAGGCTGGTGAGGCCAGCAATCAGTTGATCCTGACCAGAACCACCAACAAGACTGTCAAAGCTCTGAAGGGTGTTGAAACCGACGCCCAAGGCACCGCCAGGGACAACGGCAGCCGAGAAAATCAGATCTTGGGGGATACCGCTTTCGACAAAGATGTCCTGATTGACAGTGAGATTCAGGACATTCGAGCTGGTATCGACGATTTGTGCAGAGGCAGAGGCTGTCAGACCCGCTCCAGTCACTGTGATTGTGGCCGTCTCCTGCTCACCGACAATCAGATCAGTGGAAATGGTGATCTGCACGGGGGCAACAGTGCCATCCACATTGACAACACGGGTGCCGGTCAGTACTGCCGCGCCACCGAGCACGTCAGAGTCGTTGATGCCGCTGATCGTGTAGTTGAGAACAGTACCGGACGCCACCGAGGTGGTGGAGATGATGTAGGTCAGGACGCTGCCTTCATTCACCGCCGTGGGCTGTGCAACAACGCTCAAAGCAGGCTCAGGGGTCGTATCAACCACTTGAGCAGAAGCCGAGGCAATCAGGCCAGCACCTTCAACAATGATCGTGGCGGTTTCGTCCTCACCAAACAGCAAATCATTCGCAATGGTGATCTGCACAGGCGACACGCTGCCGTCCGCATTGACCACGCGGGAACCGCTCAATACTGCGAGACCACCCAGAACATCAGCCGGTTGAATCCCAGAGATCCCGTAATTTAAAACGGTGCCTGGAGCTACCGATGTAGTGGCAATGGTGAAGGTCAGAACACTGCCTTCATTCACCGCAGATGGCTGGGCCACCACAGAAAGGGCAGGCTCAAGGGTGGTATCCACAACCTCAGCAGAGGCTGTGGCAGTCAGACCAGCGCCAACAATCGTAATCGTGGCCGTCTCCTGCTCACCAAAGGCCAGATCTTCAGCGATGGTGATCTGTACAGGTGCAACGCTGCCATCGATGGCAACGAGGCGGCTGCCACTCAGTGCTGCGAGGCCGCCGAGAACATCTGAAGGCTGTAGGCCGGCGATCGTGTAGGTGATCAGCGTGCCGGGGGCAATCGAGGTGGTGCTGATGTTGAAGGTCAGCAAAGCACCTTCATTCACTGCCGACGGCTGAGCCACCACACTCAGAACAGGCTCAGGAGTGGTATCCACAACCTCAGCAGAGGCTGTGGCAATCAAGCCAGCGCCAGCCACCGTGATCGTGGCGGTTTCGACTTCACCGAAGACCAGATCGTTGGCGATGGTGATCTGCACTGGCGCAACACTGCCATCCAGAGCCACCGTGCGGGTTCCGCTGAGGGCAGCAGCGCCACCCAGCACGTCATCAGCCTGGATACCAGTAATGGTGTAGGTGATCAGCGTCCCGGGGGCAATCGAGGTGGTGCTGATGTTGAAGGCCAGCGAAGCGCCTTCATTCACCGCCGACGGCTGAGCCACCACACTCAGAACAGGCTCAGGAGTGGTATCCACAACCTCAGCAGAGGCTGTGGCAATCAAGCCAGCGCCAGCCACCGTGATCGTGGCGGTTTCAACTTCACCAAAGGCCAGGTCGTTGGCGATGGTGATCTGTACAGGCGCGACGCTGCCATCGGCATTGACAGTGCGAGTACCGATCAGAACGGCAGCGCCCCCAAGAACGTCGGCGGGCTGAATGCCGGTAATGATGTAAGAGATGTTGGTGCCGGCCGCAATCGACGTGGTACCAATGTTGAAGATCAGCTGAGCGCCTTCGTTGACCGCAGAAGGCTGGGCAACCACAGTCAGCTCAGGAGGCAGAGTGGTGTCAACCACTTCAGCGGAGGCAGATGCGCTAACGAGACCTTGACCGGAAACTGTGATCGTGGCCGTTTCTTGTTCGCCGAAGAGCAGATCGGTGGCGATGGTGATCAGCACCGGATCAACCGATCCATCGGCAGCGACTACACGGGTGCCGGACAGGACAGTTGCGCCACCGAGAACATCCTCAGCCTGAATGCCAGTGATGGCATAGTTCAGCAAGGTGCCAGGTGCAACTGCAGAGGTGGCGATGTTAAACGTGAGCAGACCACCTTCGCTAACAGCGGTGGGCTGGGCAACCACCGAAACAACAGGGACGGTGGTATTGAGGATCGTGACCGAAGACGTGGTCGCAATATCCTGAATATTGACGGAGAAGATCTCAGAAGATTCAACCAGCGCATCATTAGCGATGGTGATCTGGAGCGTGCCGACGCCCGTGGAATCAGTGGTGACCACGCCCGTCAAAGAGCCGCTGACGAAATCAGCAGCATTGACCGCACCGCTGATCTCGTAGGTGTAGGTGGTGCTTGGGGTGGCAGGAATGGTGGTGAGCTGGAAGATCACCGATCCGCCTTCGGACACAGTGGCTGACAGCGGCGTCAGCAGACCGATGGTGCCGAAGGGGGGGATGGCTGCAACTGCAGCAAGAGTCTGAGCCTCGGAAGGGATGGTTGCTGGGGAAACAACCTGATTGAGAAACTCGACGCCGAAGGTGTTGGCGAGAGCACCATTGTAATTGGTGTTGAAGGTTGCATCGCTGGCAACAGCCTCAGTCCAATTGCCCGCTGCAGCAATCTTGGACTCAAGAATGACCCGATCAGGATCACCAGCCGGTTTAACCAGGGCACCATCGGCAATCAAACGACCAACCTGCTGGAGACTGGCCCCTCCAGGCACGCCGTTCAGAAAATCATTAACTTTGCCGGTCCAGAAACTCAACCCGTCTTCATCAGCATTCTTGCCGAACAAATTCAGGTAGAAATCGTTGATGACCTGCGAGATCGTTTTTCCCTGGATCGTGTCCGCATATTCAGGGGTGGTAGCGAAGCCGTCGGCAATCTGCTCTTGAGTGGCTCCATTAATCAACCAGTACTGCAGACCCTCAGGATCAGCAGCCCGGCCAAAGTATGTGATGTAAAGAACCTGAAGTTCGGTGGCGGTTGCCATGCGTTTGGGGTCTCCGGACGGGTAGGAAGGCGAGGTTTGATCCGCAGCTCAGCCGCGGCGGAAGCGAAAACGTAGGAACGTTGTCGCGTCTGTCAAGGCTGGTACCAAGACGGCAAGCCTTCCAGATCGTGCATGAGCATACCCTTAGAGAGCAGTCCGGACCAGCATCCGTGCCGCTTAGCTGACGCAGCCACTGACAGATCAGCAACCGACCACCAGACTCCGACTCATCTTGGTCTCGATCTAACGGAGACCTCCGCGAGCTTGGCACTGGGATGAGCAGCCTGGTTGGGCACTGTCCTGGGGTGCGTGCAGAGGAGGTCGGTACACGTCCCACACTTCACGCCGGATGCTCCTCATATCCACCCCGCGGCCGAGGCTGCAGGCTCTCCCCAGATGAAGCCCCCTGTCCGCTGATTAGCGAGAGTGGAATGACCTGCCTGCGGGCCCGCATGCCGCGCCGATGACCAGCCCCCCAAAGGTTTCCTGCCTGGTGATCTCCCGACAGGCCCAGCTCCTGAACGGGCTTCTGGCCAGCCTGGAGAAGGCGCGTCGTCATTGGTGGCCAGGTGACGAGGTGCTGTGTTCCTGGAACGGCCCTGACGAGGAGGAGGTTCTGATCCAGCCACCGACGGGAGGGCCTCCCTTCAGGATCGCCTGCCGCACCCCCTACCACTTCGCCTCCAACATGAACGCCCTGGCCGAGCAGGCCAGTGGCGAGGTGGTGGTTCTGCTCAACGACGACCTCGTCATCGACAGCGGCAGCCTCGACCGAGCCCTGCAGGTGCTGACGGGTCACCGTGACATCGGCCTGGTGGGCGGCCGCTTACGCACCCCGGCGGGCCTGCTCGGACACGCGGGCATCCTGTTCAACAGTCGCCATCTCGCCTACAACCGCCTACGACCGGAGCGGTTGGGGGCCCTGCTGCACCCCAGCGGCCTGGAACCGCCGAGATCCGGTGCCATGCCCGCTGTCACCGGGGCGCTGATGGCGTTGCGACGCGAGCACCTTCTGCAGGTGCGCCTGCGTGAGGACTTTCACATCTGCGGTGAGGACGTCGCCCTCTGTCTGGACCTGCGACGCCGGCTCGGCCTCGGCAGCTACTACGCAACCGGCGTCGGCGCCGTGCATGCCGAAAAAAGCAGCCGCGGGCAGGCCCTCGATCACCACGATGAGGAGCTCCTCTCCAGGCTGATCGCCGAAACGCGAGCAGAGGACCCCACCCTGGAGGCCCTGATCGCCCGCTGGGTGAGCGAGGAAGCCGATGTGCTGGAGCAGCTGGTGCATCTGGACCAGGCCGAGCTGAGCGGGTCAATCCCGAAGGAATCCCAGCTTGAGGCCGAGCGGATCCAGACCCAGGAGGCGCTGATCCAGACCCAGGCTGAACTGGCGGAGACCCAGGCGAAGCAGGTCCAGACACAGGCGGAGCTCGTCGAAACCCAGACCAAGCTGGTCCAGGTCGAGGCGGCGCCCGCTGAGATCCAGGCCAAGCTGGTCGAGAGCCAGGCGGAGCTCGTCGAGACCCAGGCCAAGCTGGTCAAGATCCAGGCGGAGCTCATGGAGACTCAGGCGAAGCTGGTCCAGACCCGTGCGGAGCGAGACCGGCAACTGAATTCCCTCAGGCGGCTGCATCAGGAAACCAGGGAGGCGCTTGCTGCCTCCGAACAGGAGCTGCAGGCCTGTCAACACTCCCTACAAACAACCCAGAACGAATACAGGGCCGTGATCGCAAGCCGCCGCTGGGCCCTGACTCATCCCTGGTCAGCCCTGGTGGCGAGGCTCCGCCGCCGCCGTTCCAGATCCTGAAGCCAGGGTCTGGCAGATTCGAGCATGGACGAAGGTTCCAGCACCTGGAGTGCTGGTGGTTCCAGCGCTGAGGTCAGCGCCCCATCCACACGACGACGCCATTTCCCCCTCAGACGGCGCGCCCGGCCACTCAGCGACGCAGGCGTCAGGCGACGGAGCCAAGAGATCCCTTGCTTCAGACGCCGCAACCGATCACGCAGTCGGCGCAGACGACGGCCCCATGATGTTGCGCGCTGGACAACCAGGACGGATGGAAGCGGAGACATCGCCAGCACCTCCGCCTCTCCGGCATCCTCAGGGCCGGACGTCTCCGAGACACGCGGTGGAACCGCTTCATCAGGGGCTTCCTGCCAGACAAGCCCGAGGGCATGCACCACCTGGGCGGCACTCTGCCGCCAGCTCTGAGCCGGGAGCTGCGCCGACAGCCGCCCCTCCTGAAGGCTGCCGAGAAATGTCGCGATCGCCGCAGCCAGCTCCGTGCGATCGGCCTTTTCGGGGAAAAAGGCGGCCTTGTTCTCACTCACCTCGCGGAAGACGGGTAGATCGCGCAGCAGCAACGGCAGGCCCGCACGGGCTGCCTCGATCAACGGAATGCCGAAACCCTCGCCGTAGGACGCGCCGATCAATCCATCGGATCGGCGATAGAGCCCCTGAAGCGTGGCATCCGAAGCAGAGTCAAACCAGAAGAGTCGTTGATCCCGCAGGGGATGGTTTCGCAGTCGACGAACCGTTTCGGGAATCGTGCGGCGCGCTGACTGGGGCAGATCGGTCCAGCCCTCCCGGCCGACGATGATCAGGTTGAACCGTGCCCCCTCCTCCCAGAGCTGCGTCGCAGCCTCGATCACATCGAGATAGCCCTTACGCGGCTCGACCGTGCCGACCATCAGCAGCGTGGGGCCCGAGGGAATCGCCTCCAGGCTCTTCCGCTCCTCTGGATCGAGCTGCGCCGTCGGCGCGCAGAATTCGCTGCCGTGATGGAACCACTCAATGGCGAAGACTCCTCCGACCCGCCCGCGCTCGGACAGCCACTGGCGCAGGTCTGCGGCAACGCTACGGGAGACGCACAGAGCCCCGTCACAGTCGGTCACCACCTCCAGCCAGGCCTGGTGCCAGTCGCCGGCACCGGGGGGGAAACACTCAGGCTGAAGGCAGGGCAACAGGTCGTGAACCACGAAGTGCACCGACACCCCCAGCGCCCGCATCAGCTGGTAGGTGGGACGCTGACGCACGACTCCGGCCTGATCGAGATCAAGGCTGAGATACAGATCGCCGGGCTGCGGGTGGATCGGAGGTTCCGGCCAGCCCCTGTCGGGCAGCCCCAGCAACTCCAGCGCGAAACGGCGCGCATAGTGGAAGCCGATCCCTTCATCGCTGGCGCGCACCAGTTCCACCCGCACACCACGCGGGGGATGGAGCAGCAACTGCACGCTGAGAGCACGGACCACCCGCTGCACGCCGCTGCCGAGATCGTGGCGAGCCACCACACTCACATCGAGGAACAGCTGACGCTGCCGCGGGCGCGGTGGGCGGAGCAGCGCCAGGGCATTGGCGACCTGCACCCGATCAGCACCCCGCTCGACGGCCGTGGTGGCGGCCTCCAGCCATTGCTGACGCCTGATCCGCAAGGCTCCAGCCGCGCGGATCGCTTCGGCATAGCGCAAGGCGCAGCGTGATGGATCGTGGTGGGCGGCCACATGGGCGAGGGAAGCCTCCCGCAGGCGATCCCGCAAATCTTCGTCCTGTCTCAGACGCTCAAGGGCCCTGGCAATCTCCTGGGGGGAGCAATGGTCCGACAGACGCAGAACCGCCGACTGGGGCAGCTCACGCATGCTGCCGTGCTCATTGACGACGAGTGGCACACCCGCGCCCATGCAGTCGAGCGCGGTGCCGGAGGTCTCGCCCCGGGACGAAGTGCGAAGCTGAATTGCCGCGTCGGTCGCCTCCAGATAGCGCTGGTAGGCAGGCCCAGGAATCCAGCCCGTGAAGCGCACCTGGGCCCGCAGGCGGCCACGCCGAGAGGCATCCGCCACTGCCAGGCCCAACTGAAGGCGAAAACTTCGGTTTCCAGCGTCCGAGCCAGCAAAAACGAAGATCACGCTGGGATCCTCAGCCAGGGAGGACGCCAGAAAACCCTGGAGCAGCCGATCACTGAGCTTGGCAACACCCAGGAAGCCGAAGCTGCAGATCACGAAGGCCTCCTGAGGCAACTCCAGCTCTGCTCGAGCGGCCTGTCGTGCCGGCACCGGCGTGGGCGAGACGCGCTTGAGATGAGGCACCTCGCTCCACCCGGAGGTCGCGGAGGTTCCATAGAAGTCCTCGGCCAGACGTGCCGCCTCGCGGCTGTGAACAATCACCCCACTGGCCCACTGCAACGGGTCGAGATTGCAGGGGTAGCGCCAGATGGCCCGATCGTCGGCATTCAGATCATCATGATGACGCAGCCAGCAGGCCTGATACCCATGGGATCGATACAGCCGCTCGAAGACATCTCCTCCCAAGTGGGCATCAGCTTCGTGGGCACAGACCCCATGAGACAAATAAAAGTCATGCAACACAACCGCTCCCGCATGGTGGCGCAAACGGCTGAGATGCTCAAGATGCAGGGTTGAATTACCCACCTGGAACAACAGATAGGGATACTCCTGCGCCCGGCGATCGAAGTCCTGGATCGAGATCACCGCCTTCGCCCCCTCCGGCAGGGGCGTGGTGGCGGGATCCGCCACCACATCAATCTCGAAATGCCGCGCCAGCTCGGGAATCAGTGCGGCGCTGTAATCGCAGATGCCGCTGCGCACCGGCGGCAGGGGGCTGAACCAGGCGAGGCGCTCCCGAGGCGAGCCCTCTTCAGTGGCGGCTCGGTCCTCATCCGCAAGGCCGGGCGGCTTCGCCGATGCCACCTCGTCCTCCCACAGCCAAAGTCCCTGTTCCAGACAGGGAACACAACGTCGCGGATAGCCCTCCTCCGCGAGGACCAACGGCAGCAATGCCTCCTCAAGCAGGGGCTCCGAGCAGAGCCTCCGCCGACGTCCCGCCAACCACCACAGCAAACGAGACGCCGCCTCACAACCGACCCAGCGCTCATCCGCACAGAGATAGGCCACACAGCCGGGGCTCGCCACCTCGGGAGGGGCAGCCGCGAGCAAGGCTTCCAGCGCGTCGACGGAACCGGCCTCGGCGCTCTGCCGCTGGAGACGGCGCAGATCCAACAGAACGGTGGACGGAGATGGAGTGGGCATCAGCAAACTCGTGACAGCTGCATGGCTTGACCGGCAGCCTCATCTCCGCGCCATCAGAGGTTATAGGAATGGCGCCTCATCCGCCTCAGGCCAACGGAAACGGGGATCCCGCCGCTGTGGGGCCACGCGGCAGCAGCCCTGCCTGTGACCCGCACGAAAACCAGGCAGGATGGCAGCCATGCGACTGGTCTTCGACACGACGGTACTGGCCCAGGGCGCTCGCTCGGAGCGGGCCAGAACCGGCATTCACCGCTACGCCAGCCAGTTGCTGCCCGCCCTGGAGCGCAGCGGCGACCTCCACGGTCTCGGTTACTGCCGCGATCCCCTGCTGCGCGGCTGGCAGAGCGCCACGGACAGCCCAGCGGCGCTCGCCCCCTCCCTGACAGGCCTGATCAGGCACCCTGCGCTGGTGCGTCCGGCCAAACCGCTCTGGCGCGCCCTGCAGGCCAGCCCATGGGCACGCCGGCGTCAGCGCCTCCACCTCGACGATCTGCTGCACACCGCCGGCATCGACCCGGAGCGCGCGGTGTATCACAGCCCCTATGCGGCCATTCCGCCGGAGGTGCGCCGGGCGGGTTTCGGCGGCGTGGTGCTCACCATCCACGACATGCTGCCCCTGATCGAGCCGAACCTCTTCCCACGCGAAACCGTGCGCGGATTCCGCACCACGCTGGCCAGCCTCCGTCCCGGCGATCATCTCGTCTGCGTCTCCGGTTCCACCCGCGACGACGTGCTGCGGCTGCAGCGCACCGTGCCCGCCGCGCAGGTGCATGTGGTGCCTCTGGCGGCCGCTACCGGGCTTGAACCGGTGCAGGATCCCGCCGCACTCGAGGTTCTGCGTCAGCACTTCGGTCTTGAGCAAGGCGAGCGGTTGATCCTCAGCGTCGGCACCCTGGAGCCTCGCAAGAACCTCCTCCTGACCCTGGAAGCATTCCGGCGGTTGCGGGCCCGTCACCCCGCCACCGCCTTCCGCCTGCTGCTGGTGGGAGCGCGGGGCTGGCAGATCGCCCCCCTGCTGCACCGCCTGAAGGCAGACGGATTGGAGGAGGCCGTGCGTCTGGCGGGGTTCGTCGAGGACGCGATGCTGGCTGGCCTGTATTCCTGCGCCGACGTGTTCGTGTATCCCTCGCTCTATGAGGGGTTCGGGCTGCCACCTCTCGAGGCGATGCAGTGCGGCACCCCCGTGATCGTCAGCCGCCGCTCCTCTCTGCCGGAGGTGGTGGGGGAAGCGGGGCTTCAGGTGGACCCGCTGGACCCCGACGCTCTCTGCGCAGCCCTGGAGCGCGTCCTGCTCGATCCGTCCACGCGGTGTGCACTGGCCCGACAAGGCCTGGCGCGAGCAAAGACCTTCCACTGGCGCCGCACGGCGGAGGAAACGGCACAGGTGTACCGGTTGGCCCTGGGGCGACGCTGATGGCCGGGCAGCCCGAACGCATTGCACTCGCCTACCAGCCGACGGGCTTCCAGCCGCGCGGAGGCCTGCAGCGACTGGCGCTCAACTTGGTGGAACACCTGCGGGGATCCGGGGCGGTGGTGCAGGTGCTGGTCACCCGCGGCCGAGGGCATGGCCTCGAAGTGCGCTGGCCCGATCTGCCGGCCAGCCGCCACCTGGCCGGCGTGGACGCGCTGGTGATCCTGGGCTGCGACCAGCCCTGGGCCTATGCCCTGGCCGTGACGCAGCGTCTGCGCCGTCCGGGACTGGCAGTGCACTGGCTGCCTAGCTTCCACGATCCGCGCTCGGTGGCCCATCCCCTGAGGGCCCGACTGGCCGGGAGGGCCCTGAAGGTGATGCAGCACCTGGGGATTCAGGTGCACGTCCAGACCGAGCATGAGCGCTCGCTTCTGGCTGCCGGCGCATGCCACCTGTCCAGTCATGCACTGGGGAGCGACCTGCGTCGGCGCCTGCAGCTGGCCCTCCCCCCAGAACCGGATGACGACCGTCCGCTGGACCTGCTCTTCGTCGGCCGGCCGACAATCCAGAAAGGCTGGCCGCGCTTCCTGAGGCTGGCCGCGCGCAGCGGTCTGCGCTGCGCCGCGGTGGTGCCATCCGTTCCGGAGGGTGAACGGGCGGCGGCAGAGGCCGCCGGGGTGACGCTCGTGCACAATCCCGACGATCCCACCCTGCTGGCGATGCTGCGCCAGGCGAGGCTGGTGACGATCCCCGCGGACTACGAATCCTTCGGCCTGGCCCAGCTGGAGGCCCTCAGCCAGGGCTGCCTGGTGCCCGTGCTCGGGCACTGGCCGCTGTGGCAGGGGTTCGCGGAACTGCAATGGCAGGAGTGCAGCGGCGAGCAGATCGCCAACGCCTGCCGTGCGCTCTGCCGCAACGACCCGGAGCGCCGGCGTCTGGTGAGCCTGCAGCTGGCCCACCTGCGTTGCCACCCGATCCTGGCGACACCTTTTCTGCCCGGGGTGTCGCGGACACGCCCCCATGGCTGACCAGGCGATGCCCGACCCGTTCACCACGCCAGAGCCTGAGCCAGGCGGCGACACGCCGGCCATCTCAGTGGTGATTCCGTTCCACGATCGCGGAGCCCTGCTGGCGCAGGCCTGCGCCTCCCTTCGCCGGCAGACCCTGCCAAGCTGGCAAGCAATCCTGGTGAACGACGGCTCCCTGCCCGAAACACGGGCCGTCGCCCATCAGCTGACGGCCGACGACCAACGTTTCCAGCTGATCGACGTCGGCAAGGAGCGGCACATTCCCGGCCCCTGGCTGGCGCGCAACATCGGCATCACGGCATCGCGCGCCCCGCTGATCGCCTTTCTCGACGCCGACGACCTCTGGCACCCGGACAAGCTCGCCCGGCAGCTGCGGCTCCATCGCGACCAGGGTGCTGACCTGTCGGTGACGGCATACCTGCGCTTCCGCAGCGGCAACCATGGGGAGACGGTGGTCGAACGCCGCACACCCCCACCCCTGCTGACCTACCGCGAGCTTCTGGCCGGCAATGTGGTGCCTCTCTCCTCGGTGATCGTGCGCCGTGCACTGCTGCAGGCAGCAGCCTCCGGGGCCTGCGGACCGTTCCGCCCCGAGCGTCACGAGGACTATGGCCTGTGGCTTCGCCTGTTCGCCCGCTGTCCTGAACTGCGCTACGCACGCCTGACGGAGCCCCTGATGGCCTATCGCCTCCATCCAGGGTCCCTGTCAGCCCAGCGGTGGCGCAGCCATCAGGCCGTTTCGGCCCTGTTGGCCCAGCACAGCCGCCATCGACTGGAGCACGCCCTGCTGCTGGCGCGGTGGGGCTTCGCACGGGTTCGCGAGCGCTGGCCGCATTCCGGATCGGGGCAGATGCGCTGCCGAGAACCACTGCCTGCCGACTATCTGGAGCCGATGTCTCCCTGAACACCACGATCCCGGCTTCGCCTCGCGGACGCCAGACCGTGCCGGCGGCTGAGCCGCCACCGGCGCACCTCATGGCTGCGGTGTCGGCCTATATTCCGTCGATTGTCCGAGTGGTTGATGCAGGGTTTCATCCCCCGAACCGGAAAGCCACCACAGGGGATCCGGCCGGGCGGAGGTCAGGCTGCGCCTGCCTCTGGGGCCTCTGATTCAGCCCATGCACCGCACGAGCTGCCATGGGGTGGTGAGCGCAGGGTGCAGGTCACCGATGCCGGCCTGTTCCGCTCCGACCACGATCACGCCTCCAGGAGCATGGCGGCCCACCAGGCGACAACGCACCGGCAGGTCCGGGCGTCAGCGGCCGGAGTTGCGCCGCTCACGCCCCCCGCCCCCACGACAATCACGTGACCATGACGTCTGTTCCAGTCCAGGGAAGCGCAGTGCAGGCACAAGCATCAGGCCAGCCCTTCAGCATCAAGCAATACAGAGTTCTGGCTCGCCATGGGCTGCTGCTTCCTCTGCTCAAGGCCCAGGTCATCGCCGAGGCAGTGTCAGGCGTCAGCCTGACCCAGGAGGAGAAGCAGCGCACGCTGCAGGAATGGGCCCAACGCCTCGGACTGAAGTCGGAGGACCAGCTGAAGAGTCACCTGCAGAGCCAATTACTGAGCCTGGAGGATGCGCGTTCCCAGGCAGAGCTGCCCCTGCGCATCGACCGGCATGTGCTGCAGAACTTCACCGCTCGAGCCGAAAAACGCTTCCTGGAGCGCAAGGCCGAACTCGATCGGGTCGTCTACAGCCTGATCCGCGTCAAGGACATGGGTCTGGCTCAGGAACTGTATCTCCGCATCGCCGAAGGAGAAGACACCTTTGCCGATCTCGCGGCGGCCCACAGCCAGGGCGATGAAAAAGCACGCAACGGCATCGTCGGACCGGCACCCCTGAACCAATCCCACCCCATGATCACGGAGCGCCTGCGCAGCGCCCAACCGAAACAGCTCTTCGCCCCCTTCTTCATCAGTCCTTGGTGGATCGTGCTGCGCCTGGAAGACCTGCAGGCAGCCGTGTTCAACGACGAGATGAAAGTGCTGATGGCACGTGATCTTTTCAATGAATGGGTCAACGAAGAACTGCAGATCCAACTCAAGGAGCTGCAGCGGCTACTGGAGCCAGCCGCGGGCTGAGCCCCCCGCCCCGTCGCCACTCACCGCCCGCTCCTCTCCCCATGACTCAGACCCCTCCCAACCCGGTTCAACTGCTCGAACACTGCGAAGCCCTGCAGAGACTGGGGGACGCGGGTCGCGCCAAGCTCGCGAGCGCCCTTGAGATGAAGCGCTGCTCCCTTGGTCAGATGCTGGTGCTGAACACCAGCCTGCCCGAACAGGTGTTCGTGGTCGTCGAGGGGGAGGCCCGTCTGCTGGGCGATCACCACGGCCGGCCCTTCACGATCGAGCGCCTGGGCCCCGGCTCGATCATCGGCCTGGCCTCGCTGCTGCGGGCGGCGCCCTGCGAATCAGTCTCCGCCGCCTCGGAGATGGTCCTGGCCGTCATTCCTGATCGGGTGATGCTCGAGCTGTATGAGAGCGACAAGGGGCTGCGCGAGTGGTGCGACTCGCACATCTGGAGCGCCGAACTGGCCGACATCCTGCGGGTGCTGACCAAGGAATCGGCCCAGGCACGCACTCCCGAGGAGCTGCGGCTGCTGGTCCATCAGCTGCGCGATGACTGCTCGCTGCTGGGAAGCGACCGCCGGCTCTGGAGCCATCTCGGCTCCGATCGCATGATCCTCATCGCCAGCGGCAACGTGCCGGGGCTGTCGATCGGGACCATTCTCACGGCAGGCACGCGCCTGCCGGAGCCAAGGCCACCATTGCCGGCACGGCTGCTCAATCTGTCCCGCGACGATGTCGGCGCGATTCTGTCGGCGACACCCACCGATTCCGCCGTCTCCGAGGCCGAGAAACTCCCGCCGGAGCATCAGAGCGCCCTGGGCAGTCTCAACGCTCCGGCGGAGACCTCCGGCCTGGACCTCGGCCAGACGGACCGGAGCCGGGGCCTGAGTCTGATCCGGGCCAACGGTGTGGTCGAGGAGACCCTGGCCTGCTTCCAGATGCTGGCGAAGATTCTGGATCTGCCCTACCGCCGGGACTCGGTCGAGAAGATCCTGCGCGACAACCTGCGGCGTGGCATGGCACCCGATCTGCAGTTATGTGGCCAGATCGCCTCAATGATGGGCCTGCTCGTCAGCGGTGGTCAGGTGCCTGCCCAGGCCGGTACGCGCCTGATGACCCCCTGTCTGCTGAGCTGGAAGGAGTCCTTCGCGATCGCAGTCTCCAGCAACAGCCGGGGTCTGAAACTCGCCTCCCCTGCCGATGGCTGGGTGATGCTGACGCCTGCTCAGCTGACGGAGACCTTCCCCGACGGCATGGATCTGCTGATTCTGGATCGCAGCAATGCGACACCGGAGCAGAATTTCGGCCCCGGCTGGTTCTGGCCGGCACTGAAGCGCTATCGCGGCATGCTGTTTCAGGTGCTGGTGGCCTCCTTTGTGGTGCAGCTGTTCAGCCTGGCGAACCCTCTCCTGATTCAGGTGATCATTGACAAGGTGATTACCCAGCGCAGCCTCGACACTCTGCAGATTCTAGGCATCGCACTGGTGGTGGTCACCCTCATGGAAGGGGTCATCGGTACGCTGCGCACCTACCTGTTTGCCGATACCACCAACCGCATCGACCTGAGGCTCGGCGCTGAGGTGATCGACCGCCTCCTGCGCCTGCCACTCGGCTATTTCGATCGCAGGCCAGTGGGGGAACTCGGGTCGCGCATCGCCGAACTGGAGAAGATCAGAAACTTCATCACGGGCCAGGCCCTGATGACCATTCTGGATTCGGTCTTCTCGGTGATCTACATCATCGTGATGGCCATCTACAGCTGGCTGCTCACGATCATCGCCCTCATCGTTCTGCCCGTTCAGATCGCGCTGACACTGGTCGGCTCGCCGCTGATCCGGCGCCAGATCCGCAATGCCGCGGTCGAAAATGCCAACACCCAGAGCCACCTCGTCGAAGTGCTCACCGGCATTCAGACCGTGAAGGCGCAGAACGTGGAAATGGTGAGCCGCTGGAAGTGGCAGGACTTCTACCGGCGCTTCGTGGCCCGCAGCTTCGAAAAGACCCTCACCGGTACGGCTCTGACAGAAACCAGCCAGGTTCTTCAGAAGCTCTCACAACTGCTGGTGCTATGGGTAGGCGCCGGTCTCGTGCTGAAGGGAGAGCTGACCCTTGGTCAGCTGATCGCTTTCCGCATCATCGCTGGTTACGTCACCCAACCCCTGCTGCGCCTCTCCTCGATCTGGCAGAACATCCAGGAGCTGCGCGTGTCCTTTGAACGGCTGGCTGACATCGTCGATACCCCGATGGAATCGGACGACAGCGACCGCTCCAAGATCCCGCTGCCCCCGATCCATGGTGACGTCGTCTTTGAAGACCTCCATTTCAGCTTCAATCCTGGCGCTCCGGAAGTCCTCAAGAACATCAAACTCGAAATCAAGCAGGGTACCTTCGTCGGCATTGTCGGCCAGAGCGGCAGCGGCAAGAGCACCCTGATGAAGCTGCTGCCACGCCTGTACGCACCGACGCAGGGTCGCATCCTGATCGACCGCTATGACATCGGCAAGGTTGAGCTCTATTCACTGCGCCGTCAGGTCGGCATCGTGCCGCAGGAACCACTGCTGTTCAGCGGAACCATCAGTGACAACATCGCTCTCACCAATCCAGACGCCAGCAGCGATGAAATCGTCAGAGCAGCCAAAATCGCCGATGCCCATGATTTCATCATGGGCCTGCCGCTCGGTTACAGCTCCGCTGTGGGCGAGCGCGGATCGTCTCTGTCGGGAGGCCAACGGCAACGCATCGCCATCGCCCGTACCCTGCTGAGCAACCCCAAATTGCTGGTGATGGATGAAGCCACCAGCGCCCTCGACTACGACACCGAACGCCGTGTCTGCGACAACCTCGTCGACTCCCTGCAGGACTGCACCGTGTTCTTCATCACACACCGCCTCAGCACCATCCGCCGAGCTGACATGATCGTGATGATGCACCAAGGAGCCGTGGTCGAAACTGGAACTCACGACGAGTTAATGGAGCTCAAGGGTCGCTATTACGCCCTCTATCGCCAGCAGGAGGCCAGCTGATGTCCACCAAACCCCCGTCTCTCACCCCTTCGAAATTGGTCAGCCGCACTCAGGACTCGATCGAAGAGCTCATCAGGAATGATGAGAACCAGGGTGTCCTCCAACAGCCGGTTTTCTGGGCTCGAGCCATCACCTGGACCCTGATTGGCGTGGCTGGCTTCGGCATCGCCTGGCTCGCCATCGCCCAGACGGAGGAGATTGTCACCGTACAGGGCAAGCTCGAACCGCTTGGTGTGGTCAAGGATGTACAAGTCCCGGTGGGTGGCGTCGTCGATCGCATTCTGGTCAAGGAAGGCGACCGCGTTGAGAAGGGCCAGGCCCTTCTCCTTCTCGATACCGAAGCGACGCGGGATCGGAGAGCCGGAATCATCAAGAGCATCTCCCTGAAGCAGCAGCAACTGGCCCTCAAGCGAGTCGAGCTCGATCGCTTCCTGGATGGCAACACCACACAACAGGAGGTGCTTGCCAAAAACCTGGCCCTTGAAAATGACATCCTGCAGCGACTTGAGTTCCTTTCGAAGGAAGGCGCCGCCGGCGAACTTCAGTATCTGCAGCAGAAAAACCGGGTTCAGGATGTCAATGGCCGCATCGAACAGACCAAAGCCGACCGTCTCCGCCAGGAAGCGATTCTCAACCAGGAGATCAAGCAGCTTCAGGCCGAGCTCTCCGATCTCAGGAACAGCCTGACAGAGCTGAATGTCAACATCCGCTATCAGAAGATTACGTCTCCTGATTCCGGATTGATCTTTGAGCTGAAGCCCAAAGCGCAAGGATTTGTAGCTCAGACCAGCGAACCCTTGATGAAAGTGGTCCCCTTTGACAAGCTTGAGGCGCGGGTTGAGATCCCCAGCAAAAATATCGGCTTCGTTTCAGTCGGTCGCCCCGTGGACATCAGTATTGACTCATTCCCAGCGACCGATTTCGGTGTGTTGCAAGGCACGGTACGTAGCATCGGCTCCGATGCACTTCCCCCTGATCAAGTCACCCAGTATCCCCGCTATCCAGCTGACATCCGACTCAACAGCCAACAGCTGAAGCTCAAGGATGGCACCATCCTGCCCCTGCAGGTGGGCATGTCCCTGACGGCAAACATCAAACTGCGCAAAGTCACCTATTTGCAACTATTGCTCAATCAACTGCAAGACAAGGCCAAGTCCCTGCAGCAAATCTGACCACCTGTCTTGATTGCCAACATCTCCACCTCTACCGATCCGATTCGTCTGATGCGTCACCAGCGGGGTGCACGACGCCTGCGACTCGGGCTCGGTCCTTGCTGGCGTCCTGTCAGAGCACTCCATCAACTGCAGCGCCTGTTTGATCAGCACAGTTTCTGGGCACGGGGGCGCAGTCTTCGCTCCCTACGCCGCATGTTGCGCCGCAGTGATGTTGCCGTCACGGCCTGGAGCAGGCAGCAACTGATCGGCTTCGGTCGAGCCAGCAGTGATGGCACCTTCCGGGCCGTGCTGTGGGATGTGGTCGTGGCCGCGCCGCATCAGGGGCAAGGCCTGGGTCATCGGATCGTGACCGAGCTGCTGCACTGCCCTGAAGTGCGTGACGCCGAAAAGGTCTATCTGATGACCACCAACAGCGCCGGCTTCTATCGACGTCTAGGTTTCGACAGTACGCATCGACAGCATCTGCTGGTCCTGCATCGACCTGATTGAGCCGCATCCTGACCACCCCGCTGATCGGCACGCTCAGCGCGGTGGTCAGGATCGATGAGTTGGAAGACTCAGGCTGCTGAGGCACAATCCCAATAGCAGATCAAGGCCTGAGGACGCCTGAATGCAATGAAGATCGATCGAGCAGGTTCTCTGCTTGGAAAGGAGAGAACGAATCACTGTAAGCGGATGAAGAGATTCGAACTCTCGACCCTCTCCTTGGCAAGGAGATGCTCTACCACTGAGCTACATCCGCGGTCCGAAGGCTGCCATCCCAAAGCTAGGCATCAGGCTGGCTTTTCGGTGCGCCTCGCCGGCGCCTGTTGATCATGCACCACCGAGAGCCCCCCCGTCAATTCGTACCGACGAGGCTGCTGCGCCCCCCTTCCACGCGAACACCGAAGCCCGCCGGTGCCGCTGCTGGCCGCGACGGCCGATGGTCACAACCTGTGGCCACAGCCTTGTCCCCGGCCCTGAAGGCGAAGCCAGCGCTGACGGTCAGTCGACCCGGGCGCGGTGCGTGACGCCCCGACCGGCCTGGTCGCAAGACACGGCGCGCTCACCGCCCTGCCACCTTCAGCACGGTCTTGATCGTCTTGAACAGGATCAGCAGATCCAGAACCGTGCTCCAGTTGCGCACGTAGTAGAGGTCATAGCTGAGTTTCAGCTCCGCTTCCTCCAGGCTGGCGGCATAGGGGGCGCACACCTGGGCCCAGCCGCTCAGACCCGGGGGCATCCAGTGGCGCTTGCGGTAGTGGGGAATGGCCGCCTCCAGCTCCTGCTCCAGCTCCGGTCGCTCCGGGCGGGGACCGATCAGGCTCATCTCGCCACGCAGGACATTGATCAGCTGCGGCAGCTCATCCAGCCTGGACGGTCGCAGCAGCGAGCCGATGCGGGTGATGCGCCTGTCGCCGGGGATCGTCCAGGTGGCGGGGGCATCCGGAGGAGCCACGACCATCGTGCGCAGCTTCAGCAAGAGGAAGGTCCCGCCCATCCAGCCGGAGCGCTCCTGCCGGTAGAGCACGGGACCTCTGTCCTCCAGCCAGATCAGCATGGCCAGAAGCAGGAGCAGCGGGGCGGAGAGCAGGAGCAGCGCCAGGGCCATGCCGACATCGGCGACCCGCTTGAGCTTGCGCTGCATGCCGAACTCATCGCTCCAGGGGATCGCTGCATAGCTCAGCCAGTCTTCGGGCAGCAGGGCCGGGGGCAGGCGCTCCAGCTGGTGTGCGGCGAGGGCCTCAAGGTTGGTCACAGGCAAGCCGCTGGCCTTCAGGCTGCCCAGATGCTGCCGCTGCTCCTCCCCCAGCTCCAGATCGTTCGCCAGCGCGACTCCCTCGAGATGGCTCCGGCGTGGCCACAGGCGAGAAGGCCATCGATCCGGGCTGACCACACGGGGCTGAGCCGCCAGATCCTGGCGCCGCCATTCCATCGCCACATGCTCACAGGAGGCCTCCGGCACCACCAGCTGCCAGTGGGAGCCCTCACTGAGGCGCCGGAACAGCAGGCGCAACACCAGCGACCAGAGCGTCATCGGCAGGAGCAGCAGTATCAGGGTGCTGCGATGACCCAGGCTGAAACTGACCGGCAGGTTGAAGGCCCAACGCACCAGGATCACCGCCATGAGCGTGACAGCCGAGGTGGTGAGCAACCTCCGCAGCACACTGGGCAACCGCAGATCGGGCCAGCGCAGCACGGTGTAGCTGCCCAGCAGCCAGCCCAGAAACAGATAGGCCGCTCCGAAGCACAGAAGCCAGATCGGATGGTTCAGCAGCGATGAGCCCAGCCGTCTGTCCGCCAGAGCCGCCGCAGGCCAGATGCTCGCCAGATCCAGCAGAGCGCAAAGAAACAGCAGGCGGCGAGGTCTACGCCAGGACAACGAAAGTACAACCCCGGAGTGAAAGTCACGCTAAGCAACGATCGGGTATCCGATGGCTCACGGCACACCGTTCGCCGGTGGTGATCGCACGGATGGCGGACTCCGTGCGTTCTGACGGATACCCACCGCGGCCACTGACCTCGCTGGCGATGCCAACGACCGTCATCCCTTGCCAGCGGCCTGCAGGCCATGCCGCCGGCCCGGGCCTGGGCCGACTGGGAGTTTGACCGCTCCCCCCATCAGGCCGGCAACGCCGCCATCAGGCTGCCCATCTCGATCGCCTGCAGGCCGTAGCTCCAGCCCAGGTTGCTCTTGATGCCGGCCCGCTCCAGGGCCTGCTGCATGGTGTCGGTGGTGAGCACCCCGAAGATCACCGGCACGCCGGTGTCACGGGCCACGGCCGCCACGCCCTTGCTCACCTCGGACACCACCACGTCGAAATGCGGCGTGTCACCACGGATCACGGCGCCCAGGGTGATCACCACCTGGTAGCGGCCCGAAGAGGCCAGTCGCTGGGCCACCAGCGGGATCTCGAAACTGCCGGGCACCCAGGCCACATCCAGCTGACTGCTGGCAGGGGTCACGTCGATGCCATGGCGGCTGAGGCAGTCGAGGCAGCCGCTCAGCAGCCTGCCGGTGACCAGATCGTTGAAGCGGGCCACCACGACCGCCACCCGCAGTCCGGCCGCACCGGAGAACTGCCCTTCGAAAACCGTCAACGCATCAGGTCCGAGACTGCCCTGAGCCTAGGGAGCGGCCTCGCGGGACTCCACCGCTCCAGATGGGTGCTCAAGGCACAGATTGACGAATGCACCCGAACGGAGGCCTGACTGCCGAGCGGGAGCTGTGGAGACGCGTTCGCGGGAAACGAACGAAGGAGGTGGCAGGCACGCCATGAGACCTGTCGGGTCCAGGGGCTCGGCGCCGCCCCTGAGCAATGGGGCGGCAGCTGCCGGAATTCAGACCACGAAGAAGCTCATGCCCCAGTTCACCAGCACCAGAGCCACCCACGCCAGGCCACCCAGCAGGATCAGGCGGTTGGAGTTGCCGCTGGTGTCATTGCTGGCGTAAAGGACCGGCACCGCCACGATCAGGGCGAAGGAGAGCACCACCAGAGCCAGAACGGTGAGGGTGTTGAGAATCTGCATGGTGGAAAGGGGAGGGCTCGGAAAGCGGCAACGCGGGCAGGCCTCGGCGGGTGCCCGGGAGAAGCAGGATCCCCGTGCCGGGAAGGACCCAGGCGGGATCGGGCCGTGGCGGGATTCTCCCACGCCCCCCCGGGGCCCTCCGGACTCGCTCCCGGCATCCTTCACAAGTTGTCGGCAGAGAGGGGGGGGGGTCGGGAAGACAGCAGCGGTTGGTCCTGGCCGGCGCAGCGGTCCTGAACCCGTGCGAGGGCACCCGGCCGGCCCCTGTCCCTGTGCACCCCCTGGGAGTGAGGACGGTTCCGGGCCTGGGGCGGGTGCTCCGGGGGGACATCCAGAGGCGACCGGCCCTGGGAGCGCACCTCCAGCAACAGGAGGCGGGACCCCGGTCTCCCCCTGGAGCCCCACCGGTGGTGGGTCTTAACATGGCACACCCCACCGGCAGCGCCATGAGCCGCAGCAGCGCCCGCTCCCGCTCCGCCGGCGCCTCCCTGCCGGGCGAGCAGCTGTCGCTGGCGGCCTGCCTCGACCCCGCCGACGTTCGTCAGGCCAGCCTGTTCGGCGACACGGACGGTCCCACTGGACCGGCCTCGGCGGACCCGCCCGACGAGCCTGCCGCGGGCGAGGACCGCCTCGACCCGGACAACCTGGAGCGGGCCGCCCGGGCCCGGCCGCGGCGGCGGAGCTCACCCCTGCCGGGAGACGGCAACAGCGTCATGAAGGACCCCCTGCCCGCCGGGTCCGAAGCCGGAAAGGGTCTTCCTGCTGTGTCGACGGCCGCTGCCTCCGAGGAAAGCGTGGAAGCGGCAGGCCCCTCGACAGGCGTTGAGCCCACGGGGTCCAGCACCGATCCGACCGCCAGCGCGGCTGAAGACCTGCCCCGCTGGCACCACCACAGCCTGGTGGATCCGGCGGCGCTGACGCCGGTGCTCCGCCATTACGTGGAGCTCAAGGCGGCCCACCCGGAGCGGGTGCTGCTCTACAGGCTGGGCGATTTCTTCGAGTTCTTCTTCGAGGACGCGATCCTGCTGTCGCGCCTGCTGGAGCTGACCCTCACCGGCAAGGAGGCCGGCAAGGCGATCGGCCGGGTGCCGATGGCGGGCATCCCGTTTCACGCCGCCGAGCGCTACTGCGCCGAGCTGGTGCGGCAGGGCCTCAGCGTCGCCCTCTGCGACCAGCTGGAGACCACCCCCGCCAAGGGAGCGCTGCTGAAGCGGGACATCACCCGCGTGCTCACCCCCGGCACCGTGCTCGAGGAAGGGATGCTGGCGGCCCGTCGCAACAACTGGCTCTGTGCCGTGGTGTTCGACGGGCCGGAGGGATCCGGGCCGCGCCGCTGGGGCCTGGCCGTCGCCGACATCAGCACCGGTGAGTTCCGGGTGAGTGAGCGGGAGGGCGAGCAGGCCCTGCATCAGGAGCTGCTGCGGCTGGAGGCGGCCGAGGTGATCTGGCCCGAACCGCCTGGCAACGACCACGCCGCCGCGGACTCCGCTGGCGATCGCCACGGCCCTGCCTGGCCAGGCGACGGCCAGGCCAATCACAACCGCTCCGGCACCGCGCCGACGCAGGCCGTTCCGGAGGCCATGAGCGACAGCGCCACGCCGCCGCCCACCCCCGCCTGGTGCCCCGATGGCCGCCGCCTCACCAGCCTGCCCCGCACGCCCTTCGAGACGCCCGAGGCCCGTGCCCGCCTGCTGTCGCACTTCCGGCTCGCCAGCCTCGACGGCCTCGGCCTGGGGGAGGTGCCGCTCGCCCTGCGCGCCGCCGGCGGCCTGCTGGCCTACCTGGAGAGCACCCAGCCGGCACCGCTGGAGCCACCCACGGTCTGGTACGCCGGCGACCAGCTGGTGCTCGACGCCCAGACCCGCCGCAACCTCGAGCTCTGCCGCACCCAGCTGAACGGCTCGCTGCACGGCTCGCTGCTATGGGCCCTGGACCGCACCGCCACCGCCATGGGCGGCCGCTGCCTGCGCCGCTGGATCGAGGCGCCGCTGGTGGAGCGCGCCGCGATCCTGCACCGCCAGGACGCCGTGACGGAGCTGGTGGAGCACCGCCCCCTGCGCCAGGCCCTGCGCCGCCTGCTGCGGCCGATGGGCGATCTGGAGCGTCTGGCAGGCCGGGCCGGCGCCGGCACCGCCTCGGCGCGCGATCTGGTGGCCCTGGCCGATGGCCTCGAGCGGCTGCCGCGGCTGGCGGCCCTGCTGGCCGAGGCTGAGAGCGGCCCGCTGACGGCTCTCAGCCGCCCCTGGCCGGAGCTGCTGGAGATCGCCCGCGACATCCGCCATCACCTCGTGGAGGCCCCGCCCCTCGCCCTGGGGGAGGGGGGGCTGATCCACGACGGCGTCGATCCCCAGCTCGACGGCCTGCGCAACCTGCTCGACGATCAGGAAGCGTGGCTGGCGCGCCAGGAGAGCCTGGAGAGGCAGGCCAGCGGCAACCCGAATGTGCGCCTGCAGTACCACCGCACCTTCGGCTATTTCCTGGCGGTGAGCCGGGCCCGGGCCAGCGCCGTGCCGGACCACTGGATCCGCCGCCAGACCCTGGCCAACGAAGAGCGCTTCGTGACACCAGCCCTCAAGGAGCGGGAGGGGCGGATCCTGCAGCTGCGTGCCCGCGCCGTGCAGCGGGAGCTGGACCTGTTCACGGAGCTGCGCCGTCGCGTGGGCGTGGCGGCCGGGCCGATCCGGGAGGCGGCGCGCCTGGTGGCGGATCTCGATGCCCTGGCCTCCCTGGCCGAGGTGGCGGCCACCGGCGGCTATTGCCGGCCCGAGCTGGTGGAAGACCGTGAACTGGTGATCGAAGCGGGCCGCCACCCGGTGGTGGAGCAACTGCTGGTGGAGCAGCCCTTCACCGCCAACGACCTGCGGCTGGGCGAGGGCAGCGAGGAGTCACCCGACCTGCTGGTGCTCACCGGCCCCAACGCCAGCGGCAAGAGCTGCTATCTGCGCCAGACCGGCCTGCTGCAGCTGATGGCCCAGATCGGCAGCTGGATCCCGGCCAGCACGGCCCGCCTCGGCATCGCGGACCGGATCTTCACCCGCGTCGGTGCCGGTGACGACCTGGCCTCCGGCCAGTCCACCTTCCTGGTGGAGATGGCGGAAACGGCCAACATCCTTCACCACGCCACGCCGCGCTCGCTGGTGCTGCTCGATGAGATCGGCCGCGGCACCGCCACCTTCGACGGCCTCTCGATCGCCTGGGCTGTGGCCGAGCACCTGGCCATCCCCGCGGAGCAAGGCGGCATCGGCGCCCGCACGATCTTCGCCACCCACTACCACGAGCTCAACGAGCTGGCCTCCTTGCTGCCCTCGGTGGGCAACGCCCAGGTGCTGGTGGAGGAGACCGGCGAGGACCTGGTGTTCCTTCACCGGGTGAGCCGCGGCGGCGCCAGCCGCAGCTACGGCATCGAGGCGGCCCGCCTGGCCGGTGTGCCGGCGCCGGTGGTGCTGCGGGCCCGCCAGGTGCTCAGCCGCATCGAGGCCAACAGCCATGTGGCCGTGGGGATCAGCGCGGTGCCGGCCGGAACGGAGACGCCACCAGCACAGCCGGTGGCCGCCAGCGAGCCGGCACCAGCGGCACCGGACCCGGACGGACCCTGCGAGAGCGCGGCTCCCGCCATGCACTCCGGGCGCCGCCGCACGGCGCGGGCGGGCGCGGCGGCCTGAGCAGGGATCAGCCCGGGGCGGCTCGGGTCCTGTCAGCGCCGCCCTCAGGCGATAGCCGCCAGCGCCTCCGGCAGCCCGCACGCCAGCCGCTCCAGGTCATCGACCGTGTTGTACGCAAAGCAGGAGATCCGCAGGAACTGGGGTATGCCAGCGGTGTGCGGCCGCAGCGGGATCACCGGCACCTGGAAGCCCATGCGCTTCAGCTGCGCCTGCAGCGCCGGCCCCTCCAAGGTCCCCACCGGCGCGAGGGGAACCGCGGCCATGGCCACCTGCATGGCGGTGGGGGCTAGCGGCCGATCCAGTGCGAGGGCCTGCAGCAGCAGCGACTGCCCCTGCCGCGCCAGCTGCCGGTGGGCCTCCATCAGCGCCTCGAACCGCACCTGCCAGGGGGGCGCCTCAGGCGGAGCCGGCTCAAGGTCCCCCATCTTTCCCGTCAGCAGCCGCAGGGCCTCCGGCAACGCCAGCCAGGGCGTGGGATCGGCGGTGCCGAGCCAGTCGTGCTCCAGGTGGAAGCGGGATGCCCCGGGCGGCAGGGGCGCGTTGGCCCCATGGCCGACCACCAGCGGCCGCAGCGTCTCCTGCCACGGATCGCGCACCCACAGGAAGGCCGAACCGCGCGGACAGCAGAGCCACTTGTGCAGATTGCCCACGTAGGCATCCGGTTGCCAGTCCTGCAGCCGCAGCGGCAGCGAGCCGGGGCCGTGGGCACCATCCACCAGGATCCGGGCTCCCCGCTGACGGGCCAGGGTGATCAGCGGCTCGAGCGGCAGCACCAGGGCGGTGGGACTGGTGATGTGGTCCACCACCAACAGCCGTGTGTTCGGACTCCAGGCCGCCGCGAAGGCCTCCGCCACCTGCTCGGGGGCGTCCAGGGGCACCGGAAGCGGCACCAGCCGCGGCTGCCAGCCACGCTGCGCGCAGGCGAAGCGCACCAGGTTGGTGGTGGCGTTGTAGCCGTGATCGGGCAGGAGCACCTCGCTGCCCTCCGGCAGCTCCAGCCGCTGCAGCAGCTCGTTGAGCCCGTAGGTGGTGGAGGGCACGAAGGCCAGCTGGTCGGTGGAGGCCCCGACCAGCCGGGCCAGCACCTGACGGGCCCGATCCAGGCGGGGCTGCAGCTCAGCGCTGAGGAAGGCCACCGGATCCCGTTCCATCTCCTTCAGCAGCCGGAAGCGCCACTGCAGCAGCTCCCGTGGCGCCAGCCCGAAGCTGCCGTGGTTGAGGAAGGTGAGGCCGGGCTCCAGGTCCCAGTGGAGGCCCAGGGCGTCCCGGTTCATCGCCGGACTCGGGGCTGACGGCACAGGGCATGCTGCCCATTCCTGACCGCCGATGCGTCCCTCAAACCAAGGCCAGCAGGCCCCCGGCCCAGGGCGAGGGCGAGGGCGGCCGCTACGACGTGACAGAGGCGCGCCGGGTTGGCTGGGAGCGGCCGATCAGGACAGGGACGGGGGGTTCTCCGCCACAGGCCCACCCGCCCGCAGCAGGGCATTGCAGGCGGCGGCCACCAGTCCGGCCCCACCCCGGGAGCCCTCGAGCCGGATGTGATCGAGGCCGGCCTCAGCCAGGTGCCGCTTGCTCTCGGCCACCCCCACGAAGCCCACCGGCATGCCGATCAGCAGCGAGGGGGCCAGGGCCCCAGCGGCCACCAGATCCAGCAGCCGCTCCAGGGCCGTGGGGGCGCTGCCGATCAGCACCACCGGCGCCGGCGGCGAATCGGCCCCGTGCGGCGGCGGCCCTGAGCCACCGGCAGCCAGTTCCGCCCAGGCCCGCTCCATCCCAACGGCAGCACGGGTGGATCCGGCCGGCGCCAGGTCGGGCGCCCAGTCGAGCAGGCAGGCGACCCGGTTGCCGGACGTGCGACGCGCCATCGGCGCCACCGCCGCGGCCGCCATCGCCGTGTCGGTGAGGATCGGCGCCCCGGCGCGCAGGGCCGCCAGGCCGCGGCCGCAGGCGCCCTGGGGAGCTCCGGAGCTGGATCTGAAGGCAGCGGCATCGGAGTCCGCAGCCGACAGAAGCCCGGCCTCGCTGCCACCGATGCTTCTCGCCCCGGCTGCCGCAGCCGGCGCAATCAGCCGACGATCCACAGGGCTGAAGCGCAGATCGGCCGCGATCGAGACGTCGCCGCTGCTGTGGATGCAGCGCTCCAGCACGTCGCGCTCCAGCGCACTCAGCCCGGCCAGCCAGGCGGCCAGAGCCGGATCAGCCTCTGCCTGAGCGGCGAGCAGCTCCCTGATGCGGCGGATGCTCTCCGTGAAGATCGGGTGGTCCTGCATCCGTTCTCGCTCCATCCGCCGCGCCGGTTCCCCGACACGATGGCGCAGGGCGGCCAGCTGGTCCAGAAGTGGACTAACCTGATCAGAGGGCCTGAGCGCTCAGGCGACGGAAGCAGGTATCGCCCTTTCGCAAGGAGTTCCTGATGGGGTGGCCGGTTCGGGCCGATGCTGTCGGCAGGCTTGCAGCGCGAGAGCCTGGAACGCGGGGGGTGTGATGCGAACCGTCAATGTGCATGAGGCCAAGACGCACTTCTCGCGGCTGATCGATGCCGCCCATGCGGGTGAAACCATCCTGTTGGCAAAGGGCGGCAAGCCCTGGGCCCGGCTGATGCCCCTCGAGTCCCCTGAGCCCCAGCGTCAGCCGGGAATCCTGGCGGGCCGTCTCACCCTGCCCTCACCGGAGAGCCTGCTGGAACCCCTCCCCGAGGAGGAGCTTGCGGCCCTTGAGCTGCCCCTGCCATGACGGCCGCGGCCGAGACCAGGCAGGCCTGGGAAGAGCCTCTGCTGCTCGATACGCATGCCCTGCTGTGGTGGCTGGCGGAGCCGCAGCGTCTGTCGCGCGTCGCCCATGCGCGCATTGCCGATCCCGGCGGCCGCATCGCCGTCAGCGCCGCCTCCGGCTGGGAGATCGCCACCAAGGTGCGACTGGGGAAACTGCCCGCGGCCAGGGAACTGACCCAGGATCTCGTGATGATCGTGACGGCTCAGGGATTCGAGATCCTGCCCGTGAAGCTGCCCCACGGTCTGCGGGCCGGCGGGTACGAGGTCGCCCATCGCGATCCCTTCGATCGGCTGCTGGCCGCCCAGGCCGAGCTGGAAGGCCTCACCCTGGTGAGCCTGGATCCAGCCCTGCACGCCTTCCCTTGCCGGATCCTCTGGTAGTCGTCTGCTCCGATCAGTGGCATGCCCATCCATCTGCTCTGGGGCGACGACGAGGCCGCCCGCAACCGGGCCGTCGAGGCCCTGGTGGACAAGCTGGTGGATCCGGCCTGGGCGGCGATCAACCTCAGCCGCCTGGATGGCAACGATGCGGCCCAGGCGGCCCAGGCCCTGGAGGAGGCCCGCACGCCCCCCTTCGGCGCAGGCGCCAGGGTGGTGGTGCTGCAGCGCAGTCCGTTCTGCAGCGCCTGCCCGGCGGAGCTGGCGGCCCAGCTGGAGGCGAGCCTGCCCCTGATCGCCTCCAGCTGCCACCTGGTGCTCTGCAGCGCCGGCAAGCCGGATGCGCGCCTGCGCACCACCAAGGCCCTCCGGCAGGCGGCCGAGGAGCAGAGCTTCGCGCTGCCGGCCGTGTGGGATGGCGAAGGGCTGCTGGAGCTGGTGCAGCGCACCGCCACCGCCCTTGGGCTGCGCCTGACCCCCGATGCCGCCGAAGCCCTGGCCGACGCCATCGGCAGCGACAGCACCCGCCTGGCCAGCGAACTGGAGAAGCTCGCCCTCTACAGCCAGGGCACCGCAGCGGCCGCCGCGGGCCGTGACGTCTCCTCCGCCAGCAGCGACCGCCAGCCCGCTGCGTCGCAGCCGATCGACCGCCAGGCCGTCGAAGCCCTGGTGGGCGGCCGAAGCACCACCAGCCTGGCGGTGGGCGACGCCCTGCTGGCGGGCCGCCCGGCCGAAGCGATCGCCCTGGTGGATGCCCTGCTGGAGGCCCATGAGCCTGCCCTGCGGATCGTGGCCGCGCTGAGCAGTCAGATCCGCGGCTGGCTCTGGGTGGCGCTGCTCGAGCGCCACGGCGAATCGGACGTGGGCGTGATCGCCAAGGCGGCCGGGATCGGCAATCCCAGGCGCATCTATGTGCTGCGCAAGCAGATCCGCGGCAAGGCGCCAGCCCAGCTGCTGGAGCTGCTCAGCCGGGTACTGGAGGTGGAGATGGCCCTCAAGCGCGGCAGCGATCCCGCCGATGCCTTCCGCGACGGCTTCCTGCTGGCGCCGTCGCGCTCCTGAAACGGCTCGGGCCCCTGCCTGAGCGTGGAGAGCGAGCACACCGCAAGCGCCCCCTGCAGAGGGCGACGTTGAGGTCTGAGGAGCGTCCGTTGCACGGCAGGGATAATCAGCCGACTGCACAAGGTGGCTGCGGCGATGGCCCTGCTGGTTCAGAAGTTCGGGGGCACCTCCGTCGCCGATGTGGAGCGGATCCAGGCGGTGGCCGCCCGCATCGCCCGCAGCCGCGAGGAGGGCCACGACCTGGTGATCGTGGTCTCGGCGATGGGTCACACCACCGACGAGCTCACCGGCCTGGCCCGGGCGATCAGCAGCGACCCGCCCCGGCGCGAGATGGACATGCTGCTGGCCACCGGCGAGCAGGTCTCGATCGCCCTGCTGTCGATGGCCCTGCACGCCCGCGGCGTGCCCGCCGTGTCGATGACCGGCCCCCAGGTGGGCATCCTCACCGAATCACACCACGGCCGCGCCCGCATCCTCGATGTACGCACCGAGCGGCTGCGGCGTCTCCTGGACGACGGCCAGGTGGTGGTGGTGGCCGGCTTCCAGGGCACCAGCAGCGGTGCCGCCGGCACCCCCGAGATCACCACCCTGGGCCGCGGCGGCTCCGACACCTCGGCGGTGGCCCTGGCGGCGGCGCTCGGGGCCGAGGCCTGCGAGATCTACACCGATGTACCGGGTGTGCTCACCACCGATCCGCGCAAGGTCAGCGACGCCCAGCTGATGGAGTCGGTGAGCTGCGACGAGATGCTCGAGCTGGCCAGCCTCGGCGCTGCCGTGCTGCATCCGCGGGCCGTCGAGATCGCCCGCAACTACGGCGTGCCGCTGGTGGTGCGCTCGAGCTGGAGCGATCAGCCCGGCACCCACCTCACCAGCGGCAGCCGCCGCCCGATCGGCAGCGAGGGCCTGGAACTGGGCAAGCCGGTGGATGCCGCCGAGCTGGAGCAGGGCCAGACGGTGGTGGCCCTGGCCCACGTGCCCGACCGGCCGGGCGTGGCGGCGCGGCTGTTCGAAGCGCTGGGAGAAGCCGGCGTCAACGTCGATCTGATCGTGCAGGCCACCCATGAGGGCAGCAGCAACGACATCGCCTTCACCGTCAGCGACGCCGAGGGCGAGCGGGCCCGCGCCGTGTGCGAGCAGGTGCTGTGCGACCTGGGCGCCGGCGACGAGGCCACGCTGCACAGCCAGAGCGGCATGGCCAAGCTGAGCATCGCCGGCGCGGGCATCCTGGGGCGCCCCGCCGTGGCCCCGCGCCTGTTCGACGCCCTGTCGCGCCTCGGCATCAACCTGCGCCTGATCGCCACCAGCGAAGTGAAGGTGAGCTGCCTGGTGGAGGGAGAGAGGGCCGCCCTGGCCCTGCGCACCGCCGCCGAGGCCTTCGAGCTGTCGGAGAGCCAGCTGCGCACCGGCGAGCTGAGCTGCCACCGCGATGATCGCGCCGTGCGCGGCGTCGCCCTGGACCGCGACCTGGCCCAGGTGGTGGTGCGCTGTGTGCCCGACCGGCCGGGGGCGGCGGCCACCATCTGCCGCGCCCTGGCCGATGCCGGCATCAGCGCCAACGCGATCGTGCAGTCGGAGCGCACCCACGGCAGCGGCGATGCCACCAGCCGCGACATCACCTTCACCCTGCGCCGCGATGACCGGGCCGCCGCCGAGCAGGCGCTGCAGCCGGTGCTGCGGCAGTGGCCCGGCGCCCGCTTCGAGGAGGGCAACGCCATCGCCATGGTGAGCGCCGTGGGTGCCGGCATGGCCTGCACGGCGGGCACGGCGGCGCGCATGTTCCGCTGTCTGGCGGAGCAGGGCATCAACATCGAGCTGATCGCCACCAGCGAGATCCGCACCAGCTGCCTCGTGGCCGAGGAGCAGGGTGTGCGGGCCCTGCAGGCGGTGCACGACGCCTTCGGCCTCGGCGGAACGGTGCTGCACCAGGCCGAGGGCACGGAGTCACCGGTAGAGGAGGCGCCTGTGTGAGGGAGCCTCCCCACCCCCTTGGAATCGTCGGCACAGCCGCTACGGTCGGCTGACACTGCGCCAACGCGCCGGAGGCTCGGGTGCTCACGGGTCTGAGACTGGAGAACATCGCCCTGATCGAGCAGCTGGAGCTGTCCTTCCAGAGCGGCTTCACGGTGCTCACCGGCGAGACCGGCGCCGGCAAATCGATCCTGCTCGATGCCCTCGATGCCCTGCTCGGCGGTGCCCAGGGCTCCCAGGGGGCGCGGCTGCTGCGGCGGGGATCCCCGCGCGGAAGGATCGAGGCCAGCTTTGCCCTGACACCGCCGCTGAAGGCCTGGCTGGAGGAGCAACAGCTGGACAGCGACGAGGATGAGCTGCTGCTCAGCCGCGAATGGCGCCAGCAGGACGAACGGCTGAGCAGCCGGCACCGCATCGCCGGGGTGGCCGTCAGCCGCACCCAGGTGCTGGAGCTGCGCCCCCTGCTGCTCGATCTCACCGTCCAGGGGCAGACGCAGCAGCTGGCGCGCCCGGGGCAGCAGCGCCGCTGGCTGGACCGCTTCGCCGGTGAGGAGCAGCAGGCCCTGCTGGCCTCGGTGGCTCAGGCCCATCGCCACTGGCGGCAGGCGGCCACGGCCCTGCAGGACGCCCATGACAGCTGGCAGCGCCTGCAGCAGGAGCGGGAGCGGCAGGAGCAGCTGCTGGAGGATCTGGAGGCCGCGGCCCTCGACGACCCCGAGGAGGGGCAACACCTGCAGACCGAGGAGAACCGCCTCGCCCACGGCGTGCGGCTGCAGGAGGGGGTGATGACCCTGATCGGCCGCCTGCAGGAGGGGGCGGACCAGGCCCCTTCGGTGCTCGACCACCTGGCCGCCTGTGAAGCGGAGCTGACCCAGATGCAGCAGCTCGATCCCTCCCTGGCGGGGCTGGCGGGCCGCTGCAGCGATGGCCTGGCGGCCCTCCAGGATCTGGCCCGCGATCTCGATCGCTACGGCGCCTCGCTGGAGAGCGACCCAGGCAGCCTGGCGGAGCTGCAGGAGCGGATCGCCCAGCTGAAGGCGCTGGAGCGGCGCCATGGCCGCGACCTGGGAGAGCTGATCGCCTGGCGCGACCAGCTGCGCGAGCAGCTCACCCCCGGCGGCGCCGAGGCGGCTCTGGAGGCCCTGGAGGCCGCTGAAGCCGCTGCCCGCACCACCCGCGACCGTGTCAACGCCAGCCTGACGAAGGCCCGCCGCAGCGCCGCCGAGCAGCTTGAGCAGCAGCTGATGCAGGCCCTGCGGCCGATGGGCCTCACCCACGTGCGCTTCACTGTCTCGCTCAGCCCCTGTGACCCGGGCGAGGAGGGCGCCGACGCCGTGCAGTTCCTGTTCTCCGCCAACCCCGGCCAACCTCTGGCGCCCCTGGCGGAGGTAGCCTCCGGCGGCGAGATGAGCCGTTTTCTGCTGGCCCTCAAGACCGCTCTGGCCGCCGCCGATGCCCACGTGACGCTGCTCTTTGACGAGATCGACACCGGCGTCAGCGGCCGGGTGAGCGGCGCCATGGCCGAACTGCTGCGGCAGCTCGCCGCCAGGCGCCAGGTGTTCTGTGTCACGCACCAGCCCCTGGTGGCGGCGGCGGCCGATCACCACTTCCGGGTGAGCAAGGAGGTGCTGCAGGGCACCACCCACACACGCGTCGCCCCGCTGCTCGACACGGCCGCCCGGCAGTCGGAGCTGGCGGAACTGGCCGGCGGCGACTCCGGCGAGGCCCACAGCTACGCCGCCAGCCTGCTGGGCCAGCGTGTGGCATGACTCCCATCCAGCCGTCACCCGACGCCAGGGCCTGCAGCGGGCCGGAAGGCTGGAGCCTCAGGGTGGTGGGTCCCTACCTGGTTGTGCTGCTGCTGGCGGTGTTGCTGGCGATGGCGCTGCGGGTGCGGTTCTTCGAGCACTACCACCAGATCAGCCACACGACCAACCTGCTGCTGGATGGCACGCGCGACCTGCTGAAGACTGCCTTCTGGGTGCAGGTCCTGCTGTTCTGGTGGCTGGCCCTGACCAAGCTGTTGCCGCCGCTGCGGCGCCGGTTGCCCCCGGCGTCGCGCGACCTGATCCAGGCGGCACGGCTGGGGGCGGGCCTGAGCCTGGTGAATCTGTTCTCGGAGAGCCTGGCGATCTACTGGCTCAAGATCGAGTCCTATGAGCTGCTGCTGGAGTCTCTGCTGCTCTACAGCGCCATCACCCTCAACTTCCTGTTCTGGTACTGGATCGTCGACCATCCGCCCCGACACCCCGGGCCGCTCTGGGAGGCCCGCGCGACCACACCCGGCGTGAGCATGCCCTATGGAATCGTGTTTCCGGAGGAGGCCCTGGAGCGGGATCTGCTGAAGACCGAAAGCTGGAAGCCGGCGTTCACCGATTATCTCTACTTCACGATTCTTTCGAGCAACTGTTTTGGTGCTCCCGAGGGGCACTCCCTGGTGGGCGCCCCGATCAAGCGGCTGCACATGCTGCACAGCCTGGCCATACTGTCGGTGTTCATCGTGATCCTGGGCCGGGCGATCAACACGCTCAGCTGAGCGGCCGGCCATTCCCCTGACAGCAGGCACGCCGGAACACCGATCGATGCCGTTGCCCGCTGGCGCGGCGACCTGAGGCCGAGCCTCACGGCACCACCGGAACCTGAGCCGCAGGCGGCGGTCCAACGAGCGCGGCCGCTCCAAGGACCGCCAGTGCAGCAACACCGGCTCGCCCTCGCCGCCAGCGACCACCGGGAACAGGAACGACACCTGCAGAGGCCCCCTGACCAACCCAACCGGGCCCTTGAACCCCGGCTGTTCCAGGCCACGGTCGCGATCATCACGCCGGCGCCGATCTCCGGAGCCGTGGTGGAGCGCATGAACTTCCGCGCCTGGATGGTGTTCGTGACGCTGTGGAGCACGGTCGTCTACCTGACCCTCCGTCACCGCCCCTAAAGTGGCCGGCTACCGATCAGGCCGGATGCCCGCCGCCCCACGCCCCCTGAACCTGAGCGGGGGCAGCCTGGAAGATGTGATCCGCGTACGCGGCGCCCGCCAGCACAATCTTCAGAACGTCGATCTCACCATCCCGCGCAACCGCCTGGTGGTGTTCACGGGGGTGAGCGGCAGCGGCAAGAGCTCGCTGGCCTTCGACACGATCTTCGCCGAAGGGCAGCGCCGTTACGTCGAGAGCCTCTCGGCCTACGCCCGCCAGTTCCTGGGCCAGGTGGACAAGCCCGACGTCGACGCGATCGAGGGGCTGTCCCCGGCGATCTCGATCGATCAGAAGTCCACCAGCCACAACCCGCGCTCCACCGTCGGCACCGTCACCGAGGTGCAGGACTACCTGCGCCTGCTGTTCGGCCGCGCCGGCGAACCCCACTGCCCCCACTGCGAGCGGCCGATCCGGCCCCAGACCATCGATGAGATGGTCGATCAGATCCTCACCCTGCCCGAGGGCACCCGCTACCAGCTGCTGGCGCCGGTGGTGCGCGGCAAGAAGGGCACCCACGTCAAGCTGCTGTCCGGCCTGGTGGCGGAGGGCTTCGCCCGCGTGCGCATCAACGGCGAGGTGCGCGAGCTGGCCGACAACATCGAGCTCGACAAGAACCACGCCCACAACATCGAGGTGGTGGTCGACCGCCTGGTGGCCCGCGAGGGCATCCAGGAGCGGCTCACCGATTCGCTGCGCACGGCGCTCAAGCGCGGCGAGGGCCTGGCCCTGGTGGAGGTGGTGCCGAAGAGCGGTGAGGAGCTCCCCGAAGGCGTCGAACGTGAACGCCTCTATTCAGAGAACTTCGCCTGCCCGGTGCACGGCGCGGTGATGGAGGAGCTCTCACCACGGCTGTTCTCGTTCAACAGCCCCTATGGAGCCTGCGCCGACTGTCACGGCATCGGCTTCCTGCGCCAGTTCACCTGCGAGCGGGTGATCCCCGATCCCACGCTGCCGGTGTACGCGGCGATCGCCCCCTGGAGCGACAAGGACAACTCTTATTACTTCTCACTGCTCTATTCGGTGGCCGAGGCCTTCGGCTTCGAGATCAAGACCCCCTGGAACGCCCTCACCGAGGAGCAGCGCCAGGTGCTGCTGCACGGCAGCAAGGAACCGATCGCGATCCAGGCCGACAGCCGCTATCGCAAGTCCCAGAGCTATGTGCGCCCGTTCGAAGGGATCCTGCCGATCCTGGAGCGGCAGCTGCGCGACGCCAGCGGCGAGGCGATCCGCCAGAAGCTGGAGAAGTTCCAGGATCTGGTGGCCTGCGGCACCTGCCGCGGCCTGAGGCTGCGGCCCGAGGCCCTGGCGGTGAAAGTGGGCCCCTATGCCATTCATGAGCTCACCGCCGTCAGCGTCGGCGAGAGCCTGGCCCGCATCGAGGCGCTGATGGGCGTGGGCGCCAGCGAGGGCAACGATCCGCTGCTGACGCCGCGCCAGATCCAGATCGGCGACCTGGTGCTGCGGGAGATCCGCATGCGCCTGAAGTTCCTTCTGGATGTGGGGCTCGACTACCTGAGCCTCGACCGGCCGGCGATGACGCTCAGCGGCGGTGAGGCCCAGCGCATCCGCCTGGCCACCCAGATCGGCGCCGGCCTCACGGGGGTGCTCTACGTGCTCGATGAACCGAGCATCGGCCTGCACCAGCGCGACAACGACCGGCTGCTCAACACGCTGATCAAACTGCGCGATCTGGGCAACACGCTGATCGTGGTGGAGCACGACGAGGACACGATCCGGGCCGCCGACCACCTGGTGGACATCGGCCCCGGCGCCGGCGTGCATGGGGGCCGGATCGTCGCCGAGGGCAGCCTGGAGGACCTGCTGAAGGCGAAGGAGTCGCTCACGGGCGCCTATCTGAGCGGACGGCGCTCGATTCCCACCCCGGCCGAGCGGCGCGACGCCGGCAGCCGCCGGCTCACCCTGGTGGGCTGCAGCCGCAACAACCTGCAGGACCTGTCGGTGGAGATCCCGCTGGGCCGCCTGGTGTGCGTCACCGGCGTGAGCGGCAGCGGCAAGAGCACCCTCGTCAATGAGCTGCTGCATCCGGCCCTGGAGCACAAGCTGGGACTGAAGGTGCCCTTCCCCGCAGGACTGGAGGAGCTGCGCGGCATCAAGGCGGTGGACAAGGTGATCGTGATCGACCAGAGCCCGATCGGTCGCACACCGCGCTCGAATCCCGCCACCTACACCGGCGCCTTCGATCCGATTCGCCAGGTGTTCGCCGCCACGGTGGAGGCCAAGGCGCGCGGCTACCAGGTGGGCCAGTTCAGCTTCAACGTCAAGGGCGGCCGCTGCGAGGCCTGCAGCGGTCAGGGCGTGAACGTGATCGAGATGAACTTCCTGCCGGATGTGTATGTGCAGTGCGATGTCTGCAAGGGGGCGCGCTACAACCGCGAGACCCTGCAGGTGACCTATCGGGGCCACACGATCGCCGATGTCCTGCAGATGACGGTGGAGCAGGCGGCCGAGGAGTTCAGCGCCATTCCCCAGGCGGCGGACCGGCTGCGCACCCTGGTGGATGTGGGCCTGGGCTACATCAAGCTCGGCCAGCCGGCGCCCACCCTCTCAGGGGGAGAGGCGCAGCGGGTGAAGCTCGCCTCCGAGCTCTCCAAGCGCGCCACCGGCAAGACGCTCTATCTGATCGATGAGCCCACCACCGGCCTGAGCTTCTACGACGTGCACAAACTGATGGAGGTGATGCAGCGGCTGGTGGACAAGGGCAACTCGATCCTGGTGATCGAGCACAACCTCGATGTGATCCGCTGCGCCGACTGGCTGATCGATCTGGGCCCCGAAGGCGGCGACAAGGGTGGGCAGATCGTGGTCTGCGGCACCCCGGAGGATGTGGCTGCCCATCCCAGCAGCCATACGGGTCGGTATCTCCAACAGGTGCTGGCCCAGCATCCACCGCAGGAGCTGGCGGCGTAGGTCACGGCAGAGGCACAGACCCGAGCCGTCGGGCTTCAGGCCTCGGCGACAGCTCTGGCCGGTCCAGGGGCGAGGAGGCACCGCTCCTCATCTGATTGCACGGCCGTGTGTCGCGACCGCCAACGCGTGTCCCCGGACAGGAAGCCATCCGCTGTCCCAGGGCCCAACGGCACGAACCCCTTTACCCTGAGCACGCGTCCTGCCTGTGGTTCTGCCGTGAGATCGACGATCCTGCACCGGATCACCACAGGCCTGCCGCAGCATCTGCAAAACCGTCTGCAACCCCTGCGGCAACTCGCGCCATGCCTGGGGGGCCGCCTGGCCCTGCTGGCCGGCCTGTCTCTGATGGCGTCCCCAGCCCGGGCGCTGGAGACCGTGAAACTGCAGCTGCCGCTGCTGCAGACCGACTTCACCGTGAAGGTCAGCGAGCTGGCCAGCCCGGAACGGCTGTTCAGCGGCAACAGCGATCTGGCCCAGCTGGACCAGGCCACCGGCGGCCGCATCGGGCGCCAGCTGAGTCATCTGATGACCTCGCCGCTGCCGCTGCCGGTGCGCAACCTGGTGAACAACGCCGTCGGCACGCCCCTGTTCGATCAGGTGATGCTGCTGACCAGTTCCCTGGTGGAAGTGCAGGACCTGCCGCCCGATCGGGACGGCACCAGGCTGGCCACCGCCCTGGATCAGATCCCGGCCGGCCAACCGATCACGCTGCTGACCCTGCTGCAGACCATGCCCGGCGAGAGCGCCACGATCGATCTGGAGCGGGCCCTCTATGCGGTCCAGCGGCTCCAGCGCCAGCAGCGACTGGGTCAGCAGCTGGTCACCGAGCTGCCGCCGGTGAGCAGCGATCCGACCCTGGCCGCTCCGGGTCCCCTCAAGACCGTCACGCGCACGATCTCGATCCCGGTACGCCATCGCCCCGAGCCTCTGCAGCTGCAGATCGTGTCTCCGGCCCAGGGGAGCAACGGCCGGCTGGTGATGATCTCCCACGGTCTGTGGGACAGCCCGATCAGCTTCGAAGGGTGGGCCGAGGCGCTCGCCTCCCGTGGCACCACGGTGATCCTTCCCTACCACCCCGGCAGCGACAAGCAGCAGCAGCAGGCGATGCTCTCCGGAAAGGCGGCACCGCCGGACCCGGACGAACTGCGCAAACGGCCGCTGGACGTCTCAGCCGCGATCGATGCGGTCGCCGCAGGCAGCATCGGTGGCCTGCAGGGGATCCGCACCGACCGGGTGGTGGCGATCGGCCATTCCTGGGGGGCCACCACGGTCCTGCAGCTGGGTGGAACCCGCCCCAGCGTCAGTGCTCTGCAAGAGCGCTGTGACAACCTGCGCGATCCCGACCGCAATCTCAGCTGGGTGCTGCAGTGCAGCTTTCTGCGGGCCGCCGACCGGGCCGCCCTGGCCGATCCACGGGTGATCGCCGTGGCGGCCGTGAGCCCCCCGGTCAGCCTGGTGTTCGAGCGGGGAGCGACTGCCGGGATGCAGGCTCGCGGGCTGGTGGTGAGCGGCACCCACGACTGGGTGGTGCCGTCCGGTCCGGAGGCCCTCGATCGCTTCGGGGCCCTGCGCGGCTCCGGACACCAGCTGGTGCTGGTGCAGGGTGGCGACCACTTCAACCTGCGCGCACCGAAGCAGCAGGCCAGCGCCACGCTGTCCCCCCTTCTGCTCAGCTGGACCGATGCGGCCTTCCAGGCGGGTGACAGGGTCCGCCCCACGGCCGGCGCAGCGCCGCTGCTCGAGCCGGCGGCCTGGGGCAACGGAAAGATGGTGATGGTGGAGGCCACCGCTGCGGCACCCTGAGCCGCCGGGCATTCGTCATGCCCGGCGGCGGCTTCAGTGCGTGGTCTCCTCGCCGCTTCCGGTGGGGTGCTGGGTGTTGGTATCGGGCATCCAGTAGCTGAGGTTGTCCTGCCAGTAGAGCCGCCCCGGCAGCCGCTGGGAGCTGAGCTTCGTCTGAGCCATGGCCGTCAGCAGCTGCGTCATCTCAAGCGGCGACAGGTCGGTCAGCACGTCGTCACCGGCGATCTTCAGGAGCTCCGGAAGGCGAGTGAGGGTGGAAGGCTGGGCCAGCTTGCCGAACACCTTGGCCATCACGAGGCGCTGGCGATCCATGCGGCCGAGATCGCCGAGTTCGTCGTGGCGGAACCGGAGAAAGCCCTCAAGGGCTTCGCCGCGCAACACCTGGGGGCCAGGGTAAAGATCGATGTAGAGGCCCTGGGCGTTGTCGACGTAATACATGCGCTTGGGCACATCCACCTCGACACCCCCCAGGGCATCGGCAACCTTGGCCACGGCATCGAGGTTGAGCTTGAAGTAGCGCTGCACCGGCGCGCCGATCAGCTTGGCCACCTCATCCTTGGCGGCGTCCACACCCCCCAGGGCAAAAAGAGCGTTGGCCTTGATCGTGCCGAACTGATCGGTTTCGACATAGGTGTCACGAGGCACCTGAGTGACCAGGGTGATGCCGTCCTTCACCTGGACGGTGAACATCACATCGGTGTTATCTCCGACCTTGTCGCGCCCCAGAATCAGAACCCGTCGGCTGCCGCTGGCCATCGGATTGACGATGGCCGCGATACCGCGGGGGGCGTGAATCAGACCAGCCAGCAGCGACGGCACCTGCCGCACCGCAGGCGAGGCCAGGCCATACCCGAGGCTCAGACCGAGAGCGAAAGGCAGCAGCGCGACACGCCAGGGACGGCGCTGCGGCGGTGGCGGAGCGGTTTGACGGCGCGCGAGCAGCTCAGGCACCGAGGCGTCGACCCGACGATCGGATCGTTCCTGGCGGCTCCCGGGTGGGGAGGAGCGCCGCGAGGAGCGGGGGGAATTGGGGGCTGGGGCCTGTGCCATCGGACTCCTGGCTTGGCGAAGGTTACGGCCCCAACTCCATTCGCACCAGGGCTGTCGACGGTTCAGGAGCTGGCCCGGCAGCTGATCCGCTCTGCCGCTGCATCCGCCCTGTCCCGCGCCTCCTGCTCGCAGCCGCCGCGGGCCAGAGCCACACCCATGCGCCGGAATGGCCTTGTGTCGGGCTTGCCGAACAACAGCACCTGGGTCTCAGGCTCCCGCAATGCCTCGGCAACACCCTCGAAGCGCACCGCCGCCCCCTGGTCGCTGGCCAGGATGACCCGGCTGGCAGCCGGGCCGAGCGAGCGGATCCCGGGGATGGGCAGGCCCAGCACCGCCCGCACATGCAGCTCGAATTCACTCAGGTTCTGGCCCATGAGAGTCACCAGACCCGTGTCGTGGGGGCGGGGCGAGAGCTCGGAGAACACCACCTCCTCGCGGCCCGGTTCGCCGCAGAGGAAGAACTCCACCCCGAACAGACCGGCGCCGCCCAGAGCATCGGTGACGGCACGGGCCATCTCCTGGGCTGCGGCCAGCTGGTCAGGCCCGAGAGCGGCCGGCTGCCAGCTGCACTGGTAGTCGCCGCGCTCCTGGATGTGGCCGATCGGCGGGCAGAACAGGGTGGGGCCGTTCCATTGCCTGACGGTGAGCAGGGTGATCTCGAGCTCGAAGCGCAGGAATTCCTCCACGATCACGCGGGTGCCGATGCCGCGTGCGCCGGCCTGAGCCGCCTCCCAGGCGGCCGCCAGCCCCTGACGGTCATGGACCACGCTCTGGCCCTTGCCCGAAGAGCTCATCACCGGCTTCACCACGACGGGGAAACCGAGCGGTTCGGCCGCGGCCAGCAGCTCCTCAGCACTTTCGGCATAGGCGAAGCGGGCCGTGCGAAGACCCAGCGGTCCCGCGGCCATGTCGCGGATGCGGTCGCGGTTCATCGTCACGGCCGTGGCCCGCGCCGTGGGGATGACGGTGATCCCCTCCGCCTCCAGCTCGGCCAGGGCATCGACAGCCAGGGCCTCGATCTCCGGAATCACCACATCGGGGCGGTGCCGTCGCACCACCGCCTTGAGGGCTTCCGGGTCGGTCATCGCGATCACCTCGCTGACATCGGCCACCTGCATCGCCGGCGCACCTGCGTAGCGATCGACGGCCACCACCTGACAGCCCAGCCGCTGGGCCGCGATCGCCACCTCCTTGCCGAGCTCGCCACTGCCCAGCAGCAGCAGGGTGCGGGGGAAGGGGCGGGCGGCAGGATCCATGGGGACAGACGGCAGAACGAAGGGTGTCCCGATCCTGGCCTGCCGGCCGCTGAAGCACCTCTTCCACCGGCAGCCGTGCCACCAGCTTCAGCCCCCAGGCGCGTCCCAGCCGGCGCTGCGGCGATCCGCCAGGGGCCTGACTCCTAGGGTGCGCTGCATCCATCTCCGTCCCCCTGCCGGTGGTCGCCCCACTCCACGGACTCGCCCTGCTCCCCCTGGCCCTGCAGACCGCGGGAGACGCCGGCGACGGGCTGCTGCTCTTCGGGATGGACATGGCCAGCCTGCAGCAGTGGACGCTGATCTACCTGGGGCTCTCGTCGCTGGCCTTCGTGCTGGTGTGGGTGATCGGCTTCCTGCGGCGCTGAAGCACCGCCTCAGGCAGGCGCCGGGCCTGTGGCCTCAGTCGTTGAAGACCGTCAGCTGGCGCTCAGGCGGCTCCTCGCTGATGAACCCATAGGCCTCGAACACGGAGGGATCGGGATGGGTGATGCGCGGTCCCTCGGCACTGCGCTCGATCCGGAAACCCTCCGCCGCCAGTCGCCGCATCAGCGACGCCGCCTCCTCGAAGCGTGACGCCATGGCATCGAGGCTGGCGCAGTCGGCGGTGAGCCCCGCCTCCCGCCAGGTGAAGTAGGCCATCGCCGGATCCGTCACGACCTGCCCCGTCATTCTGGGCCAGGCGACGCCGCCGCAACCACCGCGAAGGCCCGCCGCCGTGCTCAGGTGGGCAGCAGCACCAGGCCCAGCAGCACCAGGCCGAGGCTGATGCCCCAGAAGGCCAGCACCACTCCCTGCTCGGGCAGGCCGCCGAGCTCGAAATGATGGTGCAGCGGCGCCATGCGGAACAGGCGCCTGCCCTGACCATCAGGCCCCTTGGTGGCCTTGAACACCCAGACCTGCAGGATCACCGACAACGATTCAGCCAGGAACACCCCACCCATGAGCAGCAGCGGCCAGAGGCTGTTGCTGAGCAGCGCCACCGCCGAGAGGGCCGCGCCCATCGCCAGGGAGCCGGTGTCGCCCATGAACACGCGCGCCGGATGGCGGTTCTGGGTCAGGAAGCCGAGCCAGCAGCCGGCCATCGCGGCACAGAAACCGGCCAGGGCGGGATCTCCTGCGTTGCCGCGCAGCATGAGCTGCAGGGCCATGCCGCTGAACACCACCGCACCACAGCCGGCCGCCAGGCCATCGAGGCCGTCGGTGAGGTTGGTGGCATTGCTCTCCGCCAGGAAGACGAACAGCCCGAGGGGCCAGATCAACAGGCCCAGCGGCAGCACCCAGCCCAGCGGCAGACCCACATCGCCGGGCGCGCCGCCACCGAGCCAGCCCCCCCAGGCGGCCCAGGCGAGAAAAGCGACGGCAGCCAGCGCCTGGAGGGCGAGCTTGCCGCGGGGGGTCAGACCCGTGTTGGTGCGGCGGGTGAGGCTGCGCCAGTCATCGACGGCACCGATGGCCATGTAGGCCGCCGTGATCGCGGCGGTGGCCAGCAGACGCGGATCACCCGGGCTGATCCAGGCCCCCACCAGCACGCCCACGGGCACCACCAGCAGGCCTCCCATCGTGGGGGTGCCGGCCTTGCTGAGGTGTGCCTGCGGCCCCTCCTCACGGATCACCTGCCCCAGCTTCAGCTGCCGCAGTCGCGGCACGCCCCAGGCGAGCACGCCGGCACTGACGAGCGCCGACACCAGCAGCGGAATGGTGAGGGCGGAGTTGGCCACCAGAACATCGCTGGCCAGGGCTCCCACCAGAAGCACCAGGGAGAGCAGCGCGGCCATCACCCGGCCGTCGGGACGTTGGATCGCAGACAAGACGAGCACTCGAGTCGGGACGGCCAGGCCAGATTGCCTGCAGGCCCGCCGGGGCGCCAGCTCAAGGCCACCACCCGGCCGCGCCGGCGCCGACCGCGGGAACCCTGCGAAGCCGGAAGAGCCGTGAGGACACCTGCGCGGGACAGCGAGGCACCCGATGGGGGCGGCAGAGGCCGGGCGGCGGCGATCGGCCGGGCCCAGATGACGTGACGGGCAGATCTCGATGCAGCGATGGCTGTGCCGGAGGACGGCTTCGTCAGGTCCTGAAAACAGGCAACCCCCGGATCGCCTCCCTCCCCGACTGCAGGGGTGAGCCGATCCGGGGGTTGCAGGCCTGAAGCGGATCCGTCCCGGATCAGTCCTCCCAGTCCTCCTCGGGCTGCTCGTCGGCCTGGTTGTAATCCTCCTTCTCGCCCATCAGCGCCGAGAGCTCCTCCTCCTCGACCGTGCTGACCTCGGTGCCGGCAGTCTCCTCATCCGCCACCAGGCGGCCGCTGGCCTCCAGCAGAGTGAGCAGGTCGGGCTCATCGCGCAGGGGCAGCACCGGCGCCGGCTCGCGGCGGCCGTAGCGCGTCAGCGAGGGATTGATCGTGTCGAGGATGCTCATGGGCCGGCTGGGCTCACGCAGAACCAATCGATCATCCTACCGGGAGGAGTTGTTCGCTCACCAGCCCAGGCTCGCAGGCCATCGCCGGCCTGACCCCATCGGAGAGCGGTCTCGACACCAGATGCAGGGTTCGCGGGCGGCCATCCCACCACCGCTGGCGTGTGCACCAGCCTGACTGGCCGGCGTGGCCGCACCATGCACCGCCACCACCGCCGCGGAACGATGCGGCGGTCCGGGATCATCGAAGCCGGGCCCTCCGCCGCGATCGCCATGTCCAGCTCCCGTTCCGTGCTTCGCGTCTGGTCCCTGGCACTGGCCCTGAGCGCCGTGCTGGCGGCCGCGGCGGAGCGCTGGCCCGAGCCACTGCCGATTCGCCCGGCCGTGGTCTGGGCCCTGGTGCTGCTTCCCCCTCTGGCGATGGCCCTGGTGCTGCTCGCCGACTGGTCCCTGCCTCCACAGCCAGCGCCGGCGGAGCGTGACGCCTCGCCAGCGACCGAGCGTCTGTCCGGCCAGGAGGGAGAATCGAACGATTCCGACTGGGAGAAGGGTTGATGGTGGCCTCGGCGCATGCGGACAGCACGGCTGGAGCGGCAGGGGAGCAGCCGCGGGCGCGCCGCGTGGTGCTCGCCTATTCCGGCGGCGTCGACACCAGCGTCTGCATCCCCTATCTCAGGAACGAGTGGGGCGTGCAGGAGGTGATCACCTTCGCCGCCGATCTCGGCCAGGGCGATGAGCTCGAGCCGATCCGCCGGAAAGCGCTGGATTCCGGCGCCAGCCAATCGATCGTGGGCGATCTGATCGAACCATTCATCCGCGAGTTCGCCTTCCCCGCCATCCGCGCCAACGCCCTCTACGAAGGCCGCTATCCCCTCTCCACCGCCCTGGCACGGCCGTTGATCGCCCGCCGGCTGGTGGAGATCGCCCGCGAGGTGGGTGCCGACGCCGTGGCGCATGGATGCACCGGCAAGGGCAATGATCAGGTGCGCTTCGATGTGGCGATCGCCGCCCTGGCGCCGGAGCTGAGGGTGCTGGCACCGGCCCGTGAATGGGGCATGAGCCGCGAGGAAACCATCGCCTACGGGGAGCGCTGCGGTATTCCGGCTCCGGTGAGCAAGAAATCGCCCTACTCGATCGATCTCAACCTGCTCGGACGCTCGATCGAAGCCGGCTCCCTGGAGGATCCCAACGTCGAGCCCCCCGAAGAGATCTACGCCCTCACCCGCTCCATCGAGGCGACCCCCGAAGCCCCCCAGACCGTGGAGATCGGCTTCGAGCAGGGCAACCCGGTAAGCCTCGACGGCGAGCGGCTGGATCCGGTCAGCCTCGTGCGGCGCGCCAACGAGCTGGCGGGCCTGCATGGCTTCGGCAGGCTCGACATGGTGGAGAACCGGGTGGTGGGCATCAAGAGTCGCGAGATCTACGAAACCCCCGGCCTGCTGCTGCTGATCAAGGCCCACCAGGAGCTCGAGAGCCTCACCCTGGCCGCCGACGTGCTGCGCACCAAACGCCAGCTGGAGATGCAGTGGGCCGATCTGGTCTATCAGGGTCTCTGGTTCGGTCCGCTCAAGCAGGCCCTCGATGCCTTCATCGACACCACCCAGGCCTGCGTCAACGGCACGGTGCGGGTGAAGCTGCACCGCGGCAACGCCACGGTGGTTGGCCGCAGCAGCGGCGCCGACAGCCTCTACGTCCCGGACATGGCCACCTACGGCGCCGAGGATCAGTTCGATCACCGGGCCGCCGAGGGCTTCATCTACGTCTGGGGGCTGCCGACACGGCTGTGGGCGGCCCGTCGTCGCGGTCGCTGAACATCAGGGTTCGGCGTTGCTGCTCCGTCCTGCCGGTCGGGTGGAGCGCAGTCGTCGACCCAGGCGACGCATGCCGACGAGCACACGCTGCAGGGGCTGTGATCTCCCACTGGGATCGGGGACGGGAACGGCAGCCGGCGGCAGGAGCCTGGTGCTGCGTGCCTCCGGCTCGTCAGGGGCGGGCTGAAGGGCAAAGAGCTGCTCACGCAGCATGCGGTTATCGGCCAACAGAAGCTGCTGCTGCTCAAGGATGCCGTGCAGGCGCTGGCGAAACTTGCGCTCGAAGATCTCGGGAAGATCTTCGAGCATTTCATGCAACGCAGACGCCTCGTCACGGGCGGCTGCGAGTTCCTGTTCAAGGCGCTTGATGCGCTCCGTCTTCGCCTGCTCGAGATGCGAAGGCTTCGCAGAGCTCCGAAGCGGCGGCGGGGGAGGTGGGGGGGGTGGCGGTGGCACTTCGGCTGCGCGCGAAGCGGTCTCCGGCCCGGCTGAGGCGATCAGAGGCATCGACCCGGGCGATGTCGCCTCTTCCCACCAGCGCCGGGACACGGAAGCGGCACCGGCAGGAGGGAGATCACGATCGGGCAAGGCCCGTGCCCGTCCCGGATTACTGCGCTCTCTGGCGCGATTGGCCTCTCCCGTATCGCTCATGGCACGTACCGGTGAAGCTGATGGGTGCGGGGAGTTTATCGAACCCGGATTGCCGACCACACCACCACCATGAGAAAGCCCCGAACCCGCAATGAAGCGGACCGGGGCCCTGATCAGCAGGTCACCGGAAGCAGGATTCAGGCGCCCACTACCTCGGTCGCAGCGGCAACGCTCTCACCGGCACCGCTGTTCGGCACCGAGCGGGGGGCGGGCATCGGCCCATCCTGCTTGACGGTCAGATAGCGGATCACGTCCTCGGAGAGGCGCATCGCCCGCTCGAGGGGAGCCACCTGCTGGCCGTCGCCATTGTGGTTGAGCTGCACATAGATACCTTCACGATGCCTGGCGATCGGGTAGGCGAGGCGGCGCTTGCCGCGCATCTGGGTATCGAGAACCACACCGCCGGACTCGGTGACAAGGTCGCGGTACTTGTTCACATGGGTCTCAACCTCCTCCTCCGGGATGTCCGGGCGGAGGATGTACATCGTCTCGTAGTAGGGCTGGCTCATGGGGCTGGCGTCGAGGTCTCCGGGAATGGGGGCCGAGGGGCGGAGCCCTTCAGCGACGACCCGTCAACCTATCGCAGCGCCCCGGAGGGCTCTTGCGGCCGTGAACTCAGAGCTGCATCCGCACCGCATCCGACACGGTGGGGATGTCGGCCTCCTGGCCGCGCAGGCTCTGAACCAGCCCGAACAGGGACACCACCAGCGCACCGAGGAAGACCGTGTTCTCGAGGGTGCGCAGCGCGAAGCTGCCGGCGAAGGGGGACAGCAGGATCCGAAAGGCGAGGCTGAGCAGCACCAGCACGATGTCGATCAGGATCGCCTGCAACACGTGGAAGCGGATCAGGTAGGGCACACGGTCGTTGCGCACCACCGCCAGGTAAAGCGCCAGGAACAGCACCAGTCCCCCGAACGGGATCAGCTGCTGCAGGGCGATCAGGGGCAGGGCGGGCAGCGCCACCACACTCAGGAACGGGAACTGCTGCAGAAGGGCACGGCCGAAGGGCAGGGCATCGCTGAAGGGCAGCAGGTAGGCGAGCCCTGAAAGCAACCGTTGCCAGATGGGCGTGCCTGCCTGTGCCACCGATGATCCCGATACCGCAGAGCCCAGGCTAGGGGCTGGCACCGGGAGCCCGGCCACCACCTTCCCCGGACTGCAGTCCCCACAACACGGCGTGACGTCATGCCCGCATTCCATGGGGGAAGCAGGGCACCCAGCGAGGCAGGCGGCTCTGGCCTCCCAAGCCTGGACTGCGGAGTGAAGCGGGCCATCCATCCCGTGATGTCGCCAGGCAGCGGTTGTCCAACCGCGAGGGCAGCCCGGCGAAGCTCAGCCGCAACGCTCCAGCGCCGCCAGGGCCGCCTCCCGCATGCGCCCGACCGGGACCTCGGTGCGACCACTCCACAGGCGCAGAGCCGCCGCACCCTGCTGCACGAGCATCTCCAGGCCATCCAGGCTGCGGCAGCCCCGCTGGGAGCTGCGGCGCAGCAGCTCAGTGGGACGCGGCGTGTAGATGACGTCGTAGACCCAGCAGCTCGGGGGCAGCGCGTCGAGTTCATGCTCGCTGAGGGGACAGCGCGATGCGGCACCGGAATCGCTCGCCGAGGCCATGCCGAGGGGCGTGGTGTTGACGACAAGATCAGCAGTGGCGAGCTCCGCCGCCAGGCCGTCCGTCTCTGCCGTCCAGACGAGCGGACGCAGCTGCGGGGCCCAGGCGGCACAGTCCTGCCGGAAGGCCTCCAGAGCGGCTGCCCGCCGCCCTGCCAGCTGGATGTCGGCGAAGCCCAGCTCCACCAGGGCCGCGGCCACGGCCCGGGCACTGCCGCCACTGCCCAGCACCACCGCCCGCCGACCCTGCCAGTCGGTTCCGTCTTCCAGCAGAGGTGCACAGAAGCCCTCCACATCGGTGTTGGTACCGAACCAGCCCCCCTGCGGATGGGGCACCAGGGTGTTGACCGCCCCCAGCCGCTCGGCCAGGGGGCTGAGCTCACGGCAGAGGGCGGCCACCGCCTGCTTGTGGGGGATGGTGACGCTCAGCCCACGACAGCCCATCGCCTCGAGGGCCTGAACCACGGTGGCGAGCCTGTCGGCTGCGACGGGCAGGGCCAGATACACCCAGTCGAGGTCAAGGGAGGCCAGGGCGGCGTTGTGCATCACCGGCGACAGGGAGTGACGCACCGGATCTCCGAGCACCCCCGCGAAGGCGGTGGAGCCGCGGATCGGGCTGGGAGAAGGGATCGCAGATGACATCGACCGACCGGCTCAGGCAGCCCAGACCGTAGATGGAGAAAGGCTTCTGGGCCAAACAAAGGGACGGTGCGGTTCGGGAACCACCCCTCGCCTGAGCGCAGGGCCGCTGCTGAAGATGCTCCCAGTCCGATTTCATCCACTCCAGGAGGTGGGAACCCATGGGCAAGGTCGTTGGTATTGACCTCGGCACCACGAACAGCTGTGTGGCGGTGATGGAGGGAGGCAAGCCCACCGTGATCGCCAATGCCGAAGGGTTCCGCACAACCCCTTCGGTGGTGGCCTACACCAAGAACCAGGACAAGCTGGTGGGCCAGATCGCCAAACGCCAGGCGGTCATGAATCCCGAAAATACGTTCTATTCCGTCAAGCGCTTCATCGGCCGTCGTGTCGACGAAGTGAATGAAGAGTCGAAGGAAGTCAGCTATGGCGTTGAGAAGGCTGGCTCGAATGTGAAGGTGCGCTGCCCGGTGCTCAACAAGCAGTTCGCCCCTGAGGAGATCTCAGCCGAGGTGCTGCGCAAGCTGGCTGAGGATGCTGGCAAGTATCTGGGTGAAACCGTCACCCAGGCGGTGATCACCGTTCCCGCCTACTTCAACGATTCACAGCGCCAGGCCACCAAGGACGCCGGCAAGATCGCCGGTCTCGAGGTGCTGCGCATCATCAACGAGCCCACCGCGGCTGCGTTGGCCTACGGCCTGGATCGGAAGAGCAATGAGCGCATCCTGGTCTTCGACCTGGGCGGCGGCACCTTCGACGTGTCGGTGCTCGAAGTCGGCGACGGCGTCTTCGAGGTGCTCTCCACCAGCGGTGACACCCACCTGGGCGGTGACGACTTCGACAAGGTGATCGTCGACTGGCTGGCCGATTCATTCAAAGCCAACGAAGGCATCGATCTGCGTCAGGACAAGCAGGCCTTGCAGCGCCTCACCGAGGCGGCCGAAAAGGCCAAGATCGAACTCTCCAGTGCCACCCAGACGGAGATCAATCTCCCGTTCATCACCGCCACTCCCGAGGGCCCCAAGCACCTCGACCTCACCCTCACCCGCGCCAAGTTCGAGGAGCTGGCCAGCTCCCTGATCGACCGCTGCCGCGTGCCGGTGGAGCAGGCCCTCAAGGACGCCAAGCTCTCCACCAGCGAACTCGATGAGATCGTCATGGTGGGCGGTTCCACCCGCATTCCGGCGGTGCTGGAACTCGTGAAGCGCATCACCGGGAAGGATCCCAACCAGACGGTGAACCCGGATGAGGTGGTGGCCGTGGGCGCCGCGATTCAGGGCGGTGTGCTGGCCGGTGAGGTGAAGGACATCCTGCTGCTCGATGTCACGCCGCTGTCGCTCGGCGTCGAGACTCTCGGCGGTGTGATGACCAAGATGATCACCCGCAACACCACGATCCCCACCAAGAAGACGGAGACCTACTCCACTGCGGTGGACGGCCAGACCAACGTGGAGATCCACGTGCTCCAGGGCGAGCGCGAGATGGCCAGCGACAACAAGTCGCTCGGCACCTTCCGCCTCGACGGCATCCCGCCGGCCCCCCGTGGCGTGCCCCAGATCGAAGTCACCTTCGACATCGACGCCAACGGCATCCTCAGCGTCACCGCCAAGGACAAGGGCAGCGGCAAGGAGCAGAGCATCTCGATCACCGGTGCCTCAACCCTCTCTGACAACGAGGTGGAGCGGATGGTGAAGGATGCCGAAGCCAATGCCTCCGCCGACAAGGAGAAGCGCGAGAAGATCGATCTGAAGAACCAGTCGGAAACGCTGGTGTATCAGGCCGAGAAGCAGCTCGCCGAACTCGGCGACAAGGTGAGCGCCGACGACAAGTCCAAGGTGGAGAATTTCACCAAGGAGCTCAAGGAGGCGATCGAGAAGGACAACACCGAATCGATGAAGAGCGTGCTGGAACAACTCCAGCAGGCCCTCTACGCCGCCGGTGCCTCGGTGTATCAGCAGGCCGGTGCCGATGGGGCCGGGGCGGCCCCCGGCGGGAACGGCAACGGCGCCAGTGCCGGAGCCCCCAGCGGTGCCGACGACGTGATCGACGCCGAGTTCACCGAGAGCAAGTGAACGCGACCACCGGGGGCCTGTTCAAGGCCCCCGGCCAACCCTTCCGAGCGAGGCGAACCGGTCCAGGCGCCCGATCCTGACAACGCTTCTCGCAGCAGCCCCCCTCCTCGAGGGGGCTTTTCTGTGCACAGTCATCAAGAGCACCTGATCCATCGCGACGGAGAGGCCGCCCGGTGGCCACGGATGGATCGCTCTCCGTACGCCCGCATCCCCCGCGCAGCGCCCCCCCAGAAGTGGGCTCACCCTGACGTGCCTGTTTCTGCCGTTGACGCGTCTGCCGGATTGCAGCAGCGCAAGGAGGGCGTACGGCCTGAAGCAATGCCCCCAGCGCCAGCAGATCCCCCTTCAGGGTCTCATCGTCTGCAGGGCCGCACGGGCCTTGGCCAGCACCGGCGACGGCAGGTTCACATAGCCGAGGCCGGGGGCCTCCGCCTGCGTCTTCTCGGAGAGGGTGTGGTCGAACACCTTCTGCAGGGTCTCCAGCCTGCTGCCGTTGCCCTGCTGGTAGAGCAGGATCCAGCTGAAGGTCACGATCGGATATCCCTGAGAGGGGTTGGCATCACGGCCGGTCAGATCCGCTCCGAGATCGATTGAGGCCAGCGCCCGTTCGGCATTGGCGGTGGTGGGCTCCAGCGCTTCTCCGGCGGCATTGGTGAGCCGTGCCGCCTGGAGGTCCCCGCGCACGAAGGCGGATTCCACATAGCCGATGCCGCCCTTGATCTGACTGAGCTGGGCCGCCACGCCCTCATTCCCCTTCGCCCCCACTCCGGTGGGCCAGGTGACCGACTTGCTCTCACCGGGGCCCGCCTTCCACTCAGGGCTGATCGCACTGAGGTGGGCGGTGAAGTTGGCGGTGGTGCCGGAGCCATCCGAGCGATGCACCACCGTGATCGGCTGAGCGCTGCAACCGAGCTCACTGAAGTTGCGGATGCGGCCCAGGAAGATGTCGACCAGTTGCTTCTGGCTGAGGCTGAGCGTGCAGCCCTGATGGTTGTAGGCCACGGCGATGGCACCCGCGGTCATCGGAATCTGCAGCACACCACGCTTCACCTGGGCGATGTCCTCGGCCTTCATCGGCACATCGCTGGCCGCGAAATCCACCGTGCCGGAGACGAACTGCCTCACCCCAGCGCCCGAGCCCACCGATTGATAATTGACCCTGATTCCCTGGCCGGCCAGCTCCTGGAACCAACGCTGATAGAGCGGCGCTGGAAAGGAGGCACCGGCGCCGTTGAGCGTGCTGCCACCGCCACAGCCGCTCAGCAGCAGAGCACTGCCCGCCAGCGCCAACGGCAGCCCTACCCGGCCGCGGCTGCGTCGCCTGGTCGGCGCGGCAGGCGACGCGGAACCGGAACGGCGCGGGAAACGGCGAGCGGTGGCCATGGGACAACGGGAATCTGGGGAAAACCTACGTCGCACCCCGTCCCGCTTCGATCCGCTCGGCCACCCATTCAGCGCTGGCGGGGGCCAGCAGCACGCCATTGCGATAGTGCCCCGCGGCCAGCAGCAGGCCGTTGCCCAGGTCCTGCAGCAGCGGGGCGGGCTGCCCCTGGGGCCTGGCGCGCAGGCCCTGCCAGTGCCTGCACAGGCGCGCCCTGCGCAGCCAGTCGGGCGCTTCTCCCGCCAGGTCGCGCAGGGACTCCAGTGCCCCGGCCGACGCCTCCTGGCCGGGCTCCAGCGTCGCCCCCAGCCACAACCGCCAGGGCGCCGCGTCAGCATCAGCGGCGGGGGGGCGCTGGATCAGGTTGATCCCGCGCCACACCACGGCTCCCGGCCAGCCTCCCCCGGGCGCCGGTCGATCGCAGGGATCGAGCTCGAGCTCGAGCGCCTGGCCCAGCACCGGCTCCAGCCTCGGCGGCGGCGGTTGCAGCTCGCCCGGCAACAACGCTGTGCTCCCCAGGCCCGCGGCCAGCACCAGCCACTCGCACTCGAGCGACGCGCCGCTGCAGAGCCTCAGGCGCCAGCCACTACTGCATCGCTCCAGGGCCGCGACCCGCTCCGAACGCCGCTCCATCCCCGCCGCCGCCGCATCCAGAGCCAGGGCGTCCATGGCGGCGCAAGGGTCGAGCTGGCCGTCCTGCGGGCTGTACAGCCCACCCAGAGCCGCCGCCGGCACCACCGGCTCAAGCTGCCGCAGGCGCTGCGGGTCCCAGTGCTGCAGCGCCTGCCCTGCTGCGTCGCCCTGCTGCCGGCGGGGATCATGCAGCAACAGCTGCTGGCGGGTCAGATCCGATGCCTCCGCGGCGAGCAGCAGCAGACCCGGCCGCCAGGGAATCGGCCGGCCCCGCGCGGCGAGCTCCCTGCGCCAGGCCCCCCATAGCTCGAGACTACGCTGTCGCAGACGCCAGCCTCGGCCACTGCTGCGGTGAAACACCCGCGCCATCAGCACGCCCAGGGCCGCCTCACTGCCCCGTTCTCCCAGAGGGTCCCCACCCGACGGGCGGCGGGCCGGCTCGCAGCCGTCGAGGAGCAGCACGGCGTGGCCGCGTCGCACCAGCAGCCAGGCGCAGGACAGGCCCACCAGACCGGCGCCGATCACCGTGACGGCACGGCCGGATGGGACCTCGAAACGGGCGGGGCCTGCGATGGAGTGCATCAGAGGCAGCCCCGCCCCGGAGCTCAGATCTGCTTGAGCTCCACCTTGACCTGCTCGGGCAGCACCTGGGCGTAGAGCCCGAAGCCGCTGGCGACCTTGATGTAGGCCTTGCGCAGAGCCTCGCCGTCCTGCAGACGGGCTGCCTCATCCAGTTCCGCCATGGCGGTCTTGAGGTTGTTGGCGAGCTTGTTGGCCTCGGGGCGATCGGCCGGCAGCAGTCGCTGGTTGATGTAGAGCATCTCGCGGCCCACTTCCTGCATCGGCCCGTGGATCAGGTTGCGGGTGAAGGTCCAGTCCTTCTCGTTGACCAGCGTGGCCAGCTCAGGCAGCCGGTCACGGGCCGCCAGGAAACCCTCCGCCTGGCGGGTGATCGCCGCCATGTCGGCCGGACTGATCGTGGTGGGGGCCTTCCGGGCGGCAGCGGCCTCACCGGCCAGCAGCGAGCTGCCCAGGGCCACCGACAGCACCAGCATCAGAGCAAAACGCAGGCCTCGGCGCAGCAGAGCGCGAGCGGCGGAAACGGGCTGGGAACGCAGGACCATGGTGCAGCGGGGGCATCGGAGGGTGCGGTGGGGGGACTGTACCGATCCCCTCCCTGCCGAGGGGAGGCTCTGTAGCCGCTCGCAACGGGCAGGCCGCCGCGGAAAGCGGATCCGCGCAGGTAGAACCGCGAAAGCGGCGTGCCCGACCGGCCGCAGGTTAAGGATGGAGCGCTGCCAGCGCAGAGCCTCACTCATCCATGCCCTCTCCCACCGCCATCCTGCAGATGATCTGCCCGGATCAGCCCGGACTGGTGCGTGAGCTGTCCGGCTGGGTGGCCGCCAACGGCGGCAACATCGTCCACGCCGATCACCACAGCGATCCGGGGGCGGGCCTGTTCCTCAGCAGGATCGAGTGGCAGCTGGAGGGTTTCGGGCTGCCTCGCGAGGCAATCTGCCCCACGGCGGCTGCCCTGGCGGAGCGGCTGGGCGGGGAGTACAAGGTCAATTTCTCCGACACCCGCCCGCCGGTGGCGATCTTCGTGAGCAAGCAGGATCACTGCCTGCTCGATCTGCTCTGGCGCACCCGCACCAGCGAGCTCCCCATGCAGGTGGCGCTGGTGATCGGCAACCACCCCGATCTGCGGCCGATCGCCGAGGAGTTCGGGGCCCGCTTCGAGCATGTGCCGATCGGCAATGCCAACCGGGCCGAAGCGGAAGCCCGCCATCTCGAGCTGCTGAACGAGCACGCCATCGAGCTGGTGATCCTGGCCAAATACATGCAGGTGCTGACGCCCGATTTCCTGGCGCGGTTCGATCCCCCCGACGCCTTTCACCGGATCATCAACATCCACCATTCCTTCCTGCCCGCCTTCCAGGGGGCCCAGCCGTATCACCGCGCCTGGGAGCGGGGCGTCAAGCTGATCGGCGCCACAGCTCACTACGTGACCGAGGAGCTCGACGGCGGACCGATCATCGCCCAGTCCACGGTTGCGGTCAGCCATCGCGATGAAGTGGAGGATCTGATCCGCAAGGGCCGTGACTGCGAACGCCTGGCCCTGGCCCGCGCCGTGCGCCTGCATCTCAAACGCCAGGTGATGGTCTACCGCGGCCGCACCGCCGTGTTCGACTGAACCCTCGACGGACCTCATGAAGCGGGAAGCGGGCGGGGGCTCCAGCAAGATTGACGATGCTTTCCGACGGCTGCCCCTGATCACCCTGGCCGCTCTCGATGCCCGTCTGCTGGCAGATCGCCCGAGCGCCGCCAGTCCACTGGGCTGGCGCTGTTTTCAACTGGGTCTGGCCTTGCTGGCCAGCAGCGCTCTGCTGGGGGGCCTGCTGCTGTTCGTGGCACTGCTGCTCGGCAGCCGCCAGCGCACAGCGCCCCTGGCGGACCGCGCCAACATCGCGCTCATGGCAGCCGCGCTCCTGATGCTGCTGGGCTGTCTCCGGGCGGAAAGCGGCTGGCTCGCCTGGGTGGGCCTGGGCAACTGGCTGCCCTTCTTCTGGGCCTTCTGGGGTTATCAGCCGTATCTCGCCACCGCACCGGCGCGGCGGCGGGCGGGACTGGCGCTGCTGGTCGGCACCGTACCGGTGATCGTCACCGGCCTGGGGCAACTGTGGTGGGGCTGGAGCGGCCCCGTCCAGCAGCTGGGCGGACTGATCATCTGGCACCTCCATCCTGGCGGCAACCCACCGGGACGGCTCTCAGGACTGTTCGACTACGCCAACATCGCCGGCTCGTGGCTGGCCCTGACCTGGCCGTTCGCCCTGGCAGCCCTGGTGCAGAAGCCTCTGCGACCGACGCTGCGCGGGATCGCCCTGTTGATCGCCGCCTCCCTGGCGGCGGCGCTGTTCCTCACCGATTCCCGCAACGCCTGGGGTGCGCTGGTGATGGCGCTGCCGCTCGTGGTGGGGCCGGCCACCTGGCCCTGGCTTCTGCCGCTGCTGCTGCTGGCGGTGAGCCTGATCAGCCTCGCCAGCCTGAGCGGAATCCCCGGACTGCTCCAGACCCCTGCCCGGGCGCTCGTTCCGGAGGCGATCTGGGGCCGCCTCAGCGACCTGCAGTTCGCCGGCCAGCGGCCCCTGGCGATCACCCGCCTGGCGCAGTGGCAGGTGGCGGTCGGCCTGATCGCCGAACGCCCCTGGCTGGGCTGGGGAGCGGCCGCCTTCAGCCTCATCTACCCACGCCGCACGGGCCACTGGCACGGCCATCCCCACAACCTGCCGATCGATCTGGCGCTCAGCCACGGTGTGCCCGTGGCCGCCCTGGTGGTGGGTCTCGTGCTGTGGCTGCTGATCGGTGCAGCCCGACGCGGCATGATCCGTGGGCCGGTGTTCGAGCGGGCCTGGTGGGCGTCCGCCCTGGTGCTGGCCTGCCTGCACACCACGGACATTCCCTTCTACGACAGCCGGATCAATGTGGCTGGATGGGTGCTGCTGGCGGGCCTGCGGTGTTGCCTGCTGGAAACAGGCAAACCCCTGGAGCTCCATGGGCAAGCCGATGGTGGATCAACCCGCCGGCTGAAGGCCTCGGGAGGGGCGTCTCCGCTCTCCAGCCGTGCACTGCCGATCCGGAAGGCCTGAGGCAGTCACCGGAACAGCAGGCAGCGGCCACCCTCGGCGGCGCTCTCAGGCTCAGGAATCGTTCGAACAACGCCAAGACAGCCCCGACCCAACGGCCCTCGAGGTCTCAGCCCAGAGCCAACAAGAAGGAATCAGAGCAGGTTGGCGGCACAGGCAGATCACCCATACGAGGGTCCGGCGGTGTGCATCACACCGCCGGACCCCAAGAGGTGGCGCCTGGAGGCACTCCCTAGACCCAGAGGATGTCGCTGCTGCCGATGTCAGTCACACCGGTGAGAACGGCGATCAGTTCATCACTGCTCCAGCCGCTGGTATTGAGGCTGCCATTGTTGTTGCGATCCCAGTACAGCGAGAGATTGCCACCCGAGGTGGTGGTGAGGTAACGACCACTACGGAGCTGCAGCATATCTTCTCCGGATCTGAAATCGTTGATCAGAGCATAATCAGCAGTACCCAGATTCCAGGACCTGCGATCGTCATAGAACACGCCACGGCTGTCGCCCAGCACGAAGACATCAGACCCCGCCAGACCGGTGAGTCGGTCAATCTGTCCCCTGCCCATCGCGGAAGCACTGGTCCCCGTGGCCAGCACCCCGGCGATGCGGTCGTCGCCGGCATCACCGATGATGGTGTCGCTACTGGTTGTGCCCCAGAGAGTCAGGTTCGAGACCGTGGGGGTGAGCGAGGTGTCCGCGATGGTGAGGCTCAGATCCGCCAGCTTGCTGGTGCGACCGGCGTCACTGAACAACGCAAAGCCCAGGAGCTCATCGCCTTCTGTGGTGGCATCGGCGCTGATGCTGAAGTTGAGCGTGGCCTTGCCGGATGCATCGGTGCCCACGCTCCCCTCGAGAGAGGGAAGACCGACGAAATCACCGGTCATGAGGCCCGTTCCGGTGATCTGCCAATAGACGGAAGCCCCCGGCGCCAGGTTCGTCGTGGCGATATCAATCGAGACGGTGGTGCCTTCATTGACCGTGCTGCTCACACCATTGGCGAGGCTGAGGGTGGCGGCGGGCTGAGGAGGGGGGCCGACCAACACAGTGTCAAGGAGTTGATCATAGGTATAAGCCTCACCATTGAAGGAGAGGTTCTCCAAGCCCTTCCAGACCTGATCGACATCGGCACTGCCGGAGCGACGTGAGAACAGGAGGGAATCACCGGAGAGAGAATAACTGAGCAGATCGATCGATTCACTGAAGTACAGCCAGTCTTCGCCGGCATCGCCATAATAGATGTCGGAGCCGAGGCTGTCGTAGAAGCTGTCATTGCCCCCATTGCCTCGGAACGTGTTGGCAGCATCATTGCCGTAGAAGCTGTCGTTACCGCTGCCACCATTGGCGGCTTCGATGATGGTTCCTTCGGCGATCGTGAGGTTGCCGATCTTGCCGCCGATATTGGACACAGAAGGGGCCACGGCGCCCAGCCGAGACGGGGCGAGATTGATCAGCTGATTGGCGCCGAAATTGCTGACATCCAGAATGTCGTAGCCACCGCCATCGACCAGGGTGTAGGCCGTGACCCCGGCGTAGTTGCTGAAGAGATTCCAGATCTGACTCACCGAAGCGCTGATGCTGGTTCCGACGCCGTAGACGGTGTCGCCCAGGAAGGCCTTGTCCGTGCTGTAGCCCTGGCCGCCGTAAAGGTCATTCAGAGCAATCCAGTCGACCGCCATCGGCGTCTGCAACCAGGCAAAGGAGGCACCGGTTGTGGTGTTCTCCGCCTGATCCCAGTAGGACATCATCGTGGCCTGCCAGGAATCGTTGGCAAACTGGGCCGACGTGGCGTAGCTGAGGGGAGTACCCGTGTAGTTGTACTGCCCCTGATGGCCGAGGCCAAGAGCATGCCCGATCTCGTGAAAGATGGTCTGGGGCGTGTAGGTATTGTAATTGGAGCGGCCGTCGTACCAGGAAGCCTCGACATTGACGACGCTGTAATTGATAGTCACGTTCTTGCGTGTGCTATCCGCATACCAGCCGGAAGCCATGTAGGCGTAGGCGCCGCTGTCATTGTCGGTGAAGCGGATATCACCTCCCGACCCTGTGACCTCCCGGAAGTTGATGCCGGTCACAGCGGAATACAGCTTGAACACCTCGCGGGTCAGTGCCCGGCGATCGGCGGAGAGGCCATTGCCATCATTCGCCCAGCCCGTGACGTTGTAGGTGATGACACCATTCTTGGCACCGGTGCCGCTGCTGGTGAGGTTGAATCGGCGCGCATAAGTTCCGGCTTCCAGCCAGAAATCCCGCGTCAGATAGTTCGCCAGGGTCTGCAGGCTGGCGGCAGGCATGGCGCTGGTGCCACCTGTGGAGCCGCCTGTCACCGTGGCACTGGTGCGGCCCTGCGGGAAGCGGGCAGCGCCACTGCAGGCCATGCAGACGCAGCGACCGGCGTGGATGCGGCTGTCGATGGCGTCAAGATCGACCGACGCCTCCGCCTCGAGCGGGGCCTCCTTGCCGGCGGCATCCGCAACGCCGGTGACCACAGACAGAGCCAGGGTCAGGGGGTCGCGTGAGAGCCAGGCGGTGGCAAGGGGCGGAGCGGTGCCGACGGAGAACAGCGCCGCGGTCGCGTCAACCACAGAGCTGCCCTGGTTCCGGAACGACGTTGGATCTTCGGCTGGGGGCGGGACCGGGAGGTCACCGCGGCTGGTGAGGACCGCACCTTCGAGGCCATCCCAGATGGAATCCAATGGGAGCCGGTTGATGTTCGCCATGGTCGGAAAGGAATCAGAGGGTGGGGACACTCCGGGGAACTGCAGCGGATCCGGAGCTGAGAAGTGGCAGCCTCACTGCCGCCGAGAACGGAAAGCAGGAGCGCTTGGCAAGGGATGCGGCAAGCAGTGCGGCATCGTTCACGCACGATTCAGGCATCGGAAAGGAGCACACCTGAGGCCATGCGCCAAACAGCTGGACGGGGAGAAGCGCTCATCTGGGCAAACACGAAGCGAGGACTGTCGCTGGTGTGCTGAAGCCGAAGAAGAGGAGCAGCAGGCCCCGTGATCAGGCCAGGCCTCAGGGGGGCGGGGTCCGCTGCAGACCGCGACCGCGCCGGCCGGGCGGTGATCCCGATAGCAGAAAAGTCGTCATGGCGTTTTACCTCAGGAGAGGGGGCGTTCCCAGGCCCAGCATTCCGGAGGAGCGGACTGGGCGCGACTTGGGCTCTCTTTCACCTTAAGGCTGAGGGCAGCTTCGAGCGCGCTTCAGTGAGGATTTGGAGCATGGCGCGCCGGGCGACTTCGAGACAATGAGACCCTTCAGGCCGGCGCTTCAGTCGGGTCGCGCGTGAGCCCCGGCCCGTCCCCGGCTTGCGCCACGCCAAGCGCTTCACGGCGATGCCGCTGGAGCGTGTCACGCGGCAGCGGCCCCTCCAGGTGATCCCAGGGGAGCACGCGCCCGCCCTCCCAGCCGGCATGGATGACATCGTCCCAGGCAGGAGGCCCTGGAAGATCCCCCGCAAGGCTGACCAGATCCGACGTCTGATCACCCGCCAGCACGGCCCGATAGGCCTGCTTCCAGCCACCCAGGGTCTCGTGGCGGCCGCGGGCGGCGGCGATCACGGGCGCCAGACGGCGGTCACTGCGGGAGAGCAGCGCCTGGATCACGCTCCAGCCGTAGCTCTCGGGACGCAGCTCGATGCCCTTCGGTTTGAGACGCTTCGCCAGCAGCTTCAGCCGCTTCTCCGCCTCCGGCCGCACCCCCTCCCACTGGAACGGCGTGTGCGCCTTGGGAACGAAGGTGCTCACCCCCAGGGACAGGCGCAGGCCTGGGGTGGCCTTCCTGAGAGCGAGCAGCAGCTCGGCCGTGGCCTCGACATCGGCTTCCTCCTCGCTGGGAAGGCCGACCATGCCGTAAAGCTTCAGACCGGTGAGACCACCGTCCCGCGCATAACGGGCTGCGGCGAAGATCTCCTCGGTGGCGAGTTTCTTGTTCACCACCTCGCGCATGCGTTCGCTGCCACTCTCGATCGCGATGGTCAGCGACCTGCTGCCGCGCTTGGCCAGGATCCGGCCGAGCTGGGGCGTCACCGTCGCGGCGCGCACCGAGCTGACGCTCACCCGCGTGCCGTCGAAACGATCCTGATCCAGCCAGGTCAGCAGCTCGGAAAACTGCGGGTGCTGGGTGACGGAGGCTCCCAGCAGGCCGAGGCGCTGGGTGGCGGCAAGGCCCGCCTCCACCGCCGGGATCAGACCGTCGTCAAGGGAAGGCGTGCGAAAAGGCAGGGTGAGATAGCTGGCCAGACAGAAGCGGCACAGCTCCGGACAGCTGCGCACCACCTCGACCATGTGGATGGACGGCCAGGCCGCCTCCGGCGTGATCACCGTGGAATGGCTCAGGGTGTTGCCGCGCCAGGTCTGCTTGGCCACGGTGGCCGGGATGCCGGCTTCGATTGGCTCCACCGCCAGCAGACGCCCCTCGCCGTCATAGAAGGGGGCATAGAGCGAAGGCACGTACACCCCCGGCACCTGCGCCAGCCGCCGCAATCGCTCAGGGCGCGGGGCGCTGCGGCACTCCTGGAGAGCGTCAAGGAAGGCCGGCAGCAGCAGCTCGCCATCGCCGAGCAGAACTGCGTCAAAGAAGGGCGCCAGCGGTTCGGGGTTGGCGGTGAGCACCGGCCCACCGCCGAACACGATCGGATCGTCGTCGCCCCGTTCAAGCGCCCAGATCGGAATGCGCTGGCTCTCCAGGAGATCGAGCAGCACCGGACCATCCAGCTCCCAGCTCAGCGACAGGCCGAACAGATCGCAGTGGCGATGAGGTGGATCCCCCTGGTCGGTGAACAGCCGCCGCACATCCACATCGGCGCGCCGGGCGAGGGTGGCCCACACCACCTGGTAGCCGAGGCTGGTGATGCCGACGCTGTAGGTGCTCGGGAAGGCCAGCACCGTCCTCAAGGCCCCGACCCCGGGCTGTGCCGGCTCAAACAGCAGAGTTTCCTGGTTCAGGGCAGCAGGAGGAAAGGGACAAGAGGGACAAGGTTGTCATCCTGATCTGGGATGGCGTGGCTTTCAGGGGTGTTCCGGGTCGCGCCCTGAGGTGAACACCTGCAGCTGTCGTTTGTAGATCGACTGTTCGTGCAGGATGCTGGCCATCACGGTACTGGCCACAGCACTCACCAGCAGAGGCTTGAGAATCAGCAGGTTCTTGGTGAGAGCGAAGACCAGGAACACCGCGGTGATTGGAGACCGTGCACAGGCGGCAATGAAGGCTGCCATGCCGGCGAACACAAATGTGGTGGGCGCATGGCCGGTGGTGACTTCCGCCCATCCTGCAGCCACCAGGCCCACCGATCCGCCCAGGGTCAGCATCGGCGCGAACAGACCGCCGGGCGCGCCGGTGGACGCAGCCAGGCCTGTCCCGAAGAACAGAAGCGCGAAGATGCCGATCGCCTTATGCAACTCCACATGTCCATCGGCAATGACGTGCTGCAGGGCAGCGGTATTACGGAAGTCGCCTGGCAGGACGGCATACACCAACCCGATCAACAGCCCCCCCAACATCATCCGCAGCACCAATTGATCAGGGAGCCAGCGTCCCCCGAGCCGCTGCATGGTGACGACATATCGGCTGTAGAGCTCGGCGAGGACCGCCACAGCCGCCCCCAGAACCAGCAGATAGGCCAGATCCAACGGCATGAATGTGAGGTCGGGGTTGTATTCGCTCACCGACTGGAAGCCGCCACCCCCGATCCCCGCCGCCTTGCTGCCCATCCCGGCCAGGCCCATCAGATCGGCCCAGAAGCTCCCCAGGAAGGTTGTGCTCATCACCAGCAGCAGCAAAACCGGACCGGCTTGGCGCAGCAGCTCTTCAATCGCATAGAAGAAGCCTCCGAGCGGTGCATTGAACACTGCCGCAATCCCTGCACCCCCGCCGGCAGCCACGATCACCCGCATCAACGAAGGCGGGGCCTTGAACCAACGGGCCATCTGCCAACCCACCGAGCTGCCCATCTGCACCGATGGGCCCTCGGGACCCAATGGGAAGCCACTGCCGATGGCCACGATGCCGGCCAGGAGTTTCACCACAGCCACCCGCAGGTGCATCGGGACGCGTTGACGAGCCAGGAAGCGCATCACGTGGGGGATCCCGGAGCCGGCAGCCGCTGGAGCCAGCTGCTGCACCATCAGCCCCGACAGCGCCCCACCTGTGGCCCCCAGCAGAGGCAGCACCAACCAGGGGCTTGCCAGATCGAGCAGCCGCAGCCGCCAGCTCCCCAGCCAGCCGACCCCCATCTTGAACAGCAGGCCGGTCACGGCAGCTCCCAGGGAGGTGACCAGCAGAGTGATGAACACAGCTGGCCACCGCTGCGCAATGAGCCGTTCCAGATTGCGGCTCGCCCTCGACACCTGTGGAGAAAGCGGGAGTCGCTTGCTTTCCATCAAGGCCGGGCTCACACCCCCGCCAGCACCTTCGCCTCCTCCTCGGCGCTCACCACCCGCCCCTGGTCCTCAAAGCCGGCAATCTGATCGAAGTTGAGGTAGCGATAGAGCTCCTCACCATAGGGATCGATCTTCTCAGCGGCGACGGCCAGGTATTCCTCCTTGGACGGGATGCGGCCGAGCTGAGCGCACACCGCCGCCAGTTCGGCGCTGCCCAGATACACCTGGGCGCCGTTGCCGAGGCGGTTGTTGAAGTTGCGGGTGCTGGTGGAGAACACCGTGGTGTTGTCTGCGACGCGGGCCTGGTTACCCATGCACAGCGAGCAGCCCGGCATCTCCATGCGCGAGCCGGCGGCCTCGAAGATGCTGTAGTAGCCCTCCTCCTTCAGCTTCTCCTCGTCCATCCGGGTCGGCGGACACACCCACAGGCGGGCGGCGTTCTCGCCCTGGCCCTTGAGCACGTTCGCGGCGGCGCGGTAGTGGCCGATGTTCGTCATGCAGGAACCGATGAACACCTCATCGATGCGATCACCCGCCACCTCGGAGAGGGTCTTGACGTTGTCGGGATCGTTGGGGCAGGCCAGGATCGGCTCGGTGATCTGATCGAGATCGATCTCAATCACGGCGGCGTACTCGGCATCGGCGTCGGCTTCCAGCAGCTGCGGATTCGCCAGCCAGGCCTCCATCGCCTTGATGCGCCGCGCCAGGGTGCGGGCATCGCCGTAGCCGCGAGCGATCATGTTCTTGAGCAGCGCCACATTGCTGCGCAGGTATTCACTCACCGTCTCGACGCTGAGCTTGATCGTGCTGCCGGCGCAGCTGCGCTCGGCGGTGGCATCGGTGAGCTCGAAGGCCTGCTCCAGCTTGAGATCGGGAAGGCCCTCGATCTCCATGATGCGGCCGTTGAACACATTCTTCTTGCCCTCCTTGGCCACCGTCAGCAGGCCCTGCTGGATCGCCACATAGGGAATCGCATTGACCACATCGCGCAGCGTCACGCCCGGCTGCAGCGAGCCGGTGAACTTCACCAGCACCGACTCGGGCATGTCGAGCGGCATGGCGCCGATGGCGGCGGCGAAGGCCACCAGACCCGAGCCGGCCGGGAAGCTGATGCCAAGCGGGAAGCGGGTATGGCTGTCGCCGCCGGTGCCCACGGTGTCGGGCAGCAGCATCCGGTTCAGCCAGCTGTGGATGATGCCGTCGCCGGGGCGCAGGGCCACGCCGCCACGGGAGGCCATGAAATCGGGCAGCTCGGCGTGGGTCTTCAGGTCGACGGGCTTGGGATAGGCGGCGGTGTGGCAGAAGCTCTGCATCACCAGATCGGCACTGAACCCCAGGCAGGCCAGCTCCTTCATCTCATCGCGGGTCATCGGCCCGGTGGTGTCCTGGCTGCCGACGGTGGTCATCAGGGGCTCGCAGCTGGTTCCGGGGCGGACGCCAGCCAGCCCGCAGGCCTTGCCCACCATCTTCTGGGCCAGCGTGAAGCCCTTGCCCGTGTCGGCGGGGGCGCTGGGACGGATGAACAGATCGCTGGCGGGCAGACCGAGCTGGGCGCGCACCTTGTCGGTGAGCGAGCGGCCGATCAGTAGCGGGATGCGGCCGCCGGCGCGCACCTCATCGGCGATGGTGCTGGGCTTGAGCTCGAAGCGGGCCACGATTGTGCCGGCGTCGGGCTCACCGGCAGCGCGCTCGATCGTGCCGGCAGTGGGGCGGATCGTGATCACATCGCCCGTGTTCAGCGCCGTGACGTCACACTCGATCGGCAGAGCACCGGAATCCTCGGCGGTATTGAAGAAGATCGGCGCGATCTTGCCACCAAGAATCACACCGCCACTGCGCTTGTTTGGCACATGGGGAATATCGCTGCCGGTGTGCCACAGCACCGAATTGATCGCCGATTTGCGAGAGCTGCCGGTGCCCACCACATCTCCCACGTAGGCCACAGGATGGCCCTTGGCCTTGAGCGCGGCGATCGTCTCCAGACCACCGGGCATCCGCGTCTCCAGCATCGCCTGAGCGTGCAGCGGAATATCGGGGCGTGTGGTGGCGTGGGTTGCCGGCGAGAGGTCGTCGGTGTTGGTCTCGCCGTCCACCTTGAACACCGTGACGGTGATCTCGGCGGGCAGCTCCGCTCTGGCGGTGAACCACTCGGCGGCGGCCCAGCTGTCGATCACCCGTCTGGCGTAGGGGTTGCTCTCCGCCAGCTCGAGCACGTCGTTGTAGGCGTCGTAGACGAGCAGGGTCTTGCTCAGCCCTTCAGCCGCGGCCTCGGCGATGGCAGCCTCCGGGCTGGAAAGCAGCTCGATCAGGGCGCCGACGTTGTATCCACCGAGCATCGTGGCCAGCAGACGCACCGCCTCCACCGGGCTCACCAGGGGGCTGGCGGCCGAACCCTGAGCCACGGCGCTCAACCAGCTGGCCTTCACGTAGGCCGCCTCATCCACCCCGGGCGGAATCCGCTCGCTGAGGAGATGCAGCAGGACGGCCTCCTCGCCGGCCGGAGGGGAGGCGAGCAGCTCGGTCAATGCACCGGCCTGAACAGCCGTGAGCGGCAGCGGCGGCACCCCCTGAGCCTCCCGGTCGGCGGCGGCGGCCCTGTAGGTGGGCAGAAGCTCGGCGGGGGGCATGGGGGCTGTCGTCATGGGTCGACGCGTGGGACTCGATTGGGAGCCATTGTCCGCTCCGGCCGGTCCTCGCTTTGGTGGCAACCGCGACGGGACAGCCGGTGAGGGCGCCTGAGGCCGAGCCTCGAGGCTGCACGGCGAGGTGAGCTGCCGGGGCAGCAACGGCGCTACAAGCGCGGAGCGCCGCAGCCCAGCGCGACGGGCCACGGCTCTGCCGAAACCCGTTCAGGACGGCGGCTCGCTCTCAAGCAGGGTCAGGAAGGCGTCGAGCCGTCGTCGATGGGTGTCGCTGGGATCGAGCAGGACGCGTCCGAGCAGAACAGTGCCTCGATCTGCGCGTCGAGCTGCTTCCATCTGAGCCTCTCTTGCCGCAGCCGCTCGTTTTCTGTCCTCATCTGCTCGGTCTCGTTCTTGATCTGCTCGGCTTCTTTCCTGATCTGCTCGGCTTCTTTCCTGATCTGCTCGGTCTCGTTCCTGATCTGCTCGGACTCTCTCCTCAGCCGCTCTTTCTCGATCCTCACCCGCCAGGTTTCGATCTCGATCTCGCGTACGGGATGCCAGTTGAGCCTCGCCAGCAGCCGCCGCCACGGCGGCAACGAGGCAAGGTAATCCGAGCTGCTGCGGTACTTCAACGGCACCGACTCCAGGGAGGTCGACATGGTCGTAACTGGTGAAGAAGGTGATCAGCGCCAGCAACAGGGCTGCCAGGACCGTGAACACGGCCTGCCCATCCCAGGCTCGGTTCAAGCTAGGAGCCACGGCTGCAGTCTGCTCAGGTGCCACTTCACCTGTGCCACCACCCGTCCCATGCGTCCGTCACAGCGTCGCTTTCAGCCGGCGGTGCGGCAGAGGTGCCGGAAGGCCACGGTGAAGCATGGCGGCAGCGGCGGTGGTAACTGGCACGCAGGGGGCCTCCAAACCCGAACCGATGCCGAACCTCTCGCCGGATCGCGCCTGACCGTGGGGCGGGTTTAGGCGACGCCACGGCCAGCGAAAGCAGCGGGTCGTGGCAAAACCCTGCCGTCCTCTCCATCCGGGCAAACAGCCGCATAGGCTGACCTGTCAACCTTGAAGCTGGGCCCTCGCCATGTTTCCCACCTCCGATCTGCACGTGGTGGAAACGCGGCCGCTGGTGCCGCCGGCCCTGCTGCACCGCGAGCTGCCGATCAGTGAACGCGCGTCGCGCACCGTGCAGCTGGCTCGCGAGCGGATCAAGGCGATCCTTCACGCCGGCGACCAGCGGCTGCTGGTGATCGTCGGCCCATGCTCGGTGCACGACGTCGAGGCCGCCCGCGAGTACGCCACCGGCATCGCCGAGGCCCAGCGCCGCCACCACGAGGACCTGGAGGTGGTGATGCGCGTGTACTTCGAGAAGCCGCGCACCACCGTGGGCTGGAAGGGAATGATCAACGATCCCCACCTCGACGGCAGCTACGACATCAACACCGGCCTGCGCAGGGCCCGCGCCCTGCTGCTGCATCTGGCCGAGATGGGTCTGCCGGCGGCCACCGAGCTGCTCGATCCGGTGGTGCCCCAGTACATCGCCGACCTGATCAGCTGGACCGCGATCGGCGCCCGCACCACCGAAAGCCAGACGCACCGCGAGATGGCCTCGGGCCTGTCGATGCCGATCGGCTTCAAGAACGGCACCGACGGCAGCGTCACCACCGCGATCAACGCCATGGAGGCCGCTGCCCGGCCCCACCATTTCCTGGGCATCAGCCAGGAAGGGCAGGCGGCGATCGTGAGCACCACCGGCAACCCCGACGGTCACCTGGTGCTGCGGGGCGGCAAGGGCGGCACCAACTTCCACCGCGAAGCCGTGGAGGAGGCCGCCGGGCGCCTGGCCGCCGATGGGCTCCCCGCCCGCCTGATGGTGGACTGCAGCCACGGCAACTCCAACAAGGACTACCGCCGCCAGGGCGAGGTGCTGCGCTCGGTGGCCGAGCAGCTGCGCGGCGGCTCCACCCATCTGATGGGCGTGATGCTGGAAAGCCACCTGGTGGCCGGCAACCAGAAGATCCCCAACGACCTGTCCCAGCTGGATCCCGGCCAGCTCACCTACGGCCAGAGCATCACCGACGCCTGCATCGACCTGCCCAGCACCCTGGAACTCCTGGAGGAGCTGGCGGCGGCCGTCCGCGAGGTGCGCGAGCGGCGGCTGGTGGCGGCCTGAGGAGTCGCCCCACCCACGACCAGGCCCCGCCGGGTCCCAGCCCGCGCCGGCCCTGGGAGCAAAGGCCCTGGGAACCGGCTCCACTGAGGAACTGGATCAGAAACGGCTGTCGCCCTGCAACGCCGCCTCCAGCATCGCCACGGTCCACAGCTCGGCATACCCCTGAAAGCAGACCAGGGCCTGCGCGTGGCGCTCGGGCGTCTCGGCCTGGCACGCATCGGTGAGGCACACCACCCGGTAGCCGCGGTCGGCGGCGTCCTTGACGGTGTGGTCGATGCACTGGTCGGTGAGCAGACCGATCACCACCAGGGTGCGGATGCCGATGTTGCGCAGCAGATAGTCGAGCGTTGTGGAGCTGAACGGCGAGGAGGAACTCTTGGCCAGCAGCAGCTCATCGCAGAGCGGTGCCAGTTCCTCGATCACCTCGCTGGCGCGGCTGCCCGGAGGGAAACCCATGCCGCAGCGCTTGTAGTCGAGGCTGCGGTCGCGGCCGTCGGCGGTGAGATCGGCGATCACGGTATGGATCACCTCCAGCCCCGCCACACGCGCCAGGGCCAGGGCCCGCATCGCCGCCCGCAGGGTGACGGCGCGAAAGCGCCTGTCGAAGTCAGGACGAGGCCGGGGCTGGGCGTCGCCGCAGGTGCCGTGCTGGAGATCAACCAGCAACAGCGCCATGACGCCGGGCTGGAGCCAGTCGGGCGGAGCGTCCAGGGGGATGCGGGCCTGGGAGGACGTGGCAATCATGACGGAATTGCCTCGCTCCGCCATGACCTCGCCGCATGACGCCCTCGCCGCTTCCCTGGCGGAGCGCGGACTGCGCTGGCTGGCGGTCACCTGGGTGAATCACGCCGGTGCGCCGCTGGTGAAGGCAGTGCCGGTAGCGCAGCTGGCTGAGACGGTGCGCACCGGCGTGGGCTTCTCGCCGGTGGCTGATGCGTTCGGAGCCGATGGCGGCATCGATCCGGCCCACCGGCTGGCCGTGCCCGATGGCGACCTGCGCCTCAGGGCCGATGCAGCCGCCCTGGCCCCGCTCGATCCGGCGCTGGGCTGGGCCTGGGCGCCGGGAGAGCGCTGGCAGCGCAACGGCGCGGCCTACGGCGCCGATCAGCGCCACTTCTGCCGCCGCCAGCAGGAGCGGCTGGAGGCGCAGGGGATCACGCTGCAGGCCGGCTTCGAGCTCGAGTGGCTGGTGGCGGAGCCCGGCACCGCCCCAGGGCCTGCCGTGCCCGGGGGCCCCTATGGCGCCGACCGGCTGGTGGAGGGCCTCGACTACGCCACGGCGGTACTCGAGGCGATCGAGGCGGCCGAGCTGCCCTGGCTGCAGTTCCATCCGGAATACGGGGCCTCCCAGTTCGAGCTGTCGCTGGCGCCCGCCAACGCCCTGGAGGCGGCGGATCGGCTGGTGCATGCCCGCCTGGTGATCCAGCGCGTCAGCCGCCGCTTCGGCTGGCGCTGCAGCTTCAGCCCCAAGCCCAGCCTGGAGCGGGTGGGCAACGGCGGCCATCTGCACATCAGCCTGCAGCGCGACGGGGTGCCGCTGCTCCAGGGCGGCGAGGGACCCGGCGGCCTCACCGTTCCCGGCCAGGCGGTGCTGGCCACCCTCCTGGAGGAGCTGCCGGGTCTGATGGCCCTGGCCTGTCCCCTGGTGGTGTCCTATCTGCGGCTGGCCCCCAGCGCCTGGGCAGCGCCCTTTCAGGTGTGGGGCATCGAGAACCGCGAAGCAGCCCTGCGTCTGATCCCCACCGCCGCCGATGGCAGCGCCGCGCACCTCGAGCTGAAGGTGAGTGATCTGGGAGCCAATCCCTATCTGCTGCTGGGTGGAGTGCAGGCCGTGGTTCAGACGGGTCTGCAGCGGCCGGGCTCGCTGGGGGGCTGCCCCGTGCTGCCGCCTCCGGTGAGCGGTGACCCGGCAGGCCTGCCCGCTGGCACGGCATCCCGCCTGCCCGTCGATCTGGCCGAGGCCTCAGCGGCCTTCGCGGCCAGCAGCCTGTTGCGACAGGCGATGGGCGACGCCCTGCACGGCTCGCTGCTGGACAGCCAGGCGGCCGAGCTGCGCCGCAACGCCGGACTGACACCGGAGGATCAGGTGCTGGCCAGCGGCTGGTGGCCGCTGGTGGGCGGCCTGGGCTGACGGCGGCGGCAGGTGCAAAACATCTGCAGCATGCCATCGAAAATGCCGGATCACTATCACTGGCACTCAGCGATTGCGAGTGCCAGATCAACAGGATCTGAAGGAATGTTCGTCATGAACGGCACTGCCAGGCACCGTCATTACGGTGTGCCTGTCGTCGTTCCGGCAGGCTGGTGCATGACTTACCTACTGCAGTTCTGCGGCTTTTCCGATCCTCTGCAGCTCTTCTACCTGGAGCAGCGCAGCGGTGCCGCCGACCCCTCCACAACCGGACCGGTGTTCGCCGGCTTCCGCCCCTTTCAGCTCGATGACCTGCTCGGCTGGGCGCTCGACACGGCGCGTACGCGCCAGTGGGACAGCGATCAGATTCAGCGGACCGTGCTCGACGCCTGGATGGAGCGGGCTGATCTGATCCGCCAGTGGCAGCAGCGTCTGCGACTGGAGCCCGCCGACCGACTGCTGGTGGCGGCACTCGGCAGCCGCCACGACTGGCGCCAGCGCTGCGAGACGCTGCTGCAGGCCTGAACCGGCGTCAGCTGCCGCTGATCAGCGCCCAGAGCAGGGCCACCGCCAGCGGCACCGTGAGATTGTCGAGGCCCTGAAACGCAATCTGCTCCAGAGCGGTGGCGATCAGGGCCAGCAGCACAAGCGCCGGCCAACCGGGCGCGGAGGGCGCCCATACCGCCACGGTCAGAAGCACCGCCAGGCTGACGAAGCCCATGGTGGCGGTGCCCAGCAGCGAACGCCGCTCGCCCAGCACCCGCCAGCTGGGCGACGGCAGGCGCGGACCGAGCAGCCCCGCCAGGCCGTCCCCGAAAGCCATCACCAGCACTCCGGCGCAGACCGCATCCGGACGCCAGGGCCAGAACAGCAGCAGCAACAAGGTGATTGAAGCCCCGTAGGCAACCGTGCCGTAACTGGAGCGCCCCACGTCCTCAATGGCGGGCAGCAGCCGCCGGCGGTGGTTGAGCCAGGCCAGCAGGGTGATGGTGGCGGCGGCGGGGACCGCCAGCCAGCGCTCAATGCCGAACAGCCAGGCCAGGGGCACCACCGCCCCACCGCCGATGTGCACCACCTTGCGGCTCCACTCGCCATGGGCGTTCCAGCGCTGGCGGATCGCCAGGGCCGCAAAGGCCAGCAAGGCGAGCCAGAGCGCGACAACCCCGATGCCGAGGGCCTGCCGCAACCAGCCCGGCTGGATCAGCAGCATGCCCATCGCCGGGAGGTTCAGGCGGCCTGCTGGCGGTTGCTCATCAGCCGCAGCTTCATGATCGCCTTGGCCTCCAGCTGCCGCACCCGTTCGCGCGAGACGTTGATCTGGCGACCGATCTCGGCGAGGGTCAGCGGTTCACTGCCCTCGAGACCGAAGCGCAGCTTGAGAATCTTCTGTTCGCGATCGTTCAGCTGGGAGAGCCAGGTGCCGAGGTGCTCCTTCTGCAGATGGCGATCCATCGAGTCGAAGTGCTCACCGCTGGCCGGGTCGGCGATCAGCTCCCCGAGGGTGCTGCGATCCTCCTCACCGCGTGCATGGGCATCGAGGGAGGCACAGGGCGCACTCTGGGTCAGCAGTTCCTCCAGCTCCTCGGGTGTGGTGCCCATCGCATGGGCGAGCTCGAGGCGGTTGGGCTGGCGGCCGAGGCGATGGGAGAGCTCCCTTGAGATGCGCCGCATCTTGGAGAGCTTCTCGCTGATGTGAATCGGAAGGCGGATGGTGCGGGCGCTGTTGTCGATCGCCCGCGTCATCCCCTGGCGGATCCACCAATAGGCATAGGTGGAGAATTTGTAACCCATGGCCGGGTCGAACTTGTCGACGGCACGCTCCAGACCGATGGCACCCTCCTGTACCAGATCCAGAAGCTCGAGGCCCTGATTCTGATACTTCTTGGCCACACTCACCACCAGCCGCAGGTTGGCGGCCATCATCCGGTCGCGGGCCTTCTGGCCCATGCGCAACTGACGCTTCTGCTTGGGGCTGAGGGGACCGCTGTGCTCCTGCTGCAGGCGTTTGGCGGCCTGCACGTGATGCGCCAGCTCGATCTCCTCGGCAGGGGTGAGCAGGGGCACCCGGCCGATGCTGCTCAGATACCAGCCGATGGAATCGACACTGAGGCGGGTGGTGCCGCGCTGGGACGAGCGGGCGGCGGCCTTGGACGCCGCCCTGACGGGCACGGAGCGCGTGGCAGGTGGCTCGGCGGGTGGCGCCTCCACAGCCTGCAGGGCGGCTCCCAGCTCCGGAAGAGACGGCAAGGACTGGTGCGCGACACGGGGTCGCATAGATTCAGATGATCTGCAGCTCCCAACTGCGGAACCGGGAAGGCCCTGTTCGCCGGGAGCGGAATGCAGAGGTGTCCCCATCACCCCAGGCCTCCGGTTGAATTTGGCCGGAATGTAGCACCACGAGCAGGGGGTGGTATGCAAAAAATGGAAGATTTCCTGTACGAACCAGCCCGCTGTCACCGTTCACTCCACCAGGAGTAATGGTGGCTACCGAACGCCCAGGAATCAGGCGCCGCGCAGTCTGCCGCGCCAACGCTGCATCAACGAGGCCTGCACCAGCTGTTGCTCACCCTCCGGCTGGCGCTGAGTGAACTGACCATCGCCTTGCATATGCCAGGCCCCCGTGTCCTGGAGGTAGAGCTCCAGCAACTGTTCCAGCTGCTGCTTGAGGGCAGGGTCCTCAATCGGCACCAGGGCCTCCACCCGCCGGTCGAGATTGCGGGGCATCCAGTCGGCGCTGCCGATGAACACTTCCGACGAACCACCATTGGCGAAGTGAAAGAGTCGCGAGTGCTCCAGATAGCGGCCGATGATGCTGCTGACCGAAATGTTGTCGCTGATGCCTTCCAATCCCGGCCTGAGGCAGCACATCCCGCGGATCACCAGTTCGATCCGCACCCCCGCCTGCGATGCCTCGTACAGCAGGGCAATGATGGCCGGATCGACGAGTGAGTTCATCTTGGCCCGGATGTGGCCACCCCGTCCGGCACGGGCATGCTCGATCTCGCGACGGATGCGCTCCTCGACACCACGCCGAAGGGTAACGGGAGCCACCAGCAGCTTGCGGAAGCTCTGCTGCTTGGAGAAGCCGGTGAGGTAGTTGAACAGTTCAACCAGATCCTGGCCGATCTGGGGGTCGGAGCTGAGCAGGCCGAGATCGGTGTACAGGCTGGAGGTCTTGGAGTTGTAGTTACCGGTGCCGATGTGCATGTAGCTGCGCAACTCCTGCTTTTCGCGCCGCACCACCAGCAGCACCTTGGTATGGGTCTTGAGGCCGATCACCCCATACACCACATGCACACCCGATCGCTCCAGCTGGCGCGCCCACTGGATGTTGTTGTCCTCATCGAAGCGGGCCTTGAGCTCGACCAGGGCCATCACCTGCTTGCCGTTCTCGGCAGCCCGGATCAGGGAGGCGATCACCGCTGAATCCTTGGAGACGCGATAGAGCGTCATCTTGATCGCGAGCACACTGGGATCGTCGGCGGCCTGGCTGAGGAACTCCTCCACCGAGGTTGAAAAGAGGTCATAGGGGTGATGCAGCAGCACATCACCGTGGCGGATCACCCGGAAGATGCTCTCGAATTCCTCCTGCTTGATCGAGCCATCCTCCAGCTGACTCTTCTGAGTGCGGGCCAGGGCCGGATGGGTGCGGCCCTTGAAGGGCTTGTCCTTGAGTGATGGCAGCGGGATCGCCAGCAGGCTCATCAGATCATCCAGGCCCAGGGGGCCATTGATCCGGTAGAGGTCTTCCGGCTCGACTTCAAGGCCATCCATCAGCTGGTGCACCACGGCCTCGGGCATCTCGTCGGCCACCTCCAGCCGCACCACCTCACCGCCCATGCGCCGCTTGCGCAGCCCCTCCTGCAGGGCCTCCATCAGGTCATCGGCCTCGAGATCGCGCAGCTCCAGGTCGGCATCACGGGTGACCCGGAAGAAGTAATGCCCCTCGATCACCATGCCGGGAAACAGGGGCTGCAGATTGAAGGCAACCACCTGCTCCAACGGCACCGCCGCGTACACGGGCCGCGGACCGCACTGATGCAGCTCCACCGGCATCGGCACGAAGCGGGGCAGGATCTTCTGCGGCACCTTCACCCGCGCGAACTGCTGGCGGCCGCTGTCGGGATCGCGGACCAGGGCGGCCACATTGAGGCTGAGGTTGCTGACGAACGGGAACGGGTGGGCCGGATCGACGGCGAGCGGCGTCAGCACCGGGAAGACGGATCGGCGGAAATAGTCATCCACCCATTGCTTCTGACCGGGATTGAGCTGCTGGTAGTCGAGCAGATGCACGCCATATTCCGCCAACTGACCCTTGAGGGAATGGCGATAGTGCTGCTGCTGCAGTTCGAGCAAGGGACGCAGGCGCTCCTGGATCGCCTCCAGCTGCTGCAGGGGTGTCAGTCCGTCATCGCTCAGGGTGCTGAGGCCCGCCTCCAGCTGCGACTTGAGCGACGCCACCCGCACCATGAAGAACTCATCGAGGTTGTTGCTGAAGATGGCGCTGAACTTCGCCTGCTCCAGCAAGGGGGTGTGTTCATCGAGCGCCTGGGCCAGCACACGTCGGTTGAACTCGATCCAGCTCAGCTCGCGGTTGATATAGAGCTCGGGGGCAACGATCGGCTGGCTCATCGGTCGGGACCCCGGCGGCGAAGCTCGAACGTAGCAATGTCAGACGCCCGCTCCGTGTCGCCGGCACGCCATCACGAGGCCGCCATCGCACCCGGCCGACGGGCCGTGCCGCCGGCCACCAGCGAGGCCACCAGGAGCAACAGGCCGACCCCCAGCCAGAAGGGGCTGGTGCGGCCCAGGGTTTCGTAGGCCAGGCCCGCCAGCGGCGGACCGAGGAAACTGCCCAGGCTCTGCAGACCCTGCAGGCTGCCCAGTGCCGCGCCCTGGCCCGAATCATCGAGCCGCCGCGACACCAGTGACCGCAGACAGGGGGTGACCAGGCCGGTGCCCAGCGCCAGGAGGGCCACGGCGGTGAACACCATAGGTCTGGCCAGATCCCGCGATGCCAGGGGCACCAGCACGCAGCCACTGATCACGAAGCCCAGGCCCGCCAGCGTCAGCCGCCATTCGCCGAAGCGCTTCACGAGCGGACCGATCAGACCGCCCTGCACGACGGTGGCCACCACACCCACGATCAGAAAGGCGGCTCCCGCCAGCCCCGGTCCCCAGCCGAACGCCTGCTTGAAATACAGCACCAGCACCCCGGTGAAGCCGTTGAACGCCAGAAAGAACAAAAGGAAGGCGCCGCACAGCCGCCGCACCTGCGGGTTGCGGAACACCCGCGACAGCTGGGTGAACGGCTGCAGCTCCCGTTTGCGGGGCAGGGCGATACGGGCCTCGACCGGGTGGGTCTCGGGCAGCAGCAGCAGCACCAGCACCAGGTTCAGGGCGGCGATGCCCACCGCCACCAGCAGCGGCAGGTTGACATTCACCTGGCCGAGCACTCCTCCGAGGGCAGGGCCGAGGATGAAGCCGAGCCCGAAGGCGACGCCGATCAGGCCGAAGGCCCTGGCCCGGTTCTCCGGGGTGGAGATGTCAGCGAGCACCGCCGCGGCCGTGGCGGCGGTGCCGCCGCTGAGGCCATCGATGAGGCGGGCGGTGAACAGCAGCGCCAGCGGGACTCCGGCGGCAGCCGCCGCGGGCCAGGCATCCGCCCAGGGGAAGGCGATGGTGGCGCTGAAGAGGCTGAGGCTGAGCACCGAGCCGGCCACGCACACGGCGATCACCGGCTTGCGGCCGTAGCGGTCGCTGAGGGCCCCGATCAGGGGCGTGGCCAGGAACTGGGCCACCGCATAGCTGCCCGTGAGCAGGCCCAGGGTGCGCCCGTCGCCGGTGAAGCCCGCCAGCAGGAAGGGCAGCAATGGAAAGATCAACGACTCCCCCAGCCGGTCATTGAGCAGGGTGAGGAAGGCACAGAACAGCGTCGACGGGCGGGCGGGACGCATGGCGGCCGGGGCGGGCCTGCACACCATCCCATGCAGGCCGGGGCCACCGTGGCCGCCGGTCCAGCCCGGCCGCGCCCCCAGGGGAATCGCTGTTCAACCGCGGCGATGTGACTAGCATCCAGGGCCAGCTATGCACTCCACACATCCCGTCCCTGCGTCCTGACCGAACCGGCGACGGGCCCCATGCGGTTGTGCGTGCCTGCACCCCCTGGATCCGAGACCACCGCGCCATGCGTGAACGCCCCGAGGGTGATGACTGTCGCTGACGATCCCGGCCCCCAGGAGAGCCCGGACACACGACACCCGGAGCGTCAGCTGCAGACGAGCCAGGCGCTGCTGCAGGAGCAGGGCGCTCTGATCGAGCAGCTGAGCCGCAGCGAGGCCCGCTTCCGCCAACTGGTGGAGCTGCAGAGCGATGGCCTGGCCCTGCTCGACCCGGAGCTGAGGATCCTCTACGCCAACCCCGCCCTGGAGCGGATCCTCGGTCAGTGCACCGACTCCCTGGTCGGGATGCCGCTGGCGCGGTTCGTGATGCCCCAGGACCGCGCCAGCTGGGACCAGCTCAGCGGCGCCCTTCTGGCCGGCAAGGGCCGCCACATCCGGTTGAGCCTGGGCGCCGCCGACGGCGGCCGGCACTTTCTGGATATGGAGTTCATCCCGCGCCGGGAGGAGGGCCGGCCGGCGGAGGGAAGCCTGCTGCTGGCCCGCGATGTGAGCGAGCTGAACGCGGCCCGGCAGGAGCTGGAGCGACTGGCCCTCAGCGATCCACTCACCGGGCTCGGCAATGAGCGGAGCACACGGCGATTCATCCGGGATCAGATCAGGCAGCGGCCCGGGATGCCCCTGGCCCTGCTGTGGCTCGATCTCGACGGATTCCGGCGGGTGAACCACAGCCACGGGCGCAGCAGCGGCGACCGCCTGCTCTGCGCCGTGGCCGATCAGCTGCAGGGCTGGTCCCGGCCCGGCGACTGGCTGGCGCGGATGGGCGGCGATGAGTTCGTGCTGATCCGCCCCGGCCTCAACGAAGCGGAAGCCTGGGCGATGGTGGCCGGGCTGCAGCGCGCGCTCGCCTGCGGCGTGCCCCTTCCCGCAGGAGAGGGCCTGGGCATGGGCTTCTGCGCCGGGATCAGCCTCTATCCCGACCATGGCGAGGACGCCGACACCCTGCTGCGCCAGGCCGCCACCGCCCTCGGCCACGCCCATGACAGCGGCCGGGGACTGGTGCTGTTCTATGAGCCCTCCTTCACCGAAACCCTGCGCTGCGAGCTCGGCCTGGAGGGGCGGCTAAGGCAGTCGCTGGAGGAGGGGCGGCTGCGCCTGGTGTACCAACCTCAGATGGATCCGAGCGGCCGGCTGATCGGCACCGAGGCCCTGGCCCGCTGGCGTGACGGCGAGCGGGGGGAGGTGAGCCCGGGCACCTTCATCCCCCTGGCGGAGCGTACCGGCATGATTCAGGCCCTGGGGCAGTGGGCCCTGGAGGAGGCCTGCGCCCAGCAGCGCCGCTGGCAGCGGGCCGGCCTGGAGCCGCCGCCGGTGGCGGTCAACGTCTCACCCCGTCAGCTGCTGTCGGCACCGACGCCGATGAGCGTCATCGTCGCCACGGCCCTGGAGCGCCACGGTCTGGAGCCCCGGTTGCTGGAGCTGGAGATCACCGAATCCGGCATCCTGCCGATCACGGGCGTGAGCGAGGAGATCGATCGGCTGGCGAGCCTGGGGGTGACGCTGGCGATCGATGACTTCGGCACCGGCTATTCCTCCCTGGAATCGCTGCACAGGCTGCCGATCCACAAGCTCAAGATCGATCAGAACTTCACCGCCAACCTGCTCAGCAGCGATTCCGCCCGCCTGATCGTGCGCGCCGCTCTGACCATGGCCCGCGAACTCGGCCTGCAGACCCTGGTGGAGGGGGTGGAGACCTCGGAGCAGCTGGGCGTGCTGCAGGAGATGGGCTGCGACGGCTATCAGGGCTACTTCTTCTCCCGCCCGCTGGAGGTGGAGGACTGTGCCCGTCTGCTGGCCTCCCATGCCCGGCGACCCGACTGAAACCGACGCCGGCATGGGGGAGCATGGTGCGAGGGGAGCCGTGAGGTGGGCTGCGATGACATCCCTGAGCCGGACCGTGGTGCTGGCCGGCAGCGGCCTGACACTGGTGCTCTTTCTGGTGCTGCACCTGGGAGGTGTCTCCCTCGCCCTGCTCGCACCGATGCGCTTCGAGGCGTTCTCCACCTGGCTGCACGGCCGCCTCTGGCTGCCGGCGCTGGAGGTGGCCCTGGCCCTGGCCCTGTTGGCCCATCCGCTGCTGGCCCTGGGCCGCTGGTTCCAGAACCGCGCCCGGACGGGAAGCACAGCCGCACCGAGGCGCAGCCGCCGCGGCAGCGGCCTGGAAGGCCTGGCGGCGGCCTCAGGCCGCTGGCTGCCGTTCAGCGGCGGCGTGCTGTTGCTGTTCCTGGCGGTGCATCTCGGCCAGCTGCGCTGGTCGCGGCCACCGGCCGGGGCGGAACTTGCGGCGCTGGAGCAGGCCCTGTCCTCCCCCCTGGCCCTGATGCTCTACGGCCTGGCCGGCGTGGCGCTGGCCCTGCATCTGCTGCACGGGGTCGAAAGCGCCCACCGCAGCCTGGGCTGGCTTGAAGCGGGCAACGGGCCGCGCATCCGCCTGCTGGGCCGCGGCCTGGCCCTGCTGCTGGGGGGCGGCTTCGCCCTGCTGCCCTTCGCCCTGGTCTTCACCGCCTCCGCCCGATGAGCAGCCAGGCCCCGTTCCCCTGCGATCCGCGCCTGCCGGCCGGTCCCCTGCCGACCGCCTGGCAGAACTGCCGCGACAGCCTGCCGCTGATCGCGCCGGCCAACCGCCGCCGCTTCCAGATCCTGGTGGTGGGCAGCGGCCTGGCAGGAGCCTCCGCCGCCGCCAGCCTTGCCGAGCAGGGCTACCGGGTGCGGGTGGTGATCAACCACGACAGCCCCAGGCGGGCGCACTCCGTGGCCGCCCAGGGGGGCATCAATGCCGCCCGCAACGACGCCAACGACGGCGACAGCGTGGCGCGTCTGTTCCGCGACACCGTCAAGGGCGGCGATTTCCGTGCCCGCGAGGCGGGCTGCCACCGGCTGGCGGAGATCAGCACGTCGATCATCGACCACTGCGTCGCCCAGGGCGTGCCCTTCGCCCGCGAGTACGGCGGCACCCTGGCCACGCGCAGCTTCGGCGGCTCGCAGGTGAGCCGCACTTACTACGCCCGCGGCCAGACCGGCCAGCAACTGCTCTACGGCGCCTATCAGGCGCTGATGCGGCAGGTGCAGGCGGGCCGGGTTGAGCTGCTGCCGCGCCGCGACATGCTCGAGCTGATCACGGTGGATGGCGTCGCCCGCGGCATCGTCTGCCGCCACCAGCTCAGCGGCCGGCTCGAGGCCCACACCGCCGACGCCGTGCTGCTGGCCAGCGGCGGCTATTCCAACGTCTATTTCCTCTCCACCAACGCCCGCCGCAGCAGCGTCTCGGCGATCTGGAGCGCCCACCGCCGCGGCGCCCTGTTCGCCAATCCCTGCTTCACCCAGATCCATCCCACCTGCATCCCAGCCGGCGATGTGGGGCAGAGCAAGCTGACGCTGATGAGCGAGAGCCTGCGCAACGACGGCCGCCTCTGGCTGCCGGCGCGGGCGGGGGATCAGCGGCACGCCGCGGCGATTCCAGCCGAAGAGCGCGACTACTTCCTGGAGCGTCTCTATCCCAGCTACGCCAACATGGTCCCCCGCGATGTGGCCTCGCGCCGGGCCCGCGAACTGTGCCTGCAGGGCCACGGCGTGGGGGCCGATGGACGGGCGGTGTATCTCGATCTGAGCGACGCGATCGCCCGCGAGGGGCTGGCGGCGATCGAGGCCCGCTACGGCAACCTGCTGGCCATGTACGAGCGGATCAGCGGTGAGGACCCGCGCCGCACGCCGATGCGCATCTACCCGGCGCCCCACTACACGATGGGCGGCCTGTGGGTGGACTACCAGCTGATGAGCAGCGTGCCGGGCCTGTTCGTGCTCGGCGAGGCCAACTTCTCCGAGCACGGCGCCAACCGCCTCGGCGCCAGCGCCCTGATGCAGGGCCTGGCCGACGGCACCTTCATCGCCCCGGCCACGGTGCCGGCCTGGCTGGCTGGCCAACCGGCCGGGACCATGAGCGAGGACCATCCCGCCTGCCGCGAGGCCCTTTCGCGTGCGGCGGCCCGCATCTCTGCGCTGCGATCCATCGGTGGGAGACGGCCGGCGGACGCATTCCACCGGGCCCTGGGACTGGTGATGATCGACGCCTGCGGCATCAGCCGCCATCGCGCCGGCCTGGAGCAGGCGCTGGAGACGGTGGCCGATCTGGAGGCCGCATTCCGCTCGGAGCTGGCCCTGCCCGACGCGGGCGGTGCGATCGATGCCGAGCTGGAGAAGGCCCTGCGGCTGGAGGACTTCTTCGGGCTGTCCGCGCTGATGCTGCGCGACGCCCTGGCCCGTGAGGAATCCTGCGGTGCCCACTTCCGCGAGGAACACCAGACACCGGAAGGCGAAGCCCTGCGCGACGACACCCGCTTCGCCCACATCGCCGCCTGGGAGCACCGGCCGGTGGGCGAGCCACTGCGGCACGCCGAACCGCTGACCTTCAGCGCCGTTCAGCCCAGCCGGCGCGACTACCGCTGAGCCAGTCGCCGGGACCAGGGCACTGAAGACAAGGGTCCGCCGATTGCACCGCCAGCAGACCTGGTGCCTGCGGCGTGGGCGACCAGCCCCGGAGCGCCGGGAGGATGACGACCCGGCAGGGCGACCCCGATGGCTCGACGGCTGGATCGGCAGGACCCGCCGCCTGGCTCCGGCCGCTGCAGCACCCCTCAGGGCAGCGGCGGCCCGAAGCGGGGACCCTGTCCCCAGCGGCAGCCCAGGGAGCGGAGCTCCTGGAGCTGCCCCTCGGTCTCGATGCCCTCGGCGATCACCTCGAGATCCAGATCCAGGGCCAGCCGCAGGGCGGCCTGCCGCAACCGGCGCTGATGCACGTTGTCGCCTGGATCGCAGCAGAGGCTGGGGTGCAGCCGCACCATCGCCAGCGGCAGACGGGCCAGACCACCGAGGTGAATCGAGCCGGCCCCGAAGCCATCCAGCACCAGACGCACCCCCATCGCCCACAGGGCCTCCAGTTCCATCAGGGCGGCAGCGGGCGGATCGCTCAGCACCTCCTCGCTCAGCAGCAGGGCGATGCGGGCCGGATTCAGCCCGACGCGGTTGGCCTGGCGCTCCAGCTCGGCGCTCAAGCCGCCTTCCTTCAGTTCGCCGGGACTGACCTGGAACGCCACCGCACTGGTCCCGGCTGCAGCGGGCCCCTGTTGCAGGCGTGCCAGGGCCATGGTCCGGGACCAACGCCCCAGCGACACCGCCAGCCCGAGACGCTGCACCACCGCCAGGGCCTCGGCCCCGCGCTGGAGAGCGCCCCCGGGAGGCTCCAGGGCCAGGATCGCTTCGAGACCGTGGAGGCTGCCATCGCCCAGGTCGATGATCGGCCGGAAATGCAGCGTCAGGCCCTCGCGTTCGGGGCTCTCGTCGGCCAGGGTGCGTTGCAGCCAGGTGGCGAGATGCTCGCGCGAACGGCTGCGCAGGTCGAGGCTGCTGTCGTGCAGAGCCACCGGCAGGCCGCCACCACCCTTGGCCTCGTACATGGCCACATCGGCGCGCCGGATCAGTTCGGCCCCGCCCAGATCGGGATCGTCGGTCATCGCGATCCCCACGCTCATGGCGGGATGCAGGATGCGGTCCTCCAGGCGCCAGGGACGGCCCACCTCCTCCAGCAACCGCAGGGCCAGGGTCATCGCCTCCTGGGGACTGGCAGGTCCCTGACTGAGCACCACGAACTCGTCGCCCCCGAGCCGGCTGACCAGATCACTGGCGCGCAGGCAGCTCTGCAGGCGCTCTCCGATGGCCACCAGCAGGGCATCACCGGCGGCATGGCCGTGCTCGTCATTCACCTGCTTGAAGCCGTTGAGATCACAGAACAGCAGGGTGAGCAGGCCGGGATACTCGCGCAGCTGGCCGAAGGCCAGAGCGAGACGCTGCTCGAGCGCAAGCCTGTTCGGCAGGCCCGTGACCGCGCAGGCGAGCACCTTCTTCTCCAGCTGCCGGCGTTCGGCGGCGATCCGCAGCACTTCCTGGCGCATGGCCTCACTGGTGAGATCGGCGCTGATGTCGCGAACGCAGAACACCAGCGGCCACTCGGGATCGGAGAGCACCGGCTTCCATTCGATCGCCACGGCGCGCAGCGGCTCATGCCGCAGCACCGCACGCAGGTTGCGGCCCTCCGTGGTCTGCCCATCGAGCAGGGCCAGGTTGAACAGCGGCTGACCCTCCGCATCGGGGGGCAGCAGGCTGGTGATCGCCCGGTCCAGCAGCAGCAGGCGCGGACGACCGGCCAGCTGCTCGAAGGCCTGGTTGCACCACATCAGACGGCCGTGACGGTCGGTGATCGCCAGGGCATCACTGATCGTGGCCAGGCCGGCCTCCAGCCGGCCCAGGGTGCTGCGCAGCCGCGCCACCAGCTCCCCTTCCTCGGCGGTGATGCGCGAGGGAGGAGCGGGAGGGGATGGCTCAGGCATCCGTGGGGGAGCCATCCGGCAGGGGGGTGAGCGTGGCGCCGAACACCCAGGACTCGCCGCTGCGCTCGGCAACGATGAAGTGCTCGGAGACCACCTCCCGGCCATCGCGACAGATGGTCCGCAGCCGCAGTGGATGGGCGAGGATCTCGGACTGTCCGGTGGACTGGAAGCGGGAGAAGCCCAGATGGTGGGCCATCTGGAACGCCTCCGGCAGGATCAGGCTCAGGGACTGGCCCCGCAGGTCAGCTTCCGTCCAGCCATACGCGTGCGTGAACGGCTCGTTGACCTCCAGCACCAGGCCGAGCGCATCGGCGAGCACAAAGGGCACCTCTCCCTGCTGCAGCTCGGCGATGGTGGGGACAGACGGGGGGTTCTGCAATCCCATGGGCTCGTGCATCGAGACCTAAGCCATCATGCTGTGCCAGGAGCTCTTTTCGGGCCTCCGGCATCAGACGCGTCTTGAATCCCATCCATGATGCCGGTTTTCTTACCTTCTCCTGCCCATCTGCCGTGACCCGCGCCCGCCTGACGCTGACGCTGCGACTCTGGCGCCAGGACGGCCCCGACACTCCCGGCGCCTTCGAGACCCATCGCCTCGAGGGGCTGTCAGCGGATCTGTCGGTGCTGGAGGCGCTCGATCTGCTCAATGAACAGCTGGTGCGTCAGGGGCGACGGCCGTTCAGCTTCGAGCACGACTGCCGCGAGGGCATCTGCGGCGCCTGCGGCTTCCTGGTCAACGGCCAGGCGCACGGCCCCCAGGCCACCACCACGGTCTGCCAGCTCTATCTGCGCCAGTTCCGCGACGGGGACACCCTGGTGCTGGAGCCCTTCCGTGCCGGAGCCTTCCCGCTCCTGCAGGACCTGGCGGTGGACCGTTCGGCACTGGATCGGATCATCGCCGCCGGCGGCTACTGCTCGCTCAATGCCGGCAGCGCTCCGGATGCCAACGCCCAGCTGGTCGGCCGCGATCAGGCCGCTCTGGCGTTCGATGCAGCCACCTGCATCGGCTGCGGCGCCTGCGTGGCCGCCTGCCCGAACGCGTCGGCCAGCCTGTTCACCGCGGCGAAGCTGGCGCACCTGGCGCTGCTGCCCCAGGGACAGCCGGAGCGGCCGCGGCGCGTGACCGCGATGGTGGCGCAGATGGAGGCCGAGGGCTTCGGGGGCTGCAGCAGTCACCTGGAGTGCCAGGCCACCTGCCCGCAGGAGATCTCCGCGGACTGGATCAGCTGGATGCAGCGGGAACGCTGGCGGCGTCCCACCCTCTGAAGAACGCCCCTCCACTCGGCAGGGTGGCAGTGGCAGGTGCGCCATCACGTCCGAGGCGTCACCATCGGGTCACCATGCGCCGGACCGATGGTCTCGTGGAATCCCCCGATCCACCCTGAGCAGCTGGCGCAGCTGCACGGAGACGAGGCCGCCTGCCCGGGCCCGTGGCGGGTGCGGCGCAAGCTGCCCCACCTGCTGGCGTCCTCCGATCCCGAGGGCCTCGATCGCCTGGTGGTGGACACCCTGCTGGGCCATGGCGAACTGCTCAGCGATCTGGCCAGGCTCTGCGCCGACGCTCTGCGCCGCACCGGCGGCAGCGAGCGCGACCCCGCGCTGGTCAAGGGGCTGACGACGCGGGTGGCGGCCAGCCTGGCGGTGGGGCTGATGGAGTCGGACCTGGATGAGCGGGTGGCGGCGCTGATGGCCCAGGAGGCCCCCTTCGCCGAGGGCTGGCGCGCCTGCCCGGAATGAGGACGCCAAATCCAGGGGGACAGCCCCTCCGCTGCTGGCTGGAAGACGGACCGCCGTTCGCCGCCGACACGGGCCTTCGCACGGTTGGTCATCCAGTCAGGCCGATCGTCGAGGCAGCCCGGCCTCAGGGTCCGGCCGGCGACTCTCCGGGCGTCCACCGCCGCGTGAGCCAGTACAGAGGCGCGGCCGCCGCCACCAGCGCCAGGGCCTCCAGGCTGTGGCTGCGATCCTCCAGCAGGGCCCCCACCAGGAAGGCCGCGGATCCGGCCAGCACGATCAGGCCGCTGAGCGGATGGCCCCAGGCCCGGAAGGGCCGTTCCAGCTCGGGCTCGCGCCAGCGCAGCACGAACAGCGAGGCGATGCCGCTGGCATAGAGCGCCACATACAGAAAGGAGGCGATCGCCAGCAGGATCGGGAAATCGCCGAAGAGCACCAGCAGGGCCATGGCGCCGCAGGTGAGCAGCAGGGCCACGCCGGGGGTGCCGCCGGCGCTCACCTGGGTGGCGGCCGGCAGGAACAACCCTTCCCGGGCCAGTGCATAGAGCACCCGTGGCGCGCTCAGGATCGAGGTGTTGATCAGCCCCAGCACCGACAGCAGCGCCACCGCCGTGATCAGCTGGCCGCCGAGGGTGCCGAACAGCCGCTCGGCGGCATCGGCCAGCGGCAGGGTGGAGGCGGCCAGATCCGGCAACGGCAGCACCCGCAGCAGGGCGGCGTTGATCAGCAGGTAGATGGCGATCACCGCCAGCACCCCACCGATCAGGGAGCGGGGCAGATCGCGGGCGGGCTCGCTGAATTCCTCCGCGAAATAGATGGGGCTGTGCCAGCCGTCGTAGGTGCCGATGATCGCCTGCAAGGCCAGCACCCAGGCCGCTGCCAGCGCCAGCCAGCCCGGCACACCGGCGTGGGCCACCGCCTCCGGCAGGGCGGGCAGGGCCGTGGCGGAAACCGGATCGGCCAGCAGGAAACAGGCGGCCACCAGCAGCAGGAAGGCCACGGTCTTGGCGAGGCTGAGCAGCAGCTGGCTGCCGCTGCCGGCGCGCACCCCCTGCAGCTGGATGGTGGTGAACAGGGCGAGCACCAGCAGGGCGATGGCCTTGCTGCCGATCGGCAGGGAGGGGAACAGCGCCAGGGCGTAGTCGCCGGCGGTGAGGGCCACCCAGGCCACCCCGGCGCAATGCCCGAGCCAGTCGGTCCAGCCGACCACGAAGCCGGCACCATCGCCGAAGGCGCGACGGGCGTAGACGGTCCAGCCGCCGCTGCGAGGCAGGCTCGCCCCCAGCTCGGCCACGCAGATCGCCCCCAGCAGGCCATAGAGCCCTCCGAGGAACCAGGCGAGCAGCACGGCGCTGCCGCTGCCCAGCTCGGCGGCCACCAGGCCGGGAGTGCGCAGGATGCCGCCGCCGATGGTGCCTCCCACGGCACCAGCCAGACCGAAGGCGACCCCGAGAATGTTCAGCAGGCGGCCGCGCGGTTCAGCCATCGGCCGACCGGCCGGGATCGGCAGGGTGGGTCATCCGGCCATCATCGCCAGACAGGAGGTGCCGCTCCTGCGCGAACCTGCCCCCCAGTGATCGCATCCACATCGATGGCCAAGGTCGAGATCTACACCTGGCGGTTCTGCCCCTTCTGCGTCCGCGCCAAGGCCCTGCTCGATCGCAAGGGGGTGTCCTACAGCGAATACGCCATCGACGGCGATGAAGACGCCCGCGACGCCATGGCCCAGCGGGCCGGCGGCGGTCGCTCGCTGCCCCAGATCTTCATCGACGACCGGCATGTGGGCGGCTGCGACGATCTGCACGCCCTCGATCGGCGCGGCCAGCTGGACCCGCTGCTGGCGGCCTAGGCAGGCGCCTCAATCGCTGGACCGCACCAGGCGGAACGTGAGATTGAGCCGCGCCTCCTGAACGCGGAGGCGCTGCGGCAGCTGATGCAGCCAGTGCCGCTGGGTCGGCGGATCCATCAGCAGCAGATCACCGTCGCCGAGCTCGAGGCTGAGTGTCGGCCGCTGCCCGTCGATGGGCCGGCGAGGCCGCAGCTGGAATGCCCGCGTGGCGCCCAGGCTGAGGGAGGCGATCGGCGCCTCCGGGTCCAGTTCGGGCTCGTCATCGGCATGCCAGCCCATGCGGTCGCGGCCATCGCGGTAGAAGTTCAACAGCAGCGAGTTGAAGCGGCAGCCCGCCTGCGCCTCCACCAGCGACCGCAGCCATGAGACGGTCTCCGTCCAGGCCGTGGGGGCGTTGCGAAGGCCGCTGTAGGTGTAGGAGCAGCCCGGATCGGCCATCCAGCAGGTGAGCCGCGGCAGCGGATGGGTCTGTCCCCAGAGCGTGATGCGCTCCTGCCGCCAGGGCACCTCCTGCCGCAGCGCCTCGCGGACTGCCTCGGGCTGCGCCAGCCAGCCGCGCCAGTGGCGCAGCCGCAGGCCGGGGCGTTCCAGCAGCAAGGCACCGCCACCAGGCTGGGAGGCCCCCAGCAGCTCCAGCTGATGACGGGTCACAGCGACGCCGTGAAGCCAGGCGAGTCTGGCGCTCTGCGCACGCTGAAGCGGCAGATCCGCCGGCTGCCTGCGACGACCATCAACGGCTCAGGCGCCCTGCTCACCCAGCCCCTCAGGCACCTCCAGCACGAGGCGCTCCCCCTCCGGCCGCTGCAGCTCCAGCCGCCAGGCCTGCAGCCGGTAGCCCCCTTCGCCCGGCAGGGACCCGGCAGCAGCCGCACCCCCCGGGAGATAGAGCGGATCGCCGAGCAGCGGTGCCCCCACCGCGGCGCAGTGGATGCGGATCTGATGCGGCCGGCCGCTGCCGATCGCCACCTGCACCAGATCTCCCGCGCCGCGGCGCTCCAGCAGGGTGAGCCAGCTGTGGGCATGCAGATCACCCGGCTGCCGATCCTGGGCAGCGCACCAGATCCATCCCAGCTGCGCGTGGGGGCGGCGGCCGATCGGCGTGCTGATCTGCAGGCTCGCGCCCGGTTCCAGCGACAGCCGCCCCGGCACCAGCCAGGCCCGGTAGAGCTTGCGCACCGATGGCCGCTGTCCCTCCCGATCGGGGGACTGCTCGGCGGCGGTGCTCTCCCGCAGGGCGGCGCTCAGCCAGGCCCGGGTGGCGGGCTGGCGCGCACAGACCAGCAGGCCGCTGGTGAACCGCCCCAGCCGATGCACCGGCCTGGGGATCCCGGCAGGATCGCGTTGGTGTCGCCGCTCCAGCAGGCGCAGCACGGTGTGCTCCAGCCAGCCGCCGGCGGGCAGCACCGGCAGACCGGCGGGCTTGTCAAGCACCAGCAGATCACCGTCGTCGTGCACCACCGTCCACGCCGCCGGCACGGCCTGCTCGAGCCAGGGGGGACGATGCCAGGCGAGCCGGTCGCCCGCCGCCAACGGCGCATCCAGACGCAGGATCTCACCGTTGCGCGCGATCTCCCCCGCCTCCAGCCGACGGCCCCAGACCATCGCACCGGAATGGCGATGGCGCTGGGCATAGAAGGCGCTGACACGGTGGCCGGCCTGGGCGGCCTGCACCCGATCGCGATAGATCCAGCCGCGGTTGAAGGCCGCCGGCAGCCAATCCTCGGCCGTCATCGGCACGCCGTGGCCGCCGTCAGGGGGTGCCCTGCCGGGCGAACCGGTCGCGGCAGCCGTGGTCCGCCGGTCGGCGGCCGCTCCCCACCCGGACGTTCCTCCGCTCGCTGCAGGTGGCCGACACCGGGGCGAAGGGCCGGAACCTGCGCCCGGACCTTCACTCCACCAGGCCGTGTTCGAGGGCGTAGCGCACCAGTTCAGTGCGGCTGGCGGTGCCGGTCTTGATGAACAGCCGGCTCACGTATTTCTCGACGTTGCGGATCGAGGTCTCGAGGCGCCGGGCGATCTCCTTGTTCATCATTCCCTCGGCCACCAGCTGGAGCACGCTCGCCTCGCGCGGCGTGAAATCGAGCTTGACGTCGGGAGTCGCCGCCTTCTTGCTGGGGCCGTTGCCGAGCATCGAGCGGATCTCGGTGATCTGCTTGGCCATGGCGCTGATGTCAGCGTCGGCGAAGCGGGCGGCTTCGGCCAGCAGCCGCTCCTGACGGCGCACGACGTTGTGCACCCGCGCCACCAGTTCGTTGGGATCGAACGGTTTGGGGATGTAGTCGTCGGCTCCGGCGTTGAAGCCGGCGATGCGATCGGCGGTCATGCCCTTGGCGGTGAGGAAGATCACCGGCGTGCCGCCGAGCCGTTCGTCAGCGCGGAGCCGCTTGAGCAGCGCGAAGCCATCGCAGCGGGGCATCATCACGTCGCTGAGGATCACGTCCGGCAGGATCTCCTGGGCCGCGGTCCACCCCTCCTCGCCATCGCTGGCGGTGGTCACCTGGAAACCCTCGTCCTCCAGGTAGGCCTTCACCGCGGTGCGCAGGCCGGGCTCGTCGTCCACCAGCAGCAGCCGCACCGGCGGCTTCCCCGCACCGGCGTCGCCGTCCTCGACCGTCGCGGCCGCTGGATCCTCGGGAACAAGGCTGGAGTCGGAATCGGGACGGGTCACCAGGGGCCGCGGCGGCTGGAGCGATGCTAGGCAGACCCAGGCAGGGCGCCCCGGACCGATGACGGCCGGAGCCCGCGCGGAGCGGACCCGGCCCATCAGCGGTGATCGACGCATGCTCAGGGGCGGGGCGCCTGCAGCTGCTCCTGCCGCTCCGGCAGCTGGCCGCTGTAGCCCAGTCGCCGCGCCTCCTCGACAAGGCCGGCGGGATCGCGACCGGCCAGGGAGGGATGGCAGACGGCCCACCAGATCAGATGGTCGAGGCGATTGGCCGGATGGATGGCGCCACCGGGATTGAGCTCACGCACCAGCAGCTGACCGCCGGCGCCGGTGATGCGCATCGGCGCGGTGGCACTGCAGCGGACGCGGTCGGTGGCGATGGTGACGCGGTCATTCGTCTCCTCCCAAACCTGCACGCTCCAGAGGCCGGGCTGCTGTGGATCGGCCTTGGCACCGAACACCCCGACCCGCTTCAGGCCGTTGACGCTCTCGCTGCGCAGCAGGATCACCAGGTCGGGCGGATGGGGAGCACGACTCTTGGCGGGGGGATCAGCGGCCAGACCCGGCAGGGCGGCAACGCCGCACAGCGCGGCGGCCAGGAGCACACCGGCCTGGCGCCGGGCGTGAACCGGGGCCAGGCACCGGGCAGCGGCCAGGTGGCCAGCGGGGACGGCGATCCGGGTCGCCGCCGCACGCAGCCCCATCCCCCAGGCCGGCATCCGGTCAGAGCGCAGCGGCAAGGGGCGGCGGCCGAGCAGCAGGCGGCCGCGGCGGAGACGGTTCAGCATGGAGGCATGCTGGCCTACCTCGACCACCACGCGACGACTCCCTGCGATCCGCGTGTGCTGGAGGCGATGGAGCCGTGGTGGAGCAGCTGCTTCGCCAACCCCTCCAGCCGGCTGTACCGACCGGCCCTGGAGGCCGCCGCCGCCGTGGAGATCGCCCGCGAGCGGGTCGCCGCCGCCCTGGGCGTGGAGGCGCGGGCAGTGATCTTCACCAGTGGCGCCACCGAGGCCAACAACCTGGCGCTGAAAGGGGTGGCGGAGGCGGCGCTGGAACGGGGCGAGCGGCGGCGCGCTCTGGTGACCCTGGCGACCGAACACCGCGCCGTGCTCGATCCCCTGCAGTGGCTGGGCCTGCATGGCTTCCCGCTCACCGTGCTGCCGGTGCAGCCCGACGGCCTCGTGGATCTGCAGCGGCTGGAGGCAGCCATCGATGCGGACACGCTGCTGGTGTCGGTGATGGCGGCCAACAACGAGATCGGCGTGCTGCAGGACCTGCAGGCGATCGGCCGGCTCTGCCGCGCCCGCGGCGCCCTGCTCCACTGCGATGCCGCCCAGGCGGTGGGGCACATCCCCCTGACGATGGCGGAGCTGGGGATCGACCTGCTCAGCCTGAGCGGCCACAAGCTCTATGGCCCCAAGGGCGCGGGGGCCCTGCTGCGGGGCGAGGGCGTGGCGCTGGCACCGCAGCAGCACGGCGGTGGCCAAGAGCACGGCCTGAGGGCCGGCACCCTGGCGGTGCCGCTGCTGGTGGGACTGGGCCGGGCGGTGGAGCTGGCGATGGCCGACCTCCAGGAGCGCGGCGCACGGCTCGGGGCCCTGCGGCAACGGCTGTGGGACGGCCTGGAGGCCCTCGGCGGCATCCGACTGAACGGCCATCCGCGGCGGCGGCTGCCCCACAACCTCAACATCACGATCGACGGCGTGGAAGGAGGACGACTGCAGCGGCGGCTGCGCCGCGAGCTGGCGGTCAGCAGCGGCTCGGCCTGCAGCCAGGGCAGCCCGTCCCACGTGCTGGCGGCCCTGGGCCGCAGTCCCGTCGAGGCGGCGGCCTCGATCCGTTTCGGGCTGGGCCGCGGCACCCAGGAGGCGGAGATCGAGCGGGCGATCAACGCGGTGGCTGCGGCCCTGGCCGAACTGCGGTCCACCCCCTAGCTTGCGCCGAACCGGGCACCCGCCATGGCGTCCGATCCATCCAGGCCCGACCCGACCGCCGCCACCCCGGCCGGCGGCAGTGCACGCGGCTGGCTCCAGCGACGGACCCCAGCCCCAGACTCCGGTCCTTCCCGACCAGGACGGCTCGACCTCGGCGACGCGATCCACGACGGCTGGCAGGCCTTCTGCCGCGCGCCGCGGGTGTTCGTGGCCTTCGCCCTGCTGGTGAACGTGGTGATCGTGCTGCAGCAACCGCTGCTCTGGCGGATCGGCAGCGGCGCCAGTCCCTCGGGCGACCCACGCGACTGGGCCCTGTACGGACTGGGGCTGGTGGTGGTGGCGGCGGCGCTCCTGTGGGGAAGCCTGGGCCTGGGGCGCGGCGCGGTGCTGGCCTTGCAGGGGCAGCGCCCGGCCCTGATGGAACTGCTGCGCTGGGATGGCCGGACCTGGCTGCGACTGCTGCGCGCCTGGCTGCGGCTGGCGGCCATGGTCAGCCTGCCGGCCGGGATGGCCCTGCTGTTCGGTCTGTCCATCCTGCTGCTGGGGGAGTCGTCGGCTCTGCAGGAACGGCTCGGCCAGGAGGCGACACGCCTGCTGGCCCTGCTGCTGCTGGCCCTGCTGCTGCTCTGCGTGGCACTGACCCTGGTGACGCTGCTGTATCTGAGCGTGAACCAGCTGTTCCTGCTCCAGATCGTGCTGCTGGAGAGGGGCGGCGGGGCCGCGGCGGTGGAGCGGGGAAGACAGCTCGTGGATCCGCAGTGGCCCCTGGTGCTCCTGCTGCTGATCGTCACCACACTGCTGAGCGGTCTCGGTCTGCTCGCCTGCTGGATCGGCAGCCTGGCGGCCTGGCCGGCGGTGATCTGCATCACCACGGCGGCCTATCAGCAGCTGCGCGCCAGCGAGGAAGGAGAGGGGGAGGCGATCCCTCCCGGACCCTCCGAGTCGGACGCGGCCACCCCCTGAACGGCGGCGACCAGGCGGATCAGGCCGTGGGACCGCCGCTGAGCGCCAGAAACCCGGCGACACCGATCAGGGCGAGCACAAAGGATGCCAGCCGGCTCACCAGCATCCCGGCCACCACCGCCAGGCCCACCTGGAGAGAGCGCAGCGGCCGGGGCGGACCACCGTGGTGGGGACGGCGGGCCAGCGCGACCAGCTCGCCGAGGCTCGCCCCCAGCAGGGGCCCCAGCAGGGCACCGAGCAGCGGCCCGCCGACCGGCAGGGCAGGCAGCAACCCCAGCAATCCCACCGCCAGACCCAGGCCGGCGCCCACATAGGCCCAGCGGCTGGCCTGCAGGCGGGCGGCCCCCAGCAGCACACCGAGGGCATCCGCCCCCCAGCCCAGCAGCAACAGCAGCGTTTCCAGGGCGAGCACGGGCCAGGCGACCTGCCAGCCCACCGCCGCGACCCAGATCAGGGCGCCGAGCGGCAGCAGCGCCAGCCCGGGGAGCACCGGCAGCAGCACACCCGGAACGGCCAGGGCCTGCACCAGCAGCGCCACCCACCAGAGGACGACAGAGGAGGGCACAGTCATCGGGACGGCCGGTTGCGGCGGGCGCGCAGGGCTGTTCAGTCTGGGCTGCCGGAGCGCGCCAATCCATGCGGCAGGTCACTCCCCTGGCCCCTGGCCCGGCCGAAGGCGAGGCGAATCCGAAACCGCAGACAACGGGAGCCGCCCGCTGGTTGAGCAACCGCTCAGGCGACGCGACGCGCCAGCCGCAGCCGGGCCGAACGGCTGCGGGGGTTGGCCTCCTGCTCGGCCTCGCCGGCCTTGATCGCCCGGCGGCTGATCCGCTCCAGCCGCTCATCGGCCAGGAAGGCCTGCTTGACGCGCCGGTCCTCGAGGGAGTGAAAGCTGATGATCGCCAGCACGCCGCCGGGGGCCAGCCAGTCGGGGGCCTGCTGCAGCAGCCGCTCGAGCACCTCGAGCTCCCGGTTGACGGCGATGCGCAACGCCTGGAAGGTGCGGGTGGCGGGGTGGATGCGGCCGCGGCGGGCGGCGGGCGGATGGCAGCCGGCCACCAGATAGGCCAGCTCGGAGGTGTCCCGCGGGCGGCCTGCATCGCCCCAGGGGCCCTCCTGCTTGACTTTCCGGGCGATCCGACGCGACAGCCGCTCCTCGCCATAGGCATAGATGAGGTCAGCCAGCTCGCTCTCCTCGAGCCGGTCGATCAGCTCGCCGGCGGTCTCGCCGGCGCCGGGGTTCATACGCATGTCCAGCGGCCCGGCCAGCCGGAAGCTGAAGCCCCGCGCCGCCACATCCAGCTGGGGACTGCTGACGCCCAGATCGGCCAGCACGCCGTCAACCGGGCCATCCGGCACGTAGTCGGCGAAGTTGGTGGCGATGATCGTGGCGCGCCCCGGAAAGGGCGCGAGAACCTCGTTGGCGGCGGCGCGGGCGGTCGGATCCTGGTCCAGCCCGATCAGCTCCAGGCCGGGATGGGCCGACAGGAGCAGCGCGCTGTGGCCGCCGCCACCGAGGGTGCAGTCGATCAGGCGCGGCGGGCCGCCACCGACAGCGTGCTCCGGCAGATCGGCGAAGGCCTCCAGCACCTCGGCGGCCAGCACCGGCTGATGGGCGAAGGCGTGATCGCTGCCGACGGGGGACACGGCCGGTGTGGACTCCATGAACTCCGTCTTAGGCGAGAGCGAAGACACCGGCCCGCGGGGGGGGCGCGCACCCATGCCCCAGGTAGAATCGATCAGGATTTCTACCTTCCCGGGAGCCAGGGAGCCTCCGCCATGGGCATGAACATCAAGGATCCCGAGGTGCACGCCATGGCCCGCGAGCTGGCGGCGCGGCGCTCCACCACCGTCACCGACGCGGTGCGGCAGGCCCTGCGGGCCGAACTCGAGCGCTGCCCCAGCACGGAACCGCCCTCCGCCATCGAGGCCAGAAAGGCGGCGATTCGCGCCATCTGCGCCCGCGTCAGCGCCAGGAACGAATGGCAGGGTCTCTCCAGCAAGGAGCTGCAGGACGCCCTCTATGACGAGGACGGGCTGCCAAAATGAGCCAGCTGAACAGCGCCCTGGTCGTGGACACCTCGGCCTTGATGGCGGTGCTGCTGCAAGAGAGCGACGCCGAGGTCCTTCTGGACGCGGCCGTGCGGGCTTCAGCCCTGTACCTGAGCACCGCCACCCGGCTGGAGCTGAGCCTGGTGGCTGAAAGCGTGCGTCACGCCGTCAAACCCAGTGAGATCGAGCAGCTTCTGCTGAGCCTCCGGGTGGAACTGGTGCCCCTCGACAAGGAGCAGATGCACTGGGCCCTGCAGGGCTGGCGCATCTACGGCAAGGGCCGACACGCGGCGAGCCTCAACCTGGGCGACTGCTTCTGCTACGGGCTGGCGAAGGCCCTGCAGGTGCCGCTGCTGTTCAAGGGCGAGGACTTCGCCGCCACGGATCTGGAGCCGGCGCTGGCCCCCTGAGTCACGCCGCATGCCCAAAGGTCGCCACGGCAACCACGGGGAACAGGCAGCCGCCGGCGATCTCCCTAGGATGGCGCACCTTCCCAAGCTGCAGCGGGCGCCATGACCCAGCTCGAGACCAGAACCGAGCCGATGGTGGTCAACTTCGGCCCCCATCACCCCTCGATGCACGGGGTGCTGCGGCTGGTGGTGACGCTTGACGGCGAGGACGTGGTCGACTGCGAGCCGGTGATCGGCTACCTGCACCGCGGCATGGAGAAGATCGCCGAGAACCGCACCAGCGTCATGTACGTGCCGTACGTGAGCCGCATGGACTACGCGGCCGGCATGTTCTACGAGGCGATCGTCGTCAACGCACCCGAGCGCCTGGCCGACATCAAGGTGCCGAAGCGGGCCAGCTACATCCGCGTGCTGATGCTGGAGCTGAACCGCATCGCCAATCACCTGCTCTGGCTTGGCCCCTTCCTGGCGGACGTGGGGGCACAGACACCGTTCTTCTACATCTTCCGCGAGCGGGAGATGATCTACGACCTCTGGGAAGCAGCCACGGGACAACGACTGATCAACAACAACTACTTCCGCATCGGCGGGGTGGCGGTGGATCTCCCCTATGGCTGGCTGGAGAAGTGCAGGGATTTCTGCGACTGGTTCGGCCCGAAAATCGACGAATACGAGAAGCTGATCACCAACAACCCAATCTTCCGCAGGCGGATTGAGGGCCTGGGCACGGTCACGCGCGAGCAGGCGATCAACTGGAGCCTCTCGGGGCCCATGCTGCGCGCCTCAGGGGTGCCCTGGGATCTACGCAAGGTCGATCACTACGAGTGCTACGACGACTTCGACTGGAATGTGGCCTGGGAGAAGGAGGGAGACTGCTTCGCCCGCTATCGCGTGCGCATCCAGGAGATGCGCGAGTCACTGAAGATCCTCAGGCAGGCGATCGAGATGATCCCCGGCGGCCCCACCGAAAACCTGGAGGCGCGGCGCATGGCCGAGGGCAAGGGGAGCGAATGGTCGGGCTTCGACTATCAGTACGTCGCCAAGAAGGTGGCGCCCACCTTCAAGATCCCCAGCGGCGAGCTCTACACCCGCCTGGAATCCGGCAAAGGAGAGATCGGTGTGTTCATCCTGGGCAACGACGACGTCACCCCCTGGCGCTTCAAGATCCGCGCGGCCGATCTCAACAACCTCCAGATCCTGCCCCACATCCTCAAGGGCAACAAGGTGGCCGACATCATGGCCATCCTCGGCTCCATCGACGTGATCATGGGCTCGGTGGATCGCTGAGGCCACCACGCGCACCACTGGCCGTTGGATCACTGGCGAATGAGCCTGTTCCCACATGGCCACAAGCCAGCAATACGGACTCGCTGGTTGCGCACCAATACCGGGCCTTGGGCCCCCTGCAGCGGCAACAGGGCCTACAGCACAACCGTTGGAGCCTGTGGGGAACCGCCGTGATGACACCCGCCCTGCCCGCGCTCTGCCGCCAGGCAAGGACGCAAGCAATGACAGTGGAAAAGCTGTAACCAGAACGTGGGGACTCAATCCGAGCGCCAATCCGTGAGAGCCTGTCTGCACGCGCCCCGGTCCTTGAGGCCATCCCCACCATCAGAACCTATAGGCCAACGCAGGGTTCAGCCTATTCCGATGCAAGCCTTGGGCTGCCTGCGCGCATCAGGAGCGTTCATCTCGCCCGTGCTTCACGGCGAGAGCAGATCGCTTCAAGCGGCGATGGACTGCAGTCCCGCCAGTTCATGGCAGAGCAAAAAGGAGATGACATGAACATCGCGCACCTGAGCACGGTTCACCCGCGTGACGACACACGCATCGCGAAGAAGATGTGCTCAGCACTGGCAGAGGCTGGCCATGCCGTGACCCTCTATGTGGCCGATGGACGGGGCGACGAACGCTGCAGGGGCATTCAGATCGTTGATCTTGGACAACCGCGCAGTCGCCTGCAACGCGCCAGTCTCACGGCTGCAGCGATGTGGCGACGCGCGATCCAAGCGCGGCACGAGATCCTGCATTTTCACGATCCCGAGCTCATTCCCGGGGCACTGGTGGCCCGACGATGCGGCCAATGCGTCATCTATGACATCCATGAGTACTACCGCCTCCACCTCAGAAAGGCATCCAACCTGCCGTGGCTGCTGAAAGAGCTTCTGGCATGGGCCTATGGCCTTTTGGAACAATGCGCCTGCCGCAATCTGAATGCCTGCACGGTAGCCGCGCCACACATGCTCAGCAACCTGAGGACGAAGAAAGCTGTCGTCATCGAAAATCATGTGCGACCCGACGAACTCAAGCCCGGAACAATTCGCTCCAGCGAAAGAGAGCTCCTGGTCAGTTACATCGGCGTGCTGTCCAAAGACCGCTGCGTCGAAGTGATGGTGGATGCCGTCGCCAACTCCACCTGCAGATTGGCCTTGGCCGGCAAATGGTATCCACCCGAGTATCGGGATCAGATCATCAGGAGACCCGGATGGCGCCGTGTCGCCGAATGGGGCCTGATCGACAGAATCCAGGTCCAGCAGCTGCTCAGTCAGTCACGTGCAGGATTGTTGATTCACGACCTGCAGGGCGATGAAGAGAACTCCAGCAGCAATAAGCTGTTTGAATACATGGCGGCCGGCATTCCCGTGATCGCCTCGAACCTGAAGTTTGCACGCGAGGTGATCCAGCGCCATCACTGCGGGCTGCTGGTCTCCCCAGAGGAAGGCTCGGAAGCGGTGAGCGCAGCCATCGACTGGATTCTCACGCATCCCGACGAAGCCGACCGCATGGGCCAGGCCGGCCGTGCAGCGATTGAAGCCGAATACGACTGGAATCACATGCAGGCACGACTGAACAGGCTGTACACCGAATTGCACAATGCCAATCAGCACAGCAGGTCCTGAAAGGCTGGCGCAGAACAGGATCGACGCCAGGCCGAGGACGCGACGCATCCCCTGAAGCGACTGGCGCCTGGCAAGGCTGCGGTCATGAGGCCATCGCCTCCGCCACCCAGGCACGCCAATCCGCAGCCACAACATCGCTGTTCAGGCTGGCAGCAGCGAGATGACTCCGCTGACGCATCTGATCAATCTGCTCTGATGTCAGCCCGTTGAGAATTCGGGCCATGGATTGAGGCGAGTTCTCATCACTGACGATGCCGACACCATGCTCACGGACGAGAGCAGCCATGGCGGGGTTCGGACTGACGGCAACGGCAAGCCTCGCCTGAATGAACTCAAACAGCTTATTGGGCAGGGCGAGCCTGAGGTTTGTCGTGGTCGAGGGCAGCAGACAGACCCCCATGTCATAGTGACGAATGGTGGGAACAATAGAGTCAAAGGCCACGGGTGGATCGAACCTGATTCGATCGCCATGCATGCGCGCCAGGTGTTTGAGCTTGCGCAGATAGGGACTGTCGTCGGGCGCCATTAACATGAATGTAAGGGTAAATCGCTGATCCAGGTATCCGACCATGGCAATCAAGCGCTCAAGCTGCCGCATGGGTGCGGCGCCACCATGGTGAATCAGACGGATCCGATCTGGATCGGTCGGCCTGGGATCAAGCGCATAGCGATTGGGCATGTTCATGGAAATCGAGCAGCTCACGCCACAGAGCGATCGATAGGCCTCCGCGATCGGCTGGTTGACAGTGATGCAGCGAAAGGAGCGTGGCATCCATTGCTTGCAGGCCCAAAGCCGATAGGGGTAATGGAAGAATCGCCAGCGCCAGGTGAAGAGATTCTGCCCTGGCGAATATTCATGGGCGTCATAGAGAACCACGCCAGCCCCAGCCAACTGATGAGCCAGGGGCAGTGCATCGATATCGTTGGCGATGATCACCTTGCAATGCACCGCCAACGGCGACAAAACTCTGCGGCCGTGACGCATCCGCGGCATCAGAGTATCCATGAGGCTGTAGCAGCGCAGAAGCATCAGCCACGCCTGAACAAGCGACCAGAATCGGTTGGCCCACAGCGGTCGCAACGCGGTGAACGAGACTCCGGGCAGACAGGGGTCGGTCAATCCCGCGGCATGAACGCGATAGTCCTGCGAAAGGGCCTCGATCTGGCGCCTAACACGGGGATCTCGATGCAGTGGCGAAAAACTGATCACCAGAACCTCCTGCCGTGGCTCGCTGGTCTGACTGTTGTGCTGCAGCGCGCTCATCGAGATTGCCTTGTGTCAAAGCAGGGGTGATTCGAATCCATCATCGCTGAGTCTGCAAGGGCCATGGCCTCCCGGCGATCTCATGACAGCGAGACCTGGATCGACTGGCAAGCGATGCCGACCGACAACAACCCATGCACTTGAAGCTGGTTGAGGTTCTGCGCTCAACAGGCCCATGCCCTACGCTCCTGGGAGCATCCCCGATCATCTCGAATCGCTTTGGCAGCACCTGGATAGACGCTCAAAGCAGAATCCACGGATGGGAAGCAGGATGCTCGCACCAGCGCAGCCTAGAATTTCTGGCTTAAAGGCAGAAAAAGTCGCGACCGCAGAGATGACGCGAGGCGCGTGCCCTGCCCCCCAATCCCCCAGTCCCAATCGACTCACGTTCTGTTACTGATGGCCCTGCATTCAACGGTCCAGGTTGACCCCACGGCCATTGTGGATGAGGGGGCCACAATCGCTGCCGACTGCCGCATCTGGCACTGGGTGCATATCTGCGCCGGGGCCATCATCGGTGAACGATGCTCATTTGGCCAGAACGTCTATGTCGGGAACCGCGTCCTGATTGGCAGCAACGTCAAGATCCAGAACAACGTCTCGGTCTATGACAACGTCACCTTGGAGGACGATGTTTTCTGCGGACCGAGCATGGTATTCACCAATGTGATCAATCCCCGTTCGGCAGTGAGCCGCAGACACGAATACCGCTCGACCCTGGTACAACGCGGCGCCAGTCTCGGAGCCAATTGCACGATCCTTTGTGGCTGCGTCATCGGCAGCTACGCTTTCATCGCTGCCGGCGCCGTGGTCACCCGTGACGTCAAGCCTTTTGCGATCATGGCAGGAGTGCCAGCCCGGCAGATGGGCTGGATGAGCGCCCATGGCGAGCGCATTCCTCTACCTCTGCAGGGTGAGGGAGAATGGTGCTGCCCACACAACGGTGATCGATACCTCCTGAGTGGAGATCGGTTGCTCTGCACTTCCGCTGCATCCCGGGCCTGAGGATGGCGATGGAGATCTCCAGCGCATTGCTGCAAAGGCTACGGAGCAAAGAGGCACGCATCGCCGTAGTGGGCCTCGGCTATGTCGGGCTTCCCCTGGCACTCAGCTTCACGGAAAGCGGCTATTCCGTTCTGGGACTGGACATCGATGCCAGCAAGGTGGAGGCGCTCCAACAGGGGCGGAGCTACCTGCACCACATTGACGATCAGCGTGTTGCCAACGCCCGCTCTGCTGGGCTGCTGGAAGCAACGCTCGATGTCCGCCTTGCCGCGACGGCGGATGCGCTCATCCTGTGCGTGCCGACGCCGCTGACCCGCTTCCGGGAGCCAGATCTGAGTTCCATCCACGCCACCCTGGAGGCGCTCGCGATTCATCTGCGACCGGGGCAGGTGATCAGCCTGGAGAGCACCACCTATCCAGGCACCACAGAAGAAGTGCTGCGGCCAAGGATCGAGGCCCGAGGCCTGAAGGTTGGCGAAGATGTGTTTCTGGTGTACTCGCCGGAGCGTGAAGACCCAGGCAACGCAAGTTTCAGCACAGCCACGATCCCCAAGCTGATCGCCGGCAGCACAACCACCTGCCTGGAAGTGGGACTGACCCTCTATGAACATGTGATCCGAGACCTGGTGCCGGTAAGCAGCACACGAAGTGCCGAATTCACCAAACTGGTCGAGAACATTCAGCGCGCCGTGAACATCGGCCTGATGAATGAACTCAAGCTCTTGGCCGATCGGATGAACATTGATCTGCATGAGGTCATCCGAGCAGCAGCGACCAAACCCTTCGGCTTTGCGCCCTATTACCCCGGACCCGGGATCGGTGGCCACTGTGTCCCGATCGACCCCTATTTCCTCGCCTGGAAGGCCCGCGAGCTTGGCATGCACACACGCTTCATAGAACTGGCCGGCGAAATCAATGCAGCCATGCCAGGCCATGTGGTTCGCACCATCAATGACGCCCTGAATCAGTCGGAGAAAGCGCTCAGGGGCAGCCGCATTCTTTTGCTTGGAATCGCCTACAAAAAGAACATTGAGGACATCCGGGAGTCCCCAGCCTTGGAGATCATGGAACAGCTGCAGTCGAAGGGAGCGATCGTGCACTACAGCGACCCCTACGTACCCATATTTCCTCCTATCGAGAAGCATTCATTTAACTTGCGGTCCCTTCCGCTCAGTGCAGAAAGCATCGCCGGCTTCGATGCTGTCGTGCTCTGCACGGATCACGACAGCTTCGATTATGAGCTGATCCTCAATGCTGCGGCATTGCTGATTGACAGCCGCGGTCGCTACACATCTGAGCCTGGAGTGATCCGCGCCTGATGCAACTGATCACCGTGGTGGGGGCCCGGCCTCAGTTCATCAAGGCCGCTGCCGTGAGTCGCGCCATCCGGTCAACCCATGGGGGCGCGCAGCCGATACAGGAGCGACTGCTGCACACGGGCCAGCATTACGACAACGCCATGTCAGGCCGTTTTTTTCCGAACTGGGCATGGCGGATCCGACCTTTCAACTGGGAATCGGCGGCCACAGCCATGGCGCTAACACCGGCCGCATGCTGGAAGCGATCGAGACCGTGCTGCTGAGGGACAAACCCGATGCGGTGCTTGTGTACGGCGATACCAATTCCACCCTCGCTGGTGCTCTGGCGGCGAGCAAGCTGAAGATCCCGGTGCTGCATGTGGAAGCCGGCTTGCGCTCCTTCGACCGCCACCAGCCAGAGGAGCAGAACCGGGTGCTCACCGATCACCTGGCCGATCTCTGTTTTGCCCCAACCGACAGCGCTGTGGCCCATTTGGAGCGGGAGGGCATCGCCTCGGCAAGGATCGTACGCACCGGTGACGTGATGGCCGACGCGGCCCGGATCTTCAGCAAGCAAGCTGAAAGGCAGGCGGCGGATTTGCTGGCGGCTCTCGATCTGCCGGAGGGTCCGTTCATCCTCGCCACCATTCACCGCGCCGAGAACACTGATGACCCCCAACGGCTGTGCGCCGTCCTCACGGCCCTGAACGCAGCCCCATGTCAGGTGCTGCTGCCGCTGCACCCACGCACCCGTGCCGCGATCCGCCGGCATGGTCTGGAGACACTGCTTTCCGATCTGCGCCAGGTCGAGCCGCTCGGCTTTCTGGCGATGCTGCTGCTGGAGCGTTGGGCGGCATTGGTGGTCACTGATTCGGGAGGCATGCAGAAGGAGGCCTACCTACAGGGCACCCCCTGCGTGACGGTGCGGCGCAACACCGAGTGGGTGGAGCTGCTGGCCAATGGCTGGAACCGGCTGGCCGACCCGGCAGATCCCGAGGCCATGCTCAGGGAGATCATGCAGCAGCTGGCTTTCGATCGCCGGCAGCCCCGGCCCGCTTTGTATGGAGACGGGCACGCCGCCAAGAGGATCGTGGCGAGCATGCAGCGGCTCCAGGCTCATGGCACAGGGCCCTGATCCGGCGGCGGCGCCCCCCCCCCCACCCCGACGGCACCTTGACCCACCGGCCTGTATGCAGCTTCAACCGATAGCCCCGATCCGCGATCGCAAGATCCGCATCGCCATGGTGGGCTGCGGGCGCATCAGCGCCAATCACATCAAGGCGATCGCGCTGGAACACCGGCGGGCTGAGCTGGTGGCTCTCTGTGATCCCCAGCGCGACCGCCTGGAGAAAGCGGCAGCACTGCTAGGCGACGCCAGTCCCGGGCTGGCCGCCACGCCCCCCGCCCGGTTCTGCAGCGACGCGGAACTGCTGAGTGCCGTGCGGGCCGGCCGCCTGGACGTTGACCTGGTGGTGCTGGCGACCCCCAGCGGCCTCCATCCGGAACAGACCATCGCCGCCGCTGAAGCGGGGCTGCACGTGTGCACCGAAAAGCCGATGGCCACCCGCTGGACCGATGGTCAGGCGATGGTGCGCGCCTGTGACGCCGCCGGAGTCCGGCTGTTCGTGGTCAAGCAGAACCGCTGCAACAGCACCCTGCAACTGGTCAGACGGCAGCTCCAGGCCAAGCGGTTCGGGCAGTTGGCGATGGTCACGGTCAACGTGTTCTGGCAGAGGCCGCAGAGCTACTACGACCAGGATGCTTGGCGCGGCACCCGGGCTATGGATGGCGGCGCCCTGATGAACCAGGCAAGCCACTATGTGGACCTTCTCGACTGGCTCGTGGGTCCGGTGGCGTGCGTCAGCGCCTCGATCGCCACGATCGGCCGCGCGATCGAGGTGGAGGACACGGCGGCGCTGCAGCTGCGCTGGCGCTGCGGAGCCCTCGGCACGATGGCAGTGACGATGCTCACCTACCCGAAGAACATGGAGGGCTCAATCACCCTTCTGGGAGAGACCGGCACAGTGCGCGTCGGTGGAGCGGCGGTCAACCGGATTGAGCAATGGCACTTCGCCGATCACAGCCCCGATGATGAACTGGTGGAGTCCGCCAGCTATCACACCACCAACATCTATGGCTTTGGTCATCCGCCCTACTACGCCAACATCCTCGATGTGCTGCAGGGCAAGGACGTACCACTGTGCGACGGGCATGCTGGGCTGCGCAGCCTGGAACTGCTGACCGCCACCTACCGCTCAGCTCGTGAAGAGCGTACGGTGTATTTGTCACCAGATGTGTAGTTCCAGCGGGTTGCGCTGACGACCGCGATCCAGCTGGTCCTTAGCCAGGCTTGGCGGAGGCGCTCCGGTGCCTGTCCGGGCCCGATGCTGCGCGCTTCCGGCGTGCCCTGGGATCTGTGCAAGGTGGATCACCTCGCGTACCACGACGACTTCGACTGGAACATCGCCTGGGAGAAGGAGGGCGACTGCTTCGCCCGCTATCGCGTGCGCATCCAGGAGATGCGCGAAGCGCTCAAGATCCTGCGCCAGGCGATCGAGATGATCCCCGGCGGCCCCACCGAAAACCTGGAGGCGCGGCGCATGGCCGAAGGCAAGGGCAGTGAGTGGTCCGGCTTCGATTATCAGTACGTCGCCAAGAAGGTGGCACCCACCTTCAAGATCCCCAGCGGCGAGCTTTATACCCGCCTCGAATCCGGCAAAGGCGAGATCGGCGTGTTCATCCAGGGCAACGACGACGTCACCCCCTGGCGCTTCAAGATCCGCGCGGCAGATCTCAACAACCTCCAGAACCTGCCCCACATCCTCAAGGGCAACAAGGTGGCCGACATCATGGCCATCCTCGGCTCCATCGACGTGATCATGGGGTCGGTGGACCGCTGATCCGGACAACGGAGACAGGCACCGCCGCCGGTCTATCCACGTTGACCGGCGGCTGTCTGGCTGCTGAATCAACAGATCAACAGGGATAGACTTGGCACCTGCAGTGTCATGCGGATGCACACACGTCAGATCCCCCGGAATCCTGCTCGCCAGAAGGTCGCTGCACTGGCCATCCTCGGCTGGGCGGCTTCACTGCTGGCTCCGCTCAGCGCCCAGGCGGGACCCTCCCTGTACGCCAACAGCTTCGTGGTCAGCACGTCGCAGGCCGATTGCCTCAAGAACACCCGTGATGTCCTGATCCGGGTCGGCATGAAGCAGCAGGACATCACGTCGATGACCTACAAGAACGACGCCGGTCGGGATGTGCAGAACGGCTGGTCGGCCGACCACCCCACCGAGAACATCTCGGTGGTGTTCGAGTGCGATGCCCGCAACGGCATGGGCGCGATCGCCGTCTCCGGTGTCAATAATGACGCCACCTACGAGGTCTACAGCCAGCTCTGGGATCTCTGGATGAAGTGATCACTGCAGCAGAGAGGAAGGTCGAGCCTGGACGCAAGTGGCGGGCCCACCACAGAGACCGCAGGAGCAGCCAGTCTGCGGGGAGGGAGCCAAAGCCCGAATGCAACCTGCGGCTTCAGATCCCGTCTGACTCGACTCCCGGCAAAACGCAGCAGAAAAGGAAAAGGCTCAGGTGAACTTCCCAGACCTTCAGGCCTGACTTGACAAGCGGGTGACCGGACTCGAACCGGCGACGTTCAGCTTGGGAAGCTTCTCGATTGATGGACTGAACTGACTGTGCTGCAGTCAGTCTCATGCTCCTTCATCCTTGGATGTGAGAAGGTCTGTGAGAAGGTTCTGGTGAGGCTCCTTCCATCGATAGCTGATCTGCAAGCAGCGCGTGGCCCACCGCCCGATAGCCCCGCAGTCGCCGCCCTCACTTGCGTTGCGGCACGGGGTGGCCGAGATCGAGCCAGCCGATGATGCGCGTGCTGGTTTTGTCAGCCTGCTGCCGCTGCATGAGCCCCAGGCCGGCGTTGGATCCTGCAGATCCAGGCCTGCACGCCCTCCAGCCCACCCAACCACGCCTGCCCCTCTCTGGCTGCGTGGGGGTCCTGATAGAGGGCGATCACGCTGCCATCGCCGCCCGCTCCGCTGAACTTCGCCCCCAGAGCTCCGCCCGCCTTCAACCCTTGCACGGCCCGCGCCAGAGCCGCGGCTTGCAGGGCCGGCAGCAGCGCAGCCATGTGGTCATAGGCCTGCTGACAGCGATCCATCGCCCGCCCGAGGCCCGTGGCCTCGCCGCCACGCAGGGCCACTGCTCCTTGTTCGGCTTCAGTGGCAAAGGTGGCCAAGGCTGCCCGCACGGCAGCCACCGCCTGGGGATCCAGGTCTGACGCTGCCTGGCCGCGTGCGTGGTCTTGCAACGCCTGCAGGATGGCGGCTGTGTTTCGCGGTGATGCAAAAGAGGCCACAACCAGATGCAGGGTCTGCGCCGGCTGGATCGTTGTGATCGACACGGTTCCGTCGTTCCCCCAGCGCAGCAGGATCGGTTCGCGCGACACGCAGGCGATCGGATCGAGGGGGCCACAGGCCACGCCGAGCAGATCCCGTTCCACATGGGTGGCCAGCGCCGCCAGCTCCCGATCCTCCAGGCGGCAGCCGGCGTGCCGGACCAGGGCATCCAGCACGGCCACACAGAACGCCGCCGATGACGACAACCCCCTCCCGGCGGGGAGATCGGCTTCCACCGTGAGCTGCACGGCCGGGATGGCAATCTGCCTTGCTCGCAGCGCTGCGGCGGCTGCCGGTACGAACCGCAGGGCACCTCCTGCGGGATCGACGCCGCCATCGATGGGCCAGTGTCCCTCCAGTGTCTGGCCCTCAAGCGTTGTCTTCAGGTGCAGGCCGCGTTCGGCGGGATTGGCGTTCACCCGGATGCCCTGCTCCAGGGGCACCGTCAGGCTGGCTCCTCCCCACCAGTCGCAGTGTTCACCCAGCAGGCAGGCACGACCAGGAACGCGAACGGTCTGCGACATCGTGCGGTTCTCCGGTTTCTCTGCGATAACCCTGGTCCATGCTCGTCGTGCCGGCGATGCCGCGGCCTTCCCCCGGTGAGGATGCCCTCCACCAGCGACATCCCATGGCCACCCTGCTCACCCACCGGCTGCAGCTGGCCACCGCCGGCCCGTTCCGCTGCCACGACATCACCGCCGAGCTTCAGGCTTTGGTGGCGCGCGCCGGTTTGGGTGACGGCCTGCTGGTGGCGGCCGGGCAGCACACCACCACGGCACTGGTGGTGAACGAGAACGAGGAGCGGCTGCTGGCCGACATCGAACGCTTCTTCCTGGAGCTGGTGCCGGCCGATGGGCCCTGGCTGCACAACGATCTGCACCTGCGGCCCGACGTCGCCCCCGATGAGCCGCGCAACGCGCACAGCCACCTGATCGCCCTGCTGCTGGGCAACCACCTCAGCCTGCCGGTGGTGGCGGGTCGGCTGGGGCTGGGGCGTTACCAGGCGGTGCTGTTGGTGGAGCTTGATGGCCCGCGCCAGCGGGAGGTGCTGGTGCAGCTGTGGGGCTGAGCGCCAGGTTGTCCGGGCGGTGGCGTTTCGCCATGCTCGTCTCCGCTGCCAAGGGTTTCTCTCGGGCGAAGAGCGCCTCGATCCGTCGGGTTTCGGCCACCAGCTGCTCCTCCGGCCCCGGCGGCGGCGTGGCCACCGTGCGGGGAGTGGGCTCAGGGCCAATGCCGAAGCCTGCGATGCTCGATCGGGCGCGGCTGGCGATGGTGCCCAGATCCCCGGCCTCAGGCCTGCCAGGGTATCCGCGGCATGGAGCCGGTATCCGTCGCCTTCCCCACTGTGTGGAACGGTTGCATCGGGCGATCTCACCAGCGGGGCGGTTCAGGCTTGGTCCATCCCGCTTCCGTTCTCAATGGCGCCGATCCCGTCTCCCACGACCACTGCCGAAGCGTGGCTGAGTTCGTTCGCGGCTGCTTTGGCGGGTGGCGACCCCCAGGCCGTGGTGGCGCTGTTTGGCCCGGAATGCTTCTGGCGCGATCTGGTGGCGTTCACCTGGAACCTCCGCACCGAGGAGGGGCCCGAGGCCATCGCGGCCATGCTGGCGGCCCGCCTGGCGGATGTGGCGCCCCATGGCTTCCAGCTCAGGGGCGAGGCCAGCGAGGCCGGCGGCCGGGTGGAGGCCTGGTTCGGTTTCGAAACGCGGGTGGGGCGCTGCAGCGGCCACTTGCGCCTGCGCGATGGCCGCGCCTGGACCCTGTTCACCGCCCTCGATGAACTGAAGGGCCACGAGGAGCGGGTGCGCGAGCGGCGGCCGGCCGGCGCCCAGCACGGCGTCCATCCCGGGCGGCAGTCGTGGGCTGAGCGCCGCGAGGGGGAGCGGCAGGCCCTGGGAGTGACGGAGCAACCGGATGTGGTGATCGTGGGCGGCGGCCAGGCCGGCCTGAGCCTCGCCGCCCGTCTCCGTCACCTGGAGGTGTCGGCCCTGGTGCTGGAGAAGCAGCCCCGCCCGGGTGACCACTGGCGACGCCGTTACAAGAGCCTCTGTCTGCACGATCCCGTTCACTACTGCCATTTCCCCTATCTCCCTTTCCCCGAGGGCTGGCCCCTCTACACCCCCAAGGATCAGCTGGCCGACTGGATGGAGGCTTACGTGAGCGTGATGGGGCTGAACGTCTGGGGTGGTTCGCCGGTCCGCAGTGCCCGCTTCGATCCGGCTGAAGGTCGCTGGCTGGTGAGCACCGAGCGCGATGGCCAGCCGGTGGAGCTGCGCCCCCGTCACCTGGTGATGGCCTTGGGGGTGTCGGGCTATCCGAGCGTGCCGCAGATCCCTGGCGCTGAGAGCTTCGCCGGTGAGCAGCACCACTCCAGTGCCCATCCCGGCCCCGATGCCTATCGCGGTAAGCGCTGCGTGGTGGTGGGCTCCAACAACTCCGCCCACGACATCGCCGCTGCCCTCTGGGAGGCGGGGGCCGAGGAGGTGACGATGTTGCAGCGCAGCTCCACGCTGATCGCGCCGGTGCCGGCGCTGGAGAAGCTGGCCTTCGCCGGCTCCTATTCGGAGCAGGCGCTGCAGCGGGGCATCACCCCCCATCAGTCGGACATGACGATCGCCTCGATTCCCTACAAGCTGCTGCCCCAGTGGCAGAAGCCGATCTACGACGCGATGCGCGTCGAGTATGCCGAGCTCTATCAGCGGTTGGAGCAGGCCGGCTTCCTGCTCGATTTCGGCGCCGACGACTCGGGCGTGTTCATGAAGTTCCTGCGGCGGGGTTCGGGCTATTACCTCGATGTGGGCGCCTCGGAGCTGGTGGCCGATGGCCGGATCAAGCTGCGCAGCGGCGTGCAGATTGAGCGGCTCACGCCCCACACGGTGGTGCTCAATGACGGCAGTGAGCTGGAGGCCGATCTGGTGGTGTACGCCACCGGCTACGGCTCGATGAATCGCTTCCTGGCGGATCTGATCTCGCCCGAGGTGGCCGACACGGTGGGCAAGGTGTGGGGGATGGGCTCAGGCACCCCCAAGGATCCGGGCCCCTGGGAGGGGGAGCTGCGCAACATGTGGAAGCCCACCCAGGTGGACAACCTCTGGATCCACGGCGGCAACCTGCACCAGTGCCGCCACTACTCCCTGTATCTGGCCCTGCAGCTCAAGGCGCGCCTGGCCGGCCTCGACACGCCGGTGTACGGCCTGGCGCCGAGCTTTCATCAGAACTGAGGCGAGCCTGCCGCGGTCATGGTCACGGCACAGTGGACCTTCCGGCTCTTTGCCTGAAGGCAGGTTCGATGATCCAGCCAGCATGCCCGCTCGGCTTCTACGCCGCGCTTCTGCCCGTTGCCGCCCTGGTCGTCTGCGGCGCTCCGGCCCTCAGCCAGCAGGGTCCCGTTGTGGCTCCAGGTCACGAGCAGCTGGCGCCGGTGCCGGGAGCTCCGACCGCCCAGGTGGGAGTGGCGGTCAGGCGCCTCGGCGGCCAGCCGCTCGATCACGACTTCCCTGCCCTGCAGGGGCGGGAGCTGCGCCTGCGGGCACTGACCATTGCCCCGGGAGGCAGCATCACCCTGCACCGCCATGACCAGCGCCCCGGGGTGGCCTACATCCTCGAGGGCCAGATGACGGAATGGCGTGGCCCCGGGTTCACCCCCAGGGTGATCGGTCCTGGAGAGGCGGTCTTCGAAGCCACCGGTGTCAGCCATTGGTGGCGCAATCAGGGCACCACCCCAGCCCGGGCCCTGGTGGTCGACATCGTTCCGGTCTCCGCACCCTGAGGCGACAGGGGCAGCAACCGGAGGGAGTGCCAGGAGCAAAGACGCCACCGGCCATCGCCGGCTCTGCCAAGGCATCACTGTTCAGCTCGTTGTTGTCCTGCTGCAGCGTCTCGTTGTCCACTGTCCACACCCGCAAGCTACGGCCAGCAAAATCGGTAGAAATTAAGTTCATTCGGCCAGGGAAGGGCTGGAAAACCGGTCGCCAATTGGAAGCAGCAGCCCCTTGCGGCAACCGGGATCTCCGCACTCCCAGGCATGCATCCGAGGGGTTTCCCAGAGACTCCTCGGCCAGGAGTTCGATCTCGTCGCTTCTCAGGCAGGGCCGCCTAAAAGTGTGTCCCAGTGGCCCTTGGCGGGGCTGTCAGCATTGGGTTCGCTCGGCGGGTCTCAGTGCCCCCAATGCCCGAAACCCGTTCTGCTGCAGTTGATCAGCCCGCACCGGATGACCTGATCAGCTTTCTCAAGGCCATCCCCGATGGTCGCTACCGCCGTGGGGTCCGCTACCCGCAGTGGTTCCTGCTGCTGGTGGCGGTGCTCGGGATCCTGAGTGGCTGCCGGAGTTCCCGGGATCTCGAGGCGTTTGCCAGGCGGCACCGAGAGGCGCTGAACCAGGCGCTCGGCCTGGACTTCAAGCGCTGGCCCTCCGATGCCACCTTCCTGTACCTGTTCAATAAGGCCCACCTGCAGGAGTTCGGCCAGGTGCTCCAGGCCTGGATGATCAGCCAGATCCCAGGTGGGGAGGACCATCTGGACCAGTTGGTCTGTGACGGGAAAACCCTGCGGGGCTCTGTCCCGCGTCAACCCCCTTGGCCGCCGGCCAACTTCATTGTCGGCGGACAGGGCTCAGCCATCGAGACGGACGACGGCAACCACCGTTTTGTGGCCCAGGTCACGGTGTACGCCCGGGCTCTTGGCGTCGCCCTCGCCCAGAAGACCTACGACACGCATGAATCCAGTGAACGTGCGGCACTGAAAGAGCTGCTCAGCAGCCTGGATCTCAATGGCGTGCTGATCCAGGCGGATGCGCTCCACACCACCCAGTCGTTTTTCGATGGTGCCTCGCCCAGGGGGCCGACGTGCTCCTGACCGTCAAGTCCAACCAGAAGACCCTCTACCGCCAGATCGGCTGCCAGTTCGAGGGAAAGCGCAAGATCCCTTTCACGGCAACGGATCAGGAGGAGAAGCACGGCCGCGATACCACCTGGGAGCTCCAAGCCAAAGAGGCACCGGAGCACATCAAGGCCAACTGGCCGGGCAGTGCCTGGATCGTGGAGGTGATCACAGGCACCCAGACCCGCAAGGGCAAGCGCAGCGTGCGGCGACACCTATTCCTCACCAGCATCCGCACCACCCCAGAAGCCTTGCTGCGCCTTATCCGGCAGCGCTGGAGCATTGAGAACGAATGGCACTGGGCTCGCGACGCCCAACTGGGTGAGGACGCCCATCGCTACGCCAACCGGATCGGGGCCCCGGTGTTCGCCTTCCTGCGCACCATCGTGATGAACCTGCTGCGGCGCGGCGGCTACCGCTCGATCCGCCAAGGCCTGCGGGAGCTGGCCTACGACATCAAGGGAATGCTAGCGCTCGGAGGCGTGGCCGGCCGAGCGGGCTCGACCTGATCACACTTTTAGGCGGCCCTGGGGGCCCTGGCGCTTGCGGCAGGGCGCTAAGTTGAGGATGTTTTGCAGGAATGACGATGTATGCAACCCTGAGGCAGTACGAAGGGATTGAGAATGCTGCTGAGATCATCAAGGAGGTCGCGGCATCATTTCTGCCTGCGCAGAAAAACATTCCAGGCTTCGTGAGTTACTGCTTTGTCGATGTTGGCGAATCTGGCGGTCGCATGATTTCTCTCAGCGTCTTCACATCCAAGGAGGGGGCTGTTGAATCGAATCGGCTGGCGGCAGCATGGGTGGCCCAGCATCCGAACCTGATCCCCCCGGCCACCAACGCCGAAGAGGGACCGGTTGTCGTGAGCTGAGCAACGGAGAGCCAGGATCATCGTTCGCATGCGCCGGCCTGGAAGGCTTTTACATGGTCCAACCAGCCAACCGCCCCCGTCACTCAGGCCGCCGGTGGACGGAAAGCCATCCCCAGCTGAGATCGTCGCAGGCTGACCCTGCTGATCAGCCAGGAGCATGGCGCCGCTGGATGGCTGCCGATCTCTGCGGCTTCCTGTGATCGACGCTTCTGCGCCCTTGCGGGTCGGACTGCTCGGTGTCGGCCGCTTCGGCCAGCTCCACGCGGCGGTGTTGGCTGCTCTCCCAGAGGTGCAACTGGCGGCCATCGCCGATACCAACGTCGAACGGCGGTGCGAAGTGGCCGATCGGCATCGGGTGCCCAGGCGCTACAGCGCAGCCGAAGAGCTCCTCGCTGATCCGGATCTGGATGCCTTCGTGATCGTCACCCCCGATGAACAGCACAGCAGCCAGGGCCTTCAGGCCGTGGCCACTGGCCGGCCGGTGTTCATCGAAAAACCCCTGGCGGCCTCCTGGCAGGAGGCCGAGCAGCTGCGGCAGGCAGCGACTGCTTCCGGCAGCCTGCTGCAGACCGGCCTGATCCTGCGCTACGAGCTGCAGCATGCCCTGCTGCAGGAGCAGCTGGCGACGGGGGGCTTCGGTGAGCTGGTGTCGCTGCGGGCGAAGCGCAACTGCAGCGCCGCCTGGTTTGAGGGTGTGGCCGATCGGGCCCACACCGTGTTTGAAACCTTGATCCACGACATCGACCTGCTGCTCTGGTTCAGCGGCAGCCAGGCCAGCCGCGTGATGGCGATGGAGCGGCGCTTCGGGAGCCACCTTTCCCCTGAGGGCTGCTTCGCGCTGATCCAGTTCGCCAGCGGCTGCGTGGGGATTGTGGAAACCAGCTGGTTCGTGCCTGCCCAGGCCCCGGCCAACGTGATCACGGAGACGTGGCAGGGCACGATCGATGCCGAGCTGGCCGTGGTGGGAACGCGCCGCACCGCTCAGCTGCGCCTGCTGGATGGTCCCCTGCAGATCTGGGGCGAGCAGCGGCAGCACTGCCCCGACGGGCTGCTCTGGCCCCAGCGGCAGGGCCGGGTGCTGGGCGCCCTGCGGGAGGAACTGCGCGATTTCGTGACCGCAGCCCGCTCGGGCATCCCCTCGGCCACCGCTTCCCTGAGCCAGGCAATCGAGGGTCTGCGCATCGCCGAGGCGATCGTGGAGTCGGTACGCACCGGCCAGACGGTCACCCTGATGCCGCGCTGAGCGTCCGGAAGCCGGGGGCCTCAGCCAAGGGCCAGCACGGCTTGATGGGCGCGCTCCAGGTCGGCCGCGGCCTGAGGGTCAAGGACCTGCAGCAGCTCAAGCCCGGTTTGCCGATCCGTCCGGGGGCGGATGCCCGTGGCGCAGAGAGTGTCCTTGAACCACACGTTGCGCTCGATCTCACTGCCCGGCAGCACGAAGGCTTCAGGGATGTTCACGACGTTCCTCAGGCATTCGGGATCCCAGTCCCGGCTGCGAAAAGCCTGAATCCAGGGGATCGTCCGCGCCAGCGCGCTGAGCGTGGCATCCGGCTGCTCCAGCAGCGCGTCGAAATCCACCAGATGGGTGGAAGCGGGCAGCCGTTCGCGGGCAAGCCGCAGGTAGCGCTCCGTGTTGGCGTAGCTGATCTGGATGATGTCCAGGCCGTGCGCCCAGATCCGCTGGCCCGCCTGCTGGAGATCGTCCGCAGCGATGCTGTCGCCGGGCGCCTTGCCCACAAAGGCGAGCAGGCGCTGCCGATCGATCCGGTCGCCGCTGCTCCTGAAGCCGGCGGTTGCCCAGCGCTCCAGATCCTCCAGCGCGGGCCCCGGATCAGCGGCCTCGGGCCCTGCGGGCAGCAGCCTCCTCACCACCGCGGCGATCTCCCGGTTGGTGATGGTGCCGGCCGCGCTCAGAAAGTGAACGGTGCGGCGCAGCAGAAACGAGTGGAAACAGTCGCTGGGCCGCCTTGTGGTGAACAGCAGGCTGCCGCCGCTCTCCTGCACCAGCGTCAGCAGACGCAGAAACTCAGCCTCGTTGCGGTTGTAGGTGTGCTCCTTGACCGTGAGGATCAGGGGCGGTTGCTCGGTGGCTGGGATCCGGTGGCCGCCATCCCCTCCATCCAGGCTCTGCAGCAGAGCTTCCACATCGGCCAGCAGCCTCGTATCGAAGCCGGGGTCGTAGCGGCCCTCGGCGTCATGGATCCTGGGCTGGCACAGGCGCTGGGCCAGTTCGCGCTGCCGTTCGATCCAGCCGACCTCACAGCCCCCGGCGTTGGTCTGCTGCCGCAGGCGCCACTGCAGCCAGGCCAGCTGGGCTGTGATCAGCAACAGCCGCTCCATATCCACGTCGCGGCGCGGATTATCCGCCTGGTCGTGACGACAGCCGGGCAGCACCCCGAGATTGCCGGGCTCATTCACCAGGCCGATCGCCTGGTGTCCTTCGGCCAAGTGGGCGCAGCCCAGGGCGATCAGCAGCATCGTGCCCCCCTGGCGGGGGTTGGAGGCCACCACGTTCAGCTGAATCCGCCGGTGGCGCAGGAAGGCCCTGAGCCGGGCGTGCAGTTCGGTCATTGACCCAGGCTCCAGGCTCGTCGCCGGGAACCCTAGAAATCAGCGAGCGCCTTCGGACCGCCGTCACGGCCGGCCTGTCACGCTGATGCTGCCCTGAGTCGTTCTGCCGATCCGCTTGACGGCAGCTGCTGGCTGCACCAGCTTTAACGGACCAGAGGGCTCATCAACATGACCTGCGCACGCATCGTTACGCCCTCGCAACGGCCAGCGCCGAACCGGATTGCAGGATTTGACATCCAGGCCCTGATTTCGGGAGACGAGGCCCAAGCGTTCGAGGCCTTCTACACCAGCGGCAGCAATGGCACCGGACCGGCACCCCACTGCCATCCCTGGGATGAAACGTTCTTCGTCATCAAGGGGCCGGTGGTGTTCGGCGTTGGGGATCAGGAGCAGCCGATCGAAGCGGGCACGCTTCTGCATGTGCCGGGGGGCGAGCGGCACTGGTACCGCTTCGAGGTAGAAGGAGAATTCCTTTCGTTCACTTCTGGCAAGCAGGCTGCGGCCATGTACCGGGACCTGGCGACCTTGCGAGCCGATGCCCCCAAGTCGGAGTATCGGGCCGTGGCCATTCGCCACGGCCAGCAGGCAAGGCCCACCTGAGCCTTCGTGAACGCCAACCGCCCTCCTAGGTGCAGCGGCTGGGCAGCTGCCACGAGGAGCTGGTGCAGGGTGGCATGCGCGACGATCCGCTCAGCGAGGTACCCCTTGACCTGCAGCTGGCGGCCCTGCGCTGCATCACCGCCGGCCTGGTGATGCATGGCTTCTCCTCGAACCCGGAGATGCCGATCCGGGCGGCGCTGTTCATGGACGATGCGATCCAGCGGCATGCCCGCTACGCCCTGGAGATCAAGGCCTGTCAAGCCCAAGCCCTGCCGGATCTGGCTGGTTTCCGCCTCGAGGGCTGGGGCCCAGATTTTCCCCGAACCACTGCCCATCCCAGGGAGTGCCCTTGGCTTTCAATGCCAATCTGAACGCTGCTGGCGTGCGCCGGATTCTGTTGCGCACCGCCCCTGTCACATTTGAGGTGTGGACGCGGCGCAGCGGCGCCAGTTCCACCATCAAGCTGATGCTGCTCGATGGCGGACTGAGCTGCACCCATGAGACTTTCCAGGAGTTCGACAGTGTTCTGCCTCATGCGGGCAGTGGGCTCCCCTACTACGACCAGCTGGGTTTGCACCACTGCAGCCAGCCCGATCCTCCCGGTCTCTGGGAGATCGATCGGTTTGTTGATGAGGTGTGGAGCAGGTGCGCGGAGAGCGTTTTCTCTCGTCCTAGGCCGCTTTGCAAGTGTCGGATTTGGTCGATTCACTACGGCGATTCGGACCGATCAAGGACGGTCGATCAGGCCATGAAACGACCCAGCGGTGAGAAACCCTGTGAGAAGGCTTCGCCAGTCGGGAGCATCCACTGTCATGCGTAATCAAGCCCTGACATGCTGCCAGCCAGTGCCAAGCAAGATGATCACTGTAGGCTCAACAAATCTCAGGCCTGAACCGAAAAGCGGGTGACCGGACTCGAACCGGCGACGTTCAGCTTGGGAAGCTGACATTCTACCACTGAATTACACCCGCAAGGTGTAGATATTCAAGTTAGCAGAGGCCCGGAGCGGATGGGCTGGTTTGCGATCCGCTCCGGCGTGGCTTCTGCAGGGGCTCAGCCCTGGGCCAGGGCGGCGGCGCAGGCCGCCACGCCGGCTCCTGCGGTGGCCTTATGCAGGCCGAGGTCTTGCAGGGTGGCCTCAATGGCGGCCACGGCGGTGAGCACGTCGCGGTCGCAGACGAAGCCCAGGTGGCCGATGCGGAACACCTTGCCCTTGAGGTGGTCCTGGCCGCCGGCCAGCAGGATGTCGAACTTCTCCTTGACGGCCTTGCGCATCGCCTCGGCGTCGATGCCCTCGGGGGCCACGGCGGTGATTGCCGGGCTGCCGTGGCCTTCGGCGGCATACAGGGGCAGGCCGATGGCCTTCATGCCGGCTTGGGCGGCGGCGCGGTGGCGGCCGTGGCGGGCGAAGATCGCCTCCAGGCCCTCCTTCTGCATCATCTCCAGGGCCGCCTCAAGGGCGAAATAGAGATTGATCGCTGGGGTGAAGGGGTTGCTGTCGGCCTTGGCCGATTTCCTGTACTTGCCCAGATCCAGATAGAACTTCGGCAGGTCGGAGCGCTCGTAGGCGGCCCAGGCCCGCTCGCTCATCGCCACGAAGGCCAGGCCCGGCGGCATCATGTAGCCCTTCTGGGAGCCAGAGCCGATCACGTCGATGCCCCAGGCATCCATCGGCACGTTGCAGGCCCCGAGGCTGGTGACGCAGTCGGCGATGGTGAGGGCGGTGCCGTGGGCACGCACATGCTTGGCAATCGTTTCCAGGTCGTTGATCACCCCGGTGGAGGTTTCCGAGTGGGTGAGGATCACGGCCTTGATCGCCTTGGCCGTGTCGGCTTCGAGGGCGGTGCGGAAGGCCTCGGGATCGAGGGGCTGGCCCCACTCGGCCTTAATCACCTGCACATCCAGGCCGTAGGCCTGGGCCACCTTCACCCAGCGCTCGCCGAATTTGCCGTTGTCACCGCAGAGCACCGTGTCGCCCTTGCTCAGCACGTTGATGATCCCGGCCTCCATCGCGGCGGTGCCGCTGCCGGTGATCACCAGCACGTCGCTGCTCGTCTGATGCAGCCATTGCAGTTGCTCGGTGGTGCGCTTGACGATCTTCTGGAAGTCGGCGCTGCGGTGACCGATCGGGTGGCGCCCCATCGCCTGCAGGACGGTTTCCGGCACCGGAGTGGGGCCAGGAATCATCAGGGTGAGTTTGTCCTGCATGGGCGGGTACGACAGCGGCGCAATCCCCCACCTTAAAAAACGGCCTTCTGGCCTCCGCAGCGCGGACGGGCTCTCAGCCTGGCCAGCGCCGGGGCCGACTCGGTCCATCCCACCGCAGCCCGCTCCGCCCCCGTGGCAGAACAGGGCGGAATCGAGTCGACAGCGGTCAGGGAACACCCCGACACCCCGGGCTCACCGCCAGGCTCCCGACCGCCGCGGGGCCATTCCATCCCAGAGTGCGGGCAGCGCCGGCACACACCCTCGGGTCCAGCTGCCACGCCGGTCACTGTTGCGACAGCAGGCGCCTCGGCCGAACCCCCGATCGCCATCTGCCGTCTCTGCGGCCCGTCGCTCTCGCCACCTGCACCCCGTCGCCCCTGCTCCCCGATGCCTGCCGCGGCGCCGTCCTCCCTGTCCCATCGTCCGCATGGATACACGTTGCCGGTCTGGGTGGCGGCAGGTGCTGCGGCCTCGCTTGCGGTGCTGCTGGGGGAGGAGGTCCCCGCAGAGACGGAGCTGCAGCTGAGCGACGACGAAACGACGCTTGAGGCCATCCCCGTGAAGGCGGGCGCCCGGCTGAGCGACGGCTGGGTCCTGGCCGAGACGATCTGCGATCCCGGCGACGGGCTCGACCTCACCCGCGGTCTGCTGGTCTGGGTGTTCGCCCGGCTGGAGCCGCGCTCCGAGCCCCTCGAAGCGGGCAAGGCGGCCTGGAGGCTGGAAGCCGGCGAGGGGGTGGGCGTCGATGCCGGCAGCGGCGAACTCTGCAGCTCGGCCTATGCGCGCCGGCTGCTGGACATCAACCTCAGCGGGCGCATCCCCGCCGAGTGCGAGTTGCGGCTGCGGCTGGTACTGCCCGCAGGCCGCCGCCTGGCAGAGCGCACCAGCAACGCCGCCTTCGGAGTGGTGGACGGCCTGGCTCTGATCGGCACCCAGGCGGAAACCCAGGCCAGCGCCGATCCGGATCAGCTGGAACGGACGCTTGCAACCCTGCGTCAGCGGCTGGACGCTCCCGACTTCGCCGGCGACCTGGTGCTGGTGATCGGCGAGAACGGCCTCGACCTGGCCCCCCGTCTGGGCCTGCCGGCGCACCTGCTGATCAAATGCGGCAACTGGCTCGGCCCCGTGCTGGTGGCGGCCGGCCAGGGAGGAGTCCGGCGACTGCTGCTGTTCGGCTATCAGGGCAAGCTGATCAAGCTGGCCGGAGGGATCTTCCACACCCACCACCACCTGGCCGACGGCCGCCTCGAGATCCTCACGGCCCACGCAGCCCTCGAAGGCCTGAGCGGCGACGCCCTGCGCGACCTGCATGCAGCCGCCACGGTGGAGGCGGGGCTCAGTGGGCTCGACCGGCATGACGGGGCGCTGGCCGAGCGGGTACGCCGCCGCGTGGCCACCACCATCGAGACGCGCTGCCTCGACTACCTGGATCGCCACGGCGCCACGGGAGCTGCCGTGGGGGCGGTGCTGTTCGACCGCAGCCGCCGCATCCGCGCCTGGGGTCCGGTGGGAGAGAGGCTGCTGCGGGAGCTGGGCGGAGACATCGACGCGAGGACCGCCGCGCAGTCGGCTCCTAGGGTGCAGGCAGAACCTTGATGGCCTGATGTCGCAATCGGATACGTCCCCGTCACCTTCCGAGGCCACCGGCCAGGGACGTCACCCGGCGATCGTCATCCTCGATTTCGGCTCGCAGTATTCCGAACTGATCGCGCGGCGCGTGCGCGAGACGGAGGTGTACTCGCTGGTGATGGGATACACCACGACCGCCGAGGAATTGCGGGCCATCGCACCGAAGGGGATCATCCTCAGCGGCGGCCCCAGTTCGGTCTATGAGGACGGTGCACCCGTCTGCGATCCGGGCATCTGGAAGCTGGGCATCCCGGTGCTCGGCGTCTGCTACGGCATGCAGCTGATGGTGCAGCAGCTGGGCGGGGCCGTGGTGGCAGCCGGCCGCGCCGAATACGGCAAGGCCCCACTGCATGTCGATGACCCGATCGACCTGCTCACCAACGTCGACGATGGCTCGACGATGTGGATGAGCCACGGCGATTCGGTGGAACGACTGCCTGACGGCTTCGTGCGGCTGGCCCACACCGACAACACACCCGAGGCGGCCGTCGCCGACCACACGCGCCGCCTCTACGGCGTGCAGTTCCATCCGGAGGTGGTGCACTCCACCTGCGGCATGGCGCTGATCCGCAACTTCGTGTACCACATCTGCGGCTGCGCCCCCGACTGGACCACCGCAGCCTTCATTGATGAGGCGATCGCCGATGTGCGCGCCCAGGTGGGGGAGAAACGGGTGCTGCTGGCGCTCTCAGGCGGCGTCGATTCCTCGACGCTGGCCTTCCTGCTGCACAAGGCGATCGGTGATCAGCTCACCTGCATGTTCATCGACCAGGGCTTCATGCGCAAGGGCGAGCCCGAGTTCCTGGTGGAGTTCTTCGACAAGCGCTTTCACATCAATGTCGAGTACATCAATGCCCGCGAACGCTTCATCAGCAAACTCGCCGGCATCACCGATCCGGAGGAGAAGCGCAAGATCATCGGCACCGAATTCATCCGGGTGTTCGAAGAGGAGAGCAAGCGCCTCGGCCCCTTCGACTACCTGGCGCAGGGCACGCTCTATCCCGATGTGATCGAGTCGGCCGGCACCAACATCGATCCCAAGACCGGTGAGCGGGTGGCGGTGAAGATCAAGAGCCACCACAACGTCGGTGGCCTGCCCAAGGATCTGCAGTTCAAGCTCGTGGAGCCGCTGCGCCGCCTGTTCAAGGATGAGGTGCGCAAGGTGGGCCGCGCCCTGGGGCTGCCCGAGGAGATCGTCGGGCGCCATCCGTTCCCAGGCCCGGGTCTGGCGATCCGCATCCTCGGCGAGGTGAACGACGACAGGCTCGACATCCTGCGCGACGCCGACCTGATCGTGCGCGAGGAGGTGCGCAACGCTGGTCTCTACCATGAGATCTGGCAGGCCTTCGCCGTGCTGCTGCCGGTGCGCAGCGTCGGCGTGATGGGAGACAAGCGCACCTATGCCTATCCGATCGTGCTGCGCTGCGTCTCCTCGGAGGACGGCATGACGGCCGACTGGTCACGCCTGCCCTACGACCTGCTGGAGCTGATCTCCAACCGGATCGTCAACGAGGTGCGCGGCGTCAACCGCGTCGTCTACGACATCACCAGCAAGCCCCCCGGCACGATCGAGTGGGAATAGGCACAGGCGGGCGCCGCAGCTCGGGGCAGGGGGTTGATGGCGCCAGTGACTGCCCCCTGAATGCGATGAGCGAGCAGAGCCATGCACGATGCGACCCCGGACCTTCCCGCACCCGGGACAGGCGGGGAACCTGCCGCCTCCGCCCCGACCGGGGCTGCCGGTCGTGGGCCACGCCAGCAGCAGAACTGTCGTGAACGCCTGACGCTGAATGTCCCCCTGAGACCTGGCCTGCCGCGGATCCTGCCGGTACCATCGGGCACCCCGGTTCCGGCCCGTGACCGCCGTCCCTCCCGCCGTCGGCACCTCCCCCAGTTCGCCTGGCGGGGGCACCGATTCCGATCCCCAGCTGCAGCGTCGCCTGCAGCAGGACAGCATCGTGCTGGCGGGCCGCACGATCTATCTCAATCCCTTCCTCTACTGGCGCCGCTTTGACGCCAACACCGATCGCTGGCTGCGAGAGCCGGGCCAGCTCAGTGAGGAACAGATCCAGAGCAACCGCCTGCGTTTCTACCCCGAGGTGGACTGGGATCTGCTGAGCGACGAGGAGGGCGCCATCAAGGACGGCGCGGTGGAGATGTTCATCAAGTCGCTTGACCTGATCACCACCTTCAACCCCGACCTCAGCGCCGGCCACCTGCTTGAGGTGGAGCGCAAGATGGCGGTCACCAAGAAGCGGGCCTTCGAACGCTGGGTGGAGCGGGCCCTACAGCGCCGGCGTCAGCAGGAGCTCAAGGAGCGCCGCCGCTTCGACCGCGAACGCACCCTGCGCTACTGGGGCGAATGGCTGACCCTCGAAGCCACCCGCCAGGCCCTTGTGCCTCTGACCGCCCTTCTGGTGCTGACCGCGGCCGGCGGCTGGTGGCTGGGCAGCCAGTCCTCCTGCCGTCAGCAGATCGTCGCCCCTGCCATCCAGCGCCCGGTTCCCTGAGCGGGCTGCCGCGCCAGACTGAACCGATTCACGCCGGAGCGGCACCCCATGGCTGGAGAGCCTCTCGATTCCCTGCGCCTCGCGCTGATGCAGGACGTCCTGCCCCTGGGGCTGGCCATGGTGGAGCGTGCACGGCGCGGCGGCCCGCGCGAGGTGATCGCCGCCTTCGAGACCGGAGACGGTGAAAGCGACCCCCTGACCCGGTTGCGTCAGGAGGGGGAACCGGCGGCCCGGCAGCTGCGTGACAACCTCGACCGGCTGCAGCCGGGACTGGGCAATCCTGTGGTCAAGGTTTCAGTGCGGGATGTTCCAGAGCCGGCAGCCGCCTCGCCGGAAGGGAGCAGCGCTTCCGCGTCGGATCCTGCTGTGCCTGAGGATCCCGCCGAGCTGCAGCAGGCCCTCAGCCGCATCGCCGCCCGGCTGACACTGCTGGAGCAACGACTGCTCACATCGGCACAACCCCCGCGCGACGAGGAGCGTCGCAGCGGCTGATGCGCACCTACGGCAGTTCAACCCGCCACACCGGTGTCGGCTCACAGGCGACGGTGCTTCTGCTGGTGCTGCTGCTGCTCAGCGGTGCCATCGTCAGCCGCCTGGCCTGGCTGCAGCTGCTGCATGGCCGCGACTACCGGGCGATGGCCGATGAAAATCGCATCCGCCTGATCCCGCGCGATCCCATCCGCGGACGGCTGCTCGATCGCAACGGCCGGGTCCTGGCCACCAACCGTCTCACCTACAAGCTCTATGTGCAGCCCCGCCTGCTGAGCCCCGGCGACTGGCCAGGGCTGCGGGACCGGCTCGCCTCCCTCCTCGGAATTCCCGCGGCCACCCTGGATCGCAATCACGAGCTGGGGCAGAACAGCGAGGGCTACCGGATCAAGCTGGCGGGTCCCCTGAGCCAGACCCAGGTGCTGCGGTTCCGGGAACAGGCCTCCACTTTCCCGGCGGTCGAAGTGGCTGCCGATGTGCTGCGGTCCTATCCAGAAGGGAGGCTGGCCTCCCATCTGCTGGGCTACACCGGCAGCATCGGCGAGGAGGAATACGAGCGCCTGCGCGAGAAGGGCTATCGCCTGCAGGATCGGATCGGCCGAAGCGGCCTGGAGAAGGCCTACGAGAGCCATCTGCGCGGCGAATGGGGCGGCCAGCAGCTGGAGGTGAATGCCGCAGGAGAGGTGCAGCGGGTGCTGGGCGACAAGCCCGCCCGGGCCGGCAGAGATCTGCGCCTGACCATCGATCTGGATCTGCAGCGCACCGCCGAGCGGGCCCTCGGCAGCGTCGCGAAGGGGGCGATCGTGGCAATGGATCCACGCACCGGCGCCATCCGCGCCCTGGCGAGCCGGCCCAACTTCGATCCGAACATCTTCTCGGAGGGTCCCACCACCGCTCAATGGAACGACCTGAACCGTCCGGTGGCCCCGATGCTCAACCGTGCCTTCCAGGGATTTCCGCCCGCCAGCACCTTCAAGGTGGTGACCACGATCGCCGGCCTGGAATCCGGTCAGTTCGTCCCCAGCTCGACCCTGCCGACCGTGGGTCAGTTCTGCTACGACGGCCAGTGTTACGGCGATCACGGCGCCTTCGGGTTCATCGGCTTCCAGAAGGCACTGGCGGTCAGCAGCAACAGCTTTTATTACCTGCTGGGGCTCAAAATGGGCCCTGATCAGCTGTTCCGCACGGCCAGACGTCTGGGCTACGGCCAGCTCACCGGCATTGAGCTGAAGGAAGAGGAGACGGCCGGACTGCTGGGAGATCCCGCCTGGAAGAAAAAGGTGCTGGGCGAAGCCTGGACGTCGGTGGACACGATCACCTCCGCCATCGGCCAGGGCGCGGTCACGGTCACGCCGCTGCAGATGGCACGTCTCTATGCCGCTGTGGCCAACGGCGGCACGCTGGTGACCCCCCATCTGGTGGAGCGGGACACACCCAACCGCTGGATCGGCCTCAAGCCGGACACCGTGAGAGTGGTGCGCGAGGGTCTGCGCATGGTCGTCACCGAGGGCACCGCCACGCTCCTCAACGATCCCTTGCTGCCACCGGTGGCGGGCAAGACCGGCACCGGTGAGGATCCGCCCCGCCCGGACCACGCCTGGTTCGGCGGCTATGCACCGGCCGGCCGGCCCGATCTGGTGATCGTGGCCTTCGGCGAGAACTCGGGGGGATACGGCGGCACGGTGGCAGCCCCGATGGTGAAGGCGCTGATGAGCACCTGGTTCCACATCGGCAAGAGCAGCGGCACCCCCTGAGCCCAGCAAGCAGCCCGCCGACGGCGACCAACCCACACAGCAACGGTGACGGACCACTCTGATCGCACATCGTCACCAGACGTGGCCCGGCAGGGGCGCGAGGACAGCGGGATCACCACTCAGGGGGGGCAGCTGACCACCCGGAGCAAGAGGCGGATCGAGCTTCAGGCCACCAGCTGCAGTTCGCGCTGACCCAGCACCCGCCGGTAATAGGCCCGCAGCTGCTCGGTGGCGCCGGCCCAACCCCAGCGCTCCGCTTCCTGGCGTGCCGCCTGACGCAGCTCACTCCGCCGGGCGGGATCCCCCAGCAGCCGCTCCACCGCGCGGATCAGGCTGGTGGGATCATCCGGGTCGTAAAGGCAGCCGTTCTCTCCGTCACTGACGATATCCGGGATGCCGCCCCGGTTTGCACCCACCACCGGGCAGCCCGCGGCCATGGCCTCGAGCAGCACCAGCCCCAGGGTCTCGGTGCTTGAAGGGAAGAGGAAGGCATCGCCACTGGCATAGGCCGCCGCCAGCTCCTCCCCCGCCAGATAACCCACGAACGTGGTGGCAGTGCCTTCAAAATGACGCTCCAGCTGCTGGCGATAGGGGCCATCTCCCACCAGCGCCAGACGAGCCTGGGGCATGGCCTCAAGCACCGGCCGGATGCGCTCGATCTGCTTCTCGGCGGAGAGACGGCCGATGTAGAGGAGCAGGTTGCCGGTGTCTTCACGACCACCATGCAGCCGTGTCCGCATGCCCTGTGAGCGCAACTCCGGGCGGAACAGTTCCGTGTCGACGCCGCGCTGCCACAGCGCCGTGTGCTGAATGCCCTTGGCGGCCAGTTCGTCCACCATCGCTGTCGAGGTGCACAGATTGAGGCGGGCCTGGTTGTGGGCGGCCTTGAGCAGCTCCCAGAGCAGGGGCTCGAGCATGCCCATGCCGTAGTGCTCCAGATACTTCGGCAGATGGGTGTGATAGCTGGCAACGAGCGGCAGACCGCGTGTCTTCGCCAGCCAGATGCCTCCCAGACCGAGGACGGCGGGGTTCACCACGTGCACCAGATCCGGGGCGAATCGCTCGAGAGCCTCAGAGACGGCGGGTCGAGGCAGGGCCAGTTTGAGCTCGGGGTAGAGAGGCAGAGGCATCGCCGGCACACCCACCACCTCAGCGCCCATGTAGCGGCTGGGTGCACCTTCGGGACAGAAGATCAGGACCTCGTCACCGGCCTCCACCAGGTGCTGCACCGTCTTGGTCAGCCGCGTGACAATGCCGTCAACCTTCGGCAGGAAGGTTTCGGTGAAAAATGCGATCTTCACGAAGGGCTCCCTGCTGGCTTCAGGCCGGGGCCCCGATCGCCTGCGCCTGACGGCTGGTCCAGGCAGACACACAGGGGATGCGGGAACGGTCGCAGCGATCGGCCCAGCGGCGGGCCACATCCACCACCTCGGCGAGCAGGCCGTCGTCGAGCGTGGTGGGCTGCAGGCCCAGCTCGATGAAGCAGCGATTGTCGACGATCAGATCATTCTCGACCGCCTCGTTGCGAGGGTTGGGCAAATGATTGATCTTGGCGCCGGTGAGGGCCGCCACCTTCTCAGCCAGATCACCAACCCGGTGGCTCTCGGTCATCTGGTTGAAGATCTTGACCCGCTCGCCGTGAGTGGGGGGATGCTCCAGCGCCAGCTGCACGCAGCGGACCGAATCGCGGATGTGAATGAAGGCACGGGTCTGACCGCCGGTGCCATGCACCGTGAGCGGATAGCCGATCGCCGCCTGCATTAGAAAACGGTTGAGCACGGTTCCGTAATCACCGTCGTAATCGAAGCGGTTGGTGAGGCGAGGATCTTTCTCGGTCAGAGCGGTGTTGGTGCCCCAGACGATGCCTTGGTGAAGATCAGTGATGCGGATGCCGTCGTTCTTGTTGTAATAGAAAAACAACAACTGATCCAGCGTCTTGGTCATGTGATAGACACTACCGGGATTTGCTGGATGCAGAATCTTCTCGGTGAAGCGGCTGCCGTCCGGCTGCGGCACTTCGACAGTGAGATATCCCTCTGGGATGGTGGCACCACGATGGGAGCCGTAGCCATACACACCCATCGTGCCGAGATGGACGATATGAATATCGAGCCCGCTCTCCACAATCGCCGCGAGCAGATTGTGGGTGCCGTTGACGTTGTTATCGACCGTGTAGCGCTTCGTCGCGCTGCTCTTCATCGAATAAGGCGCAGCACGCTGCTCAGCAAAGTGCACGATGGCCTCGGGTCGCTCGCTGCGCAGCAGCTCCAGCAAGCGGTCGTACTCATGAGCGATATCGAGATGAACGAAGCCCATGGCCCGGCCCCCGACCTGCTCCCACGCACGCAACCTCTCGCCGATCGTCGCGATCGGAGTGAGTGACTCGACACCCAGATCAATGTCGATCTTGCGGCGGCTGAGGTTGTCAACAATGAGAACGTCATGACCGGCATCCGCCAGGTTCACCGCGCAGGGCCACCCGCAGAAGCCGTCACCGCCGAGAACGAGAACCTTCACCCCAGTCTCCTGAACGAGCTGTTGCCCATTTGCATCAAGCTACTACAGGCCTCCCGGGGGCCCGGAAGGTTCAGCTGATTCCAGCCGCCACCGCCACCAGGGCCAGCACCAGCAGCGCGCCGCCGATCAACAGCATCCGGTTGCCGCCGGGCGTCTCCCCCTCCTCCATCACGACCATCCGGGGCTCCTTGGCGAAGGCGTTGAGCCTGCCGCCGTCTTCTTCGGTGACCTGCATCGGGGCGGTGGGGTGGGGCCGGCTCACCCTATGGAGGGCCCCAGAGGGCGCCGCCAAACCGGCATGCTTCGTCACAGAGCGGGCTGAGGGGTGGGTCAGCCGAGCTGACCCACCCGACCCTGCAGCGGCGAACTGGGGCTGGCCTGCGGACGGACCGGCAGGCGTCCGGCCTGGAAGGCGGTGCGACCGGCGATGGCGGCCTGACCCATGGCCCGCGCCATCGCCACCGGATCACCCGCCAGGGCGATGGCACTGTTGATCAACAGGGCATCTGCACCCATCTCCATCGCCTGGGCGGCTTCGCTGGGGACACCGATGCCGGCGTCGACCACGACCGGAACCCTGGCGTTCTCGATGATCAGGGCGATGTTGGCGGCGTTGCGGATGCCCTGACCGGAGCCGATCGGCGAGCCGAGAGGCATCACGGTGGCGCAGCCAGCCTCCTCCAGGCGCCTGGCCAGGAGCGGGTCGGCGTTGATGTACGGCAGCACGGTGAATCCCTCCTTCACCAGCTGCTCGGCCGCCTCGAGCGTGCCGATGGGGTCGGGCAACAGATGGCGGGAGTCCGGGATCACCTCAAGCTTGACGAAGCTGTTGTCCTCCTGACCAGCCAGTCTGGCCAGCTCCCGACCGAGCCGCGCGACCCGGATCGCCTCCTCGGCCGTGGCGCAGCCGGCCGTGTTGGGGAGCATCCAGTAGCGGGTCCAATCGATCGCTTCCATCAGCCCCAGATGGCCCTCGGCCTGACTCTGCACCCGCCGGACAGCCACGGTGACGATCGCGCAGCCACTGGCTTCGAGGCTGGCCTGCATGGCCTGCAGAGAGGGGTATTTGCCGGTGCCGGTCATCAACCGGCTGGCGAAGGAGCGGCCGCCGATCAGCAGCGGATCGGGGCTCGGCACGGGAGCCGCCGAGCTGCCGGAGGCTGTGGCGTGGGGGATTTCGGCCACGGAACGGTGCGAGGTCGGGCGTCTTGCCCCTAGTGTGCGCCCTGGCCTAACCAATGCCGCCATGCCGCTGCCGCTGCTGCTCGCCCTCACGCCGCTGCCCAGCGACGCCTTCGTCCCCTTTGTGCCGCCTATGGCCGTCGGGGCGAGCGGGTCGGAGGACCTGAACGTCGGTGCTGTCGAAACCTTTGACTCCCAGGGACGCGCCGCTGTGCTGGCCCGTGATCTGCCCAGGGCCTGGAGCGGCACCTATCGCCCTTACGGCAGCCCGGAAGCGATGCCGGTCGAGCTGCGGCTCGAGAGTCTCAACGCCATGGGACAGATGGTGGACCTGCGCGGTCAACTGACCATCGGCGGCGTCACCACTCCCATCCAGGGAAACCTCAACGCCAAATCCGACCAGCTGGATCTGCTGCTCCTGGGTGACCGCCTTCCCGCTGGCATGGAGCCGGGTGGCACGGTGATGGGACTGGAGGGTTTCACCCTGAGCGCCTGGCAGGCGCCGCGTCTGGTCACCCTCGGCGGACGTCTGCAGCTGGTTCCTCAACTGAGCCTGGCTCCGCCCTCCAACCGTCCTGACAGCACCCCTTCCATCCGCGGCCTCTGGTGATCCCAGGCGCCGACCGTGTCTGGGGCTTCAGGGCTCGCAGGGCTTTCTGACCCCCTGCCAGGCGCAGGCCGGCCGCTCCTCCTGCCGAGCCGACCGACCCAGGCCACCGACAGGTCAGCGACAGTCACTGGACAGTCGTCGAGTCCCGGCACCCCAGATACAGAAGACACCGGAAAGCCGGCTCTGGCCCTGCGCTCGCACCCTCTGATCAGCCTGAGCGGACCAGCTCGATCAATCCTGGGGACGAGCCTGAATGGGCACCTGGGAAGAGTCAGAGTTGTCTGGCGCCTCTGAGACAACCCCGGACATGAACCCACCAGGACGGCATGACACCATTCACGGGTTGATGCCATAAAAAAGGATGCCATTTCATGGCACCCCAAACGCTCAATCGAGACGAAAAGCAGCGCAGGATTCAGGCTGCCTTGTCATCTCCGATGCCCCGAGGCGCTTCGGCGGCAGGGCTGATGCTCACCGTCCTGCGCTCAAGCAGACGCAACCGCTTACGGGCGGTGCGGTTGCCTTCCTCCAGATTCAACACCTGTTGATAGAGCGCACGCGCCTCGTCAGGCTTGGCCTGCTTCTCCAGAGCGAAGGCAAGGTTGTTGAGGGCGACAGGATAATCCGCCTTGGCTCGCAGCGCCGAGCGGTAATGACGGACTGCCGTGGGGTACTTGCCCTGAGCAGCCAGAGCAAAACCCATGGCGTTCTCGATCAGGGCACGTGCCTCTGAGGGAACCTTCTCAGCATCGGCCTGCTTGAGGGCTTTGCGCAGGGTGTCAGCCGCCTGGCCATAGAGACGCTTGCGCAACTGAACGGAGGCCAGCTCGTAGAGGCCGGCCGCATCCTGGAGAGCGCCATCCGAACCGCGACCGCCACCGAGGCGGGAGAGGGCCTGCTCATCGCGGCGCACCCTCAGGATCTGACGCCCGACGAAGAACGAGGCACCTCCAAGAAGGCCGATCAAGCCGACCAGATAGATCTGGGGGAGCAGTTCGTTCATCGGGCCGCAGAGGGAGAGTTCAGCTGGCGGCGGACTGGGCCACGACAGCGAAGCTGGCGGGATCAGCCACGGCGAGCTGGGCCAGCATCTTGCGATTGATCTGGACGTCGGCCTTCTTGAGGCCGCCGATCAGACGGCTGTAGCTCGTGCCGTTGATGCGGGCCGCGGCATTGATGCGCGCGATCCAGAGGCGGCGGAAATCGCGCTTGCGGCGGCGACGGTCGCGATAGGCGTTGCAGAGGGCCTTCATCACCCGCTGGTTTGCGGTGCGGAAGAGGCTGCCGCTGCCGCCGACGAAGCCGCGGGCAAGGCGAAGGATCTTGTTGCGGCGTTTACGGGCGACGTTGCCCCTCTTGACGCGAGCCATGGCGGGTCCAGGAAATCAGAACGGAACGGTGACCGGGGAGCCCCGGTCGGGGGAGAACAAGGCGTGCCCGGCCTGGGATCAGGCGTAGGGGAGCATCAGCGACACGTTGTCGTGATCGCGGTCGTCGACCACGGCCATCGTGCCGAGGTAACGCTTGCGCTTGGGGCTCTTGTGATCGAGCAGGTGGTTGCGGAAGGCGCGACGGCGCAGGAACTTGCCGCTGCCGGTCGCCTTGAACCGCTTGGCGGCCGCTTTGCGGGTCTTGAGCTTCGGCATCGGTGTCGCGCAGGCACAAACAAGCAGAGTACGACGCGGCAGTCCCCTCCTCCAACCCCTCCCCGTCCCAGCCACCGTGATTCGCCTGTCCTCCCTTTCCAGCCAGACCCTGCCTTTGCGGCGGCAGCCCGCCCGTCGCAGGGCTGCCCTGGCCCTGGTCAGCCAGTCGCTTCTGAGCGGTCTGCTGCTGATCAGCGGCTGCCGGGCCGAGACGCTGCCCCTTCCGGCCGCCCCCGAGGCCCCGGAGACATCGGTTCCCGCCCAGCCGGTGAGCGCGCTGCACTGGCCGGTGGCACGACCGGCGCCACTGAACACGGCCGAGCCTGTGCTGCTGGTGGCCCTGGCCGCCCGGCTCGGCTTCGCGGCGGATGGCAGGGAGGCCGCTGCCGACCCCCTCGTGCTTCGCGCCTCCTCCGGTCTGCTCACCCTCGTGGACAGCGACGGTCAGCGCTTTCAGTCTCCCCGGCTGAGCCTGCACTGGCGGCTCGAGCCGCTGGCTTCGCCTCTGCAGATCCGCAGGCGGGTGCTCAGCCCCTTCGCCAGCCACGAGAGCGCTGAGGAAGCGGCCCGCGCCTGGCGGGCCCAGGGGGTCGAGACGACGATCGCCCGCCCCCGGGAGTGGGAGGTCTGGGCACCGCCGGAGGCAGCGGATCCACCGGGACGCAGCGCCACCCTGGTGGAGCGGCAGGAGAACGGGCGCCTGGTGCTGGAGCTGCGACGCGCTGAGGGCACGGTGACCCTGCGGGGCCCGATCCGGATCCTGGCGCCGGAGGGGCTGGTCTGGGGCGAGGGCATCTACGGCGGACCCTTCCTGCTGCAGCCCGATGCCTACGGAAGCTGGAGCCTGGTGGAACAGGTGCCGCTGGAGCGCTATCTCGAAGGGGTGGTGCCCCACGAGATCGGGGCCGGATCGCCGGCTGCGGCCCTGGAGGCCCAGGCGATCCTGGCCCGCACCTGGGCCCTGCGCAACCGCCTCCGCTTCCAGGTGGATGGCTATCACCTCTGCGCCGACACCCAGTGCCAGGTGTACAGCGATCCACGGGCGGCAGGGACCAGCGTGCGGAACGCAATCGCCGCCAGCCGGGAGCAACTGCTGGCGGCTGACGGACAGCCGATCCACGCCGTCTATCACGCCAGCAACGGCGGCATGGCGGCCGGCTTCGACGAGGTGTGGCAGGGGGCGCCGCTGCCTTATCTGCGAGCCTTCGCCGATGGCCCGGCCGGCTTCGTGAGCCGCTATCCACTGCCCCTCAAACCAGCGGCGCTCAGTGCGCTGCTCAAGGCCGGAGCACCATTGCCCTGGGGCGCCGATCACAGCCTGTTCCGCTGGCAGCGCACCCTCACGGCCGCCCAGCTGAGCAGCGCCCTCGGCAACGGCGCCAGGAATCTGGGCACCCCCACCCGACTGCGGGTGCTGTCCCGGGGGCCGAGCGGCCGGGTGCTGGCCCTGGAGATCGGCGGCACCGGAGGCACCCGCGTGCTGCGCCTCGACGCCATCCGCCGCACCCTGCGGCAACTGCCCAGCACCCTGTTCGAAGTGACGCCGGCCGGCCCCGGGCGCTGGCTCGTGCGGGGGGGAGGCTTCGGGCATGGAGCGGGCCTCTCCCAGGCCGGAGCCATCGATCTGGCCCGACGCGGCTGGAGCTCCGAGCGCATCCTCCAGCACTACTACCGCGGAACGGAGCTGGTGCCACTCCGGAGCCTTGGGGAGGCACTCTAAAGTTGATGTACTTCCAGGGAAGCGATGGTCGAAGGCAGGGCCACGGAGCAGCCTGACGACCAGCGTCCCGTGACCGGCGGTCACCGTCGCCTCAAGGCGTCCCTGTTCCTGCTCGGCTGCTGCGCCGCAGGCCTGGCACCCCACTGGCTGGAGCCGGGTCGCAGCCTGGTCCCCTCGATCGTGCTGGCCGTGCTTCTGGGGGGCTACAGCATCCGCACGGTGCTGCTCGATCCCCCCACGATCGCCGCTCCGCCCGAGGCAACGGACGACTCCGGAGTCGCAACGGAGGCAGACCTCCCGAGCGATCTTCCAGCTGTCGATGTCGTGGTCGCCGCCCGCGATGAACAGGCCGTCATCCGCCGGCTGGTGGAGCGGATCGCCAACCTCCGCTATCCGGCCGGCCGGCTTCTGCTGTGGGTGATCGATGACGGCAGCGAGGACCGCACGCCCGAGCTGCTCGAGGAGCTGCAGGGCCGCGAACCCGCACTGCGGGTGCTGCGCCGCTCAAGAGAGGCCGGCGGTGGCAAGTCCGGAGCGCTCAATCTGGTGCTGCCCCAGCTGCAGGGCCGCTGGCTGCTGGTGCTCGATGCCGATGCCGACCTCCAGGAGGACGTGCTCGAGCGGCTGATCCCCTGGGCCGAGGCCGGCGGCTGGTCCGCCGTGCAACTGCGCAAGGCCGTCGCCAATCCCGACACCAACCTGCTCACCCGCGCCCAGTCGATGGAGATGGCCTTCGACGCGGTGATTCAGCAGGGGCGGCTGTGCGCCGGTGGTGTCGCGGAGCTGCGCGGTAACGGCCAGCTGCTGCGACGCGACGCGGTGCTGACCTGCGGGGGCTTCAACGAAGCCACCGTCACCGACGATCTCGACCTGAGCATGCGCCTGCTGCTGGAGCGGCAACCGATCGGCGTGCTCTGGGATCCACCCGTGCAGGAGGAGGCGGTGCTCACGCTGCCGGCCCTGTGGCGCCAGCGACAGCGCTGGGCCGAAGGCGGTCTGCAGCGCTTTCTCGACTACGCGCCCGGTCTGCTGTCGGACCGGCTGAGCGGCTCCCAGAAGACCGACCTGTTCAGCTTCTTCGTGCTCCAGTACATGATGCCGGTGATGGCCGCGGCCGATCTGGCCGGCGTCATCGCCACCGGCACCCCCCCGGCGATGTGGCCCTTCTCGATCGTGGCCCTGGGCCTCTCGGGCATCGCCATCGTGAGCGGCTGCCGCCGTCCGAGCGAGGGGCCGCCGCTGCCGCGCATGTCGGTGGCTTCGGTCACTCTTGGGGTGTTGTACCTGGTCCACTGGTTCGCGGTGATTCCCTGGGTGACCCTGCGCATGGCGCTGCTGCCCAAGCGGCTCGTGTGGGTCAAGACTCTCCACCACGGCGCCGAGGAGGAGCCGCAGACCGTTGAGGCGGACCCCGAGCTGGCCACGGAGGGGGGGGCGCTCTGAACACGGTCCGGGGGAAAGCGACGCACCGCCTCCGGAGGGGCAGGCACGAGGCTGATGGGCCACTCTCCTGTGAGACGCGCCGCCTCAACCAGCGCCTGACGTTGGTCTGAGACTGGCTGTCAGCCGGAACCGGCGGCGTTCAGGCGACGTCGTGAGCCGGGAGCTGAGCGGGAGGGAGCGAATCGGCGGAGGCGGGAGCTGCCTCGGGATCCTCGGGGAGAAGCACCACCTCGCCATTGAAGAAATCAGCCAGCTGTCGTGCCTTCTCCTCCACGGATGTGCCCAAGCGCGGTGGGGGCGCCGAAGCGGACAGGGCGGACGCTGCAGCCGAGGCGGGGGGAGCCTCAGCCCCCGACCCTGACGGCGCGCTCGGAAGCGCCGACGCCGTCAGGGTCGGGGGCTGAGGGTCTGATCCGGAAGCCTGCTCGACAGCACGCGCCGGGGAGGGGTGGGGTCGAGACGCCGAGGCAGCAAGCGGCGGCGCTGCCTCTGAGGCCATCGCGCCCTGCGCGCCGGCAGGCTTCGTCGGGACGACGGATGGCGCGGCGGATTGATCCGGGGCCGAGGCAGGAGCAGGCGTGTTCGCGGCCTGGACAGCGCCTGCGGGCGGTGCCGGTGCCGACGGTGGTGCCGGTCGCGCGGCCACGGGTGCAGCAGCGGCGCCGCTCCCGGGATCACCACTCTCAAGCACCAGCTGCCGCGGGCTGCCGAGGGCGCGGCTGAAGGCCGTCTCCAGCAGCGACAGGCGGCTCTGCACCATCGCCATCCAGGTGCCGGCCACCCGCACCACGGCCCGCTGACCGTCGAGCCGCACCAGCTGGGCCTGCTGGGAAAGCAGCATGCGGGTGGAAGGAAGCTCCAGACCGGCCAGGATCTGCTGCCAGAGCTCGGGCAACGGCGTCTCGGACGCACTGGCGGGCTCGCCGGGAGGAGCGGCCGCCGGAGCGTTCACCGGGGGCGGTGACGGGCTGACGACAGCCGGGGACATCGGTGGCTGAACGACCTCGTTCGGCATGACGGGAGAAGGCCCGGCGAGGGCGACTGCGGTGTCTGAGGCCGCCGCGGCAGGCGCCACAGCGGCAACGGTGGCCGTTCGCGACCCGACCGGGGCCTGGGAGGGGACCGCCACTGCGGGAGCCACCGGCTCGGCGAGCAGGCCGAGCAGCAGCACCTCCAGCCAAAGGCGTGGCTGCACGCTCAGGCGCAGCTGCTGCTCACTTCCCTTGAGCTGAGCCTGCCAGTGCAGCAGCCGCGCCTTGCCGATGCGGCGGGCCAGCGGGTTGAGACGCGGCCGCAACGACGGAGAGACGCTGGTGAGCTCCAGCCGTTCGGGGGCCACACCGGCGAGCAGCAGATCGCGCAGCATCCCCGCCAGGCCCTGGAGCACCGCCGAGGGTTCGCGGCCCCGGTCGAGCAGCAGACGGATCGCCTCCACCACGGGCAGCGGCTCGGCCTCGGCCATGGCGGCGGCCAGCTCGAGCAGCTCCTCTTCGGGCACGGCACCGAGCAGCTCCCAGACAGCCGTGGGTTCGATCGGGGCCGGCAGGAGGCTGAGCTGATCGAGCAGACTCTCGGCGTCACGCAGGCCGCCCTGAGCCCGCTGGGCCACCACATGCAGAGCCTCGGGCGTGATGCCGATCGCCTCCTGCTCTGCGATCCAGGCCAGATGGCTCTGCAGGGCCTCCAGAGGAATACGCCGGAAATCGAAGCGCTGGCAACGGCTCAGAATCGTGGGCAACACCCGTTGCGGATCGGTGGTCGCCAGCACGAAGACCACCTGCGGAGGCGGCTCCTCGAGGGTCTTGAGCAAGGCGTTGAAGGCGGCGGTCGAGAGCATGTGGCACTCGTCGACCACGTACACCTTCCAGCGGGCCTGAACCGGCGCGAAGCGCGATCGCTCGATCAGGTCGCGGATGTTGTCGACACCGGTGTTGGAGGCGGCATCGATCTCGATCACATCGAGGGCGGTGCCGGAGGCGATCGCCTCACACAGGGCGCAGACACCACAGGGCTCGGGAGTGGGGCCGGCGCTCGCGATGCAGTTGAGCGAACGCGCCAGGATGCGGGCGCTCGAGGTTTTGCCGGTGCCCCGAGGGCCGCTGAACAGGTAGGCCGGCGCGATCCGCCCGCTGCGCAACGCCTGGCTGAGGGTGGCGGCGATCGCCTCCTGGCCCACCAGCTGGTCGAAGCGCTGCGGCCGGTACTTGTGGTGAAGGGGCTGGTAGGCCTGGGTCATCGCTGGATTGTCGGTCAGCGAAGCCGTCCGCGAGGGTTGCCCCGCGACCAGAACCACTCAACGCGGATCCTGAACGGCACGATGCGCGTGCCGCACGGGCCGATCGGGATGGCGCCGCTCACGCCAGGGGCCTGGGCGGACCTGACGGCAGGCGAAGCGCGGCTGAACGGGTCCAGGGAACCCGGCCCGTGAACGCCACACCACACGGGCGAGTCTCCCCCGAGGCACACGCTCAGGAGGGGTTGGTGGGCCGAACGGCACGCGGCCAGCTGCGGCGAGCCCCGCCAATCCGGCGGTGTGGCTTCCAGGGCTGCTGCCGTTCAGCGACTCTCGCCAATGGTCTCGCCGACGGTCGGGACATCCACCGGCTCCGCGAGCAGTGTCTCGAGTTTCGCCTCCATCTCCTCCACCTGGCTGAGCTGATCCGCCAGCTTCTGGGCAGCGAGCCGCAACGACACGAACTGATCACTGGCCTGGTCGTTGGTTCCCCAGCGCAGCTCCGCCCGCTCCAGCTCCGCCTCCAGGCGCTGCTGCAGGCGGCGGCGCAGGACCTCCAGCTGCTCGAGGCTGCGCAGAGCCAGCTCACGGCCCTTCTCCAGCTGGGCGGGTTCGAGGCTGAGCCCCTGACGCAACAGCACCCGCGCCCCGGTCAGCACCGCGGCCGGCAGAAACTGACCGAGCGCCAGGGCCCCGAGGCTGCCGGTGTGCAGCCAGTCCTCCACCTGGGAGCTGCGATGGCGGCCGGTCTTGCACCAGTGGGCGAAATGCTCGCAGTTGTTGAACAACAGGTTGTAGCGCTGCTCCCCCAGCCGACCCATCGCGCGCCGCAGCGTGACGCCCGGCGCCGAACAGTCGCCGTCGGGGTAGATCACCGGCGAGACGGGCTGGCCGCGGCTGAACTCCTCCAGGGGGCTGCGCAGGATCTCGCGACCCTCGAGGTAGTGCGCCACCGTGCCATCGCCCAGGTCGATGCCGTGGTGATTGAACAGACCGTGCTGGCGCGGTGTCTGCAGGTGGTCAGCGACAGCCAAGGGCAGCGGAGGCAGGGCTGGCATCAGCTTCGCGCCTTTCCTCGGGATCACCGCAGTGGGGATAGCCCGACTGAACCGCCGCGGGTCTGGATCGGCGACGGCTCGGCCCTGCAGAACGCACAGACCCCTGACCCCCTTCGTCGACTTCCGCGAATCGAAACCTGACGGGAGCGTCCCACGTGCGGGAAACACGGCGGAAGCCTGCCGGGTGGGCTCCCACTGGGCACGGCCCTGATCCGGGAGCGTTCGACGGGGCAGTCAGCGGCCACAGCCCCACGTCTGGACGCAAGCCGGCGTTGCCTCAGGCGGTGGCCTGCTCGCCGTGAAGGGGATCGCGATCGCTGCCGTTGAGGGGCACAACGTTGGTCTTGGTGCGCTGCTCCACCAGGTCGCGGGTGATCGTGAACGTCTTGACGTCGTGGCGGGAGGGGAGGTCGTACATCACCTCGAGCATCAGCTCCTCGACGATGCCCCGCAGAGCCCGGGCACCGGTCTTGCGGCGATGGGCCTCGATGGCGATCGCCTCAATGGCCTCGGGATCGAAGTCGAGGCGCACATCGTCCATGCTCAGCAGCGTCTGGAACTGCTTGACCAGGGCATCGCGCGGCTCGGTGAGAATCGCCTCGAGGGCACGGGCATCGAGCGGTTCGAGCACGGCGCTCACCGGCAACCGGCCGATGAACTCGGGGATCAGGCCGTAGCGCACCAGATCATCCGGCTCAAGATGGCGCAGCACCTCGGCCGCATGGCGGTCCTTGCCGCCACGCGGACGGCCCTGCCCACCCTCCGTCGGCAGGAAGCCGATGGCGTTGCGGCCCATGCGGCGCTGCACCACATCCTCAAGGCCGACGAAGGCGCCGCCGCAGATGAACAGAATCTGACTGGTGTCGATCTGGATGCAGTCCTGATAAGGGTGCTTGCGCCCCCCCTGGGGAGGCACGTTCGCCACAGTGCCCTCCAACATCTTGAGCAGGGCCTGCTGCACCCCCTCACCGGACACATCCCGGGTGATCGAGGGGTTCTCGCTCTTGCGGGCGATCTTGTCGATCTCATCGATATAGATGATGCCTCGCTGGGCCTGCTCCACATCCAGGTCGGCCTTCTGCAGCAGCCGCAGCAGGATGTTCTCGACGTCCTCACCGACATAGCCCGCTTCGGTGAGCGTCGTGGCGTCGGCCACGGCGAAGGGCACGTCAAGCAGTTCCGCCAGGGACTGGGCCAGCAGGGTCTTGCCGCAGCCGGTCGGGCCGATCAGCAGGATGTTCGACTTGTGCAGCCGCGTGGCGGTCTGGTCGGTCTCGCCCTTGCCATCGCCCTGCCAGGCCAGGCGCTTGTAGTGGTTGTAGACCGCCACCGACAGCACCTTCTTGGCCTCCTCCTGGCCCACCACCTGCTGATCGAGAAACGTCTTGATCTGCTGGGGCTTGGGGATCGAGGCCAGCGTCGGAGCCGGGCGGGGCGGCTGCTTGCGGGCCGGAGCGCGACGGTTGTGGTCGTGGGAGGGTCGACCCTGGGAGGCCTGGCCCTCCACCAGTTCCTCGTCGAGGATCTCGTTGCAGAGATCGATGCATTCGTCGCAGATGTAGACGCCCGGTCCGGCGATCAGCTTGCGGACCTGCTCCTGCGACTTGCCGCAGAAGGAGCATTTCAGGTGGGCGTCGAACTTGGCCATCGGCGATTGGCGAGGCGGCGAGGAGCGGGAGGACGGGGCCGGGAGGCGTGGCAAGCCTTCCGTCAAGGATCACCCGGAACCTGCCGCTCGTCCGCGCTCCTTAAGAAAGTCAGCGGGGATCTGCCTCCGGGCCGCACAGGCGGCCGGGTTCTGGTGGGACGGGCTCAGCCCGTGGCCGGCAGGCCCGTGGCATCGACGACCCGATCGATCAATCCGTATTCAACCGCCTCTGCGGGAGAAAGGAAGTAGTCGCGGTCGGTGTCCTCGGCGATCCTGTCGAGGGGCTGGCCGGTGTGTTCGGCCATCAGGCCGTTGAGGGTGTCCTTGAGATAGAGGATCTCGCGGGCCTGGATCTCAATGTCCACGGCCTGGCCCTGGGCCCCGCCGAGGGGCTGGTGAATCATGATCCGGGAGTTGGGAAGGGCCAGACGCTTGCCCTTGCAGCCGCCCGAGAGCAGGAAGGCGCCCATGCTCGCCGCCAGTCCGAAGCAGATGGTGACCACGTCAGGGGCCACCTGCTGCATCGTGTCGTAGATGGCCAGGCCGGCGGTCACGGAGCCACCGGGGGAGTTGATGTAGAGCTGAATGTCCTTTTCCGGATCCTCGGCCTCCAGGAACAGAAGCTGGGCCACCACCGCGTCCGCAACCCCGTCATCGATGCCGGTCCCCAGGAAGATGATCCGCTCCCGCAGCAGGCGGGAGTAGATGTCAAAGGCCCGCTCGCCACGGCCCGACTGCTCCACGACCGTGGGCAGCACCCCGGGGGAGGCGGAAGGCATCGCGTTCCAGGGGCGCTCTGCCTGCCAGTGGCTGTGGACCGGATGGGGCCGGATCCCCCCCGGCGACACAGGCAGACCTTCGCCGGAGCGGGGCTCCGGACGGGTTGGCAAGGGCAGGGAGGGATCGATCACGCGGTCGCCGTCAGGCCTGGGGACTGGCGTCAATCTATGGGCTCGGCATCAGCGGTTGCAGCCTCATCGGCAGCCGCCGCGGCCTTGCTGGAGCGACTGCGGGATGCGGTCGCCCTCGAGGCCGGGTCCTTGGCGCCGCCCTCCTCAGCAGCGGCAGCCTCGGAGCCGTCCTCATCGGCAACCTTCTCCTGGATGGTGCTGTTGGCTTCGAGCCACTCGAGGAGCTTGTCGCGGAGCAGGTCTTCCGCCACCGCTGCGCGCAGGCGCTGGGGATCGATATTGGCCGACTCACTGAGGCCGCGGCGCAGCTCGCGCACCTTGGTCTCGATCTCGTCGTCCACCACCGTGATCGACTCAGCGGTGGCCAGGGCGCGCAGGGCGAGGTTGCGGCGCAGACGCTGCTCGGCCTCGGGGCGGGAGGTGTCGCGCAGACTGCGGATCAGGTCGGGGGTGAACAGCTTGCGCACATCCAGCCCCTGCTGGGCGATCTGACCGGCGGTCTGCTCGATCAGGGCCCGGATCTCGTCCTGAACGAGCGTTTCGGGGAGCTCCACCTCCAGCTGCTCCACCAGGGCCTCGAGCAGGGCGTCCTGACGGTTGGCCCGATGGCGACGCTCGGCGTCCTCCTTCAGGCGGGTCTCAAGCTCGCTGCGCAGCTCGGCCAGGGTCTGCTTGTCGCTGGCCTGCTGGGCGAAGGCGTCGTCGAGGGCCGGCAGCTCGCGGGTCTTGAGCTCGATCAGGGTGATGGCGAACTCGGCCTGGCGGCCGGCCACCTCCTCATTGGGATAGGACTCGGGGAAGCTGCAGGTGACGGTGCGGCTGTCGCCGGGTTTCATGCCGAGGATGCCCTCGACGAAACCGGGGATCATGCGGCCTTCCTCCAGCTCCACGCTCATCCCGTCGGAACTGCCGCCCTCGATCGCCTCACCGTTGTCGACGTAGGTGCCGCGGAAGCTCACCTCGGCGACATCGCCGTCGGCGGCGGCCCGGTCCTCGACGGGTACCAGCGTGGCCAGCCGCTTGCGGGCATCCTCCAGCTGCTCATCGACGCGGGCGGGATCGAAGCTGACGCTGACGGCCTCGGCCACCAGACCGCGGGTGCTGCGCAGGGTGGGGGTGGGCTCGACGTCGAGCTCGAGGGTGAAGGTGAGTTCCGCACCGGGCTCGAAACGCTCCAGCACAGCCTCGAAGCCCTCCTGCAGCTCAGGGCGCCCGATGGCCTCGATCTTCTCCTGCCGCACCGCGTCCTGGAAGCAGCTGTCCACCAGGTCCTCGAGGGCAGTGGCACGGATCCGCAGGGGACCGATCTGCTGCAGCAGCACCGGCCGGGGCACCTTGCCCTTGCGGAAGCCAGGCAGCTTGATGCTGCGGCTCAGCTTGTCGAGAGCGGCGTCGTAACTGGCGCGACAGCGGCCTTCCGGGACCGCCACCTCGACCGCCAGGCGGCTGCCGGGGCGGGGGCTGGTGCTGACCCGCAGGCTTTGGTCGCCCCCTGCGCTCTTGGCGGATTCGGCTTTGGGGCTGGCGGCTGGACTCATGAACGGGCCGGGCGGGCGTGGCAGATCGACGATCCTAGAAAGTGGCCGTCCCCTGGACCAGCGGCGGGGCTGCGGAGGGGGCCTGGACGTCCCGTGCGGTTCAGGCCCGCATGGTTTCACGTATCCTCAGAACGACGAGGGCGCGCGAGATATCCCCACCCGATCCTTCCTGGAGGGACTGCATCCCTTTCAGGGATCCGGGTACCCAGGTGGCTCCGGAACCACTCCCGGACCTTCGGCCTTCCCTCTCCATCACCACTGCGTTTTCCCCATCCAAGGGAGAGCTTCCTGAAGCTCCGGCTTCTTTGCAGTCATCTCCGGGTCTGGCGTGGCGCCGCCCAGGCCCCGCCGCACCCCCGATTCATCCCATTCCACCCCTCTTGACCGCCACGACACCCTCGCCTTTCCAGCCTGCCTCCGGCCCCCAGGCCACGCCCGGACGGACCGGCAGCCTGCCCGCCCGCCCCCTGAGAGTGGCCGTTCTGGGCGCGACCGGCGCCGTGGGCCAGGAGCTGCTTCAGCTGCTGGAGGAACGGGCCTTCCCGGTGGCCGAGCTGCGCCTGCTGGCCTCCCCCCGCTCCGCCGGCCAGACGATCAGCTGGCAGGGGGAATCCCTGCGGGTCGACCCCGTCGCGGAGGGCTGCTTCGCCGGCGTTGATCTGGTTCTGGCCTCCGCCGGGGGGTCGGTGTCGCGCACCTGGGGGCCCCGGGCCGTGGACAGCGGCGCCGTGGTGATCGACAACTCCAGCGCCTTCCGCATGGATCCGGAGGTGCCGCTGGTGGTGCCGGAGGTCAACCCCGACGACGCCTTCCGGCATCGGGGCCTGATCGCCAACCCGAACTGCACCACGATTCTGCTGACCCTGGTGCTCGCCCCTCTGGCGGCCCGACGGGCGATCCGGCGCGTGATCATCAGCACCTATCAATCCGCCAGCGGCGCCGGCGCCCGGGCCATGGAGGAGCTCCGCCGGCTCAGCCAGGTGGTGCTCGAAGGAGGCACCCCGTCCAGCGAGGTCCTGCCCCATTCGCTGGCCTTCAACCTGTTCCTGCACAACTCACCGCTGCAGACCAACGGTTATTGCGAGGAAGAGCTGAAGATGCTCCACGAGACCCGCAAGATCATGGGTCTTCCCGAGCTGCGGCTGTCGGCCACCTGTGTGCGGGTTCCGGTGCTGCGGGCCCACTCGGAAGCGGTGAACATTGAGTTCGAGCAGCCCCTCGACCCCGCCGAAGCGCGCGCCCTCCTGGCGGTGGCACCGGGCGTGGAGCTGATCGACGACTGGACGGCGCAGCGCTTCCCGATGCCCACCGACGTGACCGGCCGCGACCCGGTGGCGGTGGGCCGCATCCGCCAGGACCTGAGCGAACCCAACGCCCTTGAGCTGTGGCTCTGCGGTGACCAGATCCGCAAGGGCGCCGCACTCAACGCAATCCAGATCGCCGAGCTGCTGCAGGGACGGATGCGCTCCCGACCCACAGCATCAGGAGGTGCAACGTGAGCGGAGGCAGCCCGATCACGACGATCCATCCTCCGTTCGGACGGGTCATCACCGCGATGGTGACCCCCTTCGATGCGGCGGGAGCAGTGGATCTCGAGCAGGCTGGCCGGCTGGCGGATCATCTGGTGTGCCACGGCTCCGACGGGCTGGTCATCTGCGGCACCACGGGCGAGTCCCCCACCCTCAGCTGGCAGGAACAGAAGGATCTGTTCCTGGCCGTGAAGCAGGCCGTGGGAGAGCGGGCCCGGCTTCTGGCCGGCAGCGGCAGCAACTGCACTGCTGAAGCCGTGGAGGCCACCCGCGAAGCAGCGGCCCTCGGAGCCGATGGCGCCCTCGTGGTCGTGCCCTACTACAACAAGCCGCCGCAGGAGGGCCTGGAAGCCCATTTCAGGGCGGTGGCATCAGCGGCACCCGAGCTGCCGCTGATGCTTTACAACATTCCCGGTCGCACCGGCTGCAGCCTGGCGCCGGAAACCACCGCGACGCTGCTGGATCGGCCGAACGTCGTGGCCTACAAGGCCGCCAGTGGCACCACCGAGGAGGTCAGCCAGCTGCGCCTGCTCTGCGGCGATCGCCTGGCGATCTACAGCGGCGACGACGCCCTCACCCTGCCGATGCTGGCCGTGGGCGCCGTCGGCGTGGTGAGTGTGGCGAGCCACCTGGCGGGCCCCGAGATCAGCGCCATGGTTCGGGCCTTCCTCGATGGAGACCTGGCCACCGCGCTGCAGCTGCATGAGCGCCTGCTGCCCCTGTGTCGCGCCCTGTTCTGCACCACCAATCCGATCGCCGTGAAGGCTGCCCTGGAACTCGAGGGCTGGTGTGTCGGTGCTCCCCGTCTTCCCCTGGTTGCCGCTGATGCCGCTGTGAAACAACGCCTCCATTCCGTTCTGGCCGCCCTGCGTCCCACCTGACGCCAAGGCCGGACATCGGCTGGCCCCTGCTCCGGAGTGTTCGCACCCCCGCCCAGGCCACCGGTTCCCACGTTCAACGACGAAACCTTTGAGACGCCTCGATGACGAGTACAAACGGTAAAGCCAGCAACTCCAGCTTCAGCAACGGCACCAACGGCAACGGCACCTCCAGCAATGGCCGTCAGATCGGCCGCAATGGCCAGGCCAACAAGGACAATGGCCAGCCCTGCCTGCGGGTGATTCCCCTGGGCGGCCTGCATGAGATCGGCAAGAACACCTGTGTGTTCGAGTACGGCGATGAGCTGATGCTCGTGGATGCAGGCCTCGCCTTCCCAAGCGACGGCATGCATGGCGTCAATGTCGTGATGCCGGATACCAGCTACCTGCGCGAGAATCAGAAACGGATCCGCGGCATGGTCGTCACCCATGGCCATGAAGATCACATCGGTGGCATCCCTCACCACCTCAAGAACTTCAACATCCCTGTCATCTACGGCCCGCGCCTGGCGATGTCGATGCTGCAGGGCAAGATGGAGGAGGCTGGCGTCACCGATCGCACCACCATCCAGACGGTGAGCCCGCGCGATGTGGTGCAGGTGGGCCAGCACTTCAAGGTGGAGTTCATTCGCAACACCCACTCGATGGCCGACAGCTTCTCGCTGGCCATCACCACGCCAGTGGGGGTGATCATCTTCACCGGTGACTTCAAGTTCGATCACACTCCTGTGGATGGCGAGACCTTCGACATCCAGCGCATGGCGCACTACGGCGAACAGGGTGTGCTCTGCCTGTTCAGTGATTCCACCAACGCCGAACTGCCGGGCTTTGCGCCACCGGAGCGCTCGGTGTTCCCGAACCTCGACCGCCACATCTCCCAGGCCGAAGGACGGGTGATCATCACCACCTTCGCCAGCTCGGTGCACCGTGTGGCGATGATCCTCGAGCTGGCGCTCAAGAACGGTCGCAAGGTGGGCCTGCTGGGCCGCTCGATGCTCAACGTGATCGCCAAGGCGCGGGAACTGGGCTACATGCGCTGCCCCGACGACCTGTTCGTGCCGATCAAACAGATCCGCGACCTGCCTGATCGCGAAACCCTGCTGCTGATGACCGGCAGTCAGGGCGAGCCTCTGGCGGCACTGAGCCGCATTTCCCGCGGTGAACATCCGCAGGTGCAGGTGAAGAGCAGCGACACGATCATCTTCTCCGCCAGTCCGATCCCGGGCAACACCATTTCGGTGGTGAACACCATCGACCGGCTGATGATGATGGGCGCCAAGGTGGTGTACGGCAAAGGCGAGGGCATTCACGTCTCCGGCCACGGCTGCCAGGAGGATCAGAAACTGATGCTGGCCCTCACCAGGCCGAAATACTTCGTTCCGGTGCACGGCGAGCACCGCATGCTGGTCTGCCACAGCAAGACCGCCCAGTCGATGGGCGTGCCGGCCGATCACATCCTGATCATCGACAACGGTGACGTGGTGGAGCTGCGCCCCGATGCGATCCGCAAGGGCGAGCCGGTCAAGGCGGGCATCGAACTGCTCGACGCCTCCCGCAACGGCATCGTCGATGCGCGCGTGCTCAAGGAGCGCCAGCAGCTGGCCGAGGATGGCGTCATCACCCTGCTGGCGGTGATCAGCAGCGACGGCGTCATGGCGGCTCCTCCCCGGGTGAACCTGCGCGGAGTGGTGACCACCGCCGATCCCCGCAAGCTGTCGATCTGGGCTGAGCGCGAGATCGGCTGGGTGCTGGAGAACCGCTGGAACCAGCTGTGCCGCACCGTGGCCGGCAAGCCCCCGGAAATCGACTGGATGGGGGTGCAGCGCGAGGTGGAGGTGGGCCTGCAGCGCCGTCTGCGGCGCGAGCTTCAGGTGGAGCCGCTGATCATCTGCCTGGTGCAGCCGGCTCCCGCGGGCACACCCGCCTACAAGGGCCGCGCCGACAGCGAACCGGACAGCCGTCCGGCACCCCGCGGCCGACGGGAAGCCCCCCGGGGCAACCGCAGCGACCAGCCCGGCAGCGGCCGTCCCGCCCCTGTCGCCGCCGCCAATGCGGTTGCGCCGGCAGGCGGGGCCAGCCCACGCCCGGCGGCAAGCAAGCCGGCGGACGAGCCCGAGCCCAGCGGGCGCACCCGTCGCCGCCGCTCCGCAGCCCTGGCGGGCTGAAGCCTCAGCCCATCTCCACCCTCAGCAGGCCCATCAGCAGCTCCGGATCCTCCTCAGCCACCGGCTCAGGGGGACCGCTGAAAGGCCTCCTGCCGGAGACGACCTGAGGACGGGGATCGGGGGAGACGGGAGCAGGCTCCTGCGCAGGCACCGGTGCCAGGGGCGGTTCCGCCCGCCGGTCCTGAAACCCGCCGGGGATGCCGTCCTGGCCACGCCGTTCCAGACCAGCCGACAGGTCCGAACCGGCCGACAGATCCGCCTCAGCAGGTGCCTGCATCTCCACATCAGGCTCCGCTTCCAATGGCGGGGCGACCTCTTCAGCCACAGCCGGAACCAGCAGCTCCTCGCGGAGAAGGCTGTCGGCCTGATGCAGCTCGATCAGCTCCGGCTCATCCACCACTTCAGGCACGAGCCTCTCCTCAGGCGGGCTGGCCTGCAGGCCGCGGTTGAAGGCCTCCACGACATCCCCACCAGCGATGGGGATGTCGCCGGAGGCAGCGATGGACTGGAGCCCGGTCATGGGCTCAGGACTGAGGAGCGACGCGCCATCCGCGACCGGCGGCGGCTCCACATCGGTCGTCCGATCGGCCATCCCTGCAGTCGCCGACAGGTTCGCCTGATCGGGCAGAGCCTCGAGGGAAGCCCCGGTCGGGCCGATCTGGGACGGCGGTGAACCTGAATCCGACTCCTGTCGGTCCTGGAGGACAGCCGGATCCTCCAGGCGGCTGGCCTGCGCCGGCTGAAACACCTCACCAGCGGCACCGGCCTCCAGCCAGGGCATCACCGGCCCTGCCGCAGGCTCCTGCGGCGCGGCTGTCGCAGCAGCGGTCAGCCAGCCCAGGGCGCCCTCCTCGCCGGCGGCAGGCTGGGAGGTGGCAGCACCCCAGTCGTCCTGGAGGCCCTGGAGCGGGACGGATCCCTCCTGAAGCGACGGCGCGCTGCCGGATGGCGAGGAGAGACCGGGATCGGTCTGGAGTTCGGCTTCGGCGGCGGCGGCCTCCGGCCACAGGGACGTCTCCCCCGTCGGCGCAGCGACTGAATCGGGTTGCGGATCAACCTGCTGCTCCCCCTGCTCCTGTTGGGGCTCCGGAGTGGTGACCGGCAGGGCGCATTGCTGCAGACCCTGCTCGGCGATCTGCCGCAGGCTCGCCTCCGCCCCCGAACGCAGCACCGCCTGGTAGAGATCCTCGGCACTGTCGCGATCCCCCAGGCCGTAGAGAAGGGCGTGGGCGATGAGCAACTGCAGCCGTTCCGTCAGTCCCTCCGGCGGGGTGTCATCGACGCGGGACAGATCACCCAGAAGGGTCTGGCCGTCATGGATGACGGAGGTCCAGCGCTCCTGGCAGTAGGCCTGCTCGATGGCGCCGTACCGCTCGAGAAGATCTGTGCTCAGGGCGGAATCAGCCATGGCCGGCGATCAGGCGGGGAGGGCGCAGGGCCAGTGTGGTTCCCCGCCAGCTCAACTGCCAGCCGCCGGCGAGATCCATCCGACCCGGTCCCCGCTGCATCTCCAGACGCGGCAGAAGCTCGGCCAGGCTGCGGCTGTCCAGTTCCTGGCCGCGGCAGCGTCGCAACCAATGCTGCAGCAGCAGTCCCTGACTGGCTCGCGACAGCCGCAGCAGGGCGCCGCGATCCAGCTGCAGGGGTCCGATCTGAACCGGAATCAGGGCCAGATCAAGGAGCTCCTGCTGCTGCTCCTGCTCGGCGGCGAGCCGTTCCGCCTGGTCGCTGATGCGGCGGGCTGCTCCGGGATGGAGCTGCTCCAGCACCGGCAGCACCTGGGCACGGATGCGATTGCGGCTCAGCTCCAGCTGCGCATTGGTGGCGTCCTGCCAGATGGGCCAGCCCTCATGGCGGCAGATCCGCTCGGTGTCCTGACGGGTGAACAGCTGCAGGGGCCGGACCAGCCACAGCGTCGAGAAGGCTGCCGGGGCAGGGACGGGCGCATCCGGACCGATCGGCTCACGCGGCTGCGAGCCAGGCGGCGAGTGGGCTGGAACGTCCCCGGAGCCCCCCTCCACCTCCCTCGAAACGATCGCGGTACCGCTCCGGCCGGGACGCTCCCCCGGCACACGGGCCGGTTCAGAACCCAGAAGGGCGGCCAGGGGTTGGCGACGCCGCAGAGCCACCAGGCCGCGACGATGGCTGCCGCGGGCCAGGTGCAGCAGCACCGTTTCAGCCCGGTCGCTGGCGGTGTGGGCCGTGAGCACGTGGTGGCAGGCCAGCCGCAACGCCTCCCGCTGCAGGCACCGATACCGCCAGCGGCGGGCAGCCGCCTCCCGGTTGCCCCGGGTCTCTGGCGCCTCCAGACGCTCCACCCGGATCGGCAGCTGCCGATCCCGCGCCCAGCTCTGCAGTTCGCAGGCCTGCTGCGCCGAGTCCTCCCGCCAGGCGTGGTCGCCGTGCCAGAGGTGCAGGCGCCAGTGGTGGAGAGGCTGCAGATCCAGCAGCAATCCGGCCATCGCCATGGAATCCTGGCCGCCGGAAACGGCCAGCAGCAGAGGGGCGCCACGGGGCAACAGCTCCGGCCGGCGCAGCAGGCTGCGGTGCAGACGGAGGTGATCGGAGCTCCAGGCCGCTGGGGTTCCGGGCCCGGATGGGAGAATCACCCCAGCCATTTCACCTGCCCTCCATGTCGCGTCTCTCCAGCCTGCCCAACGCTCTGCAGAGCGCCGTGGACCAGGGGCGGGCCCTCAAGGTGATCGCGGGTCTCACCAATTTCGATACCGCGTCAGTGCAGCGCATCGCCCGTGCCGCCGCCGCCGGTGGCGCCGACCTGCTCGACCTGGCCTGCGACCCGGACCTGGTGCGCGCCGTCCAGGCGGTGGCACCTGAGCTCCCTCTTTGCGTCTCGGCGGTGGACCCGGAGCTGTTCCCGGCGGCGATCGAGGCCGGTGCAGTGATGGCGGAGATCGGCAACTTCGACACCTTCTATGCCCAGGGCCGGGTGTTCAGCGCCGCCGAGGTGCTGGAGCTGACCCGCCGCACCCGTGAGCTCCTTCCCCACGTGGTGCTGTCGGTCACGGTGCCCCACGTGCTGCCCCTCGACGAGCAGGAACAGCTGGCCGTCGACCTCGCTGAAGCCGGCGCGGATCTGATCCAGACCGAAGGTGGCACCAGCGCCCGTCCCTTCAGCCCGGGCGTCCTCGGTCTGATCGAGAAGGCGGCCCCCACCCTGGCCGCCGCCCATGCCATCAGCCGGGCCCTGCGGGCCGCCGACCGGAAGACCCCGGTGCTCTGTGCCTCGGGTCTCTCCAGCGCCACCGTGCCCCTGGCCCTGGCGGCCGGTGCCGCCGGCGTGGGCGTGGGCAGCGCCGTCAACCGCCTCGACGATGAACTGGCGATGATCGCCGTGGTGCGCGGGCTGCGGGAAGCGATCGGAACGACCGTCACCAGCCTGGTCTGAAGCGAATCCAGCCGGAACTGGTCGAGCGGACCCCAGCCGCCATCCTGCAATCGACAGCCCCCGGTGTGATGAACCCGGGGGCTTTTTCGTGACGTCCCGCACAGCGGCCACCGCAACGATCGCCCATGGAGCTGCCACCACAGAGCAACCCTGCCCTTCTGGCAGTGGTCAGTTGCGGAGGCCATGCCTACGTTGCCTTCAGTGCTCCGCCGCTTCCATGGGTGCTCTGATGTGGTTGATCCAGTGGCCGATCCGGGCCCTGATCCTGCTGCTGGTCTCACGCCTGCCACTCGGAGTCGAGATGGCCAGCTTTCCGATCGCCCTGCTCTCGGCGGTGGTGATCGGGCTCCTGGGCACACTGCTGGTGTGGCCCCTGAAGTTCCTGCTGGCGCCGATCTGGGCGATCACCTCCATCGGCGGCCTGATCGGTCCGATCTCGTTTCTGTTCAACTGGCTGATCACGATCATCCTGTTCGGTCTGGCGGCCTGGCTGATCCAGGGGTTCCGCCTGAAGAACGGCCTGGCGAGCGCAGCCCTCGGCGCCCTCGTCTACAGCGTGCTCAGCTACTTCATCCTCAAGTTTCTCGGGCTGGAGGTTCCCCTCACCCGCGCCATGACCCAGCTGCTCTCCGGTTTCGTCGCCTGAGCGATCCACGATCTCAGCTGCGCCCTGCAGGCTGAAAACAGAGAGCCCTCCAGGCCTCCGCGTGCAAAGGGAGGCTGGGGGGCTCTCTTTCTTGCAGGCATCGCGGGCTCCCGGATCGGGGCATCCAGTACCAGGACCCGATCGGGGTTCTCCATCACAACGCCGACGGTGTCCCACAGACCCGGGACACGCGCCTGGAACGCCACAATGGGCCGATGCCTTTCCAGCTCCACGCCCCCTATCAACCCAGCGGTGATCAGCCGGAGGCGATCGCCGGCCTCGTGGCCGGGGTGGACCAGGGTGAGCGCTATCAGACGCTGCTGGGGGCCACGGGCACCGGCAAGACCTTCACGATCGCCAATGTGATCGCCCGCACCGGCCGGCCGACACTGGTGCTGGCCCATAACAAGACACTGGCGGCACAGCTCTGCAATGAGCTGCGCGAATTCTTCCCGAACAACGCCGTTGAATATTTCATCTCCTACTACGACTACTATCAACCGGAAGCTTATGTTCCGGTTTCAGACACCTACATCGCCAAGACAGCGTCGATCAATGAAGAGATCGACATGCTGCGACACTCCGCCACCCGCTCCCTGTTTGAGCGGCGTGATGTCATCGTGGTGGCCTCAATCAGCTGTATCTATGGCCTGGGAATCCCCAGCGAATACCTGAAGGCAGCAGTGCAGTTCCGGGTGGGCGAGAGTCTTGATCTGCGCTCCTCCCTGCGGGACCTGGTCAACAACCAGTACTCCCGCAACGACATCGAGATCGCCCGGGGACGCTTCCGGGTACGCGGTGATGTGCTCGAAATCGGACCCGCCTATGAAGATCGTCTGGTGCGCATCGAACTGTTCGGCGATGAGGTGGAGGCGATCCGCTACGTCGATCCCACCAGCGGTGAGATCCTGCAGAGCCTGGACACCATCAGCATCTACCCGGCCAAGCACTTCGTCACCCCAAAGGAACGGCTGCAGTCAGCGATCCAGGCGATCCGCTCCGAGCTGCGTGAACGGCTCGACGTGCTCAACAGCCAGGGACGCCTGCTCGAGGCCCAGCGCCTGGAACAGCGCACCAGCTATGACCTCGAGATGCTGGAGCAGGTGGGGTACTGCAACGGCGTCGAGAACTATGCCCGCCACCTGGCCGGCCGCGAAGCGGGAACACCACCGGAGTGTCTGATCGATTACTTCCCGGACGACTGGCTGCTGGTGGTGGATGAGAGCCACGTCACCTGCTCCCAGCTCCAGGCGATGTACAACGGCGATCAGAGCCGCAAGCAGGTGCTGATTGAACACGGCTTCCGCCTGCCGAGCGCCGCCGATAATCGACCGCTCAAAGGGGAGGAGTTCTGGCAGAAGGCGCGCCAGACGATCTTTGTGAGCGCGACTCCCGGCGACTGGGAAATGACGCAGAGCAGTGGCCAGGTGGTGGAGCAGGTGATCCGACCGACCGGCGTGCTGGATCCGGTGGTGGAGGTCAGACCCACCGAGGGACAGGTGGATGATCTGCTCGGGGAGATCCGCGTGCGGGCCGACAAGCAGGAACGGGTGCTGGTGACGACGCTGACCAAGCGCATGGCCGAAGACCTCACGGACTACCTGGCGGAGAACGGTGTGCGGGTGCGCTATCTGCACTCGGAAATCCATTCCATCGAGCGGATTGAGATCATCCAGGATCTGCGCAACGGAGAATATGACGTGCTGGTGGGCGTCAACCTGCTGCGCGAGGGTCTGGATCTCCCTGAAGTGTCACTGGTCGCCATTCTCGATGCCGACAAGGAAGGATTCCTGCGCGCCGAGCGCTCCCTGATTCAGACAATCGGCCGTGCCGCCCGCCACGTGGAGGGGGTGGCGCTGCTCTACGCGGACAATCTCACCGACAGCATGGCCAAGGCCATTTCGGAGACGGAGCGGCGACGGGCGATTCAGCAGACCTATAACGAAAAACACGGCATCACACCCACACCGGCCGGCAAGCGCGCCGGCAATTCGATCCTGGCCTTCCTGGAGATCTCCAGACGCCTCAGCGATGACCAGCTCGAACAGGCCAGCGAACAGGCGATTCACAACGACGTGCCGCTTGATTCCCTGCCGGAGTTGATTCAGCAGCTGGAGGACAGGATGAAGACGGCCGCGAAGAACCTGGAGTTCGAGGAAGCCGCCCAGCTGCGCGACCGCATCAAGAACCTGCGCCAGAAACTGGTCGGCAAGAGCTGAACGGCGGCAGGCAGACCACAAACGCGCCGCCGCAGCCCGAGGCCGGTGTGCGACGGGACATGGCACGCAGCTCCCATAGAGACCAAGGTGCGTGCCTCTCTGATGACCCTGAGGAAGCCGGCACGGAGAGCGATCGCACCTGACAGGGGTTCCGCGTCCTGGAGGCGATGAGCGCCCTGACAAGGGGAATGGGAACGATCCTGATCAACCCTGGATGCCGACGGAAAAACCGGCGCTGACACCCGGCCTCGCCGGCGGCGGCGTCCAGACAGAATCGTCAATCACCACGGTTCCCGGACCCTGCGCCGATGACCTCCGTTGCGTCCGAGCCCCGTACCCCCCGGGACACCGCATCCGACACCGGCCAGCCGCAGCCGCGGGTCGGATCCGACCCGCCGGACGTGGGCGATGCTGCCGCCATGACTGCCGCCCCGCCCCCTGGCAGCGAGCACGATCGCGGAGGCGGTGTGGCCACCGATGCTCAGGAGCCTGCCACCCGAACGAGCCTCCCTGACAGCGACAACCCGGCCAGCGGTGCTTCCTCCAACAGCGGAGCAGCGGCAGCCACCGTCCCTGTCTCTCAGGCCGTCGTCACTGCGAACGACACCGCCGCCGAGCAGGCGCTGGCGGCGATGCGCGCCGCCGTGTTCGGCACCGATCCGATGGCGCCTGCGCCGCCGGCCCTCCCCCGCATCAGCGCTCCCCCCGATTCCGCCGCCCCTGTGAACAGCAACCCCGGAGGCAGCAAGGACGAGCTGGGCGACTTCATCGAGGCCGCCGGTCTGCTGCGCTACGACCCCGACGCCATCACCCGCATCTACGCCGGCCACCCCGAGCGCCTGCTGCGCCGGCTCTGGCAGACGCTGGTGCCGATCAGCCTGTATCTGCTCGGCGTCGCCACCGACTGGTTCACGGGCAGCCTCAAGCTCCCCGACCGGGCGCGCTCCCGCGCCCGCGAATGCGCGGAGCTGCTGGCCCAGCTCGGTCCGGCGTTCATCAAGGCCGGCCAGGCCCTCTCCACACGCCCTGACATCGTGCCGCCCCTGCTGCTCGAGGAGCTGGCGCAGCTGCAGGACCAGCTCCCGGGCTTCTCCAGCGCCCTGGCGATGGCATGCATCGAGGAAGACCTGGGGGCGCCGGTGGAGACGATCTACGCCCAGCTGGACCGCGAACCGATCTCCGCCGCGTCCCTGGGCCAGGTGCACAGAGGCGTCCTGATCAGCGGCGAACGGGTGGCGGTGAAGGTGCAGCGGCCGGGCCTGCGCGAGCAGATCACGCTCGATCTCTACATCGTGCGTCAGATCGCCGCCTGGCTGAACCGCAACGTGCGACTGATCCGCAGTGATCTTGTCGCGCTGATCGATGAACTCGGAAGGCGTGTGTTCGAGGAGATGGACTATCTCAATGAGGCCTCCAACGCTGAGACGTTTGCCCAGCTGCACAGCCACAATACCCGCATCGCCGTGCCACGCATCTTCCGCCAGGCCACCAGCCGGCGGGTGCTGACGATGGAGTGGATCGATGGCGTCAAGCTCACCAATCTCGAGGCCGTGCGAGAGCTGGGCATTGACCCAGACGACATGGTGACCGTGGGGGTGAACTGCTCATTGCAGCAACTGCTGGAGCACGGCTTCTTCCACGCCGATCCTCACCCCGGCAACCTGCTGGCCCTGCCGGATGGCCGCCTGGCCTATCTTGACTTCGGCATGATGAGCGAGGTGAGCCGCGAGAGCCGCACTGGCCTGATCCAGGCGGTGGTGCATCTCGTCAACCGCAACTTCTCCAAACTCAGCAACGATTTTGTCAGCCTCGGATTCCTGGCTGAGGATGTCGATCTCTCCCCAATCGTGCCGGCTTTCGAAAGCGTGTTCGGCCAGGCCCTGGAAATGGGGGTGAGCCGCATGGACTTCAAGGCCGTCACCGATGACCTGTCGGGGGTGATGTATCGCTTCCCCTTCCGAGTGCCGCCCTATTACGCCCTGATCATCCGCTCGCTGGTGACCCTGGAGGGCATCGCTCTGAGCGTCGACCCCGACTTCAAGATCCTCGGGGCCGCCTATCCCTACTTCGCCCGGCGCCTGATGGAGGATCCGGATCCCTCGCTGCGCCGCAGCCTGCGCGAGATGCTGTTCGACGGCGAGGAATTCCGCTGGCAGCGCCTGGAGAATCTCGTCAGCAGTGCCGCGCTGCAGGATCAACTCGATCTCGAGGCCCTGCTGGACCAGGTGCTCGATTTTCTCTTCTCCGCCAATGGCGGCATGCTGCGCCAGCAGCTGGTCGACGCCACGGTCGAGCGGATGGACCAGCTGGCCTGGAGCATGGCCGTGAAGCTGGGTCGTCGCCTTCCCTCCCGCCTGCTGCCGCCGGGCCTGCGCCAGGAGACCCGCCGCCCCCTGCGCTCCACACGGGAGCTGCTGCTCGAGCTGGAACCTCTGCGTCAGCTGGTGGCGATCCTGAGTCAGCTGCCTGGCTTCGAGCCCTCGCTGCTGCTGCGTCGTCTGCCACGGGTGCTCAGCGAGCCCGAACTGCGCCGCATGGGAGGCGCCGTGGCACGGGGCCTGGCACAGCGGGGCGTTGTGCGCCTGCTGCGTGACGTGCTCGTCAGCGACATGCCTGCCCAGGACACCGTGCGCGACACCGTTCCGGCCGCCTAGATTCAAGATCTCTTCAGGGTTCTGCCTGTGCGTACCTCCCTGGGCGGCCCCGCCGGCGACGCCGTCTCCTCCCGCCCTTCGACCGGCATCCGCGGTTCCCAGGGTCTGCGTGCACGCCTGCTGGGGTCCGCCCTTGGCCTCACCCTCTGCGTGGCGTCCCCAGCCGCTCAGGCCGCCCAGAACGTCGTGTTCGTGAGTGGTGCCTTCCGCCGCTCGATCCCGGTGGCCGACCTGGTGCATCTGGCTGAAACAGGCCAGGCCCGCGGCCTGCTTGAGGACGTGCTGCGGCTGGCCCGCCAGGATCCCGAGACGGTGGCGAAGCTGCTGAACGAATCGGTCAACCTGCCGGTGGTACTGGTGAGCAGGCTGCTCAACACCCGCATCGGCGAGGTTCTGCTGCAGCGTCTCGCCCAGATCGTGTTCCCGCTCAACGCCTCATCCGTGGGCCTGCCGGCGCTGCGTTCGGCGGTGATCCTGGGGATCGCCGACAACAGCAAGGGGCTGTCCGCCCTGTCCTTCCTGCAGGCCTATCCCAGTCAGGAGATGGCGGTGAGCCTGCCGGCCCTGATGGGGCTGATGGGCAAGGCCAGCTCGATCAGCGATCTGGTGCGTTTCTTCGCCGAGTCGCCCCTGGATGGGCTGCGCGGCGAAGGAGGCGGTGGTGGGGCCGCCACGAGGGCTGCCGGAAGCACGGCACCGCCCGCCGCTGCAGCCACCATGAAGCCCTGAACGCCGGGACGGGGCGAAGCCGAGACGTAGATTCGGCCCCGTCTCACCCCTCCGCCCGCCGTGCCCCTGCTTCGAGCTCTGCAGCGCCTGGGCCACAGGCCCACGATGCAGGACTGGCCGGGGCTGATCGAGGCCTATCGCGACTGGCTTCCGGTGACGGCGGCCACACCGGTGATCACCCTGCGGGAGGGCGCGACTCCACTGATTCCGGCACCGGTGATCGCCGAGCGGATCGGCCGGGGCGTGAAGGTCTTCCTCAAGTACGACGGCCTCAACCCCACCGGATCCTTCAAGGACCGGGGAATGACGATGGCCATCTCCAAAGCCCGCGAGGCGGGTTCGGAGGCCGTGATCTGCGCCAGCACCGGCAACACCTCCGCGGCGGCGGCCGCCTATGCCCGCCGCGGTGGCATGCGCGCCTTCGTGCTGATCCCCGACGGCTACGTGGCTCAGGGGAAGCTGGCCCAGGCCCTGCTCTATGGAGCGGAGGTCCTGGCCGTGCAGGGCAACTTCGACCGGGCCCTGGCGATCGTGCGCGACGTGGCCGATCGCTATCCGGTCACCCTGGTCAACTCGCTCAACCCCTACCGCCTGCAGGGGCAGAAGACCGCCGCCTTCGAGGTGGTGGATGCCCTGGGCGAAGCTCCCGACTGGCTGTGCATCCCCGTGGGCAACGCCGGCAACATCAGCGCCTACTGGATGGGCTTCAACGAGTACAAGGCCGCCGGCCACAGCCGCAGGCTGCCGCGCATGATGGGCTTTCAGGCCGCCGGAGCCGCTCCTCTGGTGCTGGGCCACACGGTGGAACAGCCGGACACCATCGCCACCGCGATCCGCATCGGCAACCCGGTGAACAAGGAGAACGCCCTCAGGGCCAGAGCCGAGAGCAACGGCGACTTCATGGCTGTGACCGATGCGGAGATCATCGAGGCCTACAAACTCCTGGGATCCGGTGAGGGAGTGTTCTGCGAGCCCGCCAGTGCCGCCTCTGTGGCCGGTCTGATCAAGCGTCGGGAGGAGGTTCCCGCCGGCGCCACGGTGGTCTGCGTGCTCACCGGCAACGGCCTGAAGGATCCGACCACGGCGATCGAGAACAACGACTCCCGCTTCCATACTGGCCTGGCTCCCGACACTGAAGTCGTGGCCCGGGTGATGGGCTTCTGAGCCACGGGCGGCGACCCCTGAGGGCAGTGCCCGCACAGCGGCCGGGCCGAACCTGAGGACCACGGCCGGCGGCCGTGCGCGACGTCAATCTCTCCACACCCGGACCCCATCCCGAAGCGGATCGCCGGCAGGCCGATCGCGGCGTCGCAGCAGCTGGGCGACGTCCGCATGATCGGGCGCGTGCGACGCAACTGCGTCCTGCCACTGGAAGACCGCCCTGCAAGGCGGCGAGACGACACGCCCCGGAACTGCCCAGCCTTCAGCGCGCGCAGGCCTGCAGGAGCTGCCCACGCTGATCGCTGCACCGGCTGCCGATCGGAGCATCGGCGCGCCTGAGAATCCATCAGGGCGCCCCCCGAAGCCGTCGACCAATCGGCAAAGCGTCTGGGGAGGAGGGGTCGAAAACAGGGCGGAGGACTGCGGGGAAAAAGGGGATGACAACGATCACCCGGGATCACCCTGTTTTCCACCGAAAGTGGAAACAGTGGAAAACGTCCCGACTTTCTCGAGTCCTCTCTCTTTTCCACAGCCCTGTTGAAGCAAGAAACCCTGTGCTGCAGGCGTTCAGAACGGTTCTTGCCGTTTTCCCCGCAGCCTTCTACGACGGTTGAGGATCTTTTTTCTGACTTGAACCTTGGATCAGCAGAAGAGTCGGGGAGCCGGGAGGTCGTCGGATGGTCGCCCGTTGCGCTTTGATCGGGGCTGTGAAACGGTGACCCCCTGATCGCGGTCCGGGGTGCCCCCCCAGCCGGGCCCGTCCGTCTTCACCGGCTCCCCTTCGCCCTGTCGCTCTCCGCCATGAAGCTGGTCTGCTCCCAGGCCGAACTCAGTGCCAGCCTCCAACTGGTGAGCCGGGCCGTGAACGCCCGCCCGACCCACCCGGTTCTGGCCAATGTGCTGCTGACCGCCGATGCGGCGACGGGTCGGCTGAGCCTCACCGGCTTTGATCTCAGCCTCGGGATCCAGACCAGCCTTCAGGCGTCGGTTGAAGAGAGCGGTGCCATCACCCTCCCTGCCCGGCTGTTCGCCGACATCGTCAGCCGCCTGTCCGCGGACAGCCCGGTGACCCTCCACGCCGAGGAGAACGGCGAACAGGTTGAGCTCACCTCCCTGTCGGGGTCGTATCAGATCCGAGGTCTTCCCGCCGAGGATTTCCCGGACCTGCCCCTGGTGCAGACCGGCACGCCGATCCGCCTCGATGCCGACGCTCTCGTCAAGGGGCTGCGCGGCACCCTGTTTGCCAGCAGCGGCGATGAAGCCAAGCAGCTGCTCACCGGCGTGCATCTCAAGCTCGATGCGTCGGGACTGGAGTGCGCCGCCACCGATGGACATCGCCTCGCCGTGCTCCGGCTTCCCCATCTCCAGGGTGCCGTGGCCCAGGCCGGTGATGACGCCGCCATCGAGCCAGAGCCTCTGCTCGGTGCTGAGGATGGTGATGCCTTCGCCGTCACCGTTCCCGCCCGTTCGCTCCGGGAGCTGGAGCGCCTCCTCGCCGCCCGTCCCAGTGGCGAGCCCCTCAGCCTCTTCTGCGAGAGGGGGCAGGTGGTGATGCTGCGCGCCGATCAGGTGCTCACCAGCCGCAGCCTCGAGGGGACCTATCCCAACTACGCCCAGCTGATCCCGGAGAGCTTCCAGCGCCGCATCGTGATCGATCGCCGCGCCTTCATCGCCGCCCTGGAGCGGGTGGCGGTGCTGGCTGATCCGCACAACAACGTCGTCAAGATCAGCGCTGAGCCCGACCAGGACCGCGTCGTGATCCGTGCCGACGCCCAGGATCTGGGGCGAGGTTCCGAATCGCTGGCCGCGACCCTCAGTGGCGAGGCGATCGAGATCGCCTTCAACGTGCGCTACCTGCTCGAAGGCCTCAAGGCGATGGGCGCCGATCAGGTGGTGCTGCAGTGCAATGCCCCCACCACGCCGGCGGTGCTGGTGCCCGTCGATGATGACGATGCCTTCACCTATCTGGTGATGCCGGTGCAGATCCGCGCCTGAGTTCCGCCCTTCCGTGCCGCTTCCCGAGCAGCTGCTGCTGAGCGATCTCCTCTCCCGACGGGTGCGCTGCGATCAGGGCGTGGAGCATGGGGCAGGTCAGCTGGGCTGGATGCATCCGCCGGTGCACCGTCTGCTCGGCTGGGCCAGCCGACCCTCCGCCCTCTCCTCGCGGCGCTGCGTCTGGCGCCTCGATCAGCTGCGCGGCCTGACGGACACGGAGGTGCTGGTCCAGGGCGAACCCGCTGAAACCGATGTCGCCACGGTGGAGCGGCTCCCCACCCTTCTGGGAGCCGTTCTCCTGTCCGGCAGCGGCGAGCCCCTCGGTCAACTGGCCGATGCCGCCGTGGAGCTCGGCAGCGGTCGCATCCGTCACTATCTGGTCGCCCGCAGCGATCCCCGTCTGCCGGGGGGCAGCCGCTGGCGGCTCAGTCCCGATCGCATCGTCGATCAGCGGCCTGGTGAGGTGGCCACGGCCCTGCATGGCCTTGCCGATCTGCCTCTGGCTCACGCCAGTCTGCGCGAGACGCTGCTGCGCCGTTCGCGGCGCTGGCGCGATCAGTGGGACGGGGAGGCGTCCCGTCTGCTGGAGCAGTGGCAGCAGGCCAGCGGCCGGTTCGAGGAGCGCCTGGAGGGATGGCTGGAGGAGCCCCCCTGGGATGAGCAGCGCCGCGCCCGCCCTGATGCCCCCCTGGATGAGGAGGTCTGGCCTGAGGACTCCTGGTCTTCTCCGGGTGGGCGTGAGCCGGCGCCCCCATCGCGGGCGGAACCGGAGCCGGAGTCCGGTCCCTGGGAACCCTGGCTCGATGAGGATGCCGAGGAACCAGACGAGGAACTCGAAGCGGGCTCGGTGGCGCGCCCCGGGAGACGAATCGGTCGCGAGTCCACACGGGAGGTCGCGAGCCGACAGCGGGAGGTGTGGATCGAGGACTCCCCGGAGCCGTCCCGAACGCGCCGGTGGGACGATTCCGACCCGGACTCCCCCGGTTTCCGGCGCGGTCGTCCCGGGGCGACCGACGCGGAGAGCGACGACCCCTGGGTCTGATACTGGATCGGTGCAACGCCAGTGACCGGTGGTCTCCTCCTTCTCTTCCCCGTTCCCGGTGGCTGAGGCCCTGAAGAAGGAGGGGCTCTCCCAGGCCGACTACGACGAGATCTGCCGCCGCCTCGGCCGGGCACCCAACCGGGCCGAGCTGGGCATGTTCGGGGTGATGTGGTCGGAGCACTGCTGCTACCGCAACTCCCGGCCCTTGCTCTCCCAGTTCCCCACCAGCGGGCCGCGCATTCTGGTGGGCCCGGGCGAGAACGCCGGGGTGGTGGATCTGGGCGAGGGCCAGCGGCTGGCCTTCAAGATCGAGAGCCACAACCACCCCTCTGCAGTTGAGCCGTTCCAGGGGGCCGCGACGGGTGTGGGTGGAATCCTGCGCGACATCTTCACGATGGGGGCGCGCCCGATCGCCCTGCTCAACGCTCTGCGCTTCGGCCCTCTGGAGGATCCCCGCAACGTCGGCCTGATGGAGGGCGTGGTGGCCGGCATCGCCCACTACGGCAACTGCGTCGGCGTGCCGACCGTGGGTGGGGAGGTGGCCTTCGATGCCAGCTACTCCGGCAATCCCCTCGTCAACGCCATGGCTCTTGGCCTGATGGAGACCGAGGAGATCGTCTGCGCCGGTGCCCGCGGTGTCGGCTATCCGGTGGTGTATGTCGGCAGCACCACCGGCCGTGACGGCATGGGCGGCGCCAGCTTCGCGTCCGCCGAGCTGAGCGAGGCCTCGCTCGACGACCGCCCCGCCGTGCAGGTGGGTGATCCGTTTCTGGAGAAGGGGCTGATCGAGGCCTGCCTGGAGGCCTTCCAGAGCGGTGATGTGGTGGCTGCCCAGGACATGGGCGCCGCCGGCCTCACCTGCAGCTGCTCGGAGATGGCCGCCAAGGGCGGGCTGGGCATCGAGCTCGACCTCGACAAGGTGCCTGCCCGTGAGAGCGGCATGAGTGCCTATGAGTTTCTGCTGAGCGAGTCGCAGGAACGGATGCTCTTCGTGGTCAAGCCCGGCCGCGAGCAGGATCTGATGGCCCGCTTCACCCGCTGGGGCCTGCAGGCCGCCGTGGTGGGCCGGGTGCTGGAGGACAACGTGGTGCGCGTCCTGCAGCACGGCGAGGTGGCGGCCGAGGTGCCCGCCAGCGCTCTCGCCGACGACACGCCGATCAATCATCACGAGCTCCTGGCCGAGCCTCCGGCCGCCATCCAGGAGCACTGGCGCTGGAACGAGGCCCATCTGCCGCCCGCCTCCGCCGCAGGGATCGCTCTGGCCGAGGGCACCCTGTCCTGGGGTGACGTGCTGCTGCGGCTGCTTGATGACCCCACCATCGCCTCCAAGCGCTGGGTGTATCGCCAGTACGACCATCAGGTGCAGGCCAACACCGTCGTGCCCCCGGGGGGCGCCGATGCGTCGGTGGTGCGCCTGCGGCCCCAGCAGGGCGACGGCTCCCTGGCAGCCTCGCGGCGTGGTGTGGCGGCGGTGGTGGATTGCCCCAATCGCTGGGTGGCCCTCGACCCCGAGCGCGGCGGCATGGCGGCGGTGGCCGAGGCCGCCCGCAACCTCAGCTGCGTCGGTGCGGAACCCCTCGCTGTCACCGACAACCTCAACTTCCCCTCCCCCGATACCGACACCGGCTACTGGCAGCTGGCGCTGGCCTGCCGCGGTCTGTCGACCGCCTGCACCGCCCTCTCCACCCCCGTCACCGGTGGCAACGTCTCCCTTTACAACGAGACCCGCCTGCCGGACGGCACGATGCAGCCGATTCACCCCACCCCGGTGGTGGGCATGGTGGGACTGGTGCACGACCTGGATCACGTCACCGGTCAGGCCTGGCGGGAGGCAGGCGATGCCATCTGGCTGCTGGGGGTGCCTCTGGAGGCAGGAGCCGACCATGCCGATGGGCGCGTCAGCCTCGCCGGCAGCAGCTATCTCCAGGTCATCCATGGCTCGGTGACCGGCCGGCCGCCTGCGATCGACCTCGACCTCGAGTGCGGCGTGCAGGCGTTCCTGCGTCGGGCGATCGCAGCCGGTCTGGTGCGTTCCGCCCACGACCTCAGCGACGGTGGCCTGGCGGTGGCCGCGGCCGAAGCCTGCCTGGCCGCCGGCCTGGGTGCCCATCTCGAGATTCCCGCCGGATCGGCGCGCCCGGATCGCCTGCTCTTCGCCGAGGGCGGCGCCCGCATCCTGGTGAGCGTGGCCCCTGAGCAGACGATCGCCTGGCAGGAGGCCCTTGACCGGGCCGAGGCGGACACCCCCGGAGCGGTGCCGGCCCGCTGTCTCGGCGTCGTCAGCGCCGACCCGGAGCTTTCGATCAGCCAGGCGGGCACGCCGCTGTTGCAGCTGCCCCTTTCGGTGATGCGGGAGCGCTACGAGCAGGCCATTCCCAGCCGGATGGGCGTGGACCTGCCGCCCAGCTGCTGACGGGTATCCCCTCTCCCTCCCTCGCCCACTGCTGATGCACAATGCTGATAGAAATCTGAAGGTGGGACCTGTCGTGATCGACGTGCACCCTGGGGCCCACCCGACCGCTGCCCTCCGGGCGACCGATCCAGCCCCTGTCGGCCCGGCATCCCGTTCCTTCGCGGTCGCTGAGGAGCGTCCTGACAAACCGGAGGAGGCCTGCGGCGTCTTCGCGGTGATGGCGGCGGGCCAGGCGGTGGCCAACCTCACCTACTTCGGCCTCTACGCCCTGCAGCACCGGGGCCAGGAGTCGGCCGGCATCGCCGTGTTCGAGGGAGAGCAGGTGCGCCTGCACAAGGACATGGGCCTGGTCAGCCAGGTGTTCGATCAGGACATCCTCGAGCGCCTCGGCGGCACCCTTGCGATCGGCCACAACCGCTACTCCACCACCGGCAGCAGCAAGGTCTGCAACGCCCAGCCCGTGGTGCTGAACACCCGCCTCGGGCCCTTCGCCCTGGCCCACAACGGCAACCTCGTGAATGCCGGCGAACTGCGCGAGAGCCTGGCCCATCTCTCCGATGAATTCACCTCCACCACCGATTCGGAGCTGATCGCCTTTGCTCTCCAGCAGGCGGTGGATGGGGGGCTCGACTGGAGTGCCGCCATCCAGGCCGCCTCCGCCCGCTGCCGTGGTGCCTTCAGCCTCGTGATCGGCACGCCCGACGGGCTGTTTGCCCTCCGGGACGGCCATGGCATCCGGCCTCTGGTGTTCGGTCACCTCGGCGAGCCCGAGCAGGCCCAGTGGGTGCTGAGCAGCGAGACCTGCGGTCTCGACATCATCGGTGCCCAGTTCGATGACGATGTGCAGCCTGGTGAGCTCATCCACTTCCGCCCTGGTGATCCGCTCCCAGACCGCCGCCGCTGGATCGAGGAGCCGGCGAAGCTGTGCGTGTTCGAGATGATCTATTTCGCCCGGCCCGACAGCCGCTTCTTCGGCGAATCGCTGTACAGCTATCGCGTGCGTATCGGTGAGGTGCTGGCCCGGGAAACCCCCGTGCCGGCCGACATCGTCATCGGCGTGCCTGATTCCGGCATCCCTGCCGCGATCGGCTACTCGCAGGTGAGCGGCATTCCCTTCGGCGATGGCCTGATCAAGAACCGCTACGTGGGCCGCACCTTCATTCAGCCGACCCAGGCGATGCGCGAGGCCGGCATCCGGGTGAAGCTCAATCCCCTGCCCGATGTGCTCGCCGGCAAGCGGGTGGTGGTGATCGACGACTCGATCGTGCGCGGCACCACCAGCCGCAAGCTGGTGCAGGCCCTGCGCGATGCCGGAGCCACCGAGGTGCACATGCGCATCAGTTCACCGCCGGTCACCCATCCCTGCTTCTACGGCATCGACACCGACACCCAGGACCACCTGATCGCGGCAAGGCTGACGCTGGCGGAGATCGAGCGTCATCTGGGGGTGGATTCGCTCGCCTATCTGAGCAAGGCCGGCATGGTGGAGGCCGCCCAGACCCATTCGGGCCACTTCTGCACCGCCTGCTTCGACGGCAACTACCCGATCGAGATGGACGAGAGCGTGCGCTCCAGCAAGCTGATGCTTGAACCCGCCGGCCTGGCGGCGGCACGCTGAGCGGGTCGTTGCGCATCGCCTTCCTCGATTCCTGGCTGCAGGATTCCGCCTGCGGCAGCGGCACTGCCGTGGCCATCGGCGGCCTGGCTGCGGCTCTGATCCGCCGTGGCCACACGGTCGAGCGGCTGGTGCCGCGGGGCCTCTGGCCCCGTTCGCTGCTGCTGCGTCGCCTCTGGTTCAACCTCACCCTGCCGGCCCGCTTCGGTCGCGGTGGTGAGGCCGATTCCTACGACCTGATCGTCGGCTTCGACATCGATGGCGTGCGTCTGGCCGGTTCATCGCCAGCTCCCTACGCCTGCAGCATCAAGGGGGTTCTCGCGGAGGAATCCCGTTGTGAGCGTGGCTGGCCGCGGCGGATGCTGGCGGGTCTGGCCCTGCTGGAGCGGCGCAATGCCCGGCGGGCTCCGTTGGTGCTGTCCACCAGCCGTTACTGCATCGACCGCATCCGCCACCACTACGGCGTGCCCGTCCAGCGGCTGGCGCTGGTGCCCGAGGGCATTGATCTGGAGCTGTGGCAGTCCTCGACAGATCCGGCCGCTCTGGCGGACCTCGATGCCCGCCGTGAGCCGTTCACCGTGCTCTGTGTGGCCCGTCAGTATCCGCGCAAGCGCATCGTTGATCTGATCGACGCCTTCGCCACGGTGAGCGCCTGCGAGCCCCGTGCCCGGTTGGTGGTGATCGGCGATGGTCCCGAGCACACCACCCTGTCGCAACGCGTGCGGACCCTTGGTCTCGACCGGAGTGTCCGGTTGCTCGGCGCTCTGCCGGATGACGCCGACGTGCGTGCCTGGTATGGCCGCGCGTCCGTGTTCTGCCTGCCGTCGGAGCAGGAGGGATTCGGAATCGTGTTTCTCGAGGCGATGGCCAGCGGTCTGCCGGTGGTGAGCACCACCGCCGCGGCGATCCCTGAGGTGGTGCCCGATGGGGAGGTCGGCCTGCTGGTGCCTCCCCGCGATCCCGCCGCCCTGGCGGAGGCGTTGTTACGGCTGCTCCAGGATCCAGCGCTGCGGGCCCGCCTTCGTGACGCCGGCCGCCTGCATGCCGGGCGCTATGGCTGGGATCGGGTCGCCGATCGCTTCCTGGAGGCGGTGGCTCCGCTGCTAGCGGTCTCGCCCCCCATCCGCGACTGACGCTGCCGCGCGAGTGTTCCAGCCCGCTGAGGGGATCCCGTCCCGCCCGTCTTGGGCCGCGGTCGATCTGGTCCTTGGTCATCCCGCTCGCCTGGGCGAGCCGACTCCCTCCACAGGCCGGACCATCCCGCACGCGGGACGTTGGCTGTCCATGGCGTCACAGGCCGGATGTCCCGCTGTTGGCCCGAGAGGCTGGCCTGTCACGCCTGCTCGCCGCGCCTTTGGGGATCAGCCGCTGATCAGCGGCACCAGCTCCCGCACGGCATCACCGGTTGCCAGCGGCAGATCCTGGCCTTCGCCGGCCGCATCCTGCTCGGCGAGGCCCGACAGCTCCAGTCGCAGGCTGCGGCCTTCGGTGCCGGCCAGTCGCACGCCGATCAGTGGTGAGCCGTCGCCGCAGAGGTCCACCAGCCGGTCGCTGCGATCCGGCAGGCGCAGACCGATCTGACCCAGATCGCCGCGCTGGCAGAGCCGCAGCCCGTCCAGCCGCAGCCGCTTCAACCGTCCTGTGCGGCTCACCAGCAACACGCTGCTGCCTGAGCTGCCGCAGGCCGCCCCGACCACCTCCTCATCGGGCAGCAGCCGCAGCAGCATCGGGCCCTGGGCGGTGCGACCCATCAACGGCAGGTTGGCCTCGTTGACCGCCAGGCGCAGCAGCCGGCCGCTGCTGCCGGCCACCACCAGGTCCTGCTCGTCGCGGCAGACGACCACGCGCCGGAGGCTGACGCCCTCCTTGAGCTTGAGCACGGTGCTGGCACGGCTCGAGAGCTCCTGGAACTCCTCGAGCGGCAGGCGCTTGAAGCGGCCGTCACTGCTCAGCAGCCCGAGGCTGAGGCCATCCCCCTGGGGCAGCACCATGATCTGTGCCACGCTCGCGCCGCTGAGGCTCTCCGGCAGGAAGCGCTCCAGGCTGCCGGGCTGCTGGCCGGCGAACTCCCAGCGCAGCGGCGCCACCCGGCCATCGGTGCTGAAGGCGAGCACCGCCGGAGCCGCCGCCGTGGGCAGGATCAGCCGTGCGGGGGCCGGCTGATCGCCCAGCTCGGCCATGTCCTCCAGGTGCAGGCGCCCCAGCTGGGCCGGCGAGACGATCCGCACCAGGCCATCGGCCTGGATGAGCAGCCGGCTGTCGCTGCCCAGGGCCTGGCGGGCCTGCTGACGCTGCAGCTCGACGTTCGGCCGCACGGCCGCAGCCCGCTGGGCCACCAGGGCGTCACCTCCCTCCACAAGCCGTGTCCGTCGGGGGGTGGCGTAGCGCTTCTTCAGTCCGCGCAGTTCCGACACCATTGTGTCCAGCAGGGTGCCTCTGTCATCGAGAAGATGACACAGCCGTGCACGCTCCTCCGCCAGCTGCTCCGCTTCTCGGCGCAGGCCCTCCTGCTCCAGTCCCGTGAGCCGCCGCAGCGGCATCGCCAGCACGGCATCGGCCTGACGTTCACTCAGGTCGAGACGCACCTGCAGGCTGGCCCGTGCCGAGGCGGCGTCGGGGGCGGCGGTGATCATCGCGATCACCTCCTGCAGTGCGTCGAGCGCCACGATCAGGCCCTGCACCACCTCGAGCCGTTCCTCGCAGCGGCGCAGCGCGTGGCTGGTGCGCCGGATCAGGGTGAGCTCCCGGTAGCTCAGGAATTCCTGCAGCAGTCGGCGCAGGCTCAGCTGCACGGGCTGCCCGTTGACCAGCGCCAGCAGGATCGCGCCGAAGTTGCTCTGCAGGGCGGTGCGGCGCATCAGTTCGGCCAGCACCATCTCGGCATTGGCGTCGCGGCGCACCTCCACCACGACCCGCATTCCGTCGCGGTCGCTTTCGTCGCGGATGTCGGCGATGCCACTGATCCTGCCGTCGTTCACCTGTTCCGCCAGCTTCTCGATCCAGCCGGCCTTGCTCAGCTGGTACGGCAATTCGGTGATCACCACGGCACCGCGGCGATGGCGACCCTTGCCGGGCTGCACCTCCTCGATGTGGGCCACGCCGCGCATCGGGATGCTCCCCCGCCCGGTCAGATAGGTCTCGCGCAGGCCGGCGCCGATGAGCACCTCGCCACCGGTGGGAAAGTCAGGGCCTGGCACCAGCTGCAGCAGCTTCTCGTCGCTGAGGTCGGGCTTGCGGATCAGGGCGATCAGGGCGTCGACCACCTCCCCCAGGTTGTGGGGGGGGATGTTGGTGGCCATGCCCACGGCGATGCCGGTGCAGCCGTTGAGCAACAGGAACGGCAGCTGGGCCGGCAGCACCGTCGGTTCCTGCTGCGAGCCGTCGAAGTTGGGCGCGAAGTCGACCGTCTCGTTGCCGATCTCATCGAGCAGAGCCTCGTTGGCGATCGGCGCCAGGCGGGTCTCCGTGTAGCGCATCGCCGCCGGCGGGTCGTCATCGACCGAGCCGAAGTTGCCGTGGCCATCGAGCAGCGGATGGCGGCTGGCGAAGGTCTGCACCAGCCGCACCAGGGCGTCGTAGACCGCCTGGTCGCCGTGGGGGTGGTACTTGCCCAGCACGTCGCCGACGACGCGGGCGCACTTGCGGTAGGGGCGATCCGGGGTCAGCCCAAGCTCGTGCATGGCGTAGAGGATGCGCCGTTGCACGGGTTTGAGGCCATCGCGGGCGTCCGGCAGGGCGCGCCCCACGATGACGCTCATCGCGTACTCCAGATAGGAGCGCTGCATCTCCTGGTGGAGCGCGATGGCCTCGATCCGGTCGCTGCCGTTGCTGTTGCCTTCGTCGGGCCGCTGCCCGGAACGCTCCTCGGCCATCCGGTGCTGTCGTCTGCAGGCGGGAGACGGGTGTCAGCCTACAGATGGTGTTTCACCCCGACCGCCCGGCACCGCATCGGGACGGGGGATCAGGGCTCCTCGCCGTCCTGCTCGCTGCTGCCGCTGGCGTTGGCATTGGCCCGATCCACCGCCGTCTTGAGGGCAGGCTCAGCCAGCAGGCGTGTGGTGGTGGCCCGCAGCTTCGGCCCCCACAGCTGCTCCTTCTGGAAGGATTCAACGACGTAGTTCGGATCGGCGGCCAGGGCCTTCTCGGCCAGCTGCAGCGCTTCGGCCCGGTTCTGGGGCGAGGTTTCGTAGAGAGCTGCGGCCAGGGCCAGAGTGGGTTCGGCGGCATCCGGCTTGATCGCCAGCACCCGCCGCCAGCGCTTGATCGCCTCGCTGCTGCGGCCGCTTTCGTACAGCACCAGCCCCTGGTTGTTGATTGCCTCCCAGAAATCGCGCCGCAGGGCACTGGCCCGCTCAAAGGAGGCCAGGGCCGGTCCGCTCTCACCCAGTTGGATGTGGGCGTTGCCCAGGTCGAAGTAGGCGCCGGCGTTCTTCGGATCGAGTTCCAGGCCGCGCCGCAGCAGGCTCAGAGCTTCGGAGGGTCTGCCGTTGCGGAGGGCGAGCGATCCCTCCGCGAACCAGATGCCCGGGTTGGAGGGATCGAGCCGTTTCGCCCGCTCCAGGGCCACCTGGGCCTGGTCGAGGTTGTTGCTGCGCAGCTGTGCCTCTGCCAGCAGGACCCAGCCGCGCGGATCTTCCGGCAGCAGCCGCACTGTCAGTTCCGCGAGCCGCGCCGCGTCATCGGCCTGGCCCAACCGCAGGAGCCGTGCCGCGGCCTGGGCGATCCCCAGGCCGGCCGCCTGCATCTCCCTGGTGGGGGGCAGATACACGTAGGGCACCAGGGCCCGGGCCGGGGCCGCGCCGGTCAGCAAGACAGCCGCCGCCAGAGGGAGCGTGCGCATCGCCTGCCACCGGACCCACCGCCATCGAACCCACTGCCACCGACGCCGGCTCACGCGATCTGCTAGTCGTTTGCGACCACCCTAGTGACCTGCGCCGATCCGACCTGGCGAAGGTTCCGACTTCCCGGGTCAGCCGTTCTGGCGGATCCCGTCCGCGGGCGCAGGCTCCGGTGGTATCGCCTCGAGGGCCTGCCGGATGTTGCGGCGCCACATCCAGGGGCGGATGCGCCGCAGGGCCGAGGCCCGCAGCCGCTCCTCCCACTCCTGGTCGCTCCAGATGAGCGCCTGCGGCCCGTTCAGCTCCAGCAGCCAGGGCCGCGGTTGCACGTCCGGATCGCTGGAACTCTCCAGGTCGGGGCCGTTCCAGGGGCAGACCTCCTGACAGATGTCGCAGCCGGCCACCCAGCCCTGAAGCCGCTGACCCACCGCCTCCGGCAGCTGGGGCTCGCGATTCTCGATCGTGTGGAAGGCGATGCAGCGACGCGCGTCCACCACGAACGGCTCTGGCAGGGCCCCGGTGGGACAGGCGTCGAGGCAGCGGCTGCAGGCCCCGCAGTGCGGTTCGGCAGCCGTGTCGGCCGGCAGCTCCAGCGTCGTCAGCAGGTGGCCCAGCAGCAGCCAGGACCCCCGGCGCCGATGAATGAGGTTGCCGTTCTTGCCGATCCAGCCCAGGCCGGCCTGCTCCGCCCAGGCCTTCTCCAGCAATGGCGCCGCATCGACACAGGCCCGCCATCGCACCCCCGGCACGCGCCCTTCCAGCCAGCGGCCCAGCTGGCGCAGACGTTTGTCGATGACGCGGTGGTAGTCCCGGCCCCAGCCGTAGCGGGCCACCCGCAGGTGGCCCGGCTGCAGCGGGGCTCTCACGTAATAGGAGAGTCCCACGGCCAGCACGCTGCGCACACCTGGGAGAAGGGCTTCCAGCTGATGCCGGCGCGGATCCTCCATCCACCCCATCGAGGCGTGGTGTCCGGCCTTCAGCCAGCGTTCAAGGGCGGCGTTGCGCAGCTGCAGTCGCGGACTTTCCCTGGCGTCAGCCAGCCCGACCGGATCGAAACCGAGACGCCGGGCCTCCTGTTTGAGGGCTGCGGCCAGGGCGCTCCACCCCTCACGACCCGGCTCCGGCGCGCTGGTCATGGCTTCGGACGCCAACGGGTTCGATGCGTAGAGTTCGGGATCTTTCCTGATCCCACGCCTGTGGCCGCCGCCTCTGCCTCCCGTTTCAGCCCACTGCTGCGCTGGATGGGGATCACCCTGGTGGTGCTGCTGCTGTTCCAGATGCTGGCAGTGCTCACCATCTGGGACTGGAACGAGGAGCCCTTCCGCCAGCTGGTGGTGGAGCGTCTGATCACCCAGTCGCCGATGGCGCTGATGGGGCTTCTGCTGATGTATCTGTCTTCCCGCCTGGAGAACGGCACTGAGTCGCGCACGCCACTGCTCTGGACCGTGTGCATCATCAGCGGTCTGCTGGCCGTGCTGCTCACCGCCTCGCTGCCGGTGTCATTCGGCGGCGATCAGATCATGCAGCAGCAGAGCGACCAGCAGCTGGCCGCCAAGAGGGGGCAGCTGGAGATGGCGCGTCAGCAGAGCAAGGATCCGGCCCTGCTCCAGCAGCTGATCAAGCAGGCTGAGGCAACCGGCCAGATCCCTCCCGGAGCGACCGAGGACCAGAAGCTCCAGTCGGCCCGCAGCTTCGTGGACCGTCAGCTCGATCAGCTCGAGTCCCAGGTCAAGCAGGCGGAGCAGACCTCCAGGATCGCCCTCGGACAGCGCCGCTTCGCCAACTCCGGTGGTGCGGTGGTCCTGATCATTGCCTTCACGATCCTCTGCCTCGGCTGCGTCCTCTGAAGACGCCCGGGTCGGTCGTCCCCACGGCTGCGGGTCCGGCGCATGGTTAGCTTGCGTTGACCGGCCGTCCGCACACCTCGTCCCGCCTTGGCGCCCTCCAGTCCCCGAACGGATCAACCGCTGGGCAGCCGTCTCCAGCAGGATCTCAAGAATGATCTGATCGCCGGTCTGCTGGTGGTCATCCCTCTGGCCACCACCATCTGGCTGGCGACAACGGTCAGCCGTTTCGTGCTGGCGTTCCTCACCTCAATTCCCAAGCAGTTCAACCCCTTCAACACGCTCAATCCGCTGTTGCAGGAGTTGATCAATCTCGGCCTCGGTCTGTTGGTTCCCCTGCTCGGAATCCTGTTGATCGGCCTGATGGCCCGCAACATCGTCGGGCGCTGGCTGCTGGAATTCGGGGAGGGCACCCTGCTGCGCATCCCTCTGGCCGGATCGGTCTACAAGACGCTGAAGCAGCTGCTGGAGACCTTCCTGCAGGGCAACACCAACCGCTTCCGTCGCGTCGTGCTGCTGGAGTATCCCCGTGAGGGCCTCTATGCCCTGGGCTTCGTCACCGGCACCATCGGCTCGGCCGTTCAGTCAGGCTTCCCGGAGACCATGCTCAGCGTGTTCATCCCCACGGCTCCCAACCCCACCACGGGCTGGTATGCGGTGGTTCCCGAGAGCTCCGTACGGGACATCGAGCTGTCGGTGGAGGAGGCGTTCCGCACGATCATCTCGGCCGGCATCGTCAGCCCCGACGAACGGGACGCCTCGGCCAACAACCGCAGCTTCTCCAGTCTTCTGGCCCAGCTCCGCGCCCCCCAGCTCTCCTGATGCAAAGCCAAACCCTCGCCCGTGAACTGGCCCTGCTGATGCTCGGTCAGGTCAACGACCGGGACGGCTCCGGAGCCGACGCCCGGCTGGCAGAGACCAGCCTCGAGACCCTGCTCCGTCAGGCGCTGACCAGCCTCGGCCAGCACCTGCGCGAAGTGCTCGACCGCTCCGCCGCGGAGCTGCAGCAGGCCCAGCAGGATCTGCTGGACAGCGAACTGCAGCAGGACGGCGAAGCCCGTCTTCCGAGGGTGCGGCAGCACCTGCAGGACGGCCTCGGTCATGCCGAGCAGGTGCTCAACCGCCTCTCAGCCAGCCTGGAGCTGCCGCGTCTGCTGCTGCTCGCCGATCAGTCGGAGGTGCATCGCGGTGCCATCGAGCGGGCCCGGGCTGTGCTGCGCGATCGTGATTCGATCGACACGCGACTGGATCGGGTGATGGAGGGTTGGCGCCTCACCCGCCTGCCGCGCATTGATCGCGACATTCTCCGCCTGGCGGTGGTTGATCTGGAGCACTTCGACACGCCGCCCGCTGTGGCCTGCAATGAGGCGGTCGAACTGGCCAACCGCTGGAGCGATGAGCAGGGCCGCCGCATGATCAACGGGGTTCTGCGACGCTTCACCACCGCGCAGGTGTAGTCCTCCATGGTGTTCGACTGGTTCCGGCGGACCGCCGCCGATGCTGAGAAGCCCCCGGCGGTGGCTGAACAGGCTCCTGCGGCGGCCCCGCCCCCGCAGGAAGACGCTCCTGCGACCGCCACCCCTGAGCCTGCACCCGCCGCCGCCGCTGCGGCGTCCCTGAGCGCCACTGCGGCCGGTTCAACCCCGGCAGGGGAGCTGTCCTCAGGGTCAGCGGCTGAGTCCCCACCACCACCGGTCGGTGCGGTGGATGAGGCGGCCCTGGACTGGGCCCGCCAGGCCTATGCCCGCCTCAAGGCCCAGCAGCAGAGTCAGCAGGTCGGTTCTCCGCCTGCGACACCTGGATCCACGGCTGGCGAGGCCCTCTCCACCGCTGCCCAGCCGCCATCACCATCGGCCGCAGCCATCGCGTTGCCCGCGAGTCCCGCTCCCGGCGAGGCTGAGGCGCCTGCCGACACCAGCACAGCTGCGCCTGAGCCGTCGCCCCTGGCGAGTCCTGTCGCGCCGCTTCCTTCTGCGCAATCCGCGCCTGGGTCCTCCGCCCCGGTTCCTGCCCCATCGCAGACAGCAGCGGCGGCCTCTGAGCCGCTTTCCGCCGGCCTGCCGCCCCAGGCCCCGGCAGCGGAGATCGGGCTGCCCGGCCAGCCTGCCGCCCGGATGCAGGCGCCAGAGGCGGCGTCCGCCATCGCGGCGCACGACAACATCAACGCAGCGGCATCCGCTCCCCTCTCCGGTGAGGCTCCGGGGCTGTCGTTGCTGGAGCGTGCCGCGGCTCAGCGCCAGCAGCGTCTGAAGGAACTCTCCGCTGTGGCTCCTCCTCCTGCCGAGCCTGCTGCCGCCTCCGTTCCGGCTCCCCCTCCCACTCCAGCCGCTGCCCCGTCGCCCGTCGTCGAGGAGTCCAGCGAGCCCACGCTGGGTGCCTTTGACGACACCTTCACCTGGTCTGCCGAGGTGCTGGCCGCCCAGGGCCGGCGCGTCGAGGAGATATCGATCGAGGAGATCGACTGGCTCGGTCGCCTGCGCCAGGGTCTCGAGAAGACGCGCCGCAACTTCGTCAGTCAGCTGCTCGAGAACCTCGGTGACGACCCTCTCACCCCCGAGGTTCTCGACGACCTGGAAACCACGCTGCTGCGCGCCGACGTGGGGGTGCAGGCCACCGATCAGGTGCTCGATGCCCTGCGTCGCCGCCTCAATGAGGAGGTGGTCGATCCGGCCGAAGGTCTGCGTTTTCTCAAACAGCAGCTGCGCGACCTGCTGGAGGCCCCGATCAGCGCCAGTGAAGCGCCGTTGCTGGTTCCCCAGCGCGGTCGGCTCAACATCTGGTTGATGGTGGGTGTCAACGGCGTCGGCAAGACCACGACGCTCGGCAAGCTGGCCAACCTGGCGGTTCGCAGTGGTTACAGCTGCCTGATTGCCGCCGCGGACACCTTCCGCGCCGCCGCTGTGCGGCAGGTGCAGGTCTGGGGGGAGCGCAGCGATGTGCCTGTGGTCTCCAACCCCAGCTCCAATGCCGATCCGGCGGCCGTCGTCTACGACGCCATCGGGGCGGCGAAGGCCCGTGGCACCGAGCTGGTCCTGGTCGACACCGCCGGGCGGCTGCAGACCAAGCACAACCTGATGGAAGAGCTCAGCAAGGTCCGACGCATCATTGACAAGCTGGCGCCTGAGGCGGTGATCGAATCGCTCCTCGTTCTCGACGCCAGTCAGGGTCAGAACGGGCTGCGCCAGGCGATGGCCTTCGCCAGCGCCGCAGGCCTCACCGGCGTGGTGATCACCAAGCTTGACGGCAGTGCCCGCGGCGGCGTGGCCCTCGCGGTGGCCTCGGAGGCGGGCCTGCCGATCCGTTTCATCGGCGCCGGCGAGGGCATCCGCGATCTGCGGCCGTTCAACAGCTTCGAGTTCGTCGAGGCCCTGCTGGCCGGATCGCGCTGAATGGTCCTGATATGGCTCCTTGGGGACGGCTGACCAGTCCTGGTCAGCCGTCCCCAATTTTTTCTGACCGGCGACTGCAGCGTGTCCAGGCCGCTGCTGTCACATGGCGCGGCGATTTCCTGATCCTCCTCCCACCGGCTCGGGTCCGACCCCGGGTCCATTGCTACCTTGCGTGTCCTTCAGGGCCGTCTGGTGAGCAGCACGCCGCCCTCCCGGTCGGTTCCGCCCCCGCTGTCCGTTCCCCCCGTGTCGGGTGGGTTGACCGCGGCCGCCAGCCTGCGCCAGCTGCTCGACAGCCTCAGCCGTGAGCAGCGTCGCAACCAGGAGCTTCTGGCCTCCCTGGCGTTCGCCCTGCGCAGCTTCACCAACCTGAACCGCTTCCTGGAACTGGTGCCCGTGGTGGCGGCCCGGATCGTGGAGGCCGATGGCGCCCTGCTGGTGGTGTTCCATCCCGATGGGCGTCTGTGGCGCGATCACCTGCAGGCGACCCCCGGGGAGCGCTCCGCCGAGCTGCTGCGGCGACTGCTGGCCTATCCCGACAGCCAGCTCCAGACGCAGGCCGGCGAGGAGGCGGCGGTGGCGCTCCTGGATCCCCTGATCCAGAGCCTGCTGGGTTCCCCGGCGGTGTTCGCCACCTCGGTGGTCGGTCGTGGTGGCCCTCGGGGACGGCTCTACGTGTTCAGCGATCGTCGCGGCTACAGCTGGAGCGATATCCATCGGCGCCACCTGCAGCTGGTGGCGGACCTGTGTGGCGTGTCGCTTGAAAACGATCTGCTGCGCCTGGACATGCAGCGCCATGAGCGGCTTGACCGGCAGATGAGCATCGGGGCGGAGATCCAGGCGCAGCTGCTGCCTGACCGCTGCCCGGTGATCGAGGGGGTGGAGCTGGCGGCCCGTTGCCGGCCGGCCTTTCAGGTCGGAGGTGATTACTACGACTTCATCCCGGTGCGGCCGGACCTGATCGGCCGGCGCCGCGAGCGGGGCCAGTGGGCGCTGGTGATCGGCGACGTGATGGGCAAGGGGGTCCCTGCCGGTCTGCTGATGACCCTGCTGCGGGGCATGCTGCGGGCCGAGGTGCTGAGCGGCTTGCCGCCGGATCGCATCCTGCGTGATCTCAATCGGATGGCCCAGGAGGACCTGGCCCACTCGCACCGCTTCGTGACGCTCTTCTATTCGGATTTCGATCCACGTCGGCGGCGCCTGCGCTACGCCAATGCCGCGCACAATCCCCCACTGCTCTGGCGGCGGCAGCAGGGCCGGATCGAACGGCTCGACGCCTCCGGACTGCTCATCGGTCTGCAGAGCGAAGCCGACTACGGAGCGGCGGAGGTGACGCTGGATCCCGGTGATGTTCTCCTCTACTACACGGATGGTGTCACTGAGGCCCCGGGTTTCAGCGGAGAGCGCTTCGATGAGGAGAGGCTGTTGCGTGCCTTCCATGAGGCCTGTCGCTCCGGTCTCGGGGCCCAGGGGGTGCTCGATCAGCTGTTCGCTCGCCTCGATCGCTTCGTCGGTCCGGATCACCAGCTGGAGGACGACGCCTCGATGGTGGTGCTCAAGGTGCGCGAGGAGGTGATGCTGCCGCCTCTGCCTCCTTCCTGAGGCGCCTGCCAAGCTGGGGGGCTGTCGATCGGAGCGCAGGCTCCCGCACCGCGATGGTCTCCAACCCCCCGTCCCCGTCGGCTGCTGCGGGCGGCGTCACCGGCAGCAGCGCCGGCGGCTGGAGCGATCGCTTCGAGCAGGGGCTGCATCCCGCCATCGAGCGCTTCAACGCCTCGATCGGCTTCGACATCACGCTCCTGCAGGAGGACCTCGACGGTTCGGTGGCCCACGCCCGCATGCTCGGGGCCTGTGGCGTGATCGAGCCCGACGAGGCTGAGCGGCTGGTCGAAGGTCTGGAGACGATCCGCGCCGAGGCGGCTGCCGGCAGTTTCCAGCCGGGCCTGGCGGATGAGGACGTGCACTTCGCGGTGGAGCGGCGCCTGATCGAGCTGTTGGGGCCGCTCGGCAAGAAGCTGCACACCGGCCGCAGCCGCAATGATCAGGTGGGTACCGATCTGCGGCTGTGGCTGCGCCGCCGCATCGATGATCTCGACCGGGCGCTGCTGCGCTTCGAGGCGGCCCTGCTCGCTCAGGCCGAGCAGCATGCCGAGACGCTGATCCCCGGCTACACCCATCTGCAGCGGGCCCAGCCCGTCTGCCTGGCCCACCATCTGCTGGCCTACATCGCCATGGCCGAGCGCGACCGTCAGCGCCTGGCCGATGTGCGCCGGCGGGTCGATCTCTGCCCCCTGGGGGCCGCCGCTCTGGCGGGTACCCCCGTGCCCATCGACCGACGCCACACGGCCGCGGCCCTCGGCTTCGCCGATCTCTATGACAACTCCCTCGATGCCGTGAGCGACCGTGATTTCGCCGTGGAGTTCATGGCGGCCGCCTCGCTGGTGATGGTCCATCTCAGCCGTCTGAGCGAGGAGGTGATTCTCTGGGCCAGTGAGGAGTTCGGTTTCATCAGCCTCAGTGATCGCTGCGCCACCGGCAGCAGCCTGATGCCCCAGAAGAAGAATCCCGATGTCCCCGAGCTGGTGCGCGGCAAGAGTGGTCGCGTGTTCGGTCACCTGATGGGCCTGCTGACGATGATCAAGGGCCTGCCCCTTGCCTACAACAAGGACTTTCAGGAGGACAAGGAAGCGCTGTTCGACGGAGTGCGCACCTGCCTTGACTGCCTCGAAGCGATGGCGATCCTGTTCGAGGAGGGACTGCAGTTCCGCCCCGAGCGGCTGGAGCGGGCCGTGGAGTCGGATTTCTCCAATGCCACCGATGTCGCCGACTATCTCGTCGGCCGCGGCGTTCCCTTTCGCGAGGCTTATCAACTTGTCGGTGGTCTGGTCAAGGACTGCCTGCGCCGTGGGGTGCTGCTGCGTCAGCTCTCCCTGGAGGAGTGGCAGGCGCTTCACCCCGCTTTCGAGGAGGACATCCATGCGGCGATCGCGCCGCGCCAGGTGGTCGCAGCCCGACGCAGTGAAGGTGGCACAGGTTTCGAGCAGGTGCGCCGGCAACTGCAGCGGGCCCGCCTGCTTCTGCAGGAATCGTCGGGATCGGCACCGGATGCGACAGGCTGATCGGACTAGTCTTGGCGGCTGGAGGGTGCCATCTCGGTGCCCTTTCGGGCCCTCCGTGGTGCCTGCCCCTTTCCGGTCCTCAGGTCAGTGAGCATTTTCGTCGGCAATCTTCCCTTCCGCGCCGAGCAGGAAGACGTCATCGAGCTATTCGCACCCTTCGGTGAGGTGGCCAACTGTTCGCTTCCGCTGGAGCGCGACACGGGACGCAAGCGCGGTTTCGCCTTTGTTGAGCTGGTCGATCCTGAACTGGAGACCAAGGCGATCGATGCCCTGCAGGGCGCTGAGCTGATGGGCCGTCCGCTGCGCATCAACAAGGCGGAGCCCAAGGGCACCTCCGCCCCCCGTCGCGGTGGTTACGGCGGCGGGGGTGGCGGTGGATATGGAGGGGGTGGTCACGGCGGTGGCGGCTACGGCCAGAGCGACCGGGGTTCCGGTGCACGCGGCTGGGAGGATCGCAGCTATGGCGGTGGTGGTGATCGCGGCGGCGATCCCTATGAGGCCGGCCGGGTCCGTCGCCGTCGCAGCGGCGGTGGCGATGACGGTGGCGGCTATCCCGGCGCCGAGGGCTGAACGGAGCTGAGAAGCCCTTGAGCAGCGGCCCTTCAGTAGCCCCGCTGCTCAAGGGTCAGGGCTGCCTGCTCCAGCACGCGGGCATCTGCATTGGCGGCACCGGCCTCGCGCGTCAGCTGGTTGCGCCAGCCGCGCGCACCGCTCACCCCTTCCACCAGATGCACCAGATGACGGCCGAAGGCCCAGAGGCGTCCTCCCTGGGCACACCAGCGTTCGGCGTAGGGCATCAGGCCGCGCAGCACCGCTGAGGCCTTCACCGGTTCCCGGTCCGTGTCACCGAATACCACCGCATCCACGCTCGCCCAGCGCAGCGGATGGGCGTAGGCCGCCCGGCCCACCATCACCCCATCCACCCGGTGCAGCTGCTCCTGGCAGCTGGTCAGGTCCTCCAGGCCGCCGTTGAGCTCGATCGTCAGCTGCGGGCGGTCGTGTTTGAGCTGTTGCACCCGATCCCAGCGCAGCGGTGGGATGGTGCGGTTCTGCTTCGGATCGAGGCCCTGCAGCCAGGCCTTGCGGGCATGCACGGCGAAGCGCTGCGCCCCGCCACCGGCCACGATGTCCACGAAGGTCAGCAGCTCCGCGTAGGAGTCGCGCTCATCGATGCCGATGCGGTGCTTGACGGTCACCGGCAGCGGTGAGGCCGCAGCCATCGCTTCCACGCAGCGGGCCACCTGCTCCGGTTCAGCCATCAGGCAGGCGCCGAAGCGGCCCTGCTGCACCTTCTCGCTGGGGCAGCCGACGTTCAGGTTCACCTCGTCGTAGCCCCAGTCGGCCGCCAGCCGCGTGGCCTCGGCCAGCAGCCGGGGGTCATCGCCTCCCAGCTGCAACGCCAGCGGCCGCTCCGCTGGATCGAAGCCCAGCAGGCGCTCCAGCCGTCGTTGTCGTTCGCCGGGATCACCACCGGTGGGCCCCTCGCGGCAGATGTGATGCAGGGCTCGCGCCACCACCATCTCGGAGTACAGCAGGGCGTGGCGGCTGATCTGGCGCATCAGCAGCCGGAAGTGGCGGTCGGTGCAGTCCAGCATCGGCGCCACACTGAAGCGGTAGTTCGGCTCCATGCCTCCCATGCTGCCCAGCCCTGTGTCCCTGGTGGTGGCGGGCGGTGGGCCGGCGGGATTTCTGGCAGCGATCACGGCCGCCGAGACCGCTCCCGGTTCCTCCGTTCTGGTGCTGGAGGCCACCCCCGAGCCCCTGCACAAGGTGCTGATCAGCGGCGGTGGCCGCTGCAATGTCACCCACGCCTGCTGGGAGGCCCGCGCTCTGGTGGGCCATTACCCCAGGGGTGGCAGGGCGCTGCTGGGTCCTTTCAGCGGCTTCGCGCCGGCAGAGGCCGTCGCCTGGTTCGCCGAGCGTGGCCTGGAGCTGGTGCAGGAGGACGACGGCCGCCTTTTTCCCAGGACGAACCGCTCCAGCTCGGTGGTGGACTGTCTGCGCCGCGCCGCCGGGCGGGCCGGCGTGGTGCTGCGCACTGGTGCCTCCCTGCAGAGTGCCGAGGCTCTGCCCCAGGGGGGCTTCCGGTTGCGGTTGCGCGGCGGGGAGGAACTGTTCAGTGAGCGGCTGGTGCTGGCCACGGGCAGCCATCCCAGCGGCCATCGCCTGGCCGGCTCCCTCGGCCATGCCCTGGTGCAGCCGGTGCCGTCCCTGTTCACCCTGCGGCTGCAGGGTGGCCTGCTGGCAGGCCTGGCCGGGGTGACCCAGGATCCGGTGGAGCTGGAGCTGCAGCCCGATGGCCTCACCAGCCGGTTTCGCCAGCGGGGTCCGCTGCTGATCACCCACTGGGGGGTGAGCGGTCCGGCCGTGCTGCGCCTCACGGCCTTCGCCGCCCGTGATCTGCGTCAGAGCGGCTACCGGGGGACGCTGCGGATCGACTGGAGCGGTGGCCGCCGCGAGCCTGAGCTGCAGGAGTGCTTTGCCCGGCTGCGCCGGGAGCAGGCCCGCCGTCAGCTGGCCACTGCCCGTCCCTGGCCGGAGCTGAGCCGGCGCCTGTGGGTGGCCCTGCTGGAGGCGCAGGGCGTCGATCCACAGCGGCGCTGGGCCGACCTGGGCAGGCAGCCGCAGCAGGCCCTCATCCGCGCGCTCCGCGACACGGGTCTGGAGGTGGTCGGCAAGGGGCCCTTCGGCGAGGAGTTCGTCACCGCCGGCGGCGTGCCCCTGGGGGAGGTGAACACCGCCACGATGGAGAGCCGGTTGACGCCAGGGTTGTATCTGGTGGGGGAGCTGCTGGATGTGGATGGGATCACCGGCGGCTTCAACTTCCAGCACTGCTGGACATCCGGCTGGCTGGCGGGGCGGGCGATCGGAGCCTGAGCGATCAGCGGATGTGCTCAAAGACCGAGAACATCGGCAGATACATCGCCACCAGCACTGAGCCGACGATGCCGCCGACGAGCACGATCATCAGCGGCTCCAGCATTGAGGTCATAGCTTTGACGGCATTGGTGACCTCATCTTCATAGAAATCGGCCACCTTTGAGAGCATGGCATCCATTTCACCGGTTTCTTCGCCGATTGCCATCATGCTGATCGCCATGTCAGGAAACACGTCCTTCATCCGCAGGGCGGCACTCATCGGCAATCCTTCACTGACTTCATTGCGGGAGGAGCTGATCGCGTCGCCGATGATGGTGTTGGAGGTGGTGTCACGCACGATCTCCAGGGACATCATGATTGGAACGCCCGCTCTCGACAGGCAGCTGAGTGTGCGGCAGAACTGAGCGGTGGCCGTCTTCTGCAGCAGATCCCCGAACAGCGGAAGTTTCAGCAGCATCGCGTCGACCGAGCGTCGTCCGATGGGGGTGGCATAGTATCGGGAAAACATCACTGCTCCCGTCACCAGCCCGCCGACGAGAAACAGCGAGAAAGAGGAGCGCAATAATTTACTCAGATCGAGCATCATCTGGGTGAACAGAGGAAGTTTGGCTCCCAGTTGGTCAAAGATCGATGCGAAGGTGGGAATCAGGAAGATGGTCATGCCCAGAAACACCAGAATCGCAATGCAGAAAACCGTCACCGGGTAGCTCATCGCGCTCTTGATCTGGTTCTGGAGTTTGGCATTATCCTCCAGCAGCTTTGCGAGACGTTTCAGGGTTTCATCAAGCACACCGCCAGCCTCTCCCGCTTCGACCATGGCGATCGAGAGGTTGTCAAACACCTTGGGCCAGCGCCGCATCGCATTGGCCAGGCTGTCGCCCTGATTCACATCGCGCGTCATCCCCGTGAGCGCTTCGCGGAACATGAGTGACCGCTGCTGCGACCGCATCAGATCAAGGCTTCGCAGAATCGGCACCCCTGCGTCCACCAGGGCCGAGAGTTTGCTCGCGAACAGTGCCTTGTCCTTGACGCTGATGCCCCTGTCGAACAGACGCTGCCAGCGGCTCGGATCGGAGGGGCGTATTGCCGTTGCCAGGTCTTTGCGGACCAGCGTGTTGGCCAGGATCCCTCGCTTGCGCAGCTCCCGTCTCGCCATGGCCGGGGAGTCGGCCTGGAGGGTCATCTTGCGCTTGCGACCGGAGCTGCTGGAGTAGGTGACGACGAAGGCAGGCATGGCAAGACAGGTGGAAGCGTGGTTCAGTTCTGATCGAGCAGCCGGGTCAGCTCTTCGGGTTTGGTGGTTTTGCTGAGTGCCTCGCTGCGTGACACCTTGCCTGCCGTCACGAGATTGGCGAGGGCCCGCTCGAGTGTCTGCATCCCCAGGTTCGCACCGGTCTGAATCTGGGAATAGATCTGTGCGGTCTTGCCTTCGCGGATCAGATTGCTGATGGCGGGGGTGTTGATCATGATTTCCTGAGCCATCACCCGTCCAAAGGCTCCCGTGCTGGGATGACTGCTGCGACAGAGGGTCTGGGAGAACACCGCCAGAAGGCTGCCGCTCAGCTGCACGCGGATCTGGGTCTGCTGGCTCGGTGGAAACACGTCCACCATGCGGTCGACCGTCTGGGAGGCGGAGCTGGTGTGCAGGGTACCGAAGACCAGGTGGCCGGTTTCGGCCGCGGTGATGGCCAGCTGAATCGTCTCCAGGTCGCGCATTTCCCCGACCAGAACCACATCAGGATCCTCCCGCAGGGCCGCGCGCAGGGCATTGGCGAAGCTGCGCGTGTCCTCACCGATCTCGCGCTGGTGGATGAGACTCTTTTGATTCTTATAGGTGAATTCGATCGGATCCTCGATGGTGAGGATATGCTCGGATCGGGTTTGATTGATGTGATCCAGCATCGCGGCCAGCGTGGTGGTCTTGCCTGAGCCCGTCGGCCCGGTGACCAGCACCAGCCCTTTCGGCTTGCGGCTCATCTCCTCCACGATCGGCGGCATGCCCAGCTTCTCCATCGGTGGGATCGAGTTGCCAAGCGCCCGCAGACAGGCGGCATAGGTGCCACGCTGCCGATACACATTCACTCGGAAACGGGCAACATCCTTGAGGCCGTAGGAGCAATCCAGTTCCCAGGTCTGCTCAAGCTGCTTGCGTTGCGCGTTGTTGAGCAGAGAAAAAATAAGCTTGTTGCATTGTTCCTCACTCAGAAACAGATCCGGAAGGATCGGTCGGAGCTGGCCGTTGAACCGACCGAACGGCGGTTGTCCGGCGGCCAGGTGCAGGTCGCTGCCCCCGCCATTCACCAGCTCAATCATCAGGTCTTCGATCTGAAGATCCACGGAAAATCCTCCGTTCCTGACGCCGTGATGACCGCCTCAGCTTAGCGATGACAGCGCCGCCCAACAGCCTCGTTTCACCTGACGGGCGCCGCCTGGTCTGTTGCTGTGGGCTGGGCGCAGTCGCAGGCCTCAGCTCCGCAGCCGTAGGCAGTAGGGACACTCGAGCCACTCGTCCTGAAGGCCGGCGCCGCAGCCTTTGCAGGTCAGCGTGTTGAGGGCGCGGGCGCGCCGCTCCGATTCCAGGCCCGTGTCGGTCAGCAGCATCCTCTCGACCTCCTCAAGGGTGGTCAGGCCCTCGCGCACCAGATCGAGGCCGTAGCCCAGCAGCGTCTTCATGCCGCTCTCCAGCGCCAGGCGGCGCAGATCCTCGGTGTTGCTGCGTTTGGCGACCGCCGAGGACAGCGATTCGTTCATGTGCAGGATCTCGTACACGCCGACCCGGCCGGCGTAGCCGCGGCCCTGACAGGTGGGACAGCAGCCGTCGCTGCCCGGCGCGCTCTTGGTGGCGCGATAGAAGGTGATGCGCTGCTCGTCCGTGGCCACCAGGCCGAAATGGGCCAGCTCCTCACTGTCGGGGTGGTAAGGCTCCCGGCAGTCGCCGCACAGACGGCGGACCAGCCGTTGGGAGATCACGCCCAGCAGGGAGGCGCTCACCAGAAAGGGCTCCACCCCCATCTCATCCAACCGCGCGAAGGCGCTGGCGGCATCGTTGCAGTGCAGGGTGGTCAGCACCAGGTGGCCGGTGAGGGCGGCTTCGATCGCCGTGCGCGCCGTCTCCAGGTCGCGCGTCTCGCCGACGAGCAGCACATCCGGATCCTGGCGCATGAAGGCTCGCAGGGCCGTGCTGAAGTCGTAGCCCTTTTCACGGTTCACCTGGGTCTGGGTGATGCCGTGCAGGGTGTATTCGATCGGATCCTCCACCGTGGAGATGTTGATGCCGGGCTCGTTGCGCTCCGCCAGCAGTGCATAGAGCGTGGTCGATTTGCCTGAGCCGGTGGGGCCGGTCACCAGGATCATCCCGAACGGCTTGGATCCCAGGTCCCTCAGGGTCTCGCGAGATGTCGCGTCGGTGATCAGCGTGTCCAGGCCCAGCTGCGTGGCGCCGCTGTCGAGCAGTCGCATCACCACCTTCTCGCCGTAGCGACTCGGCAGCGTGCTGACGCGGAAGTCCATGATGCGGCCACGGAAGTTGCGGCGGATGCGCCCGTCCTGGGGCATCCGCCGCTCGGCGATGTCCAGGTCGGCCATGATCTTGAGGCGTGAGGTGACGGCCGGGATCAGCGTCCGTGGCAGCGTGTCCACGATGCGGAGCACCCCGTCCTGCCGGAAGCGGATCTGCAGCCCCTCCTCCTGGGGTTCGATATGGATGTCGCTGGCGGCGTTGGTGAGCGCCTCGATCAGGATCCGGTCCACCAGGCTCATCACCGGGGAGAGAGCGGCCTGGCTGCTTGCTTCCAGGTCTTCCTCCGGATTGGGAGGCTCGGACTGGGGCACCCGCGCGATGTCCAGATCCAGATCGCTGAACAGAGAGGACCGTTCGGCCGTTGCGCCCTGGGTCAGCGGCGAGGTGGCTTCTGGCGTCATGGCCTGGGCGCGCGGTGGATCTGAGGAGATGCCGAAACGGATGGGGTGGCAGCGGAGGCGCGGCTGAAGCTTTCACTCACCACCCCTGCAATCTTGCCCCGGATTCGGCTGCTGTGTTGACAGGCTTCCCGCCGCCGCCGAGGTGCGGGCTTCCGCCGCTTGTGGGGAGTGGGGCCCGCGCTTCAACATGGCTCCAATTGAATTTCCTCACGCGCCATGAGCGGCGAGAATCTCCAGGACGCTGATCGCCGGTACGAGGCCCAGGGAGAGCCCTCCCCGCCTCCGGCCGAATCCCACCTCCCCCAGGACCCACAGCCCGGGGAGGTCGACAGCGCTGAAGGGGGTTCTGAGTCCTCCGGTCCCGATCCGGCGGCCGGGGCTGACCGGCTCCAGCAGCTGGAGGCGCAGCTGGCCGCCCTCCAGAGCGAAAATGAGGGTCTGCGCGGCCAGTACATGCGCATCGCCGCCGACTTCGACAACTTCCGCAAGCGCCAGAGTCGCGACCATGACGATCTGAAGCTGCAGATCACCTGCACGACCCTCAGCGAGATCCTGCCGGTGGTCGACAACTTCGACCGTGCCCGTCAGCAGCTCAATCCCCAGAGCGAGGAGGCCCAGACCCTGCATCGCAGCTACCAGGGGCTCTACAAGCAGTTGGTGGACGTGTTCAAGCAGCTGGGGGTGTCGCCGATGCGGGTGGAGGGGGAACCGTTCGACCCGAACCTGCATGAGGCCGTGCTCCGGGAGGAGAGCCATGACCATCTCGAGGATGTGGTGATCGAGGAGCTGCAGCGTGGCTATCACCTCAATGGCCGCGTGCTGCGTCACGCGCTGGTGAAGGTGTCCATGGGTCCCGGTCCGGGCGGATCCGGCAGCCAGGAGCAGGCCGGCTGATGGCCGACTACTACGAGCTGCTGGGCGTCGCGCGCAATGCCGATGCGGACACCCTCAAGCGGGCCTATCGGCGACTCGCCCGCCAGTACCACCCTGATGTCAACAAGGACCCGGGTGCCGAGGACAAGTTCAAGGAGATCGGCCGCGCCTACGAGGTGCTCAGCGACCCCCAGAGCCGCGCCCGCTACGACCAGTTCGGTGAGGCAGGTCTGGGCGGTGGCGGCATGCCCGACATGGGCGACATGGGCGGCTTCGCCGACCTGTTCGAAACCTTCTTCAGCGGCTTCGGCGGCGCCGCCGCCGCCGGGGGGGGGCGCCGTCGCAGCGGACCGCGCCAGGGAGACGATCTGCGCCTTGATCTCACGATCGACTTCCGCGAGGCCGTGTTCGGGATTGAGAAGGAGATCCCGCTGCGCCATCTCGAGAGCTGCGGCACCTGCGGTGGCTCCGGCGCCAAGGCCGGCAGCGGCCCCACCACCTGTGGCACCTGTGGTGGTGTCGGCCAGGTGCGTCGGGCTACCCGCACCCCCTTCGGCAGCTTCACCCAGGTGGCGCCCTGCCCCACCTGCGAGGGCAGCGGCCAGGTGATCGCGGATCCCTGCAATGCCTGCGGCGGCCAGGGCCTGCAGCAGGTCTCCAAGACTCTCCGGATCAACATCCCCGGTGGTGTCGACACCAATTCACGGCTGCGGGTGGCGGGCGAGGGGAACGCCGGCCAGCGCGGTGGTCCTCCTGGCGACCTCTACGTGGTGCTCAACGTGCGGCCCCATCCCAGCCTGCGGCGGGACGGTCAGACGATCCACTCCGAGGTGACCCTCAGCTACCTGCAGGCCATCCTCGGCGACACGATCGAGGTGGAGACCGTCGATGGCCCCGAGGCCCTGGAGATCCCGGCCGGCACCCAGCCCGGAGCCGTGCTCACGATGAAGAACAAGGGGGTGCCCCGTCTGGGCAACCCCGTTGCCCGCGGCAACCATCAGTTCACGGTGAAGGTGCAGCTGCCCACCCGTCTCAATGGCGAGGAGCGTGAACTGCTCGAGCAGCTGGCCGGCCACCACACCCGCAAGGGAGACCGGCATCATCACAAGAGCGGTCTGTTCGGCGGGCTGTTCGGCAAGGGATGAGCCTCTCTCCACCCGCTCACCTGGATCTGCGCGGCACGCCCTGTCCGCTCAACTACATCCGCACCCGGCTGGCGCTCGAGAAGCTGCCAGCCGGCGCTGAGCTCGAGGTCTGGCTTGACCGGGGTGAACCGGAGCGCCTGGTGAGCGAAGGGCTGCGCCAGGAAGGCCACACGGTGCTTCTCACCCCGCTGGAAGGGGATTCCGCCGTTCGCCTCACGGTCCGTTCCACTGTCACCTTCCCCGCCAGCGATGGCTGAACCGGTCCCCGGCCGTTCCGGGCTGGTGGTCGCCCTTCAGGCCAACTACTGCTGGGTGGCGCTTGATCAGCCCGGTCCCCAGGGCCAGCAGAGGTTGCTCTGCACCCGCCGCACCCGCCTGAGCAAGAGTGGCCAGCGCACTTGTGTCGGTGACCGGGTGCGGGTCGACGGCATCGACTGGCCGGCCGGCCGCGGGGCCGTCGCGGCCCTGGAGCCGCGGCGCAATCTGCTCGAGCGGCCGCCGGTCGCCAACGTCGATCAGGTGGTCGTGGTGGTGGCGCTCTCGGAGCCGGCCCCGGATCCACTCCAGATCACCCGGTTCCTGCTCACCGCGGAGGCCTGCGGCCGGCCCGTCCAGGTGGTGCTCAGCAAAGCGGATCTCGTCACGGAGGCTGAGCGTCGAGCCTGGTGTGAGCGGCTGGCGCTGTGGGGCTACGACGCTCTTCCCATCGCCCTGGAAACTTCGCCGGGGACTCCGCTGACCGGAGTGGATCTGTTGCGCCAGAGGTTGTCCCAGCCGGGGATCACCGTGATCTGCGGGCCGTCCGGAGTGGGCAAGAGCAGCCTGCTCAATGCCCTGCTGCCGGCTCTGGAGCTGCGGGTGGGCAGTGTCTCCGGCCGGCTGCGCCGAGGTCGTCACACCACCCGCCATGTGGAGCTGTTCCCGTTGTCAGCAGGGGAATCGCAGGCCGCCCCGACGCTGCTGGCGGACACGCCCGGCTTCAACCGGCCGGATCTGCCGGCCCGTCCGGAGGATCTGGCCGCTCTATTTCCGGAGCTGCGCCAGCGCCTGGAGCGACAGTCCTGCCGCTACAGCAACTGCCTGCATCGTGGCGATCCGGGCTGCGCCGCGGGGCAGGACTGGGATCGCCACCCGCTCTACTGCCAGTGTCTCGAGGAGATCCTGGGCAGCACGATCGAGGTGGCGGTGCGCAGCAGTGAGGCTGGGCTGCGGCGCCGTGGCGACCGCGTCGAGCCGCGTCTGCAGGCCCAGTGGCGTCAGACGTCCCGTCGCCGTGCCCGGCAGCAGGACGCCGACAGTGTGGATCTGCAGGCTGAGGCGCCAGCCGGAGAGGAGTTCAGCCGCCCAGGCCGGGGAGATTCAGATCCAGGCCGCCGGTGAGCTCCTCCATGCGGCCGCGCATCGTGCTGGTGGAGAGCTCGTAGGCGTTCTGAAGCGCCTCGAGGATGGCTGCTTCGGCTGCTTCGGAGCTGCCGCTGAGAAGTTCAGGGGCCACCTGCACACGCAGCGGCATCTGGTTGCCCGACAGCCACACGCTGACGTGCCCGTCAGCGCTCTTGCCCTCCAGCTCCATGGCATCCAGCTCCTCCTGCAGCTTCTGGGCGTCCTGCTGGATCTGCTGGGCCTTGCGGAAGGCCTCGGTCAGCTGTCCGAAATTGGGGAGTCCGAAGCCGGCCATGCACTGTGGAAGAAGATCGCCGCAGGCTAAGGCCAGCCCGGCAAGCTGCCGCCGGCCTGCTCCGGTGCGAACCCCAGGCGTTTGACCTCCGGATGCAGGTGGATGGCGTGGGCCCGCCAGACCCGCTCCTGCACCTGGCTGATCAGGGCGTCGATCTCCGCAGCCAGGGCACCGCCGGTGTTGACGATGAAGTTGGCGTGCAGGGTTGAGACCTGCGCTCCGCCGACGCAGAGGCCCTTGAGGCCCAGTCCCTCGATCAGTCGGCCGGCCTTCTGGGGTTCCGGGTTGCGGAAGACGCTGCCGCAGCTGGGCTGCTGGTAGGGCTGGGTGCTGGTGCGGCTGTGCAGGTTGGCGCTGGTGCGGGCTGAGATCTCGGTGGGATCTTCCCCGGTCTTCAGCCGGAAACGGGCCGAGAGCACCAGCAGGTGCTCGTGTTGCAGGCGGCTGTGGCGGTAGGCGAAGTCGAGTGCGCTCGCCTCCAGCCGGAAGGGGGTTTCGGGGCGTGCCGGATCAATCACCAGCACCGAGTCCAGCCATTCCGCCGTGCAGCCTCCCTGGGCCCCTGCATTCATCACCGCGGCTCCCCCCACGGTGCCCGGAATCCCCACGGCCCATTCCAGGCCGGACAGGCCGGCGCGGGCCGCCTTGCGCGCCAGGGTCGGGATCGGCTCGCCGGCCACGGCCTCCACCCAGCCTTCGGTGGCATCGAGGCGACTGCCCTGAAGCCGGCGGTTGCAGAGGGTCAGTCCGGGCAGGCCGCTGTCGGCGATCAGCAGGTTGGAGCCGGCGCCGATGCAACGGAACGGCATCCCCTGGCTGCCCGCCCAGGCAGCCAGCGCGATCAGCTCGTCCTCGCTGCCCGGCTCGGCGAACCATTCGGCGGGGCCACCCACCTTCCAGGTGGTGAACTCGGCCAGGCCGACGTCCCGCCGCAGGCCGTCCGGATCTGCAGGGGAGAGGGTGTCCATCACACCGCCACAGCGGTGGGGCGGTCATTCAGCGCCGCCAGTCGATCCCAGAGACTGTTCACATCTCCGGCCCCCATGGCCAGCACCAGATCGCCCGGTTGACTGCAGGAAGCGATCTGGGAGGCCAGTTCATCAAGGCTGGCGCTCACCCGGACCTCGAGATCGGGGGACAGCCCTCGCACGGCCTGGGCCAGGGCCTCGCTGGAGATGCCGGCGATCGGAGCCTCCCCGGCGCTGTACAGCGGCGCCACCAGCACCAGATCGGCGCCGGTGAGGGCCGCCGCGAAGGCGTCGAGAAACTGGGCGGTGCGGCTGTAGCGATGGGGCTGGAACACCGCCACCAGGCGCTCCGGGATGCGGGGCAGGGGGCTGCGGCCGCTCTCCACCATCAGCCGGGCCATGCGCAGGGTCGCATCCACCTCGCTCGGGTGATGGGCGTAGTCATCGACCACGATGCGCTCCTGCCAGAGGCCGCGGCAGTCGAAGCGACGGCCGGGCGGCTGCAGGGCCCGGATGGCCTGCTGCAGGGCCTCGAAGGGGACGCCCTCCAGGCGGCAGGCGGCCAGGGCTGCGGCGGCGTTGCTGAGGTTGTGGCGCCCGGGCAGGGGCAGTTCCAGGGTTCCCACCGGCGTCCCGGCCTCGTACCAGCGGGCCGTGCTGCCATCACCGCGTTCCTCGAGGCTCAGCAGGGCGTAGTCCACCCCTTCGCTCTGTTCGATCGACCACCAGTGGGCGGCCTCGAAGTGTTCTCTGAGGATCGGATCGTCCCGGTTGGCCAGCAGGCGTCCCGAGCGTTCGGCGAAGCGTCGCAGGGTGGCGATCAGGGCGTCGAGGTCTGGATAGTGGTCGGTGTGGTCGAGTTCGATGTTGGTGAGCACGGCCAGGTCGGCCGTGAACTTCACCAGAGAACCGTCCGATTCATCGGCTTCGGCCACCAGCAGCCTGCCGGCGCCGTGGCGGCCATTGCTGGCGAAGGCCGGCACGATCCCGCCGATCACCGCGGTCGGATCCTCACCGGTGGCGTCGAGCAGGGTGGCCACCAGGGTGCTGGTGGTGGTCTTGCCGTGGCTGCCGGCCACCGCGATCGAGGGTTGTGCGTTGATCAGCGCCGCCAGGACATCGGAGCGGTGCGCCACCGTCAGCCCGCGGCGGCGGGCCTCCTGCAGCTCGCCGTTGCTCTCGGGCACAGCCGAGCTGATCACCACCAGCGGCGCTTCTGCGGCGTCCGCCAGCAGGCTGGCGATGGTTTCGGCGGTCTGGCTGTGAAACAGGCGCACACCGCTGGCATGCAGGCCTTCCAAGACGGCCGTGCGACGGGGGTCGGAGCCGCTGACCCGATAGCCGCGGGCGGCCAGGATCGTTGCCAAGGCCGACATGCCGATCCCCCCGACCCCGATGAAGTGGACAGGCTGGCGGCGATCGAGCATCTCGTCCCTGCGGGGTGGGTCTCCAGACCCGCTGAAAATAGGGCGTGGCGGGGCAGCCATGCTTTACGAGATGCTTCGTTTTGCTGGCTTCGGCGGGGCGAGGCCTCCCGGGTCGGGAATGGGAAGGCCGTCTGTTTCTGTATGATTCGCGGCCGAATCTCCCCGCAGGTGCTGCCGCCTGCCTGATGCCATGACTCTGAAGGTTGCGATCAACGGATTCGGCCGCATCGGTCGCAACTTCACGCGCTGCTGGCTGAGCCGCGGCGCGAACACTGGCATCGAGCTGGTGGGGATCAATGGTTCGGGTGACACCAACACCAACGCTCACCTGCTCAAGTACGACTCGATGCTCGGCCCCCTGCGGGGAGTTGATGTCACAACAACTGACGACGCCATTTATCTGAACGGTAAGGAGATCAAGGTCTTTTACGACCGCAATCCTGCCAACCTGCCCTGGAAGGAGTGGGGCGTCGATTTGGTCATCGAATCCACGGGCGTTTTCAACGACGACGTGGGCGCCAGCAAGCATTTTGAGGCCGGTGCCAAGAAGGTGATTCTCACCGCTCCCGGTAAGGGCGACAAAGTCGGTACTTTTGTGGTGGGTGTGAATGCCGACCAATACCGCCACGAAGACTGGGACATCCTCAGCAACGCCAGCTGCACCACCAATTGCATGGCCCCAGTTGTCAAAGTGCTCGACCAGGCCTTTGGCATCGTCAAGGGCACGATGACCACCACCCACAGCTACACGGGTGACCAGCGCATCCTCGATGCCTCGCACCGCGACCTGCGTCGCGCCCGTGCCGCCGCTGTCAACATCGTGCCCACCAGCACCGGTGCCGCCAAGGCTGTGGCTCTGGTGTACCCGCCGGTGAAGGGCAAGCTCAGCGGCATCGCTCTGCGGGTTCCCACCCCCAACGTGTCGGTGGTGGACATGGTGCTGGAGATGAGCCGCGACACCACCAAGGAAGAGGTGAACGAGGTGCTCAAGAATGCCTCTGAGAATGGCATGAAGGGCATCATCAAGTACTGCGATCTGCCCCTGGTGTCTTCGGACCACGCCGGTACCGATGAATCAACCATCGTCGATTCCGATCTCACCCTGGTGATGGGCGGAAACATGGTGAAGGTGATCTGCTGGTACGACAACGAGTGGGGCTACAGCCAGCGTGTCGTCGACCTCGCCGAGATCGTGGCGAAGAACTGGAAGTGAGGTTGGGCCTGGGGGCTGCGGCTGTCTGCACGTCTCCGGCTCAATGCCAATCAATACTCCTATCCCCTGTCCACGGCTGGTGGGCAGGGGTTTTTGTGGGGGCTCTGCGACCGCCGCTGCCGACCTCTTGGCGCAGCCTTCATCTCAGGACTCCTCATCGGGCTGGAGCCTCAGGAGCATGAGCTGACCGCGTGTCAGCCAAGGGCCGAGCCGGGTCTGACGCAGCCGTCCACGGGTCCCGGCAGCCAGGCCGTCAGGGACTGCTCTTGCAGCGCTGATCAACGGGTCCAGGCACTGCCGTGACGAATCTGTGGGCATCACATCCTGCAAGGACTGAAGAGCCTGTTTCGCGGACCAGCCGAGGTCTGCTCTGGCTATCACGGCGCCCATCGCAGCGGCCAGGTTCTGTGGATCGGAACCGGCCTGCACGATCGAGAGGATCTCCGCCATCCAGCGCAGCCTCTGTGGTGGATCCCAGCACCAGTTTCTTGCTGCGAGATGGGCGATCATCGCTCCGGCTGTCGGGAGAGCGAGATCGTCCTGGGATGTCGCCGTGGCCGCGGTTGCCGCAGCCAGTCGATCTCCGCTCATGGGGAGGATGCGCAGCCCGATCTGACGGGCCTTGATCGCCGCGCCGGCGGGTCCGTGCAGGGCCAGCGCCCGCAGTTCGTCGCAGCGACGACGACCGGCGTTGGCGATCACCAGTTCGATGCTCCGGATCGGCAGGCGCCGTCCAGCGTGGCTGGTGCCGGAGAGCCAGCCGGCCAGGTCTCCGATCGCTGTCACCTGCAAATCTTGCTCTCGGCATGCCTGGGCCAGGGCGCCTGCTGCGCTGGCGGCGAGTTCCGACAAAACCCAGGCACGTCGATACCAGCCGAGGCTGCGGATGGCAATGCCACCACCTGCTTCCTCCATGCCGATCCGGGCCACCAGGAGGGAGGCGAGTTCGTGGCTGGCGGCGTCCTCATGGTCGAAGTCGCACATTTCGCGCCACCGGCGCCAGGCGGTGACCGCCCGCTCTGGGTCGGGCTCCAGGCATCCGGCCAGCAGCAGCCGCTGGCCGGCGCTGGGAGATGGACCGTGCCATGGGCCGCTCATCGGACGCAGCGGAGGCTCATGCGCTTAATGGCCGCCGTTTTCACGGCGGCGTTGGGCCAGAACCTGGAAGTAGTCGGCCAACTGACTGTTGTTCCGGGTCATGTTTGAGGTATGGGAGCGACGCAGCAGCACGGGCCGGTCCAGCGCCACCTCGCGGATCGCTGGCACAGCAGCGCGGGCGGCGGCCATCCAGAAGATGAAGGGAGCCTTCGACATCTGTTCGGGGAATGGTCCATAGCGGTCGAAAAGGGTCCTGCGCAGCAGGACGGTGCCGCTCAGAAGGGCGGCGGGGGTGGCCCGCATCGCGGCCCGCTGTTCCGGGCTGGGATCGAGATCGGGTTGATCACCATCTGCGAACACCACCTGGGCGCCATAGGCGAGATCGGCTCCGGAAATCGCGTCGTGGAGCTGCCTGCAGCGGTCCAGCGGCCAGAGATCGTCCGCATCCAGAAAGGTCACCAGGGGAGCGGATCCGGCATCAAGACCGAGGTTCAATGCCACTCCTACGCCTCCAGCGGCCTCGCGCCGGATGATCTGAACGCGCTCCTCAGACTCAAAACCTCTCAGGGGTTCGTCGCTGCCGTCATCGACTATGACGATCCTGGTCTGGACGTTGTGTTGTTTCAGGGCCGATTCCACAGCACCCGGCACGAAGCGGTTGTAGTTGTGGTTGGTGATTACCACATCGATGCATGGCTGCGTGACTGCAAGTGGGGATTGGGTGGTTGAATCAGTGGCCATTGTGAAGCTCCCCGGCGCGTTTCAGAGCCTCTGCCACAGCGTTATCAAAACTGGGTGCGGAATAGACAGCGGCAACCGCAGCCTGGGCCCTGATAGAGCAGGCCTCCCAAAGTGAATGGCTTGTCGTGAGCTCAACCACTCGATCCGCGAACTGCTTGGCACTGGCTGCGATGAGGACGCCGTCTTCTTCGAAGCCATCACGCACGAGGAGGCCCCGCAGTCCTTCCGCGCTGGTCACGACGGGCAGACCCAGGCCCATCGCGGCCACCAGCTTGCGGCGGGTGCCGGCGCCGAAACGCAGCGGTGCCAACAGACACAGGTGCTCGCCGTGCAGCCGTCGCAGCTCCTCTTCGCTCACCCGTCCGGCAAACCGCACTCCCTTCCCATCCAGTCCAGCGCGGTGCTCCAGTGGCCACTCGCCCACCACCGTGATCCGAGCCTCCCGACCGAGCAGCGGCAGGATATCGGCTACGGCAAAGCCGAGAGCATCCCGATTGGGTGCATGAAAGGAAGCGCCCACCATCAGACATCCGCGCCGTGAAGTGTGCATGTCCGGTGTGATCAGATCCTCCGAGTTCAGGCGGTAGTAAGGAACGGCAGCGCCACGGCCACCGACGCTGTTGATGTAATCGGCTTCGCGTCTGGTCGGATAGACGGATAGATCGTAGAACTGCCAGCAGCGCCGCTCGCTGAGTGCTGTCACCTTCAGCTTGTGCCCTGGCACGCTGCCACAGAGCCGCTGCTGCGCTTCCAGCCTCCAGGTGTGAATGTCGTGACCCCAGTGCAGGCTGATCGCTCCGGTCGTTGTCAGTGTCTCAGCTGCCAGGAGGGCAGGGCCCGGACGCTGAACGATCACCGCATCCCACGGTTCGCGGAGGACCTCGTGCAGGTGAGCCAGGCCTCCTCCATGACCGGGCAGCAGCTCCACGCCACTCGCCACCAGGTCGGGCAATCTCTCGGTCTCCTTGCCATTGATCCCCAGGGCCGAGAAGCTCACCTTGTGCCCGAGGTTGTGCAGGGCATCGATCAGATCGAAGGTGGCCCGCTCGCCTGCCGAAGACTCACGTGCGGGGAGAGCCCCGTCGAGCATCAGAACCCTCATCGGAGATGAGCCTCCAAGGCGGCGCTGCATGCGCTTACTGCTTCTGTCCACTCCTGCTCGCTCAGACCGGTGCTAGTCAGGGGTTCGGGTCGCAGAACCATGGCGTCGAGCTCCAGCCTTGCCGCAGGGTCCGCCGTGCCGCGTGTCGGGTAGGCGGCGTCGAGGGCTCTTGCCACATCCGGCTGGAGGGCAAAACGTCCGGATCCAAGATCGGGCACCCGCTTCAGCACGCCTGGATCACTCACCCTTCTCGCCCGCAGGAGCCTCTGCCAGGCTTCCACCATGGCGGCACTTGGGCTCGCGTTGTGGTGCCCAAGGAACGGTTGAGATACGTTGATGGCGAGAATGCGGATCAACTCTGCTTCAAACTCATTAATCAAATCGGGCTGAAATGGAAGGATCTTTACCATGCCGACCCGTGACCAGTTCTTGCATATGCATGCAACATCCAGCGGGAATACGCCTTGCCTGTTTCCGATTCCAAGCTGGGCTCGTACCCACGGCTCGAAGCGGATTGTGGCCATGGTCTTCGCCTGTTGTGAATAGCTTGATGGCAACGAGTCGCTGGCCCGTCGCACGCAGAGAAGAATGGTTGGATCCTGGATCCTGAGCTCGCCGATGAAAGGCTCGATCCAGGTCGGTGGGAGCGTGCTGAGGAACTCTGACGATACGATCAGATGAGGAAGCTCATGCGCCTGGCGAACAAGGTGATCCCATGAGCCTTCGAGGGCGATCTGGCGAAGTCCCTGATGGAATCGCTCGCCAGTCTGTACCCCTAAAGTCAGCAGAAAGTCGGCGACAATGCAATTGTGATTGCGGGTCGGGGTAACTGGATAGAAGATGCCGGCAGCGGCAAGTTGTTCGCGACGATTCCAGAGTGCTCGCTGCAGAGAACTGCTGGCGGCCTTCGGCTGTCCGATATGGATGACGCTGCTCATGACGGATTGCGACTGCGCTGCAGGTGAGCGCGGACCACCGCCAGCAATTCGCTCTGGCTGGCCCGGCCCGATTGATTGCTGGTGTGAATCTGGCGCACCACAGTGACGGCATCCACGTCCACCAGAGGCACCTGATCATGGCGTAGTCGCATGAACCAATCCACATCATCAAACCCCCCAGCAAAGGCCGTCTGCAAGGGGCCGACCCTTTCCAGCACCTCGCGACGACACAGCAGTGCCCCGAGCACATAGCCGGTGTGATTGCCGCTGAACCAGGTGTCTCGCACCCAGGGCCTGAGCGAGTCAGGGGCGAGATCGACGAACCGCATCCTTCCGCGCGCGACCGTGGCGCCGCTCTCCTCCAGGGCCTGCAGCAGTGTTGCTGTGCGATCTGATGGCCAGAGATCGTCCTGATCAAGCCAGGCCAAATAGGTGCCTTCGGCGATCGCTGCCCCCGCGTTGCGGGCCGCGGCGATACCGCGGTTGCCTTTCAGCACGACGACCTCCAGGCGGTGTCCGCCTGCCTTGATCTGCCCTTCCATTGCCTCGACGCGAGCCAGTGTGGGCTCTGTGCCCCCGTCATCGACCGCGATGATCTGGAATTCGCCGACGCTCTGATCGAGGATGCTGCCAATCGCCCCCTGGATGAAACGCTCGCCGTTGTAAAGAGGCAGGATGACGGAAATCATCACTGTCTCGTCGAATCGTTCAGGATCCCGGTCACGTCCTGGAAGGTTTGCGCAAGGCTGGAACGGCGGGGTAGCCGTGATGCCGGCACCTCGGAAGCAATACGGCCGATCCGCTGCATTGTCGTCTCCCGTTCGTAGGGAAGGGGTATCAGGGTGGAGGGTGTCGCCCGGGTCCGGGCCTCGGCCGCGGTTGCGGCCTGCCGATCGGCCTCGGGGTCGGCGGCTGGATCGAGCAGGATCAGCGCATCGATCTCCATCCGTTCACACAGCGTCTGGCCATCGGTGCTGGTGAGCAGGTGAACGCGCTTCGTGCCGGCAATGTCCCAGGTCACAGTGTTGAGGCCGGTGCTGGGCAGATCCGGCGGCGGCGGGGTCGAACCGACCAGTTTTGTCTTGACGGCAGCGTAGATGGCACGGGCGACCCAGCTTTCCCCCTCCCGCATCACCGCCACGGCATCATCGCCGCAGGTCAGCCAGCCCCGCGACAGGCAGGCCAGGGTGGTTGTCGATTTCCCGTAGCCGGCTTCACCGATCAGGAGTGCCCCACGCACCGAGCCCTCTGACGGCCTGCCGACGGAGGCGGCATGCATCAGTATTCCTCCTGCCGCGGCGATCCCCCAGTGGACCAGCCAGCGCATCGGGCTGACCAGGTCATAGCCATTGGGCGGCGTGGAACGCAGGAGCAGGGCGCAGCCGCTCTGGGGATCCCAGGCCATCACCTGTCCCGCCGCCTCTTCCCAGGTAAGCCGGGTGGTCGAGCCGGGTGGGATCGCGGCCTCGCCCCGCGGTCCGAGATCGCGGCGCCGCAGCGGGGGAGGGCTGATCGCAGCGGGAAGGTCATCGAAGGCAGCTGAAATCACCTTGATGTGGATCGGGGCGGTCGTGCTGCCTTCGTCATCCACAGCGGGTGCGGCCCAGGCCTTGTCGATCGCGCCGTACCAGTCTGGACGTGTGGTGTGGTGTTCCATCCGCACGGGGCCCCAGTGCGCTCCCAGGCAGACCTGGCTGCCTGGGGAGAGGCTGGCGTGAACGGTGCGGATCCAGACGGCGAGAGGATCACTCACTCCGGCTTTTGCATCGGCCAGCCGACATTGGCATCGGCATCGTGGATGGGGTCCAGTCCCAGCAGATCTGCCATGTCGGTGTGCTGCTCGATCCCAAGGTCTGCGGGCTGCCATGCAAGGGGCGCCGTCGAGCCGCTGCGATCTTCCGGCGCCCCCCGCAACAGGCCGGCCTCGAGCAGTTGGCCCACATAGGAGCGCAGAACCTCAGTGCGCGGATCGTCGTCGCCATCCAGCAGAGCAACGGCCGCAATCCCGGAGGAGAGCGCATTCCAGACGCCGAGACTGGCGGGTGGGATGACGAAATACGAGCCGGTGTTCAGGTTGATCACCAGGGTCTCTCCCCCTACTTCATCAGCGATCACAGAGGGTGAGTCGAGTTCGCGGGCGATGTTCAGATCAATCAAGGGTTCATTCATCAGTCTGCTTTCAGGTTCAGGGTGTGTCTCCTGTCATGACTGCATGGGTTCGGGGGAAGGAGTTGAGAGGCAGAAGTGGTGCCAATGGTGCTGGCAAGCCGGCCCCGCCCCTCGTTGGCGCCTTGCCTGGCCAGTCATGTTTGTTGTGCGTAAATCTTATCAGGAAACCTTGCTGGTTCAGCTTCAGTGTCCTGCCTAAGTTCGGCCATTCAACTGGCGTGGGATTGACCTGCCTGCCATGGAGGTCGCTGCGTCAGATGGGTCTCAGTTCAGTTGATCCTTGGCCGTCGCCAGGGCTCTCAGCAAGGACCACTGTCGCAATGAGGTTCGCGAGGCTGCGCCCAGCAGCTTCCTCAGTCGCGTGCGCAAGGGTAGGCTGGTTTGGCCATAGGCCGCTTCGGTAGCTCGCATCGCGGCCAGGTAGGCAGGCCCGTGGCTGCTTAGCCCGCCCAGGATCTGAAGCAGAGGGCGCAGGCTGAAGAGGTAGGTCAGATCCCGGTTGAGCATCAGCCCGTCGCTCTGGGTGTGGAAGAGATCGGCCAGCGCACGCGCCGACCACGCCGGAGCCAGCCATTGGCTTCCCTGCACTTCGAGATCGTTCAGGATGCAGGCCATGGCTGCCAGCGGCGCTTCCAACCCCGTGAATGCGGCTGTCCGTCGGACGATCTGCTGTTCCTGCGGATCTTCTGCCAGCAGGCTGAACCAGCCCGCGGCATCCAGCAGATCGCGTAGCACCACCTCGGGCAGGAAGTCGTTGCGAAGCGCATGCAGGGCGGAGAAGAGCAGCGCATGGGCGGGGCGAACGATTGGCACCTCCCTGTTGAGCAGGCGAGCGGGCCTGGCGGCACCGATGACTTGGTCCAGTTCCATCCGACCCACTTTCCAGTGCAGATCGATCTCGGCTCCTGCGTCGTCACGCAGGGTGAGCGATTCGTTGCCGGCGCTGCCCGGAGACGTGCTTGTAAAGGTGCGCAGACTGGCAGCCGACACTCCCTGCACCTTGGTGGTGAAGCCTGCTGCCGTGAGTGCCAATCCTGCCGCTTCTGCGTCCCTGGCTTCGACCAGGAGGTCGATGTCGGCCATTGTGCGCTCGGCACGTCCGTGCTGCAACCAGGCGATCGCGGCGATCCCCTTGAAGCCGGCGGCTGGTATCGCCGCCGTTGAGAGCACGTCCAGGGCCCGGAGGCCTCCCCGCAGAACGGCCGCGCTGCGGCTGAATGACGCCACCCGGCAGCGGCTGAGCTGCGAGGTCAGGAGAGGGGGGATCGGCTTGGGCTCGTCAGCCAGGCGCAGCGCCGCCTGGGGCAGGAGCCTGAAGGTGTGGCAGCGGCTCAGCAGGGCTGTCCAGGCTTCGGGTGGGGCTGGTGCCGCAGCCTCGGGATCTGCCAACCACCTCAGGATCGCAGCGGGTGGGATCCGGGAACTGGAAGCGGGCTCATGCACGGGAGGTCGTCCACAGGGATCCAACGGCCCTGAGGCCAGACCGTACCGCACACCTGTCGCCAGTCGCCACCGCTTCCGCAGTCCCGAACCTGCGGCCCGTGTTGCCGTCCTACGGCGACGGCGCTGTTGCCTCAGCCGACCCTCCTCCCGTTGCTGTGGGGGTGATTGTTCAGCGGAAGTGCTGGTAACCCGCGCCGGCCGCCTCCCCGTCCCCTGGCCAGGCTCCTCCATCGCTCCAGCCGAGCGAGCCGGCGGATCCCGCCACCAGGGCGCCGATCTGCCTGCTGCCTGGTGACGCTGCCAGGAATGTCTCGGCCCAGCCCGGCTCCAGGGCCAGCACCAGCTCGAAGTCCTCGCCACCGTTCAGGCACCAGTCCTGGGCCCGGGGGAGAGCCGTCATGGCGGGATCCATGGGCAGCGATGTCCGGTTCAGGACAGCCGTACAGCCGCTGGCAGCCGCGATCGCACCCACTGCCGCGGCCAGGCCGTCGCTGCTGTCGCAACCGCCCACCCGCCAGGCGATGCCGTCGGGACGGCAGCCGATTAGGGCCCGCACCGCATCGAAGCGGGGCACCGGGCGCCGGTGTGCCGCGATCGCCCGCTCCCGCAGGCCTGGATCCGGCAGCTGCTCCTCTCTTGGGAGCTGACCCTGCAGCAGTGCCAGCCCCAGCCGGCTCAGGCCATGGGGGCCCGTGCAGATCAGGGCATCGCCGGGCCGTCCGTCGCTGCGGCGGATCACCCCCCAGGGCCTGGATCCGGTGTTGGTCCGTGCGACCTCCTCGGCCTGCAGCGTCCATACCGTGGCTGGTGGGGCCGGCAGCCGCCCGATCGCCGTGACCGCCAGCATCCGCTGGGCGCCGCCACTGCAGTCTCCCCCCAGCAGCTCACCGCCATAGCAGCCCAGGGCCGCCGCCAGCCCGTCGTACACCCCCTCCACCCAGCTCCAGAGGGTGTCGGCCGGCGCCACCAGGCCCACGGTGAGGCCCACCACCTCCGTGCAGCCCATCGCCGCCAGATCGGAGAGGTTGGCCGCCGCCGCCCGCCAGCCCACATCCACTGGCCCGGTGGTGGGGTCGCTGAAGTGGAGTCCTTCCACCAGCACATCGGTGTTGACCACCAGGCTTCCCTGGCCTGCGACCGCTTCGGCCAGCAGGGCGGCGTCATCGCTGAACTGTCCCGGTGGCGCGAAGGCTCCCAGGCGCCGGATCAGTTCCCACTCGCCCAGATCGGCCAGGGTCGGCTGCTGCTTCTGCGGTGGCTGTGGTTGCGGGGCGCGCTCCACCGGCTCTCTGCCAGCCTCGCCGGGCCAGCCCGTGTCCTGTCCGCAGCGGGGGGCGCTGGGGGGGCAGCCACTCGGTCCGTCGGGATGGTGTTCCGCAGTGCTCACAGCGTCAGGCTCCCGCCAGCATTCGAGGAATCCGGGGCAATCGGTCGGGAATAGGCCAGTGCTTCAACGTCTGCTGCAGCCAGGATTGACTCCTTGGCGTCGAGGACAGCCGGAGGAGAGGGCCGGCATTCCAGGCCGATGCATGGCTGGAGGCTTGCACCAGGTTTTCGCTTGAGCCCGGCGGCAACTCAGCCCTGGGCCTTCAGATTCTCGGCGCCCTCGACCACCCGCACCGAGAGGATGCGATCGTCGACCCCCAGTTCCTCCAGCACATCAAAGCCGTCGACCACATAGCCGAAGGCGGCGTTGCGGCCATCGACGAGGTTGAGGCCGGCGGGGGTGAGCTCGGGCTCGTAGAGGAAAAAGAAGAACTGCGACGAACCGTCGTCGAGAGCTTCATCGGAGTGGGCCCAGCCCAGGGTGCCGTAGGTGGCGAAGGGCAGCACCGGCTCGGCCTTGTAGCGACCCACGTCCTCGAAGGTTTCGTTGTAGAGAGGCGCGGGATCGCCGACGATGCGGATCTCCAGGGGCACATGCCGTTCCTGGCCGGTCTTCGGATCGACGTATCCCATGGCGTCACCCTTGGGATCGCCGCTCTGCAGCACGTAGAAGTCTTCGGCCCGGGTGAAGGGCAGGTCGTCGTAGAACTTGCGCTGGGCCAGATCCACGAAAGCACCGGCCGTCAGCGGGGCGTTGTAGCCATCGACCACCGCGGTGAGCTCGCCCTGGGTGGTGTTGATCGTCAGGGTGGCCCGGCCCAGAAGACGGGGCAGGGCGTCGAATTCGGAAGGAATGGCGAAGGGGAAGTCGCCCACCAGCAGGGCTTCGGCGGCGCCGATGCTGGAGAGGGCGGTGCGGCGCGCGGCCAGGAAGCCGTCGCGGTCGCGTGCCTCGGCGGCGGCGGCCACCTCCTGCAGCTGGGAACGCAGATCGTCCAGCAGTGCCGTGGCCCTGGGCAGATCCTTCTCATTGAAGGATTGGAGAATGGTGTCGTGCTGTGCGGAGAGCTGGGACTGACAGCGGCCCACCAGCGTACTCAGCGGCTTCCAGCGCTTGGCGCGCAGATCGTCGCTGGTGGCCTCCAGAAGCCGCTGCAGGCCCTGAAGCTGTGCTGCCTGGATGGGCAGAGCGTTGCGCAGGATGGCCTCGGGGTCCTTGACCGCGTTTCCCTGGGGCAGGGCGGCCCCTGCGGGCATGGCCCCTGTCAGCAGGAGGGTGGTGCTCAGCAGCACGGCCAGGCCGCCCATCAGCCAGCCCGTCCTGCCCCGCCCTGGGATGCCGCCACCATCCCAGGCCGCCGGCGCGATGGCCTGAGGAGGTTGGTTGCGGCCGCCGGAACCGGGCCTGAGCTGCCGATCGGCCTCGGCGCCGTTTGCGCTCCCTCCGATTGTCAGGGCAAGAAGCTGCTTCAGCCGGGCCGTCAGCCAGACCACCAGTGCTTGCGGAAACGGAATGTCGCTCACCTCGGCCTGGCGGTCGCGAAAGCCGTCCATGCTCTGTCTGCGCATGGCCGGACTCTGGCACAGCTGAACCGGACTTTGGTCGCTTCCGGGGGCTCCGCCGCCGGGTGGGTGCGGTAGCCGGCCGTACAATCGCCCGGATCCGAACCGCCGGAATGATCTCCAGTAACGATTTTCGTACCGGGACCACCATCGAACTCGATGGCCAGGTCTGGCGGGTCGTCGAGTTTCTGCACGTCAAGCCCGGCAAGGGCTCGGCCTTTGTGCGCACCAAGCTCAAGGCGGTTCAGAGCGGCAACGTCGTCGAAAAGACCTTCCGTGCCGGTGAGACCGTGCCGCAGGCTCTGTTGGAGAAGGCCACCCTCCAGCACACCTACATGGAGGGCGATGATTTCGTCTTCATGGACATGGCCTCCTATGAGGAGACCCGCCTCACCGCCAAGCAGATCGGTGATCAGCGCAAGTACCTCAAGGAAGGCATGGAGGTCAACGTCGTCTCCTGGAACGGCAAGCCCCTTGAGGTGGAGCTGCCCAACTCCGTGATCCTCGAGGTCACCCAGACCGATCCGGGCGTTAAGGGCGACACGGCCACCGGCGGCACCAAACCCGCCATCGTCGAGACGGGGGCCCAGGTGATGGTGCCTCTGTTCATCTCGATCGGCGAGAAGATCAAGATCGACACCCGCACCGATTCCTATCTCGGCAGGGAGTCCTGAACGCCATGCAGCTCGATCACGACCAGCTCCGTCAGCTGCTGGCCCTTCTGGGGGAAAGCGACATTCAGGAACTGCGCCTCGAGGGGGATGACTTCCGTCTGGAGGTGCGTCGCAATCTCCCTGCCAGCGCTCCGCCGCTGGCTGTCGTGCAGGCCCCTCAGCCAACCTCGGTTCCGGCCGTGGCAGCTGCACCGGCGCCTCCTGTGCCAGCCCCCTCGGCGCCGCCTCCTCCGGCGGCATCGGCCCGAAGTGATCTGCAGCCGATCACCGCGCCGATGGTCGGCACCTTCTATCGCGCACCTGCTCCTGGAGAAGCCCCCTTCGTGGAGGTGGGCTCCCGTGTCGCCCCCGGTCAGCCGGTCTGCATTCTGGAGGCGATGAAGTTGATGAACGAACTCGAGGCTGAGATCGGCGGTGAGATCGTTGAGATCCTCGTCGAGAACGGGACGCCCGTGGAGTTCGGTCAGGTGCTGATGCGGATCAAGCCCTCCTGAGCCGCCCGGCACCGACCGGCCTGCCGGTTCCGGACTCCCGCCGGCGTGAGCACTCCCCTGGGTGGCATGGTCTCCCTGTCGCACGCCTCCGTTCCCGCAGCTGAACGGATCCCCGGAGGGCCGGCTGCCTGCCTTCATCCCAGCTGGCGTGCGGTGTCCAGCGCCGCCGCCATGCTCTGCTCCCGGGCCAGGCCCTGGCCTGCGATCGCGAAGGCCGTGCCGTGGTCAGGGGAGGTGCGCAGGAAGGGCAGGCCCAGCGTCGTGTTGACGGCGGCATCGAAGGCCAGCAGCTTCACTGGGATCAACCCCTGGTCGTGGTACAGCGCCAGGTAGCCGTCCGCGCCCGCCCCCGCTCCTCGCCAGGCTGCCGCTGCTTCCAGCCAGCAGGTATCGGGAGGCATGGGGCCCTCCACGTTCACCTCCGGGTGTTCGCTGCGCCACAGCTCCAGGCAGGGGCCAAGCCAGTCCACCTCCTCCCGCCCCAGGGTTCCGCCTTCCCCGGCGTGGGGATTCAGACCGGCCACCACCAGTCGTGGCTGCTGGCTGAAGCGTTGACAGAACGCCAGCAGGGCATCGAGCTGACGCCGCAGCAGCTGGGGGCTCAGCTGCTGCGGCACCGCCGCCAGGGGGATGTGGGTCGTGGCCAGCAGGGTGTTCAGCCGCCATGGTCCGCCGGGAGCCCGGGCGGTGAACAGCATCGAGGCGTTTTCCACCCCTGCCAGCTCTGCCAGTCGCTCGGTCTGGCCGGGATAGCGGTGGCCGGCGGCATGCCAGCTGGCCTTGGCGATCGGGGCGGTGACCAGGGCCTGGCACCGGCCCTGGTCCACCAGTTCGGCGGCGGCCGTCAGCCACTGAAAGCTCGCGTCGCCCTCATGGGCCCCGCTGCGCCCCGCTTCGACCGGGCGGCTCAGGGGCACATCGACGATGGCGCAGTCGGCCGGATCCCGCAGGGGTCGCAGGGGCCTGAGGCGCAGGTAGGTGTCCTCCAGCCAGCGGCGGCAACCCACCAGCACCACCGGCGACGAGCGGGGTTCGTGGGCCAGGGCCGCCAGGGTCACCTCGGCGCCGATCCCGGCAGGATCACCCAGAGAGATGGCAATCGGGCGGTCGCTGGGTTTCGATGGGGGGATCACTTCGGGATGCGGACGGATGCTGCGGTTGCTGTTGCTCGGATCCATGCTGCTGATCATCGGGCTGGCCTTCCGCAACAGCTGGGTGGAGGTGCACTGGGATCGCTTCTTCCGCGACATCAACATGCCCTTCATGGCCGAGCCGGAGCCGGTGCGGCAGTTCAAGTTCGACGGGCAGTGAGCGCGGAAAGCCCTTCGCGATAGGTGGGGAAGCGAAGCCGGTAGCCCACCTCCTGGCGCAGGCGGCGGCTGCTGGCCCGACGGTTTTCGCTCCAGAAGCTGCGAGCCATTGGGCTGAGTTCGGCCTCGATCCGTGCATAAGGCTGCAGCGGCGGCAGCTTGCAATCGAGCAGGTGGGCCGCGAAGCCGAGCATCTCGCTGGAGGGGCAGGGACAGGTGTCCGCCAGGATCAGGGTCTCCGGTCGCCGTTCGGCCGGCAGCGCCAGGCAGTGCAGCAGCGCTCCGGCGATGTCGTCCACATGCACCCGCGAGAACACCTGGCCGGGTTTATGGATCAGTCGCGCCGTGCCGTTGCGCAGCTGTTCCAGCGGTGATCGGCCAGGGCCGTAGATCGCCGGCAGGCGGAAGATCTGCAGGGGAAGGTCCAGCTGGCGCCAGGCCTGCTCGCAGGCCAGCCGGGCGCGACTGCGCGGCAGGCCCGGTCGGGTGGGGCTGTCCTCATCCACCCAGTCGCCGCCGCTGTCGCCGTACACGCCGGTGGTCGAGAGGTAGCCCACCCAGCGGGGCGCCAGGGCCTGCAGGGTGGTGCCCAGGTGCTGCAGCACCGGATCCCCTCCCTGTGCGTCGGGGGGGATGGTCACGAGCACCGCCTCGATGCCGGCCAGATCGGCCGCTGTCGGTACGACCCCCGCCTCCGGGTCGAAGCGCAGCCAGCGGCAGCCGTCGTTGCCGGGCCGTTCGGCTTCCTGCGGCTCGCGGCGCGTCGTCAGGGAAACGGAGCATCCCTGACGACGGAGGGTGTCGGCGAAGCGTCGGCCGCTGTAGCCACCCCCCAGCACCAGCACGGAGGCCGGCAGAGCGGGGTTGACACCGCTGGCTGCCATGAGTACACCTGTATCACTGCTCCGCTGGATGCTCGTCGCTGCAGCGGGCCCCTGTGCACCATCCCCTTTCTCCTGCATGGCTTTCGCGTTCCTCCCTCTCCATGGCGCTGGCTCAACCTTCTCTACTCGGCTTGCTGCGCCGCATGCCGGGCCGGCCCGTCGCCCGCGCCGTTCCCTCTCCTGTCATGGCTTGCCTGCGGCCGAACCCTGCCGGGGTGAAGGTCAGTCCCTGGGCGCGTCTCCGGCCTCACCCCTGCTGCTGGCGGCGGTGCTGTGCCTGATGGCTGTGTTGGTCGCTCCCGAGCAGCCCCAGCATCAGGAGGCCATCTGCCATCGCCACAACGGAGCGGCGGCCTGCCGTGTCTGGTGAGCTCCCCCGCCGGCGCGCCGCCGCCGGCCTGCCGCCGGTTCGCCGGTCGTTGCCGGTGGCGGTGGTGATGCCCAGCTCAGCAACCGCTGGGCCAGGGTGCGGTCCCCCTCCACCCAGGCACGCAGGGCCATGGCTCTGCGCGGGTCGTAAAAGCTCTGACTGCGATACCAGCTGAACGCTTCGCTGTCTCCCTTGGCGCCGTTGCAGTCGAGGCAGGCCGGCACGCAGTTGTCGTCTTCGCTTGCGCCGCCGCGGCTGCGGGGGAACACGTGATCGATCGATTCGGAGGCGGCACCGCAGTAGAGACAGCGGTGGCCAGTGAGCTGGTGCAGCTCACGCCTCCATTGCCTGGCCCGCACCTTGGGACAGAGATCCTCGAGGAAGACACCATCCCTGGCCTGCATGGGCAGTGTGCGGTTGGCGGCAGTGTGCCCCCAGCCGCAGGGGTGTCAATGTGTCGAGCGTTGCACTTGCGCGCCCTTGGCCGGATCCCTGGTGCAGATGCGTCTCGGGCCCTCCGGCCTGATCGAGGTGGTCTGTCCCTTCGATGCCGTCACCTGGGCCCAGCTGCGGGCGCTGCGACCCCGCGGTCGCTGGCTGCCACGTCGGCGCTGCTGGGAGTTCCCGCTCGAAGCGGCCGCCGGCCTGGAGCGACAGCTGCGCGGACGCTTCCCCGCCACCCCGGAACTGGAACGCTGGCTGCGCTGGCTGCGGCAGCCCCTGCCACCCCTGCCACCGCATCGCCAGTTGGTGGAGGCGGCCGAACTGGAGCATCCCTTGCCCGATGGACGCCGCCTGTTCGCCCATCAGCGGGCGGCAGCCCGCTGGTTGCTGGCCCGCCGCGGTGCCGTGCTCGCCGATCCGATGGGCCTGGGCAAGACCCTCACCGCCCTGGCGGCGGCCCGGGCGATGGTGCGCGCGGCCGATTGTCGCCTGGTGGTTCTCGCGCCGGCCGGCCTGCATCGCCACTGGCGCGCCGAGGCCGCTTCCCTGGCTCTGGTGGCGGAGCTCTGCAGCTGGGCCCGCATCCCCTCCGAGCTCCCGGAGGCCGGTTGCGTGCTGATCGTCGATGAAGCCCATTTCGCCCAGACGATCCATGCCGCGCGCACCCAGGCCTTCCTGCGCCTGGCTCGTCATCCCCGCTTGCGGGCCATCTGGCTGCTCACGGGTACGCCGATGAAGAATGGCCGCCCCGCCCAGCTCTTCCCCCTGCTGGCAGCCATCGGCCATCCCCTCGCCGTCGATCAGCGGGCCTTTGAGGAGCGCTACTGCCAGGGTCACTGGCGGGAGCAGGGAGGCCGGCGGGTGTGGAGCTGCCAGGGGGCGGAACGCCTGGAGGAACTGCAGCGGCTGCTGCGACCTCTGCTGCTGCATCGCTCCAAGGACCGCTGCCTTGACCTGCCTCCGAAGCTCCGCCGTCTGCATCCGGTGCAACTGGAGGCGGCGCAGGCCCGCGGCTTCGAGCACCGCCTGCAGGAGCGGCTGGAGGACTACCGCCGTCGGGTGCGCCGCGGGGAGGTGCGCCGCGACGCCGAGGTGCTGGCCCTGTTCACCGCCCTGCGCCAGATCGCCTCTGACCACAAGCTGCCGGCCGCGGCGGCGCTGGTCGCTTCCCTGTTGACGCAGGGGGAGTCGGTGGTGGTGTTCACCGCCTTCGTGGCCACCGCCCGGCGTCTGCAGGCGCACTTCGGTGGCGATGCCAAGGCCCTGTTGCTCACGGGTGCCGTGCCTGCCGGCCGTCGTCAGGCTCTTGTGGACCGCTTTCAGGCCGGGGCGATGCCGCTGCTGATCGCCACCTATGGCACTGCGGGACTGGGATACACCCTGCATCGCGCCCGCCATGTACTGCTGATCGAACGTCCCTGGACCCCCGGTGATGCCGAGCAGGCGGAGGACCGCTGCCATCGCATTGGCATGGAGGGGCCGCTGACCTGCCACTGGCTGCAGCTCGGAGGCGCCGATCAGCTGGTCGATGCCTTGATTGAGGACAAGGCGGATCGCATCTCGCGGGTGCTGCAGCGTGGCGATCCGTCCTTTGACCGCCAGGCTCTGCCGCAGCGGGTGCGTCAGATGCTGGAGCGCTGGTGAAGCGGGCCCGTGCACCGTTGCAGGAACGGTGCCGCCGTCCGGGAGCCTTGTCAGCGCTGCGCCGATTTGGTTGGCGGTGCCGCGGCGGGGCCCTGGGCCTTCGGGCCCGGGGGGGCACTGCAGCTGGCCAGCCGCAGGTCAAGATCCCGGCGCAGCTGGGGATCGAGCCGGCTGGGAGGCAGACGTCGGGCCAGGGTGTCGGCCTGGCGGATGTCGCGGCAGGCAGCCTTTTCGTCCCCGTTCAGCCAGTGCAGCAGAAAGCGCTCGTTCAGGGGCTGCGGTTGGGTGGGGAACGCCGCCACCACTTTGTCGCAGCGTTGGATCGCCTCGCCGAGCTGATCGAGCTCGACGTTCGTCAGGCAGTCATCCACGCTGACGCTGCGCTGGGGCAGGGGTTCTTCCGCGCAGGCCCCCAGCAACAGGGTTCCGAGGACGGCGATCAGGGAGAAAAGCCGTTGACCCGAGCGCTGGGCCCGGAAGCAGGAATCAATTGCCGAATCGTTCACCGCGGGTCATGGCACCGGCACCGGCCGGAGCGGGGGAGCCCGTCGGGGGCATGGAGCCATCGACACCGGCACTGCCCTGGACACGGCGATTGTAGAGATCGCCCAGATAGCGGCCGCAGTCGGGGAAGGCGGTGGGGTTCTGCACGACCGCCTCGGTGATCATCACCGCCGCGTGTTCGGGGGAGGTCCGGAACATGCCGGCGCTCTGCCGCTTGATCAGGGCATAGGCCGCCGTCCAGCTGACCTCGTGGTTGTTTCCGTTGGAGCGCATGAAGCAGTACACCTGGGCCCCCTTGCTGCCTGGGGTTTCCGGAGCGGTCTGCGCCGCGGCCGGCACCTGCCCCCCCATGCCGATGGCTGCGGTCAGGGCCGCGGCGAGAAGGGGCAGCGAGCGGCTCAGGCGGAGGGCCATGGGTGGCAGCGCGGGGCAAAGGGGGAAATGGCCCCCCAAGGTATCGATGGGGGAGGGACTGTCCAGCCCGGCTGGCTGCTGCGGCATCCCGGAGGTGCCGATGTGTCGCCTGCCCTGCGATCGGTCGCGATCCCTCGGCGCCTTGCTGCCGACCGTGGATCTGCCGGCAGGCTTCAGCCAGGAGGCGAAGTGCCGCCCGGGACCACCAGCCGCACCACCAGCGGCAGCAGTACCAGGACGGTGATCAGCCGCACCGCATGCAGGACGGCCACCGCCGCCCCCACGCCGAACTCGGCTCCCACCAGGCTCATGCCGCTGATGCCACCCGGGGCCGCCCCGAGGAGTGCCACCACCGGATCGATGCCGAGCAGCCGGCTGCACCAGAGACCCACCACCACTCCGGTGAGCACCAGGGTGAGGGTGATCAGCAACGCGGGCCGCCACAGCTGACGCAGCTCCGCCAGGGCCGAACCGGTGAGAGCGGTGCCGATCACCGTGCCGATTCCGATCTCCAGGACCGTCCTGGTTCCGACCGGCCACTGGGCCTGTGGCAGGCGACCGCTCATGCTCACCAGGCCCGCTGCCAGCAGCGCGCCGGCAAGCGGGGCGGCGGGAATGCCGCTGCGCAGGGCCAGCAGGCCGCCGGCGAGACCGGCCAGGCCATAGAGCGGCAGGTTCCAGGGGAAGGTCATGGGTTCACGCGCCAGCGCTGTCCATGCGTACTGGAACGGATGTCTCCATGGTTGCAGTGTCGCTGCCACGCCCGAGGCTTGAGCCCCTGCCCCCGTTGTGTTGTCATGCGGACACCTGTTGTGCCCTCCGATGTCCAGCTCCTCGGTGTCGTTCCGGATCAGCCGCCATACCCAGGATCTGGCCGAAACCGTCCATGCCCTGTCACAGCGCCTGGTGACCATGGAGCAGCGGTTGGAGTCACTGGAGGGTCAGTTGCGGCTCCTGCGTGAGCAGCCCCGTCAGGCTGAGGAGGCGGAATCCGCTGGCCTGGCGCCGATCGAAGCGAACATCGAACGCCTGCTGCAGGATTGCCGCCAGCTGCTCGCCGAGCAGCCCTCCGCTCCCCGCGAGGTTCCCGCGTTCCGGGACGCCGTTGAAGAGGATCTCGGTGCGGCATGCCGGATCGGTGCCGAGAGCAGCAACCAGGCCCTTCTTGGGGACGATGCGAGTGCTGAAGCCTCTGAGGAGCCCGATGCGGACGAGGACGATCTGACGTCTGCGCATGCCGCCTGACGGTCAGCGGCAGATACCGGAGGGACCGGTCCAGCTTCACTGCAGAGCGGGCCCACCGGGGCGCTCCACCCTCAGCGCTGCGGACGGCCCTCCTGCAACAGTGCGGATGTGGTCTCCCCAGATGTTCTCCTGGCTACGGAAGCAGGACTCATGTCTTGTCATCCGCGCCAGAATGGAAAGAAAGTCAGCCATGGCTTTCCCGCATCGCCTGCATTCCGAACAGCCCTCCGTGACCCATGCCGGGTCCTCCTCTCAGGCCGCTGCCTCCCGGGCGCCCGCTCCCAACCCACGCTGCCATCTCCAGACAGGAGCGCAGGTGGAGGGTGAGCACCAGCTGGAGAAGCTTGAGTTCGCCCTCGCGGTGGCGCTCACCCGCGGCGATCAGCAACGCTCCCGCCTGTTGCGTGAACAGATCGAGGCCCTCGGTGGGAATCGCGAGGAACCAGGCACCTGAAACGGCCTTGAGGGTGGCGGGTCGCAGACGCGTCCGGAGTTTCCATCGTCCATGGCGGCAATCGTGCACAGCAGTTCATGGTTGCCGCGCAATGTTGAGTATGCTTCTACAAGTAAGCGGCATGCCTCTTCACCGACCCACGGCTCCAGTCGTTGCTGCAGTCAGAAGCTGAACCGTCAAGCGGATTGATCTGTCTGATCCTTCTGTCTTGTCGGGCACTGCTTTTGTTCCATTCCTGTCCGTCCGCTCGGGGCCTGCCCCTTGATGGTCCCGTCGACAGAACTGTCAGAGCTGGATTCAGGGTTGTGTGCCTGCCGCTGTTGTTCTGTTTCTGTGCTCCTTTCGCCCAGGGTCAACCCTCCTGACGCATGACTGCCACCAGTGCTCCCGTGCGGCCTTCCGTGCCGATTCCAGGCCGCCGGCCGCCATTGCCCGTCGTGGAGTCAATCCCGCGGCACCAGCTGCTGGATCAGGCCTCCCAGCTGTTCGACCAGGCCTCGCGTGCGGCTGAAGCCGGCGATGTGGCCGATTCCGCCCAGTTGATTCTCAAGGCTCTCGACTGTGAGCGTCGGGCTGGTGGAGTCGGTCCCCAGGTGCTGCAGCTGATCAAGCCTCGCGGCTGAGGCTGAGGTCTGGTGGGCATCTGGCGGTCTCAACACCGGGGCTCGTTCTGCCCTGCTGATGGGTGGTCCTCGAGGGCGCTGATCCATTCGGCATAGGGTGCATGCACTCTGTCCAGCCGCAGCGCATGGATCGCCGGCAGGTCATAGGGATGCTGCTCGAGGATCATCGCTTCGATCGCCGGATATTGGCTCTCCGGTGCCTTGAGCGTGAGCCGCACCTCCGGCTCCTGCTGCAGCTGGCCATCCCAGAGATAAAGGCTCTCGATCGCGCTGAGCTGGGCGCAGGCGACGAGCTGTTGCTCCACCAGGGTGCGTGCCAGAGCGAGGGCCTGATCCCTGGTGGGCAGGGTGGTGACGATGGCGATCAGTGACATGGCAGCAGCCGGGGCTGCCGCCAGTCTCGGGATCGGAGTGCTTGCAGGCCAGGGATCAGTCGGGGACAGCGTCTGTCCCGGAGGTGATGAGTGGCCTCCCGAGCAGCGGCAGCGGAAGTCCCTCCTGCCCGCCATGCCGGTGCTGCAGCACAGCACGGTCGGTGGACACACTGGTGCTCGTCGGTGATCCGGACCGTTCTCCGGCCATCCCTTCCCGAGACCAGCTCGACGATGCGACGCGACTCCTCGCCGGCCGGCTGCGCCATCCGCTCCCAGGTCGCCCGCTGGACCCCCTGGCTACCGGCAGGGTTGACCCTGGCCCTGGCGGTGAAGGGCTGTCGGCCCGCCCTGCCGGGTTGGCCCTGTCCCCTGCGTGCGCTCACCGGGATTCCCTGTCCCACCTGCTTCCTGACCAGGGCCACGGCTGCAGCGCTGACGGGGCAGCTGGATCACTCCATGCGTCTGCATGCCTTCGGGCCGCTGCTCGCGGCCGTTCTCCTGGTCTGGTCGGTGTTGGCGATCCGTCGCCGTCGCCTTCTGCCGTTCCGGTTGCGCGCCAGGGTCGTCGTGCTGTCTGGTCTCGCCCTTCTCGGCTACTGGTCGGTGCGTCTGGTGCTGCAGTTCGGCTTCGGCGTGCCGGCGTTCGCCGTCTTTCCATGAGCGCTGGCTCCCGATCAGCGCCGCCGGCCGTCAGTGAAACCGCCCCAGGCCCGAGAGCCTGCATCTTCTCCATGCAGAAGTAGATCTGCCGCATGAGGGTGCGGGGAAGGCGGCAGTTGGCCGCTGTCTTCGCGGTCGTTAGGCTCCTCCCTCGCGGCATGTCGTCGCCCGGAACGTGTGATGAATCCTTCCGACTGGCTGCTGCTCTGCCGCACCGTGCGTTTCGGCGACACCGATGCCGCCGGCGTGATGCATTTCACGCAGCTGCTGCGCTGGTGCCATGAAGCCTATGAGGAGAGTCTTGAGCGATTCGGATTGCCAGCCGCCTCCATCTTTCCCGGGCCGGCCCATGCGCCCGAGGTGGCCCTGCCGATCGTGCACTGTCAGGCCGATTACCGCAGGCCCCTGATGTGCGGCGATCCGCTGGCGATCCAGCTGGAGCCCCTGCGGCTCGATCCCGGTTGCTTTGAACTGCGCTATCGCTTCTGTTGCGGTGATGAACCGGTGGCTGAGGCGCTCACCCGCCATCTGGCGATCCGGGCGGCCGATCGTCAGCGCTGCCCCCTGCCGGAGCCGATCCAGCGCTGGCTGGAGGCATCGAGCCTGCAGGGAGGGGTGCGGCCGTTGTGACCGCCCTGCTTGCTGTCGAGTTCCGACGACGCGGAAACCCCGCTCAGCGCATCCGCGGCAGCACCCAGAGCAGGGCGGCCAGCTGCAGCGGCAGCAGAGCGAGCAGCCGCACCGCACTGGCCATGCCCTCGCTCGGCAGGGCCGCGAAGAGCAGACCGCTGCCGAGCGAGGAGCCGACCAGCAGGATCAGTGGTGGCCGCAAGCGCCCGAACCACTGATCAGAACCATTCTTTGCGGCCATCGATGTAGAGCGTCTTGAACTGTTGAGGCGTCATGGTGAGATAGATGATGCCTTCGATCAATCCGATCACACCCATCACCGCACTGGCGATGCCGCAGGTGACAAGCCCACCGGCGAGAGAAACCGCAAGCATGATGACGCCAGGCGTTGTATAGCCCAGGATGAACTTGTGGATGCCGAGTGAGCCGAGCAAAAGACCCAGAAGACCGGCGGCCAGCTTCTTGCTGTTGACCTCAGCAAGTTCGGTCTCGTTCATAACTTTGCATCGATTGTGACCGGTTTATAGACATCCTTTCTGCCGCTGTCAATGCAGGTGTGCTGGCTGCGACAGAAGCCATTGTCGCCAGCGTGACCGTTGCCATTTTCCCGTGTCGGCGGGTGTGAGCGTTGGACAATTCAGCCAGCGCGCCGGTCGCTGGCTGGGCGGTAATGCCCGTGCCAGGGCGGCCAGTTCTGTGAAGGGCGCTTGATCGTCCGCTCCTGCCTGTTGCGGTGGATCCGTGCTTTCCCAGCGCACCAGCGCCACCAGCCGCTCTCCCCAGTGCGCGTCGCGTTCGCCCAGCAGCAGCAGCTCCGCCACCGGCAGTCCGGCCGCCTGGATGAGGCCGAGCAGGCGCTCGCGTACCTGGTCCGGAAACACGGTTTCGCCGCCGCTGTGGATGGCGCCGTCAAGGCGGCCGTGAATGATCAGGCTGCGACTCTCAGGGCCGGCAGCAGACACCGTCGGGGTGCGGGTCGGTGACGTCGGCTGATCCGATGGCGCCCCAGGCGCCATCTCGGTGCTCCACGTGCCGGCATCGCCGCTGCGCCACCAGCCCTCGGCGTCCCGGAAGGGGTGCAGCCGGCCCATCGCGAACCAGCCGGGGCTGAGGCGGGCGCTGCGCACGGCGATCGCCCCGGCCTCGCCCTCCAGCCGCAGCTCCACATCCCGCAGGGGCGAGCCGCAGCCCTGTTCACCGGCCAGAAACCGCCCTGGTGGCAGGGCGCAGACCATCGCTGCGGTTTCGGTGGCGCCGTAGCAAGGGGCCAGCGGCAGCTCCGCGGCCCGGGCCCGGGTGGCCAGGTCGTCAGCGAGTGCGGCTCCACCCACCCAGATCACGGCGCAGCCCCGCAGCCAGGCGACGGCCTCCGGGCTGTTCAGCAGGCGTTGCAGCTGGGTGGGCACCAGGGACAGCACCACCGGCCGGTCGCCCGGGAGCGGGCAGGCCTGTGGCAGCAACGCCGGCCCGCGCAGCAGGTCGGGCGCCAGCCAGCGCAGCTCCGCGCCCCACGTGCGGGCCCGGATCAACGGCATCAGGCCGCTGACGTGATGGAGCGGCAGCGCATCGAGATGCAGGCAGCGCTGCGGATCGATGCCCTGATCGGCCAGCCAGAGCCCGCAGGCCCGGGCGGAGGCCTGCAGATGCGCCAGGGGCTGCAGGCACCAGCGCCGGCCACCGCTGCTGCCGCCGCTGCCGAGCACCAGGGCCGCTCCCCAGGAGCCCTCGGATCCCAGCGACGCCACCGGGTGGAGAGGCTCCGTGGGGCCGTTGGCGTGCAGCCGGCCCTGGGGTGCGGGCGGGAGGTGGCCTGGAGGGTGTTGTGCGTCCCCGATCGCTGCGGTCCCACCAAGCACGGCCTCCTGCAGAGCGGCCCGCTCCTGCGGTGGGGCCAATCCAACCAGGGAGCCCTGCCGCCAGTGGCCTTCAAGTTCCTCCCAGAGGGCCTGCGGATCATCCAGACAACGGACCAGGGCCAGGGTCATGGCGCCGCCTCCGCTCCGGTCCGTTCCGGCCGATCCGGTCGTTTTCGGGCGGAGCGTCTCATCCCGCCGCCTCCCAGGTCGTCTTCGGCTCCTGCGCGAACAGGTCGCCGCGGGGTCGCCAGCCCGGCGCCAGGCCCGGCGCCGTCGGGGTGGGCCCGCGGGCCTGCAGGCCTGCCAGGTGATGCAGGAAGCGCCGGCCGATGCCCGTCTCGAAGGCGGTGCTGAGCATCAGCCTGGGCGTGCCGGCCTGCAGGGCCGCCAGGAGCGGACGCGGGTCACCTTCCGCCAAGGGACGGCGCACCTGCCAGCCGCGCCAGCTGTCCGCCACCAGCTGTGGGTCGAGCCGCAGCGATTCATCCAGGGCCACCGGCACCAGCGTTGCCAGTTCCTCCAGACCCGCCTGGTCGTCGGGAGGCAGCGGCTGCTCGAGCCAGTCCAGCCGCGGTTCGCCGGCCAGCCGTTCCGCCCAGCGCCAGGCGGTGGCCCGGTCCCAGCCGCCGTTGGCATCGAGCCGCAGGTGGCCTTTGTGGGGCAGGCGTTCCAGCAGCGTCTCCAGCACGCGCCGCTCCAGCCCGTCGTCGCCGCTGGCCACCTTCCATTTCACGGTGAAGGCCGACGCGGTGCCAGTCCCCGCCGACGTTCCGGTGTCCTGGGTCTCTTGGGCGGTGTCCCCCGGTCCGAGCGGGGCTGCCCCGGGATCGGCCCTGCCCGCTGCGTCGACAGAACGCCCCGGATCCGCGCTGTCTGCTGGGATCGGGGGATCCGGCGTGGGCCTTCGGAGCTCCTCCTCCAGGGCCGCGATTGCCGCTGGGCCGGCGGGCAGCAGCAGCGCCGAGGGCGGAGCCGTCAGCCAGCCCCCGTCTGCGGCCGAGCCGAGGCCATCCAGCTCCGCCAGGGCCATGCCCAGGGCACAGGCCAGGGGTGCCGGCAGGTCCGGCAGCCGCGTCTCGAGCGCGTCGCGTTGCAGCGCTGCTGGCAGTGCGGTCAGGGCGTCCCAGGCCGCGGCGATCACGCTGTCCCCATCGGGCCCGATCGCCATGGGCGGCAGCGCCGCCTCGCCCCAGCCCACGGGACCCTCCGGCGCTTCCAGCCGCAGCAGCCAGCCCTGGCGCAGGCTCCAGGCCCCCTGGCTGGTGACCAGGTCACGGGCCAGCTCGAACTGATAGGGCCGCCACTCCAGCCGGAGCAGTGTTCCGGTGGACAGGCGTCCAGGCGGTGGGGCGAACGATGCGGCGCCACGCCCCGCTTCAGCGTCCACCGCTCCAGGCCCCGGTGCCGGCCGCAAACCAGGGGCCGATGGCCAGACCCAGGCTCAGCCCCAGTCCGTTGAGGGCCTGGAAGCGCAGGGCGAGAAACTTGCTGCCGCTGATCAGGGCCGGGTCGAGGTGATGGTCCCGCAACAGCCGGATCAGGGCGCGCGCCGGCGGTAGGCCGACCACCCCGAGCAGGGCGGTGAGCGGCCACTGGCCCAGCAGCACCGGAGCCCACTGCAGCGCCAGTGCCGCGGCCACGAACCAGGGCACCAGGCCGGCGGCCTGGGCGGTGCCGAGTCGCACCACCGGGGAACGCTTGCCGTGGACGGCGTCCTCCTCCACCTGGTGGAAGTGGGAGCAGAACAGCACCAGGGTGGTGGCCAGCGCCGGACCGCTGCCGAGCGCCAGGGCCGTGGCCCATGGCACCACGGTCGCCTGGCCGGGTTCGGCGGCGGGACCCAGGGCCAGGAGGGCGGCGGCGGTGGCGCAGGGACCGAAGGCCAGCCAGCAGAGCGGTTCACCCAGCCCGCGGTAGCCCAGGCGGAAGGGCGGCCCCTGATACACGTAGCCGAGGCCGCAGCAGGCCAGCACCAGGGCGAGCACCAGCGGTGAGCTGCGCAGCGCCACCAGGGCCATCAACGCCAGGCCCAGGAGCAGGGCGCCGTTGGCGAGCAGCGCCACCCGGTCGCGGCGACCGGTGAGGTTCACCACCGAGTGGGGCTTGCCCATGGCATCGACGCCGGTGTCAGCATCGAAGACATCGTTGGTCAGATTCTCCCAGGCCAGCAGCAGCACGGCCGCCAGGAGAAACAGCACCAGCTGCTCGACCCGAATCGGCAGCCCGGCCCCGAGCCGCCAGCCGGCGGCCAGCAGCACCGGCATCACCGCCACCGCGTACATCGGCCACTTGATGGCGGCCTTCCAGAGCTGGCGGCGCTGGGCGCCATCGGCCGGAAGGCCTGCGACGACCTGAGGTGTGGACGCGGGCAGCGGCAACTGGCGACGCGGGAGGGCCCATACATTTGAGCAGTCGAAGTGACGCTGGTTACTCTTGGCGCCTAACCAGGCTGCGACGTGATACTGACAACTGCAGCGCGCGGCCGGCCAACCCAGGCGTCTTTATGACCGCCAGGATGCCCCTGCTCCCGGCGCTGCAGGCCTGGTGGAAGGAGGAGCTGCGCTCACCGCTGCCACGCACGACCCTTCTCCGCCGCAGCGCCCTTTGTCTGCTGGTGCTGGCCCCCCTCATGGCGCTGCAGGTGCAGCGGCGCGGCCAGACGATCAGTCAGGAGCAACAGGGGCAGAGGGACGACACCCTGGCGATCATGGAAGCCGGGTTGGCCGTTGCAGGGCGGGCTTCCTTTGACTGGGGCCACTGGGACAAGACCTATGCCTTTGCCCAGGGGCGCAATCCCAGATTTGTCAGCCATGACCTCTGGAAAGGAGCCGTCTTCGAGGACGGCACGGTTCTGATCCTGCTTCGACCGGACCGCTCCGTCGCTCTGGTTCACACCGCACCGACATTCCAGCGGCCCGACTTTCCGGACCTGATCCGCTGTGCCCAGGACAACGTCGGGCGGATCACCGACACGGACACCCCTCTGCGCCTGGCCTGTCGGGAGGGAGACGCCCTGTACCTCGGCGCCGCCACACTCGTCAGCAACAGCGACAGCACCGCGCCCGCCAACTCCGGGACGCTGGTGATGCTTAGCCCGCTGCTGAAGCAGGAGTACTCCCAGCGGATCCGCAATCGGCTCAGCACCCTGCAACGTGACCTGGTGTTCCTGCCCGATGAAGGCAGCGCTTCGTCGCCGCAACTGGAGCTGATCGAACCACGGATTCATTCCAGCGGTGGACGCCTGCTCGGCTTGCCACGGCCGGATCTGCTGCCGCTCGTGACGCGATCCCTGCTGGGGGATCTACCCCTGCTGCTGGCCATCCCGGGGCTGGTGCTGGCGCTACGGATGGTCACCCAACTGGAACGGCGTCGCCAACGCGTCCGGCGCCTGGAGGTGGAGCGACGTGCCACCCAGACGATCCGAAGCACCTGCCACGCCCTTGACCAGGTGTTCGAGACCGCGCTGCCGGATCGCGGCCGGGCCGACAGCCGCCGGATCCTTGGCCGCCTCAGCGGGGCCAGTCGGAGCACGGACGCGACCGGCCACCGCCCCAGCCAGCGCCTGGAGCACTTGAGCGAGCGGTTCCAGCACGTGCTGCAAACCGCCAGCGAACTGGCCCTGTTCGATGCGCTCACCCAGCTGCCCAATCGCCGCTATTTCATTGAGCAACTGACCGAGACCACCAGGCATCACGGCGAGCAGCAGCAGTGGTTCGCCGTGCTGTTCATCGACATCGACAAGTTCAAGGTCATCAATGACACCTTTGGCCACGCTGTCGGCGATGGCGTGCTGGTGAGTGTCTGCCAGCGCCTGCGACGCGTGCTGCGTGCCGGCGACTTCCTGGCCCGCTACGGCGGCGATGAGCTGGCCGTGATCATGGACTTTGCTGACAGCTCCACAGCGGACCCTGAAGACCTCAGCACGCAGGCCAGAGAACGGGCCCAGGCGATGGTGGACAGCCTGTCCGAGCCGGTCAGGATCGGTGAGCAGGCCATCAACGTGAGCCTGAGCATCGGCATCAGCTTGGTGGATCCAGCGGAACAGGATGTGGGCCTCATGATGCAACGCTCCGACCAGGCGATGTATCAGGCCAAACGCAGTCGCGACAGCCGCATCGTCGGACTGGACGTTCTGGAGAGGACGCCGCAGTTGGGCAACTACCAGCTGTTCAACGATCTGATGGCCGCCATCCGCCATCAGCAGCTCCAGGTGGTCTTCCAGCCGATCCGAGATCGCACAGGAGAGCTGCATGGTGCCGAGGCCCTGGCCCGCTGGCACCATCCACAGCAGGGCTGGATTGCGCCGACGCTGTTTCTGGATCTCGCCGAACAGCACCGCCAGATGCCGAAGCTGGGCCACGAATTGCTGTGCCTCTCCCTCGATGGCTTTCAACAGCTGCAGCAGCGCTACCCAACGCTCCGGCTTTACCTCAACCTCACCCCGAGTCAATTGCTCTGCGCTGGCCTGGCCGCCTCCCTGCTGGAGCAACTGCAGTGCCGGGGTCTCCATCCACGTCAGCTGACCCTGGAGCTGACCGAACACTCCATCCTTGAGCCCGATGCCACCGTGAAGCAGAACCTGACGCAGCTGCGCCAGGCCGGTGCCCGGCTCGCCCTCGATGACTTCGGCACGGGCTACTCCTCCCTGATGCTGCTCAAGACCCTGCAACCCGAAGTGGTGAAGATCGACAAAAGCTTCACCCAGGCGATCCACAGCGACAGCGGCGCCGTCCACATCATCAGCCTGGTCGCCGAGCTGGGCACCCGGATGGGCGTGCAACTGGTGGGCGAAGGGATTGAGGATCCAGCCACCCTGAACCAGTTGCGTGATCTCGGCGTGCCGCTGTTCCAGGGCAACGCCCTTGGCCGTCCGACCAGCCTGGACGCCTGGCTGACCGGGGATCAGCGCAGACCGACGACCTGACCGCAGGATCGGACACCCAGAACTGCGGGAGAGCCCGGGGAGATTCCGGTGGTCGGCGGGCGTAACGGCTTGCGACGACCTCGGGCTCAACCATGGCGACCGCGTTCCGCGGGCGGGGAGGCCCCATACATTTGTGCAGCCTCCGGCGCTGGTCCTCCGCTCCCTGGTGCAGGCTCCACCTTCCTTTTCCGAGCTGCTGGCGCTTGCCGCCGCCACCGCCCGCCGGCTGGAGAGGGCTGCCGCCCGTCGCGGGGACGACGAGGGCGTGCTCAGCCTGGCCCTGCCCCTGGCCGGCCTGGATCCGCTGGTTCTCCTGCCCCATCTGGCCGGCGACGACGACGGCTTCCGCTTCCTCTGGGACGGTGCCCCCGGCCTCTGCCTGGCCGCCAGCGGCCGTTGCAACACCCTGGAGCTGAGCGGGCCCCGTCGCTTCGAGCTGGCGCAGCGCTTCAGCACCCTCAGCCTCAGTCGGCTGGCCCTTCCCGGCGGCACCCTGCCGCCCCTGGCGCGGCCGCGGGTGCTGCTGGCCTTCGCCTTCTTCGACAGCCCTCTCCATCCGGCCAGTGGGGCTGCGGGCGTGCAGGCCGTGCTGCCCCGCTGGCAGCTCAGCCGCCAGGGTCGCCACTGCTGGCTGCGGCTGCAGCGCAGCCTCGGCGGCGACGTCACCGCGCGCAGCCTGGCGGAGGAGCTGTGGGAGACCGCCCGGCGCCTCGAACGGCTGGCGGCGGAACCGGTGCCCCCCCCGGGCGCGAGGGCCTCGATCACCGGTGGTTCCGCCTGGCAGGAGGGGTATCGCACCGCCCTCGAGCGTGCCCTGCAGCTGGTGGAGCGCGGTGAGCTGCGCAAGCTGGTGCTGGCGGTGCGTCAGGAGCTGCGCCTGGATGGTGGGCTCGACCCCCTCGAGCTGCTGCGGCATCTGCGCCGCAGCCAGCCCGGCAGCTGCCGCTTCCTGTGGCAGCAGTCACCCCGCGAGGCGCTGCTGGGGGCCTCGCCCGAGCGGCTGCTCACCGTGCGCCAGGGTCAGCTGCGGAGCGATGCCCTGGCGGGCACCGCGCCTTTGAGCGGCGCGGAGGCCCTGCTGAGCTCCGCCAAGGATCGCCACGAGCATGAGCTGGTGGTGGAGGCGATCACCGCCGTGCTGGGGCAGATGGGTCTGCAGCCGCGACGGCCACGCCATCCCCGCCTGGCCCGTCACGGGGGCCTGGTGCATCTGCACACGCCGATCACCGCTCCTCTGGCGGCTCAGCCGCCTCTGGCCCTGGCTGCGGCCCTCCATCCCACCCCCGCCGTGGCGGGTCTGCCGCGGCGGGAGGCCATGGCCTGGTTGCGCAGCCTCGAGCCCTTCGAGCGGGGCCATTACGCCGCGCCGATCGGCTGGATCGACACGGCCGGTGACACCGACCTGCGGGTGGCGATCCGCAGCGGCATCCTGCGTGGCGACCGCCTGGAGCTCACCGCCGGCGCCGGGCTGGTGCGCGGCTCCAGGCCGGAGCGGGAACTGCAGGAGGTGGGCCTGAAGCTGGGGGTGCTGCAGCAGCAGCTCAACCTGCCGGTGCCGCGCTGAGCAGACGGCGGGAACGATCCGCTGACCGGTGGCTCAGAGCTGTTGGATGTCGTGGGTCGGCGGATCGTTGCGGTTCAGCAGCTGGCCTGGCCCCTTCAGGACTGGATGGATCCGGTTGCTGGCAGAGAGGCGAGGCGGGCGATGGTCTGATCGGCCAGGGGGATGTCGCTCAGCCGTTCCACTTCGCGGATGCCGGTGGGGCTGGTGACGTTGATCTCGCTGAGTCGGCCGTCGATCACGTCGATCCCGACGAAGAACAGCCCCTCGGCCCGCAGCACCGGCGCCAGTTCAGCGCAGAGGCGTCGTTCCGTGTCGCTGAGATCGGTGGCTTCAGGCGAGCCCCCCACCGCCAGGTTGCTGCGGAACTCGCCCCCCTTGGGAACCCGGTTCACCGCGCCCAGCGGTTCGCCGTCCACCAGCAGGATGCGCTTGTCGCCGCTGCGCACCCCTGGCAGAAAGGCCTGGATCATCACCGGCAGCTGTTCCTGGCCTGTGACGAGCTCCAGCAGCGCCCCCAGGCCGGGGGTGGCGGAGGAAGCGAACACCACCCCCTGGCCGGCCCGGCCACCGAGGGGCTTGAGCACCACCTCCCGGTGCTCGGCGGCGAAGCCGCGCAGCTGCTCCACCCGGCTGCTCACCAGCGAGGGAGCCATCCAATGGCTGAAGCGCAGGGCGCCGAGCTTCTCGTTCCAGGCCCGCAGCGCGGCAGGCCGGTTGATCACCCGCGCTCCCTGCCGTTCGGCGATCTCCAGCAGATGGGTGGCATAGAGGTAGGCCTCGTCCACCGGTGGGTCCTTGCGGATCCACACCGCCGCGAAGCCCTGCAGCGGCACCAGCTGAGCCGGGCCGGTCTCGAACCAGGGGCTGGCCACCTGCCACCCGTCCGGGCCGACGCTGATCGGCTGAAGTTGCAGCGGCATCGCCTGAGCCCAGGCACTGTGGCCATCCCGGCCGGTGCCGTCCCGGCTGCCGAGGGCGCAGAGATCGCCGGGGGTGCAGATCCAGACCTGGGCCCCGGAGCGCTGCACCGCCTCCATCAGGGCGACGCTGGAATCCTTCGACGGCTTGAGCCGCTCGATCGGATCGATGACGAACAGCTGGGCCCCGGCGGGCGCGGAAGCGTGACTCACGACCGTCCGAACCGGGCGAACAGGCCGCGCACGCCACTCTGGGGGGCCTCCTCGCTGACCTGGGCGGCCTTGGCCTCCTCGGCGTGGACGTCGCGCGGCTGCTCGCCCAGGATCAGATCCAGCTGGCCGGCCAGATCGAGGGCCTCCAGCTGTTCGGTGCCCCCGATGGCGCGGCCGTTGATGAAGATCTGGGGCACGCTGTCGTTGCCGCCGGAGCGCTGCAGCATCACCTGGCGGCTTTCGTCGTCGGAGTCGATGATGAATTCGTTGTAGGTCACTCCTTTGCGGTCGAGCAGCGCCTTGGCGCGCATGCAGTCCGCTGAGAAGCGGTGACGGTAGAAGTCCACCTTCGCCACGGGGGGCGGCGGTGGGGTCGGGGCCGGTTGAGCGGGAGCCATGCTGCGGAACCGGGGCGACTGGCCTCGGGGGGTGATCTTAGGCAGGTGGCTCCACGGGGATCCTGGCCGGGGCTGCGTCATCGGCCCTCGGCACGGCTGGTACGGTCGGCATCATCACCGTTTCTCTGCTGCCGGTGCTCGATCTCACCGATTTCAAGCGCGATCTCTCCGAGCTCACCGACCGCCTGGGCCATGCCCAGGACTGTCTTTGACGTCCCTGCACTGAACGCCAGGCAGCAGGATCTCGAGCAGCTGGCCTCCCAGCCCGACTTCTGGGACGACCAGAAGCAGGCCCAGGCCAAGATGCGCCAGCTCGATGAGGTGAAGGGCCAGCTGGAGCAGCTGCGGCGTTGGCGTGGGGCTGTGGCCGATGCCGAGGCCACCCTGGAGCTCTACGAGCTGGAGCCCGACGCTGATCTGCTGGAGGAGGCCAACAAGGGTCTGCAGACCCTGCGCGCCGATCTGGATCGCTGGGAGCTCGAGCGTCTGCTCAGCGGCCCTTACGACAAGGAGGGCGCCGTGATCAGCATCAATGCAGGCGCCGGCGGCACCGATGCCCAGGACTGGGCTCTGATGCTGATGCGCATGTACACGCGCTGGGCCGAGGACCACGGCATGAAGGTGACCGTCGACGAACTCAGCGAGGGCGAGGAGGCGGGCATCAAGAGCTGCACGATCGAGATCGAGGGCCGCTATGCCTACGGCTATCTGCGCAACGAGAAGGGCACCCACCGGCTGGTGCGCATCTCGCCGTTCAACGCCAACGACAAGCGCCAGACCAGCTTCGCGGGCGTCGAGGTGATGCCCAAGATCGAGGAGGAGGTGAAGCTCGACATCCCCGACAAGGACCTGGAGATCACCACCAGCCGTTCGGGCGGTGCCGGCGGTCAGAACGTGAACAAGGTGGAGACGGCCGTGCGGATCCTGCACATCCCGACGGGGTTGTTCGTGCGCTGCACCCAGGAGCGCTCGCAGCTGCAGAACAAGGAAAAGGCGATGGCGCTGCTGATGGCCAAGCTGCTGGTGATCGCCCAGGAGCAGCGCGCCGCCGAGATCGCCGACATCCGCGGCGACATCGTTGAAGCGGCCTGGGGCAACCAGATCCGCAACTATGTGTTCCACCCCTACCAGATGGTCAAGGACCTGCGCACCCAGCACGAGACCACCGACGTGCAGGGGGTGATGGACGGCGATCTCGACCCGTTCATCCAGAGCCTGCTGCATGCCGGCGTCGAGGTGGGTGCCGAGCCGGAAGGCTGAGGGCGCGGGGTGAGGCCGAGCCCCGTGTGAGCGCCGCTGCGGCCACCCCGGGAGCCCGGGGAATCAGCCGCCTGTTCACCTGATGACCATGGTCATTCTCATGGTCATCAGCGTCTAGGCTGGCCTCAGCGCCTCCTCCACGCCATGCGCCGCACAATCAGTGCAAGCCAGTTCAAGGCCCGTTGCCTGGGCCTGATGGATGAAGTGGCACGGGATGGCGACGTGCTGGTGATCACCAAGAACGGGCGCCCTGTGGCGGAGCTGCATCCCTGTTCCCTCACCCGCCCTGCCTCTCCCTTCGGGCTCCATCCGGATCTCGAGCTGCTCGGCGATGTTCTGGCTCCCCTGGATGAACCATGGGAGGCCCTGGGGTGATCCTGCTTGACACCCACGTGTTGCTCTGGCTCGATCGCGATGACGCCAACCTCGGTGCCGTGGCCAGGCAGGCGATCTCCCAGGCCTGGCCGGCCGGCCGTGTGGCCGTCAGTGCCATCAGCTTCTGGGAGGCGGCCCTGTTGCATCAGCGGGGTCGCATCGACCTGCGCCGCCCTGCCTCACAGTGGCGGAGCGACTGGCTGGGGGCTGGTCTGCTGGAGCTGCCCCTCGATGGCGCCACGGCGCTGCTGGGTGCGGATTTGAATGGGTTCCACGCCGATCCGGCGGATCGCTTCATCACCGCCACCGCGCTTCGCCACCGGGCCTGCCTGCTCACCGCCGATCGCGCGATCCTGGCCTGGCCGGGCACCCTGGAGCGCCTCCCCGCCGACACCTGATTTCACCCATGAGCGAGCCATCCTCCGCCCCGCCCGCCGCGGCCCCGGCCCAGCCGGAGCGCCAGAGCTTCGTCAAGCTGGCGATGCGCAACATGGTTCGCAAGGGCCGCCAGAGCCTGTTCCATTTCGGCCTTACCGCCCTTGGACTCACAGGCTTCCTGGTGCTGATCGCCTGGCTGGGCCGGCCCCAGCTCCCCGGGGGCTGAACAGTGAGCGACCTTTCGGATCGGGCCGGTTCTCCTTCGCCCCCCATCGGTGCTGCCGCCGCGGTGGACCTCGACCTGGCCTTCTCAGCCGCCGAGGCTCTCCCGCCGGAGCTGCTGCAGGCCGGGGGCGTCTGGCTCGATCCCCTGCAGGCCGAGGCGATCTGGCAGGGGCTGCTGGCTTGCTGGCTCGGTCAGTTGTCTGCGGAGCTGCCTGCGGAGCTGCAGTCGCAGGCCTACAGCGCCGGCCTGAGCCTGTTGGATGACGCCGAGATCGCCGCGTTGAACGCCGACTGGCGCGGCAAGGCCGGCCCCACCGATGTGCTGGCCTTCGCGGCCCAGGATGAGGGGCTGGACGACGCCCCGCCGATGCCCCTGTCAAGCGGGCTTGAGGGCGACGACCCGGAGGATGCCGGTGAGCCGCTGGAGCTGGGAGACATCGTCATCTCGGTGGAAACGGCCGCCCGCCAGGCCGGGGAGCACGGCCATGACCTGCCGCGGGAGCTGCTGTTCCTGGCCAGCCATGGCCTGTTGCATCTGCTCGGCTGGGATCACCCCGATGAGGACAGCCTGGCGGCGATGCTGGCCCGTCAGGAGGCGCTGCTGGCGGCGGTGCCTGCCGGCCGCGCGATCCCGGACTGAGCCTTCGGGGGCCTGTGCGCTTCCGGCCCGCCCCGGCGCAGGGGCGCCTCGCCTGTCGCTGGGGGCTTCCGTTGCCGGAAAGGAGCGGTAGTGTGCCGACCACACGGGTGTGCCGCCGCTGATGCCGATGCCCCGTCCCGATGACACTCCTCCTCCGCTGCGGCAGGTGGGACGCGGCGAGGGGGGCACCCACGATCTGGGGGCGGAGGTGCATCGCCGAGGTCGCCGGCTGAGGGTGGGGGCCTGGAAGGTGGCGGGCGATCTGCCGGCCAGCTTCCGCTATGCGGCCCAGGGTCTGGCCTATGGCTTCGCCAGCCAGCGCAACTTCCGCATTCATGTGTTCACAGGTGCGCTGGTCTTCGGCTTGGGGCTGTGGCTGCAGCTCAGCCCCGATCGCCTCGCGGTGCTTGTGCTCACGGTGGCCGCGGTGCTGGTGCTCGAGCTGCTCAACACCGCCACCGAAGCCGTCGTCGATCTGGCGATCGGCCGCCAGTTTCACCCGCTGGCGCGCATCGCCAAGGACTGCGCCGCCGCAGCCGTCCTCGTGGCGGCGCTGTCGTCGATGATGATTGCCCTGCTGTTGCTGGTGCCGCCGCTGCTGCATCGTCTCGGCCTCTAGGCACCGGCCCGATCCGCCGTCCTTCGCGATGCTCCTGGTTCTCGACAACTACGACAGCTTCACCTTCAACCTGGTGCAGTACCTGGGTGAGCTGGCGGCCGAGCATCCCCTGGCCCGCACGGTGCGGGTGGAGCGCAACGATGCCCTCACCGTCGAGCAGATCCGAGCCCTGGCGCCGGCGGCGATCCTGATCTCGCCCGGCCCCGGTGATCCGGATCAGGCCGGTATCTGCCTGGAGGTGCTGCGCCAGCTCGGCCCCACCACGCCGACCCTGGGGGTCTGCCTTGGGCACCAGTGCCTCGCTCAGGTGTTCGGTGGTCGTGTGGTGCGCGCCGGAGAGCTGATGCACGGCAAGACGTCGCCCGTGCGCCACAGCGGTCAGGGTGTGTTCGAGGGATTGCCCGATCCGCTCACGGCCACCCGCTATCACAGCCTGGTGGCGGAGCGCGGGAGCCTGCCCGAGTGCCTGGAGATCACCGCCTGGCTGGAGGACGGCACGATCATGGGCCTGCGCCATCGCGACTATCCACACCTGCAGGGGGTGCAGTTCCATCCCGAGAGCGTGCTCACCGAGGCGGGCCACCGGCTGTTGGCCAATTTCCTGCGCCAGGCGACGGCGTTCGCGCCTGAGGCCGGTGTGGCGGCGGTTCCGGCCTGACGCCACTGCTAGCTTCGCGCCGACGCTGTTGCCACCACGCCGGCCATGACCTGTTTCGGATTGACCGGCCGCGGGCTGTTCCGGCCTGGTCTGGCACTGACGCTGGCGGCGTCAGCTCTGGCACTCTCCTCGTCTCCGGGTCTGCAGGCCCCGGCCCGCGCCGCCGGAGGCGGCGTCACGATCACCAGCTACGGCCACAGCGCGCTGCTGATCCGGGGCGGTGGTGCCACGGTGCTGCTCAATCCGTTCCAGGCGGTGGGCTGCGCCGCCGGCCTGCCGGAACCCCGCGTCAGCGCCGATGTGATCCTGGCCAGCAGCCGCCTGAAGGATGAAGGCGCCCAGGTCGCGAGAGGACGCTTCCTGGTCAGGCCGGGTTCCTACCGGGTGGCGGGGCTGCAGATCGAGGGCATCGCCGCCCCCCATGACCGGGTGGGCGGCCGCCGCTTCGGCCTGGCCACGCTCTGGCGATGGAAGCAGGGCGGCCTTGAGTTCGCCCACCTGGGCGGCACCGCCGCTTCCTTGAAGCCCGAGGACCGGGTGCTGCTGGGCCGACCCGACGTGCTGATCATCGGTGTGGGCGGCGGTGCCAAGGTGTACACCGGCGCCGAGGCGGCGGCGGTGGTCAGGGAGTTGCAGCCGCGCCGGGTGATTCCGGTGCAATACCGCAACGGCTCTCCCTCGCCGAGCTGCGATCAGGGCTTGATGGAGCCGTTCCTGCAGGCCATGGCCCCCACTCAGGTGGTGCGAGGCGGCGCCTCCCTGTCGCTGGTGCCGCCGCTGGGGGATCAGACCGTGATTCAGGTGATGCGTTGAGGCGTGGCGACGGCGCCTGCGCTCATGCCTTGAGCGATTCGATCGCGGCATAGGCCGCCCAGAACCGCTGCATCTGCTCGCTGGTGCCGAGGCTCACCCGCAGCGAGCCATCGATCAGCGCCTTGCCGGCCATCGAGCGCACCAGGATGCCCGCCTCGTGCTTCAGCCGTTGCTCCACCATCTCCGGATCCTGGGTGGGCCAGAGCAGCAGGTAATTGCCCCCTGCGGCGTGGTGGCGCACGCCGGCGGCCTGCAACTGTCCCACCAGCCAATTGCGCGCGCGCGTCACCTCAGCGACGTAGGCCTCGACGTAGTCCTGGTCCTCCAGGGCGGCGAAGGCCGCGGTGACGGCGAAGCTGTTGATGTCATACGGGCCGGTGACCCGGCTGATGCGATCGACCACGGCCGCATGGCCGATCGCGAAGCCGATGCGCAGCCCCGCCAGACCCGCGGTCTTGGCCAGCGAGCGCAGCACCAGCAGATTGGGGATGGCGTTGAAATCGGCCTGCGGCAGCACGCTGTCGCCCGTGAAGGCCTCATACAGCTCATCCACCACCACCAGGGTGTCAGGTGCGGATGCCGCCAGCTCCCGGATCGGCTCCGGGGCCAGGCGTGTGCCGGTGGGGTTGTTGGGGTTGCAGAGCAGCAGCAGCCGCGGCGGCCGGCCGCTCCGGGGCTGCTGCAGGGCCTGGCGGATCGCCTGCAAGGGGAAGGCGAAATCCGGCAGGTCGTAGGGGATCGCCTCGATCGCCATGCCCTGCATCTGGGCACAGGGGCTGTAGTAGCCGAAGGTGGGGCTGGTGGTGAGCAGCGTGTCGCCCCGGTCGCCGTAGGCGTGGAACAGCGCGTGGATGGCGGCATCCACCCCGTTGAACAGGCCGACCTGGGCCGGATCCAGCGACCGGGTCAGGCCAGGGCGGCCCCCGCGGCG